>NZ_JBVKBV010000016.1:0-175607 GCF_055635345.1 Streptomyces sp. NPDC111516 | reverse complement strand
CCCTCGTCGAGTGGCAGGCCGACTGGCTGCGCCGCGGGCTACCGCTGTCCGGCAAGCCCACCAAGTTCCAGGTCCGCGACGGAAGGTTCTGATCCACCCCATGTCCACTCCCTCCCTCCCGTCCTCCCCCGCCCGGTCCGGCGCACTGGACGCACTCGCCCACGGTGCCGTAATCCCCGCGCACCCGCTGGCCCTGCACGACGACGGCTCCTTCGACGAGCGGCGGCAGCGCGCGCTGACCCGCTACTACCTCGCCTCCGGCGCGGGCGGGGTCGCCGTCGCCGTCCACACCACGCAGTTCGAGATCCGGGAACCGGAGGTCGGACTGTTCCGGCCGGTCCTGGAGCTCGCCGCCGAGACGATCGACGCCGAGGCCGGACGCCCGTTCATCAAGGTCGCCGGGGCCTGCGGATACACGGCGCAGGCCGTCGCCGAGGCCGAGACCGCCGCCGAGCTCGGCTACGACGCGGTGCTGCTCAGCCCGGCCGTGCCCGGTGCGGACGAGAAGGGTCTGCTGGAGCGGGCCCGGGTGGTCGGCGAGGTGCTGCCGGTGATCGGCTTCTATCTCCAGGAGGCCGTCGGCGGACGGTACTTGTCGCCCGGTTTCTGGTCCGCGTTCACCGACCTGCCGAACACGGTCGCGGTGAAGATCGCCCCGTTCGACCGGTACCGCACGGCCGATGTCGTACGGGCGGTGGCCGCCGCGGACCGTGCCGACGAGGTGGCGCTCTACACCGGCAACGACGACGACATCATCGGTGATCTGCTCACGCCGTACGAGACGGCCGACGGCGGCCCGCGCTGGTTCGCGGGCGGTCTCCTCGGCCAGTGGGCCGTCTGGACGAGCTCCGCGGTGACCCTCCTCGACGACGTCCGCAAGGCGCGCGGCGGGGACCACGAGGCGATGGTGCGCTGCCTGGCACGCCGCTCCGAGCTGACCGATGCCAACAGCGCGGTCTTCGATGTGCGCGGCGCGTTCCGCGGCTGCATCGCCGGGGTGCACGAAGTGCTGCGCCGCCAGGGACTGCTGGCGAACATCCGGTGCCTGGACCCGGCCGAGACGCTCTCCCCCGGACAGGCCCAGGAGATCAGCCGGGTGGCCGAGGCCTACCCTTGGCTGACCGATGACGCCTTCGTTGCGGAGCACCTCGATGCCTGGCTCTCCTGACCCTGCCGGCCGTTCCCGGGTGGTCGTCGCCGTACCGCCGGGCCTGCGGGCCCAGTTCTTCACCGCCGAGGTGTGGCGGGAGCTGGAGCGGGCGGCGGAGCTGACGGTCCTGGACGACCACCGCGACCGGACGGCGGTGACCGCGGCACTGCCCGGGGCCCGGGCGCTGATCACCTCCTGGGGCGCGCCCCGGGTGGACGCCGGACTCCTTGCCTCGGCCGACCGGTTGGAGCTGGTGGCGCACACCGGCTCGGCGGTCGCCCCCTATGTCACCGAGGAGGTGTTCCGGCGGGGCATCCTGGTGACCCAGGCCGGGGACGAGATGGCCCGCCCGGTCGCCGAGGTGGCGCTCGCGTTCACGCTCTCGCTGCTCCACCGCATCCAGCGCTTCGACCACGCGCTGCGCGGCGGGCTGGAGTGGGCGGCCGCGAGCGAGGCCCCGCCACGCCACGAGATCCACGGCAGCGACATCGGCGTGATCGGTGCCTCCCGCACCGGACGCGCCTACATCGCCCTGGTCCGGGCGATGGGGGCGCGGGTGAGCGTCACCGACCCGTACCTCTCCGACGCGGACGCCGAGGCGCTCGGCGTGCAGTCCGTACCCCTTCGGACACTGCTGTCGCACAGCAGGATCGTCGCCGTGCACGCGCCGGTCACCGAGGAGACCCGCCGGATGATCGGCGCCGAGCAGCTGGCGCTGATGCCGGACGGGGCGGGCCTGGTGAACACCGCCAGGTCATGGCTGGTCGACGAGGACGCGCTCCTCGCGGAGGTGTCGTCGGGCCGGCTGGACGCGGCGATCGATGTCTTCGACGCCGAGCCGCTGCCCGCCGGCCACCCGTTCCGCACCCTGCCGAACGTGCTGCTCACCCCGCACCAGGCGGCGGGCAGCGTCGAATGCCGGCAGCGGCTCGGCATGAGCGCCGTCGACGAGGTGCTGCGGCTGCTCGCCGGACGTCCCCCGGTCCACGCCGTCACCGCCGACGCCCTCACCCGTCTGCACTAGGGCGTGTCCGGCGGGGCTGCAAGAACCGCCCCCAACCCCCCATACCTGTCAGGAGAGTTCACCTTCATGCGACTGATGCGCATCGGCGAGCCGGGCCACGAGCGCCCGGTCCTCGTCTGCCCCGAAGGCCGCCACCACGACCTGTCGGGCATCACCGCCGACATCGACGGCGCGTTCCTCGCCGCGCTCGCCGACGATCCCCACCTGGTCCCGACCGAGCCGGTGCTCCCGGAGACCGACATCACGGGTCAGCGGGTCGGCGCCCCGGTGGCCCGCCCCTCCGCCCTGCTCTGCATCGGCCAGAACTACGCGGCCCACGCTGCGGAATCGGGCAGCGAGCCGCCCGAGCAGCCGATCCTCTTCTACAAGTCGCCGAACACGATCGTCGGCCCGTACGACGACGTGCTCATCCCGCGCGGCTCGAAGAAGACCGACTGGGAGGTGGAACTGGCCGTCGTCATCGGCCGCCGCGCCTCCTACCTGGACTCCCCCGCCGACGCCGCCGCGCACATCGCGGGCTACGCCGTCAGCAACGACGTCTCCGAGCGCGCCTTCCAGCTGGAGGAGTCGGGCGGCCAGTGGTCCAAGGGCAAGAGCTGCGCCACGTTCAACCCGCTGGGCCCGGTGCTGGTGACGGCCGACGAGGTCGGTGACCCGCAGCGGCTGCGGCTGCGCAGCTACGTCAACGGGGAGCCGCGGCAGGATTCCAGCACCGCGGACATGATCTTCAGCGTGGCGCATCTGGTGCACCATCTTTCGCAGTACCTGGTGCTGGAGCCCGGCGACATCATCAACACCGGTACCCCGCAGGGTGTGGCGTTGTCCGGCCGCTTCCCCTACCTGGGTCCGGACGACGTGATGGAGGTCGAGATCTCGGGCCTGGGCCGGCAGCGCAGCGTCTGCCGGCCCGCGTAGCGCCGAAACAGTCTCAGTCCTCCGGGAGTTCGACCGGGGCGATGTCGTCGAAGACGTCGCCGGGGCCGGGGTTCGTCGCGTCGGTCGCGCCGCCGAACTGGGTCATCACGCCCCAGACGGCGTTGAGCGCGGTCTGTACGGCGCCCTCGGCCCATCCGGCCGTCCAGGAGATGTCGTCGCCTGCAAGGAACAGCCCCCGCCGGTCGGCGGGCAGCCGGTCCTGCATGAAGTGGGTGAACAGCCGCCGCTGGTAGCGGTAGTGGCCCGGCAGATTCGCCTTGAACGCACCCATGAAATAGGGCTCGTTCTCCCACGAGACCGTCACCGGGTTGCCGATGATGTGCTTCCTGATGTCGACGCCCGGGTAGATCTCTCCGAGCGACTTGAGCATGACGTCCATGCGCTCGTTCGGGGAGAGCGGCAGCCACTTCAGGCTGTCGTCGCACCAGGTGTACGAGAGGCAGATGACGGCGGGCCGGTCGGGGCCGTCGTCCAGGAGGTACGTCCCCCGGGTCATCCGGTCGGTGAGCGTCATCGACATGACGTCCCGCCCGGTCGGCACCCCCCTGCTGTCGACGGCCTTGTCCAGCCAGAACGGCCGGTCGACGGGGACGAACAACTTCGACGACTCCATGTAGTGGGTGCGCTCCATCGCCGTCCAGTGGTCGATCGGGAAGAGCGCGTCGTCGCAGTCGATCTTCGAGAGCAGCAGCCAGGACTGCCCGGTGAAGATGGCGGCCGGGTAGGTGCGGATGTCACCGGTGGCGTCGGTGACGGTGATCCGGTTTCCGGCGGTGCGGTGCAGCCGGGTCACGGCGGGGCGCGGCTCGCCTCCGTGCAGCGAGGACAGCGACGTGCCGAGCGGCCAGTGGACGATCTTCTGCGGTTCGCGGTCCCAGAGCCGCAGCGGGAGCTGCTGGCTGCCGCCGACGATGGAGCGGTGGTGGTCGTCGGCCTCGGTGTAGACGACGCGCAGGATCTCCAGGATGGAGTTGGGGAAGTCGGTGTCCCAGCCGCCCGTGCCGAAGCCGACCTGGCCGAAGATCTCCCGGTGGCGGAACGACTTGAACGCGTCGGAGTCGCAGAGGAATCCGTAGAAGGTCTGGTTGTCGAGCTTTTGGACGAGCTCCGCCCAGATCTCCCGGATGCGCGGCACATCGCGTTCGCGCATCGCCCGGTTCATGTCGGAGAAGTCCGCGCCCTCCTCCAGACAGCGGTTCCAGGCGTCCATCACCTCGCGGTAGACCTGCGGCAGATCGTCGACGGTCCGCGCGTAGTGCGCCTCACCCTTGAGGTCGACGACGGTCGACGGGGTGGCCGGGGAGAGCGGGTTGGGGAACGGCTTCGTCTCCAGGCCGACCAGGTCGATGTAGTGCTGGAGCGCGGTGGAGGACGGCGGGAACCGCATCGCGCCCATCTCGGCGGTGAGTTCCCCTTCTTCGCCTGCGGCGGAGCAGCCCTCGAAGCCGACCGTACGCAGCCGCCCGCCGATCTCGTCCGCTTCGTAGACGACGGGCCTGAGCCCCATCTTCATCAGCTCGTACGCGGCGACGATGCCGGAGAGCCCGCCCCCGATGACGGCGACCTCGGTGCCGTGCTCGGTCGCCGGTATCTGCCCGATGCCCGCGGGGTGCGCCAGGAAGTCGTCGTACGCGTAGGGGAAGTCCGGCCCGAACATGGTGATCGGCTCGGTGGCGTCGGTGTGCTGGACGGCGTTGGGCACCGTGGACGTCATGGGGTACGGACTCCTTGCGCAAAAAAGACGGAACGGGGGGCGACGGGCTCAGACGAGGGAGCCGTACAGACCGGGGCGGCGGTCGCTCAGATACGGGTTGGCGGCGCGCGAAGCGCTCAGGAACTCGGGGTCGACATCACCGATGACGAGTTCCTCACCACGTCCGGCGCGGGCGCGGACGGTGCCGTCCGGACCGGCCAGGCAGCTCAGCCCGACGAACTCGAACCCGCCTTCCTGACCGGTCCTGTTGACGTATGCCACGTACAGCTGGCTCTCGAAGGCGCGCACCGGCACGACGGACTCGGCGACGAACTGGAAGGGGTGCATCACCGCGGTGGGCACCAGCAGCAGATCGGTGCCCGCGAGGGCGTGCGCGCGGACGTTCTCCGGGAACTCGACGTCGTAGCAGATCATGATCCCGATGCGGACGCCGTCGAGTTCGGCCTGGACGACGGGCTGCTCGCCCGGGGTGAACCACTCCTGCTCGAAGCAGCCGAAGAGGTGGGACTTGCGGTAGTTCGCGAGCGCCGCGCCGTCGGGCCCGATGAGCTGCGCGGCGTTGAAGATCTCCTCGCCCGCACGCTCCGGGTAGCCGTAGAGGACCGCGAGCCCGTGCCGTGCGGCGATCTCGGCGACCGCCCGGGCGGAAGGACCGTCGGCCGGCTCGGCCAGCCGGGGGACATCGGCCCCGATCGCGTACCCGGTCAGGAACAGCTCGGGGCAGACCAGCAGCCGGGCCCCAGCGTCCGCGGCCCGCTGCGCCGCTTGGTCGAGCACCTTGATGTTCTCGTCCACGTGCCCGGGTCGTCCGGAGCTCTGGAGCAGGGCGGTGCGCAACGGCGGCATGGCTGACCTCGGGCGGTACGGGCGGGGCGGGGACGTATAGACCGTACGGTCCACCGCGCGGGCCCGACAAGGCACGACCGTTGCGCGCACACCATCGATCCATTGCGCGCCGACGGCCGGTGGCGGCGATTCATTGCGCGCGACGTCTTCGCAGGTCAAGCGGGTGACCCAGGTCTCGGCCCAGCAGGCGGATCAAGCCCGCCCGGCACCTGGGCCCCTCTTACTCGGGCGCCCCCGACGAGTACCGCCGCAACAGCGGCGAAAGCACCAGCACGGACTTCGTCCGCTCCACGTACGGCTCGCCCGCGATCTGTTCGAGCACCTGCTCGAAGTGGCGCATGTCTGCGGCGAAGACCTGCACGATCGCGTCGGCCTCCCCCGTCACCGTGGAGGCCGAGGCGATCTCCGGATACCGGGCGAGCCCCCGCTTGATCGCCTCCGGCGACGTGTTCCGGCTGCAGTAGATCTCGATGAACCCCTCGGTCTCCCACCCCAGCGCCGCCGGATCCACCCGCACCGTGAAGCCGGTGATCGCGCCCTCGGCGCGCAGCCTGTCCACCCGGCGCTTCACGGCGGGCGCGGACAGGCCGATGATCGCGCCGATGTCCGCGTAGGAGCGCCGGGCGTCTTCGGCGAGGGCGTGGACGATGCGTTCGTCGAGGTCGTTCAGGCGCACTTCGGGCGGTTCACTTCTCTGCGATGGTCTACTTCGGGGGCGGCAGGAGCCGCCCCCGAAGTAGACCATGGCGCCGCCTCGCCGGGCGCGCTCACCGCATCCGGTGACCGGTCAGAACGGGAACTGCGAGCGGCCGTGCTGCACCGAGATCCACTTCTGCGTGGTGAAGGCATCGACCATCGAATCGCCGTTCAGGCGGCCGAGGCCGGAACTCTTCTCGCCGCCGAACGGGACGATCGGCTCGTCGTGGACCGTGCCGTCGTTGATGTGGATCATGCCGGTGTGGACGCGCTGCCCGATCCGGACACCGCGCTCGATGTCGCCGGTGTGCACCGCACCGCTCAGGCCGTACGGGGTGTCGTTGGCGATCCGTACCGCCTCGTCGTCACCGTCGAACGGCACGAGAAGTGCGACCGGCCCGAAGATCTCCTGGGAGAGGACGGGAGAATCGGCGGCCAGCCCGGTCAGCACGGACGGGCTCACCAGGTTGCCGTCGGCCCGGCCGTGCAGCAGGGCGGTCGCACCGGCCTCGACGGTCTGGTCGACGAGCGAGGAAATGGCCTCGGCCTGCGAGGAGTTGATCAGCGGGCCGATCACGGTCTCCGGGTCGGCCGGGTCACCGACCCGGAGCGACGCGACCTTGGCGACGAACTTCTCGGTGAACTCCTTCTCCACCGCCCGGTCGACCAGGATCCGGTTCGCGGCCATGCAGACCTGGCCCTGGTGCACGTACCGACTGAAGACGGCCGCGTCCACGGCGTAGTCCAGATCGGCGTCGTCGAGGACGATGAGCGCGCTGTTGCCGCCGAGTTCGAGCACGGCGCGCTTGAGGTTCGCCGCGCACACCGTGGCGACGTGCCGTCCCACCTTGTCCGAACCGGTGAAGGAGATGACCTGCGGAATGGGGTGCTCCAGCAGTGCGTCACCGATCTCGGCGATGTCGGTGACCACGACGTTCAGGAGACCGGCCGGCAGCCCCGCCTCCTCGAACACCTTCGCCACCAGCGTGCCGCCGCAGACCGGCGTGTTCTGGTGCGGCTTGAGCACCACCGCGTTGCCGAGCGCCAGCGCGGGGGCGACGGACTTCAGCGAGAGCAGGAACGGGAAGTTGAACGGGCTGATGACGCCCACGACACCGACGGGCACCCGGTAGACGCGGTTCTCCTTGCCCTCGGTCGGCGAGGGCAGAATCTGTCCGACGGGCCGCAGCGCGAGCTGGATCGACTCCCGCAGGAACTCCTTGGCGAGATGCAGTTCGAAGGCCGCCTTCAGCCGGGTGCCGCCCAGCTCCGCGACGATCGCGTCACTGATCTCGGGCTCACGTTCCTCGACGACGCGCAGCACCCGCTCCAGCACCTGCCGTCGGGCATACGGGTTGGTGTCGCCCCACGCCCGCTGCGCGGCCTCGGCGGACCGGTAGGCCTGGTCCACCTCGTCGGTCGTGGCGACCGTGATCGAGGCGAGCTTCTCCCCGTTGTACGGATTGAAGTCGATGATGTCCCAGGACCCCTTGCCCGGCCTCCACTCGCCGTCGATGTACTGATGGGCCAGATCGGTGAAGAAGGACATGAGATCCCTTACCACAGAGGAACAGGCGGCTGATTGGGTTTCATGTTACTTACATTCCAACGAGGTTGAGGCGGATCGCGGCGGTATCCAGGGGCCGGATTCGGACATCCGTGCCACCCTCGAAGGCACCCGGAAACGCCGTTGCCCCCCATGGCCCGAACGGCCGTGGAGGGCAACGGCGTTGCCGGATTACGGGATCAACTCCAGCTGGCGTGCAGCGGTTTGCCCTCGGCGTATCCGGCGGCGCTCTGCACCCCGACGACCGCCCTCTCGGCGAACTCCTCCAGGGAGGCCGCACCGGCATAGGTGCAGGAGGAACGGACGCCCGCGATGATCGAGTCGATCAGGTCCTCGACGCCGGGCCGGGCCGGGTCGAGGAACATCCGAGAGGTGGAGATGCCCTCCTCGAAGAGCGCCTTGCGAGCCCGGTCGTACGCCGACTCGTCCGACGTACGGTTCTTCACGGCGCGGGCGGATGCCATGCCGAAGGACTCCTTGTAGAAGCGGCCGTCGGCGGACTGCTGGAGGTCGCCGGGCGACTCGTACGTACCGGCGAACCAGGAGCCGATCATCACGTTGGACGCACCCGCGGCGAGCGCCATCGCGACATCGCGAGGGTGGCGCACACCACCGTCGGCCCAGACGTGCTTGCCGTACTTCTTCGCCTCGGCGGCGCACTCCAGGACGGCGGAGAACTGCGGCCGCCCCACGCCCGTCATCATCCGGGTGGTGCACATGGCGCCCGGTCCGACACCGACCTTGATGATGTCCGCACCGGCCTCGACGAGGTCGCGCACGCCCTCGGCGGCGACGATGTTGCCCGCGACGACGGGCACCTGCGGGTCGAGCCCGCGAACGGCCCGGACCGCGTTGATCATGGACTCCTGATGGCCGTGGGCGGTGTCCACGACGAGCGCGTCGATGCCCGCGTCGAGGAGCTGCTTGGCCTTGCCCGCGACATCGCCGTTGATCCCGACGGCGGCGGCGATCCGCAGCTTGCCGCCGGCGTCGGTCGCGGGGGTGTACAGGGTGGCGCGGAGCGCGGCCTTCCGGGTGAGGATGCCGACGAGCCGGCCGTCCGCGTCGACCGCGGGGGCGAGCTTGCGGTGGGCGCCGTCGAGCTTGTTGAACGCGTCGCGCGGGTCGATGTCCGCGTCGAGCAGCACCAGGTCCCTGGACATGATCTCGGAGAGCTGGGTGAAGCGGTCGACACCGGTCAGGTCGTGATCGGTGACGACACCGACGGGCCGCTGCTCCTCGTCGACGACGACGCCGGCGCCGTGCGCGCGCTTGGGCAGCAGGGACAGGGCGTCGGCGACTGTCTGGCCGGGGGCCAGCACGATCGGCGTATCGAGCACCAGATGGCGCGTTTTCACCCACGAGACGACGTCGGCGACGACCTCGAGCGGGATGTCCTGCGGGATGACGACGAGCCCGCCGCGGCGGGCGACCGTTTCGGCCATCCGGCGGCCCGCGATGGCCGTCATGTTCGCCACCACGAGGGGGATGGTGGTGCCGGTACCGTCGGGGGAGGAGAGATCGACACCCTGGCGGGATCCGACCGCCGAACGGCCCGGGACCATGAAGACATCGTCGTACGTGAGGTCGTACGGGACCGAGGGGGAGTCTGTGTAGCGACCGGTGCCGGGCTCAAGAAAACGCATAACACTCATGTTTTCACACGAAACGGAGCAGGTCGCTTCCACGAAGACACAGCAAATACCCCCCACGTTCGTACGTTCCTCCAGAGGAACCGGGCGGGAGTACCGGGCAAGTGGAACCTGCCTTGCCGACGGACCCTACCCGAACCGCGTCCGAATCATTCGCGATCAGACCTTCCCTGGACCTGGTGGAAGGGGTCGGGTAGCTTCCAACCCGCAGGTCCCGTGGGTCGCCGCGTCGCCCCGGAGGAACATGCGGAAGGGTCACAACTTCCGTAATCCACACGACCGGAGAGGATCACGACCCACCCGTGGAGAGCGAACTTCCGGACATCTACTGCCCGTTCCCCCAGCGGACGAATCCGCACGTCGGGGACACCAGAGTTCATCTCGACGACTGGATCCGCAACACCGGTCTGGTACACCGCGATTCAGCCAGGGAACGCTTCGAGCAGGCGGACTTCGGGGCGTTCGTCGGCATGGTGTACCCGACCGCCGACGGCAAGAATCTCGAGCTCGTCGCCGACTGGTTCGTGTGGCTGTTCCTCGTCGACGACCAGCTCGACGACGGTCATCTCGGCCGCAGCCCGGAGCGGGTGCGGGACGTGGTCGCGGTGATGCGGTCCGTGATCGAGGGCAACGGTACGGGCGGTCCGGCGGACCATGAGCTCCCCGCCGCCGTGGTCGCTCTGGTCGATCTGTGGGAACGGACGACGCCGGCCGCGGCCGCACACTGGCGCGCCCGGTTCGGTCGGCACCTGGTCACGTATCTCACGACGGCCACCACCTGGGAGGCCGGGAATCGGGCCGCGGGTGTGGTGCCGCCCGAGGAGACGTACATCGCCAAGCGCCGCCACACCGGCGCGATACATGTCTGCATGGACCTGATAGAGATCGTGGCCGGGATCGAGGCACCCGAATCGATCCACAACGACCCCCGGTTCATCACTGCGGTGGAAGCCTCGTGCAACGTCGTGTGCTGGGCCAACGATGTGTACTCCTACGAGAAGGAGCAGGTGCTCGGCGAGATCCACAATCTCGTCCACCTGGTCCGCCACCACCGCGGTCACGGCAAGCAGCAGGCGCTGGAACACGTCTGCGCGGAGATCGCCACGGAGACGGAGCGGTTCCTCGCCGCCGAGGCCGAGCTGCTGGCCGCGCACCCGCAGCTGTCCTGGATGCTCACGCCGTACCTGGACGGGATGCGGAGCTGGATGCGCGGCAACCTGGACTGGTCCCGGCAGACCCCCCGCTACAACCCGGCCGATGTGAGCCAGTACGAGAAGCCGGAGCAGTACCTGGAGGCCTCGGTCCTGGGCATGGCCCAGGACTGAAGCGGCGAACCGCCCGGGCAGCTCACCCGCTGTCCGGGCACATCACTCGCCGCCACCCGCACGGCTCGACAGCCGTGCGGCACAATCGAGCCCGTCCGGCGATCGAGGACAGAACGCTCACCGGGTGGCCCCGGCAACGACCACCGCTGCCGCCGCCCCCGGCGCCCCTCAGACGCCGTCCGGATCCGCCCGCTCCAGGGCCGGCCGCCGCGGCGCCGACGACTCCGTCAGCAGGTAGTCCGCCGCCGCCGTGTCCGTCACCAGGCTGGTGACCAGACCGGACCGCAGGACCGCCCCGATCGCCGCGGCCTTCCGCTGGCCGCCCGCGATCGCCACCACCTCGGGGATCCGGCGCAGCCGGTCGGCCTCGACCGTGATGCAACGCTCCCCCAGGTCCCGGCCGACCCGCCGTCCCTCCGTGTCGAAGAGGTGCGCGGACATCTCGGCGGCGACGCCGAGCGACGCGTAGTGCGCGCGCTCCTCGTCCGTCAGCATGTCGTGGACGGTGGAGATGCCCGGCTCCCAGGAGCCGATGGACACCGCGGCGACCGTCACCTTGTCGAAGTACTCGAAGGCGCGGGCGATACCGGTCTGGTGGCGCAGCGCGGCGGCCGTGGCCGGGTCGGGCAGCAGCATCGGGGCGTAGATGGGGTGGGCCTCACCGCCGGCCACCTGGGCGGCCCGGCGGACCGCCTCGACCGAGCCGCGCTCGGCCGTCCCCGCGTCGTACACCCCGGTGAGCTGCACGACCGTGCACGGCGGCAGCCGGTCGAGGGCCGCCGCCATGTGGATCGTGGAGCGGCCCCAGGCCAGGCCGAGCACATCGCCCTCGTTCACCAGTTCGCCCAGGAGATCGGCCGCGACCTCCCCCAGGTTCTCCGGGTCGGGTGCGTCGTCCTGCTCCTCCGCGGGGGATTCGACGACGACCGCGTGACGCAGCCCGTAGCGGGCCCGGAGCGCGTCGGAGCGCTCGGCGTCGAGCTCGGCGGGGACCCGGATCTCGATCCGCACGAGGTCGCGTTCCAGTGCCGTCTCCAGGACCCGGGCCACCTTGAAGCGGCTGACGCCGAACTCCTCGGCGATCTGGATCTTCGACTTTCCTTCGAGGTAGAAGCGGCGGGCCATGGCCGCCGCCTGCACCAGCTCCGCGGGCCCCATCCGCAGGGCGGACCGGCCCGCCGACATTGCAGACACCGCGATCTCCTCACTGCTGTTCACACTCTCGATACGCCGTTCATCCTGTCAGATCCGGCGATCCTTGATCGGTCCCGTCGGACCACGTTCATCCGCCCTTGGCCGGGCCGACCCGCAATCGGGGGCCGGAGTGGCCGCCGGCTCCACTTCCGGGTTCAGTGGCCGCATGCCCAGGCCGCCGATGCCGTGGCCGCGTCGGCCCTGGCCCGCAGTGCGCGCACGGCTTCGGCCGGGTCAGCGGCCCCGTACACCGCCGAACCCGCTACGAACACGTCCGCACCGGCCTCGGCGCACCGCTCGATGGTGGACTCGGAGACGCCGCCGTCGACCTGGAGCCAGAGTTCGAGGCCGTGCTTGGAGATCAGCTCACGGGTGCGGCGGATCTTCGGCAGCATGATGTCCAGGAACGCCTGGCCGCCGAAGCCCGGCTCCACCGTCATGATCAGCAGCATGTCGAGCTCGGGCAACAGGTCCTCGTACGGCTCGATGGGCGTCGCGGGCTTGAGCGCCATGGAGGCTCGGGCGCCCTTGGCCCGGATCTCCCGCGCCAGCCGTACGGGGGCTGCCGCCGCCTCGACGTGGAAGGTGACGGAACCGGCGCCCGCCTCGATGTACTGCGGCGCCCAGCGGTCCGCGTCCTCGATCATCAGATGGCAGTCGAGGGGGGTGTCCGTGGCCCGGCTGAGCGATTCCACGATCGGCACGCCAAGGGTCAGATTGGGCACGAAGTGGTTGTCCATCACGTCGACGTGGAGCCAGTCGGCGCCTTCGACCGCCTTCGCCTCCTCGGCGAGACGGGCGAAATCGGCGGACAGGATGCTGGGGTTGATCTGGGCCATGTGCCAAGCCTGCCATGCTCGGCGCCACTTCCCAGCCCCGGTGCGGGCCAAAGCCTCACGGGATCATTACAGTTCGCTCGATCCGGGCCGCCCACTCCGCGCGATCCGGGCGTTTCCGCCCGCGTCGGACCCGTCAGGCGGTGCGCCGCAGCAGTGCCAGGTACATCGCGTCCGTGCCGTGCAGATGCGGCCACAGCTGGACGTCGGGGCCGTCGCCGAGCGCGGGCACGCCGGGCATCAGCGGGCGGGCGTCGACCCACTCCGCCTCGACCGGCTCTCCGCCCCGCCCCTTGAGCACGTCCTCGACGACGACCCGCGTCTCCGCGAGATGCGGTGAGCAGGTCGCGTATCCGACGATGCCGCCGACCCGCACCGCCTTCAACGCCTCGCGCAGCAGCCCGCGTTGCAGCGGTGCGAAGCTCTCCAGGTCCTCCGGGCGGCGCCGCCAGCGGGCCTCCGGGCGGCGCCGCAGCGCGCCGAGTCCCGAGCACGGCACGTCCATCAGGATCCGGTCGAAGGTGCCGGGGCGCCACGGCGGCCGGGTGCCGTCGGCAGTGATCACCTGGTACGGGCCGGGGTTGCCGGCCAGCGCGCGCTCGACGAGGCGGGCCCGGTGCGGCTGCTTCTCGGCGGCGAGCAGGGCCGCGCCCCGTTCGGCGGCGAGGGCCGCGAGCAGGGCGGCCTTGCCGCCGGGCCCGGCACAGCCGTCGAGCCAGCGGGTGTCGCTGCCCTCCACCGGCGCGTTGGCGAGGGCGGCGGCCACCAGCTGGCTGCCCTCGTCCTGGACTCCGGCGCGGCCCTCCTGCACGGCCGCGAGGGCGCCGGGCTCGCCGCCCTCGCCCATCCGTACGGCGTGGGGCGACCAGCGGCCGGGCAGGCCGTTCCCGTCGCCGAGGGCGGCGAGCAGCTCATCGGTGGTGGAGCGGCCGGGGCGGGCGACCAGCGTGACCTCGGGCCGTTCGTTGTCCGCCTCGAGGAGGTCCTCGATCCCGGCGCGGCCGCCGCCCAGTGCGTCCCAGAGCGCGGACACGATCCACCGCGGATGCGAGTGCACGACCGCGAGGTGGTCCTCGGCGTCCTCGTCGTACGACGGGGCGACGCGCGCCAGCCAGCCGTCGAGATCGTCCGCGGAGACCTTCCGGAGGACGGCGTTGACGAACTTGGCACGCCCCTCGCCGAGCACCACCCGGGCCAGCTCCACACTCGCGGAGACGGCGGCGTGGGTGGGGATACGGGTGCCGAGCAGCTGGTGCACGCCCATGTCGAGCACGTCGAGAACCGGCGGGTCGACCTCGCGCAGCGGCCGGTCGATGCAGGCGGCGACGATCGCGTCGTACGTGCCCTGGCGGCGCAGCGTCCCGTAGACCAGCTCGGTCGCCAGCGCCGCGTCCCTGGCGTCGAAGTCGCCCTTGGCGCGTGCCTTCTTCAGCAGCGGGGGCAGGACGAGGTTGGCGTACGCGTCGCGTTCGTCGACGGCCCTGAGCGCCTCGAAGGCGAGGAACCGGACCGGGTCCTTCTGGGGCCGGCGATGCGGCTTGGCGGGACGGCGACGCTGCTGGTCGTTCACGTGAAAGGTGCTCCGCTGATGGTGAGAGGACGAACCCTTCCAGCCTACGTCGCCGCCCCGGTCCGGATCTTCCTGGTGCCCCTCCCGGCAAGCTTTGCCCCGTCGGGGCGAACAATGCCGGTCACGGCACTTGGCCCTGTCCTGCCGGTCTTCGCGGGCCCGGAACGACTGGCACGGCACCTCGCCGCGTTGTCGTCAGTCGCCCAAGTACGTGTCCGGTACGAGGACGATCCTCCGCCTTGCGATGCACCGCACCAGACGCCCCGGGTCGATCCACGAAGATCGACAGGACAGAACCTAACTGCCCAGCAGCTCGCCGTGGACGATACGCACCCCGCGGGCCCAGTCCGCGGCCCGCATCGGCTTCTTGCCCTGCGGCTGGACCCAGAGCAGCTCGACGGCGTGCGATCCGGTGCCCACGTACACGTTGTTCTTGGCCGCCGACAGTTCGCCGGGGGCCAGGTCGGCGCGGTCCGGTACGGGCACCGCCTGGATCAGCTTCAGCCGTTCCCCGCGGAACAGCGTCCACGCCCCGGGAGCGGGTGCGCAGCCGCGCACCACCCGGTCGACCCGCAGGGCGGGGGCGGACCACTGCACCTGGGCGTCCTCGACGGTGATCTTCGGTGCGAGGGTGACGCCCTCGGCGGGCTGCGGCACGGTGTGCAACGTGCCGTCCTCGATGCCGTCCATGGTCGCGACGAGCAGCCCCGCCCCGGCGAACGCCAGCCGGGTGAGCAGGTC
This sequence comes from Streptomyces sp. NPDC111516, assembly GCF_055635345.1. Classification (NCBI taxonomy): domain Bacteria; kingdom Bacillati; phylum Actinomycetota; class Actinomycetes; order Kitasatosporales; family Streptomycetaceae; genus Streptomyces; species Streptomyces sp. NPDC111516. The sequence continues at coordinate 160,356 of NZ_JBVKBV010000016.1, read as the reverse complement.
TCCGCTGGTGTCGGTGGGCCGCACTTCTTCGGTGAGGACGCCGTACACCGGGCCGGAGTCGAGCCCCTCCTCGATCAGGAAGGTCGACGCACCGGTCACCTCGTCCCCGGCCATGATCGCGTGCTGTACGGGGGCCGCGCCGCGCCAGGCGGGCAGCAGCGAGAAGTGGAGGTTGACCCAGCCGCGGGCGGGTACGTCGAGCGTGGTCCTGGGCAGCAGCGCCCCGTAGGCGACGACGGGACAGCAGTCCGGGGCGATCTCCCGCAGCCGCGCCAGGAAGTCCTCGTCGCGCGGGCGGGCGGGCTTGAGCACCTCGATCCCGGCCTCCTCGGCCCGCTCGGCGACGGGGCTGGCGACCAGCCGACGGCCTCGCCCGGCGGGGGCGTCGGGCCGGGTGACGACGGCGGCCACCTCGTGCCGACCGGAGGCGATCAGGGCGTCCAGGGCGGGTACGGCTACCTCGGGGGTGCCTGCGAAGACGAGCTTCATGGGTGGCTGACTGCCTCTCAGGCCGAAACGTACGGTGACGAGCAACGCATCTGGGACCGGCACGCGTGGGGCGGGAGAAAGGCGGGGCGGGATGCGTGCAGCCGCAAGGCGGAGGACTACGGCATGGCGCGCCATGGTGATGGACGACAATGCCGCAGATGTGCGTGCCCAGCCCCGCGGCGCCGCCCCTGTGTGCCGGTCGGTCCAAGTCTAGGGGCCGGGCGCCCCGGGGGCGTACGCAGCACTTCGCGCCCCTTGGACAAGCGCACGCGCCCCTCCAGCGTGACCAGATCCACGGCTGACGCGTTGGTCAAGAGAGATTGACCGAAGCGAGCCGCCACGTGCGGCCCGATCCCTTTCAACGCCGGTTCGAGAGGCTTCTTCATGGCCGACCACGCAACCCACGACGCCCAAGCGAGGGCCAGTCTGCATCTGTTGGTGCGGGACATCGAGCGGGTCCGGCGGCAGGTGGACGCGCTGCGCACGCTCACCGCCCAACTGGGCAACGTCTACCGTCCGCGCCGCTCCGGCCCGTCCACGGGCTTCGTCGTCTACGGCCGGGCCCCGGCCCCCACCGTCAGGCTGGCCCAGGAACTGCGCGACAGCGTCGAGACCCTGGTCACCGCGGCAGTGGACTTCGACCGCTCGCTGGGCTTCTCCTGGGACGCGGTGGGCTCCGCGCTCGGGGTCACCAAGCAGGCGGTGCACCGCCGCTACGGCGCCCGCCGCAACGCCCGCCAGCCGGGGGCGGCGACCGAGACCGCCGCGGAGACCGCGGTGGCCCGCCCCCTGCCCATGGCACCCGGCTCCACCGATACGCCACCGCTGCCCGCCGTGCCCGCCGCTCGCTCCATGCCACCGCAGCCGTCGGTGGACCGCCCGTCACTGCACGAGGACCTGCGCCCGGGCGCCTTCCCCGGCCCACGCAACGGCTGATCACGCCACCCCGCGTCCTGCCCCGCCGCGCCCGTCGCCCGGCGGGGCAGCCGCGTCTCCTCGCCCGGTCCCGCGCCCGCCATCACCCGATGTCCGGCGGATCCACCCGGATCCGGACCTGCTCACCGCTCCCCCGGGCCATCCGCGCCGCCTGCGCCGCCTTCAACGCGGCCGCCAGCGCCGCCCCGCTCCCCGGAGGCACCCTGAGCAGGGCGCGCTCCCACGATTCCCCCGGCGGTGCGTCCCCGGGCCTGCGGGGCCTGCCGGGTTCGGCGCCCGGCACCGGGACCGGGCCGAGCACCTCCGCGTCCGGCGGCAGTTCGGCGGCTGTGAGGAACGCGGCGAGCGCCTCCGGCGAACCGGTCACCGAGGCCATCCGGGACACCGGCGGAAAGCCGAGCTCGGCCCGCTCCGCCAGCTCGCGGCGGGCGTGCCCGACCGGGTCCCAGCGCACCAGTGCCTGCACCGGCCGCAGGGTCGGCTCGGCGACGATCACCACCGTGCCGCCCTCCGGCTGCCCGCGCACCAGCGAGGCCGCGGCCGTCCAGCGGCGCAGCGCTTCCTCGCCCGCCCGCAGGTCGGGGCGGCCCACCATCGCCCACCCGTCCAGCAGCAGCGCTGCCGCGTAGCCGCCCTCGGCGACGGGTTCGGCGCCCGGGGTGCTGACGACCAGTGCGGGCACGTCCGGCACCGAGTCCAGGATGTGGTCGCGGCCCGACGTCCGTACCGGCACGGCCGGGAACGCCCGGCCGAGCTCCTCGGCGGTGCGACGGGCGCCGACGATCTGAGCCCGCAGCCGGCCCCCGCCGCAGGCGAGGCAGTGCCAGGCGGTCTCGGCCCGTCCGCACCAGGCACAGTCGAGATCCCGCTGATCCGGTGCCTGGAGCGGTCCGGCGCAGTGCCGGCACCGAGCGGGTTCACGGCAACGCTCGCAAGCGAGACGGGGCGCGTATCCACGGCGCGGCACCTGGACCAGGACGGGACCCTCGCGCAACCCGTCCCGTGCCGTCTGCCAGGCCAGGCTGGGCAGCCGGGCCGCCCGTGCGGCCCCGTCCCGCGCCAGCTCCCCGTCGCCGACCGTACGCACCAGGGGCGCCGCGATCCGCAGCTGTTCCCGGTCCGCGCGCAGCGGGAGCGCCCAGCCGCTCTCCACCAGCTGTGCGGCCTCCACGGTGCAGTTCGTACCGCCGAGCAGGAACGCGCACCGGCCGTACGCGGCCCGTAGTTCGAGCACTTCCCGGACGTGCGGGAAGGGGGCGTTGTCGTCGCTGTGGCTGGAGTCCCCGTCGTCCCAGACGGCGACCAGGCCGAGATCGGCGACGGGGGCGAACATCGCGGCCCTTGTCCCGACGACGGCCCGCACGGAGCCGCGCCGCACGGCGAGCCACTCCCGGTACCGCTTCTCCGGTCCGGAGTCGGCGGTCAGCAGGGCGTGGCGTCCCCGGCCGAGCAGCTCGGTGAGCGCGGCATCCACCCGGCCGGCGGCCCGGCCGTCGGGCACGACGACGAGTGCGCCACGCCCGGAGGCGAGGGTCGCGGCCATGGCCCTGGCGATCTCCTCGGGCCAGTACGGGCCGGGCAGCGCGGTCCAAACGGCCCGGGGCGCACCGCCCTCGGCCAGTGCCCGCAGGAACGCCGGCCCCTGTGGGTATCTCTCCCAGCTCCCCGCCGCCGGGGCGGGCGGCGGGGGCAGCGGCTCGGGCGAGGGCTTGGCCTCGGCCCGTCCGTTCCTGGGCGGCACGGCGAGCTGCAGCACATCGGCGAGGCTGCCCGCGTAACGATCGGCGACGGCCCGTGAGAGGGCGAGCAGCTCCGGTCCCAGCACCGGTTCGGAAGATACGACGTAGGCGAGCGCGGCGAGGGCACCCGGGTAGTCCGATTCGGCGAGCCGCTCCACGAGGAACCCGTCGATCAGCCCGCCGCCCTCGCGCCGGCCGCCGCGGACATTGCGTGCCCCGGCCCCGAATCGCACCCGCACGCGCACCCCGGGCTGTGCGTCGGCGTCGAGCTCCTCGGGGACGGCGTAGTCGAAGTACTGGTCGAGATGGAGCACGCCCTTGTTGACCAGCACCCGGGCGACGGGCAGCTCCTTGGCGAGCGCGGCGCCGCGCCAGGTCCGCGGCTTGGCCCGCGGCACCTTGGCCTTCCGGACCGTCTCCCGAATCAGCGCAAGCTGCTCCGGGGCCCCGCTCCCGGGGTCCTCGGATCGCTCGTTGTCGCTGCTCACAGCCAAATTCCTACCAGACTCCACTGACAGCGGCCCCGGCGCGAGCGCACCCGCGGCCGCACGCACGAGGGCCCGGACACCGCGTACGGCGTCCGGGCCCCGGCGTACAGACTGCAAGAGCGGCAAGCTTATGTGCGGGGAGCAACAGAGCCCGAGCGGGCTCTGTTCGCCCCAGGTCGTTACAGACCGGCCGCCGTGCGCAGCGCGTCCACTCGGTCCGTGCGCTCCCAGGTGAAGTCGGGAAGCTCGCGGCCGAAGTGGCCGTACGCCGCGGTCTGGGCGTAGATCGGGCGCAGCAGGTCGAGGTCGCGGATGATCGCGGCCGGGCGGAGGTCGAAGACCTCCCCGATGGCGTGCTCGATCTTCTCGGTCTCGACCGCGGCGGTGCCGAAGGTCTCGACGAACAGACCGACGGGCTCGGCCTTCCCGATCGCGTAGGCGACCTGTACTTCGCAACGGGCGGCGAGGCCCGCGGCGACGACGTTCTTGGCGACCCAGCGCATGGCGTACGCGGCGGAGCGGTCGACCTTCGACGGGTCCTTGCCCGAGAAGGCGCCACCGCCGTGACGGGCCATGCCGCCGTAGGTGTCGATGATGATCTTGCGGCCGGTCAGACCGGCGTCGCCCATCGGGCCACCGATCTCGAAACGACCGGTCGGGTTGACCAGCAGCCGGTAGCCGTCGGTGTCCAGCTTGATGCCGTCCTCGATCAGCTGCCCGAGCACGTGCTCGACGACGAACTCGCGGATGTCCGGCGCGAGCAGCGAGTCGAGGTCGATGTCGCTGGCGTGCTGCGAGGAGACGACGACCGTGTCGAGACGGATGGCCTTGTCGCCGTCGTACTCGATGGTGACCTGCGTCTTGCCGTCCGGGCGCAGGTACGGGATGGTCCCGTTCTTGCGGACCTCGGAGAGCCGTCGCGAGAGCCGGTGCGCCAGGTGGATCGGAAGCGGCATGAGCTCGGGCGTCTCGTCGCAGGCGTAGCCGAACATCAGGCCCTGGTCGCCGGCGCCCTGCTTGTCGAGCTCGTCCTCATCGCCCTCGACCCGCTTCTCGTACGCGGTGTCGACTCCCTGCGCGATGTCGGGCGACTGCGCGCCGATGGACACCGAGACACCACAGGAGGCGCCGTCGAAGCCCTTCTTGGAGGAGTCGTAGCCGATTTCGAGAACCTTGTTGCGTACGAGCGTCGGGATGTCGGCGTAGGCCTTGGTCGTGACCTCACCCGCAACATGCACCAGACCGGTGGTGATCAAGGTCTCGACGGCGACGCGGGACCGGGGGTCCTCACGGAGCAGTGCGTCGAGAATGGTGTCGCTGATCTGGTCAGCGATCTTGTCGGGGTGGCCCTCGGTGACAGACTCCGAGGTGAAGAGACGGCGGGACACATCGCTCCCTGGGGTTGCAGCGGCTGCTGGCTGATCATTTGGCGGACCGCCGGGAGCTGCGCCCGACACGGTCCGCAGGCCAGTTTATCGGTCACTTCCGTTCGGCGGACAACGTGTCTCGCCCTTTGGTAGTTCTGTGACCTGTGGCACGTCCCGCGGCGGTGGGGAAATCTGCTGTCCGGAAAGCTTTCTGCGCCCGTATTTCAAGGGTTTCCGCCTACGCGAAGAAGGAGAAAGGAATTTCATCCGAGCCGCGACGACACGAGATCCCAGACCGTGTCGGCGAGCGCCTCCTTGGGGCCGTGGGGCACCGGGGTCTCACCGCCGTCGGCTGCCAGGACCACCGCTTCGTTCTCCTCGGAGCCGAATGTCCTGTGTTCCCCCACCTCATTGACGACGAGCAGATCGCAGCCCTTGCGACGGAGCTTCTCACGGCCGTTGGCGAGGACGTCGTCGGTCTCGGCGGCGAAACCGACGACGATCTGGTCCGGGCGGGCACGTTCACCGGCGACCTCGGCGAGGATGTCCGGATTGCGGACCAGTTCGATGGGCGCGGGCTCCTGGCCGTCCTTCTTCTTGATCTTCCCCGTCGCGTACTCCGCGGGGCGGAAGTCGGCGACGGCCGCCGCCATCACGACCACGTCGGCGTCCGCCGCGGCCTTCAGCACCGCCTCACGCAGCTGTATGGCGGTCCCCGCGTGCAGGACGTCGGCGCCGGCCGGGTCGGGCAGGCCGGTGTTGGCCTCGACGAGGGTGACCCTGGCGCCGCGGGCGACCGCGGTGCGGGCCAGGGCGTAGCCCTGCTTGCCGGAGGAGCGGTTGCCGAGGTACCGCACCGGGTCGAGCGGCTCTCGCGTGCCACCCGCGCTGATCACGACATGGCGGCCGGCCAGGTCGGCTTCGACGGGTCCGCGGGCCAGCACCCGGCGGCACACCTCGAAGATCTCCCCGGGCTCAGGGAGCCGGCCCTTGCCGGTGTCGACGCCGGTGAGCCTGCCGACGGCGGGCTCGATGACGACGGCGCCGCGGCGGCGCAGCGTGGCGACGTTCTCCTGGGTGGCGGGGTGCTCCCACATCTCGGTGTGCATGGCGGGCGCGAAGACGACCGGACAGCGGGCGGTGAGGAGCGTGTTGGTGAGGAGGTCGTCGGCGAGTCCGTGGGCGGCCTTGGCGAGCAGGTCGGCGGTGGCGGGGGCGACGACGACGAGGTCGGCGCCCTGTCCGATCCTGACGTGCGGCACCTCGTGGACGTCGTTCCAGACCTCCGTGGAGACCGGGTGGCCGGAGAGCGCCGACCAGGTGGCCGCCCCCACGAAGTGCAGCGCCGACCCGGTCGGGACGACGCGCACATCGTGACCGGACTCGGTCAGCCGACGCAGCAGCTCGCACGCCTTGTACGCGGCGATGCCCCCGCTGACCCCAAGAACGACCTTCGGCTTGTCCACTGCGTCTCCCCGCACTCGGATACGAACACCACCATGCTGCCTCACCGCGACCGGTCCGACGCCGTCGCCCCGGACACACCACTGACCCTCCGGGCACACCACAGGCCCGGCGGTCGTGGCCGCCGGGCCTGTGGTGAAGGTGCAAACCCTGCTTACTGCGCGGGGCCCTCGATGGCCTCGGAGGTGAGCAGGCCCGCGTTGATCTCGCGGAGCGCGATCGAGAGCGGCTTCTCGTGCACGTGGGTGTCGACGAGCGGACCGACGTACTCCAGGAGACCCTCGCCGAGCTGCGAGTAGTACGCGTTGATCTGGCGCGCGCGCTTGGCGGCGTAGATCACGAGGCTGTACTTCGAGTCGGTGGCCTCGAGGAGCTCATCAATCGGCGGGTTGATGATGCCCTCGGGCGTGGTGATGGAAGAGGACACTCTCTGCCTTCCGAAGGGGGGTAAAGATCAAAGAAATCTTTGACAGTGCGGAGTTCCGTGATGGCGGAGCTCCGTTGTGCGTGTGCGCCGACCGTCAGTCGCTGTCGACACGGTGGCCGGAAGCCTCCAGCATCAAGGCTAGCAGCTCACGGGCCACGTCCTCGACGGAGGTGTTGACCAGCGTCGTATCGAACTCGGACTCGGCGGCCAGTTCGATCCTGGCGGCGGCGAGCCGGCGCTCGATCACATCGGCGGACTCGGTCCCACGACCGGTGAGCCGGCGGACCAGCTCCTCCCAGCTCGGCGGGGCCAGGAAGACGAGCCGGGCGTCCGGCATCGACTGCCGGACCAGCCGGGCACCCTGGAGGTCGATCTCCAGCAGCACCGGCTCGCCCGCTTCCAGGCGCTCGAGCACGGCGCGGCGGGGCGTGCCGTACCGGTTGCCCGCGAACTCGGCCCACTCCAGCAATTCGCCGTTGGCGATCAGCTTGTCGAACTCGTCGTTGTCCACGAAGAAGTAGTGGACACCGTTGCGCTCGCCGGGGCGCGGCTTGCGGGTCGTCGCCGACACCGAGAGCCAAACCTCGGGGTGGGCCTTGCGCATATGGGCGACGACCGTGCTCTTGCCGACCCCCGAGGGGCCGGAGAGCACGGTCAGCCGCGGACGTACGTCCGGGGGTGCGGGGGACGTCCCCCGGGATGTTGCAGCCATGGAGCGATTATCCAGGTTCTCAGGAGTGCCTGAGAACGTCAGGCGGCGCTGCCGCCGAACTCACGCTCCAGGGATGCGATCTGGTTGGAGCCGAGTCCCCGGACCCGGCGGCTCTCGGAGATGCCGAGACGCTCCATGATCTGCTTGGCGCGGACCTTGCCCACGCCCGGCAGGGACTCCAGGAGGGCGGAGACCTTCATCTTCCCGATGACGTCGTTCTCCTGGCCCTGCTTGATGACCTCGTGGAGGGAGGCGCCGGAGTGCTTGAGTCGATTCTTGACCTCGGCCCGCTCCCGGCGAGCCGCGGCGGCCTTTTCGAGCGCGGCTGCGCGCTGTTCAGGGGTAAGGGGCGGAAGAGCCACGCCTACGTCACCTCGGATGTCGATCTGTCGGATACGGACCGGTGCGGACGCTGGACGCTCCACACCAGGTGAGCGACGGACAACATGTGTACGTCGGCTCTCGACGGAGACTAGCGGCCAAGGCCGTCCGAGTCAGCGAGAACCAACGAAAAGTCCTGGTCAGCCTCAGCCGACCAGGACATTTCAGACATAACAACCGAGTTTTTTGGTCAGGATTCAGTCAACACCCGGATACGTGGCATGGTCATCTACGTGCGACGGCCTTCCGGACCTCGTCCGTGAGCCGATCGGCTGCCGCCCGCAGCCCCGCCATGTCCGGTCCCCGGCTCAGTACGCCGCGGCTCACACTGGGCACCACATTGCCCACCGCGTCGCCGAAGACACCGGGCAGATCGGCGGGCGTCGCGCCCTGGGCACCGATCCCGGGGGCCAGCAGCGGACCGTTGATGGCGAGATTCACACCCGCGTCCCCGAGCGTGGCACCGACCACCGCGCCGACGGAACCGAGCGGGGTCACTCCCTCGTTCTCGGCGGCCATGTGGTCGAGCATCAGCTGGGCCAGCGAACGCCCGTCGGCGGCGGTGGCGCGCTGCACCTCCGCCCCTTCCGGGTTGGACGTCAGGGCGAGCACGAAGACACCCGAGCCGGAGAGGACCGCCGCGTCGAGCGCCGGGCGCAGCGAACCGAAACCGAGATACGGCGAGACGGTGACCGCGTCGGAGAACAGCGGCGAGTCCTTGTCCAGGTAGGTCGCCGCGTAGGCGCCCATGGTGGAGCCGATGTCCCCGCGCTTGGCGTCCATCAGGACGAGCGCGCCGGCCGCGCGCGCCTCCTCGACGGCCTTCTCCAGGACCGCGACGCCGCGCGAGCCGAAGCGCTCGAAGAACGCGGACTGCGGCTTGAGCACGGCGACCCGGTCCGCCAGTGCCTCGACGACGGTACGGGTGAACCGCTCCAGACCCGCGACGTCGTCGTTCAGGCCCCAGGCGGTGAGGAGCGAGGCGTGCGGGTCGATGCCGACGCAGAGCGGCCCGCGGGTGTCCATGGCGTGGCGCAGACGTGCGCCGAACGGTTCCGGGATCATGCGGTGGCCTTCCTGCTTTCCGCGCCGACGGCTTCGGCGAGGGTGGCGTACGGGGATGCGGCCAGGCGCGCGGCCAGGCCCTTGTGGATCGCCCGGGCGTAGAACGGGCCCTCGTAGATGAAGGCGCTGTAGCCCTGGACGAGCGTGGCGCCGGCGAGGATGCGCCGCCAGGCGTCCTCGGCGTTCTCGATGCCCCCGACACCGACCAGGGTGATCCGGTCGCCCACCCGCGCGTACAGGCGGCCGAGAACCTCCAGGGAGCGTGCCTTGAGGGGCGCCCCGGAGAGTCCGCCGGTCTCCGCGACGAGGGACGACGAGGAGTTCAGGCCGAGGCCGTCCCTGGCGATGGTGGTGTTGGTGGCGATGATGCCGTCCAGTCCCAGCTCGACCGCGAGATCGGCGACCGCGTCGACGTCCTCGTCCGCGAGGTCCGGGGCGATCTTGACGAGCAGCGGGACCCGCCGGTCGGTGACGGCCCGGTCGGCCGCGTCGCGCACGGCGCCGAGCAGGGGGCGGAGCGCCTCGGTGGCCTGGAGATTGCGCAGGCCGGGCGTGTTGGGCGAGGAGACGTTCACGACGAGGTAGTCGGCGTGGCGGGCGAGCCGCTCGGTGGACTTCACGTAGTCGCCGACCGCTTCGGCCTCCGGTACCAGCTTCGTCTTGCCGATGTTGACGCCGACCGTGGTCCTGAAGACCGGCCTGCGGGCGGCCAGCCGCTCGGCCACGGCGGCCGAGCCCTCGTTGTTGAAGCCCATGCGGTTGATCAGCGCGCGGTCCGCGACGAGACGGAAGAGGCGCTTTTTGGGGTTGCCGGGCTGCGGCTCGCCGGTGACCGTACCGATCTCGATGTGGTCGAATCCGAGCATTGACATGCCGTCGATCGCGACGGCGTTCTTGTCGAAGCCGGCGGCGAGGCCGAAGGGGCCGTGCATCCGCAGGCCGAGCGCCTCGGTGCGCAGCTCCTTGTGGCGGGGGGCGAGCACGGCGGCGACGAAGGTGCGCAGCACGGGGATGCGGGCCACGAGGCGGATCCAGCCGAAGGCCAGGTGGTGCGCCTGCTCCGGGTCCATCCGCCTGAAGACCAGCTGGAAGAAGAACTTGTACATCGGGAGTGTCCTCACAGAGAGGGGGACACCGTTTCCGGTGTCCCCCTGCCGGTCTGCTAGTCGCGGGCCGCGGTCAGACGCTCCGCGTGTTCCTGGAGGGAGCGGACGCCGACGTCTCCGTGGGTGAGCGCGTCGATGCCCTGGACGGCGGCGGCGAGCGCCTGGACCGTGGTCAGGCAGGGCACGGACCGGGCCACGGCCGCGGTACGGATCTCGTAGCCGTCGAGTCGGCCGCCCGTGCCGTACGGGGTGTTGACGATCAGGTCGACCTCGCCGTCGTGGATCAGCTGGACGATGGTCCTCTCGCCCTGCGGGCCCACGCCCTCGGACTGCTTGCGCACCACCGTGGCGTTGATGCCGTTGCGCTTGAGGACCTCGGCGGTGCCGGAGGTGGCGAGCAGTTCGAAGCCGTGGGCGACGAGTTCGCGCGCCGGGAAGATCATCGAGCGCTTGTCGCGGTTGGCGACCGAGATGAACGCGCGGCCCTTCGTCGGCAGCGGGCCGTAGGCGCCGGACTGCGACTTGGCGTACGCCGTGCCGAAGACCGAGTCGATGCCCATGACCTCACCGGTGGAGCGCATCTCCGGGCCGAGGACGGTGTCGACGCCGCGGCCGTGGATGTCGCGGAAGCGCGACCACGGCATGACGGCCTCCTTGACGGAGATCGGCGCGTCGAGCGGCAGGGTGCCGCCGTCGCCTTCCACCGGGAGCAGGCCCTCCGCGCGCAGCTCGGCGATGGTCGCGCCCAGCGAGATCCGGGCGGCGGCCTTGGCGAGCGGGACCGCGGTCGCCTTCGAGGTGAAGGGGACGGTGCGCGACGCACGCGGGTTGGCCTCCAGGACGTACAGGATGTCGCCGGAGAGCGCGAACTGGATGTTGATCAGCCCGCGGACGCCGACGCCCTTGGCGATGCCCTCGGTGGAGGCACGCAGCCGCTTGATGTCGTAGCCGCCGAGGGTGATCGGGGGCAGGGCGCAGGCGGAGTCGCCGGAGTGGATGCCGGCCTCCTCGATGTGCTCCATGACGCCGCCGAGGTAGAGCTCGGTGCCGTCGTAGAGCGCGTCGACGTCGATCTCGATCGCGTCGTCGAGGAAGCGGTCGACCAGGACCGGCCGGGTGGGGCTGATCTCGGTGGACTCGGCGATGTACGAGGAGAGCCGCGTCTCGTCGTACACGATCTCCATGCCGCGGCCGCCGAGCACGTACGACGGGCGTACGAGGACGGGGTAGCCGATCTCGTCGGCGATGGCCTTGGCCTCGTCGAACGTGGTGGCGGTGCCGTGCTTCGGGGCCGGCAGTCCTGCCTCGGCCAGGACGCGGCCGAAGGCGCCGCGGTCCTCGGCGGCGTGGATGGCCTCCGGGGACGTACCGACGACCGGCACTCCGTTGTCCTTGAGCGCCTGCGACAGACCGAGCGGGGTCTGGCCGCCGAGCTGGACGATGACACCGGCGACCGGGCCCGCGAGGGTCTCGGCGTGCACGATCTCCAGCACGTCTTCCAGCGTCAGCGGCTCGAAGTACAGGCGGTCGGAGGTGTCGTAGTCGGTGGAGACGGTCTCCGGGTTGCAGTTGACCATCACGGTCTCGTAGCCCGCGTCGCTCAGCGCGAAGGAGGCGTGGACACAGGAGTAGTCGAACTCGATGCCCTGGCCGATGCGGTTGGGGCCGGACCCGAGGATGAGCACCGCGGGCTTGGTGCGGGACGCGACCTCGGACTCCTCGTCGTAACTGGAGTAGAAGTACGGCGTCCTCGCGGCGAACTCGGCGGCGCAGGTGTCGACCGTCTTGTAGACCGGGCGGATACCGAGGGCGTGCCGCACCTCGCGGACGACGTCCTCGCGCAGGCCGCGGATGTCGGCGATCTGGACGTCGGAGAAACCGTGCCGCTTGGCCTCGGCGAGCAGCTCGGGGCCGAGCTCTTCGGCGGCAGCCAGCTCGTCGGCGATCTCCTTGATCAGGAAGAGCTGGTCGACGAACCAGGGGTCGATCTTCGTGGCGTCGAAGACCTCCTCCTGGGTGGCGCCGGCCCGGATAGCCTGCATGACGGTGTTGATCCGGCCGTCGGTCGGGCGGACCGCCTCGGACAGCAGCTCGGCCTTGTCGCCGGTCTCACCGGTGAAGGAGAACTGCGAGCCCTTCTTCTCCAGGGAACGCAGCGCCTTCTGGAGCGCCTCGGTGAAGTTCCGGCCGATCGCCATGGCCTCGCCCACCGACTTCATGGTGGTGGTGAGGGTGGAGTCGGCGGAGGGGAACTTCTCGAAGGCGAAGCGCGGGGCCTTGACCACTACGTAGTCGAGGGTCGGCTCGAAGGAGGCCGGGGTCTTCTCGGTGATGTCGTTCGGGATCTCGTCGAGCGTGTAGCCGACGGCCAGCTTGGCGGCGATCTTGGCGATCGGGAAGCCGGTGGCCTTCGAGGCGAGTGCCGAGGAGCGGGAGACGCGCGGGTTCATCTCGATCACGATGACCCGGCCGTCGGTCGGGTCGATGGCGAACTGGATGTTGCAGCCACCGGTGTCGACGCCGACCTCGCGGATGATCGCGATGCCGATGTCGCGCAGCCGCTGGTACTCGCGGTCGGTGAGGGTCATCGCCGGGGCGACGGTGATCGAGTCACCGGTGTGGACGCCCATCGGGTCGAAGTTCTCGATGGAGCAGACGACCACGACGTTGTCGTGCTTGTCGCGCATCAGCTCCAGTTCGTACTCCTTCCAGCCGAGGATGGACTCCTCCAGGAGCACCTCGGTGGTCGGCGAGAGAGTGAGGCCCTGGCCGGCGATGCGGCGCAGATCGTCCTCGTCGTGCGCGAAGCCGGAGCCGGCGCCGCCCATGGTGAAGGAGGGGCGGACGACGACGGGGTAGCCGCCGAGCGTCTCGACGCCCGCCAGGACATCGTCCATGGAGTGGCAGATGACGGAGCGTGCGGACTCGCCGTAACCGATCTTCGCCTTGACGGCCTCGACGACGCCCTTGAAGAGGTCGCGGTCCTCGCCCTTGTGAATGGCTTCGACGTTGGCACCGATGAGCTCGACGCCATACTTCTCCAGGACACCGTTCTCGTGCATGGAGATCGCGGTGTTGAGCGCGGTCTGGCCGCCCAGCGTGGGCAGGAGCGCGTCCGGGCGCTCCTTGGCGATGATCTTCTCGACGAATTCGGGGGTGATCGGCTCGACGTACGTGGCGTCGGCGATCTCCGGGTCGGTCATGATCGTCGCCGGGTTGGAGTTGACCAGGATGACACGCAGGCCCTCGGCCTTGAGTACGCGGCAGGCCTGGGTGCCGGAGTAGTCGAACTCGGCGGCCTGCCCGATGACGATCGGGCCGGAGCCGATGACCAGGACGGACTGGATATCGGAGCGCTTAGGCACGCTGGCCCTCCATCAGGGAAACGAAGCGGTCGAAGAGGTACGCGGCGTCGTGCGGGCCCGCGGCCGCTTCGGGGTGGTACTGGACGCTGAAGGCCGGCTGGTCGAGGAGCTGGAGGCCCTCGACGACCTGGTCGTTCAGGCAGACGTGGGAGACCTCGGCGCGGCCGAACGCGGTGTCGGACACCTTGTCGAGCGGGGCGTCGACGGCGAAGCCGTGGTTGTGCGCGGTGACCTCGACCTTGCCGGTCGTACGGTCCTGCACGGGCTGGTTGATGCCGCGGTGGCCGTACTTCAACTTGTACGTGCCGAAGCCGAGGGCGCGGCCCAGGATCTGGTTGCCGAAGCAGATGCCGAAGAGCGGGGTCTTCCGCTCCAGGACGCCTCGCATCACGGAGACCGGGTGGTCGGCGGTGGCCGGGTCGCCGGGGCCGTTGGAGAAGAAGACGCCGTCGGGCTCGACCGCGTACACCTCCTCCAGGGTGGCGGTGGCGGGCAGCACGTGCACCTCGATGCCGCGCTCGGCCATCCGGTGCGGGGTCATGCCCTTGATGCCGAGGTCGATCGCCGCAACGGTGAACTTCTTCGTGCCGATCGCGGGGACGACATACGCCTCCTTGGTCGCGACCTCGGCGGAGAGGTCGGCGCCCACCATCTCGGGAACCTGCTGGACCCGGGCGAGCAGCGTGGCGTCGTCGGCGAGTGCGTCACCAGAGAAGATGCCGACGCGCATGGCGCCGCGCTCGCGCAGGTGGCGGGTGAGAGCGCGGGTGTCGATGCCGCTGATGCCGACGACGCCCTGACGCTCCAGCTCCTCGTCGAGCGAGCGCCGCGAGCGCCAGTTGGAGGGCACCCGGGCGGGGTCGCGGACGACGTAACCGGAGACCCAGATCCGTCCGGACTCGGGGTCCTCGTCGTTCACACCGGTGTTGCCGACGTGCGGGGCGGTCATCACGACGACCTGGCGGTGGTACGAGGGGTCGGTCAGCGTCTCCTGGTAGCCGGTCATGCCGGTGGAGAACACCGCCTCGCCGAAGGTCTCCCCCACGGCCCCGTAGGCACGGCCGCGGAAGGCGCGGCCGTCCTCCAGGACGAGTACGGCGGGAGCTTGGGCGGCTCCCCGGGTGGAGATCGTCATCGTGCGGTGCCTTCCGTAGTGCTGGTCAGATGGTTGATGGCCTCGACCCAGGCCGGGTGCTCGGCCGAGCGGTCGGAGCGGAATCCGGAGTCGATCAGCTGGTCGCCGTGCGCCCAGGTGATGATCAGCAGGCCGCCCTCGGGGAGGACCTTGCCGGCGATGCCCTTGTCGAGCCGGGCCTCGCGCAGTGCGGCGGCCGGTACGAAGAAGTCGGCCGCCCCGGGACGTACGACGTCGAGGCCCTGGTCGGTCAGGGTGAGCTCGACGCGGCTGCGGGTACCGAGGCCGCGGGCGACGATCCGGTCGAGCCACTGTCCGGCGGTCGTCGAGGCGTGGTACCGGCCGGTCAGCGTCAGCAGCGTCTCGCCGTCGGCGAACCCGTCCGGGGTGGTCTCGAGTTCCGGCAGGTCGGACTGGAGACTCCCCCGCCACTTCCATCCCTGGCGCATCAGCCAGTAGACGAAGGCGATGAGGACCATCAGTCCGATGACCCAGCTGATGCGCGCGGGCCAGTCGGTCACTTCGGCCGACTTCTGCTCGGCGGCGAGCTGGAGGTACAGGGGGGTGAGTGATGTCACGCGAGCTTCCCGTCGACGACCGTGGCACGGCCCCGCAGGAAGGTGTGGGTGACTCGGCCCGGCAGCTCGCGACCCTCGTACGGAGTGTTGCGGCTGCGGGACGCGAAGCCCGCGGGGTCCACTACACCACGGTATGCCGGATCGACCAGGGTGAGGTTGGCGGGCTCACCGGCCGAGACGGGCCGGCCGTGTCCGTCGAGACGGCCGATGGCGGCGGGACGGAACGACATCCGGTCGGCGACGCCCGCCCAGTCGATGAGGCCGGTGTCGACCATCGTCTGCTGGACGACGGAGAGCGCGGTCTCCAGGCCCACCATGCCCATGGCGGCGGCGGCCCACTCGCAGTCCTTGTCCTCGTGCGGGTGCGGGGCGTGGTCGGTGGCGACGCAGTCGATGGTGCCGTCGGCGAGCGCCTCGCGCAGGGCCATGACGTCGGCCTCGGTGCGCAGCGGCGGGTTCACCTTGTAGACCGGGTTGTAGGACCGTACGAGCTCGTCGGTGAGGAGCAGGTGGTGCGGGGTGACCTCGGCGGTGACGTTCCAGCCCTTGGACTTGGCCCAGCGGATGATTTCGACGGAGCCGGCGGTCGACAGGTGGCAGATGTGCACCCGGGAGCCGACATGGGCGGCGAGCAGGACGTCGCGCGCGATGATCGACTCCTCGGCGACGGCGGGCCAGCCGCCGAGACCGAGCTCCGCGGAGACGACGCCCTCGTTCATCTGGGCGCCCTCGGTGAGGCGGGGCTCCTGGGCGTGCTGGGCCACGACACCGTCGAAGGCCTTCACGTACTCCAGCGCGCGACGCATGATCACCGCGTCGTCGACGCACTTGCCGTCGTCGGAGAAGACCTTCACTCCGGCGGCCGAATCGTGCATGGCGCCGAGCTCGGCGAGCTTCTTGCCCTCCAGGCCGACGGTGACGGCGCCGATCGGCTGCACGTCGCAGTAGCCGGACTCCTTGCCGAGCCGCCAGACCTGCTCGACGACGCCGGCGGTGTCGGCGACGGGGAAGGTGTTCGCCATGGCGTGCACGGCGGTGAAGCCTCCGACGGCCGCCGCCTTCGTCCCGGTGAGGACGGTCTCGGAGTCCTCGCGGCCGGGCTCGCGCAGGTGGGTGTGGAGGTCGACGAGGCCGGGCAGCAGGATCCGGCCGGCCGCCTCGACGACGGTCGCGTCGCCACCGTCCAGTCCGGTGCCGACCGCCGCGATGGTCTCGCCGTCGATCAGGACGTCCTGGGGTTCGCCGCCGAGGATCTTCGCGCCGCGGATAAGGATCTTGCTCATGATTACTTGTTCTCCTCGGTACGGGTGGCGGGCGACGGGTGGGCCGGGGCGGCGGGCTGGGAGCCGCCCAGCAGCAGGTACAGGACGGCCATGCGGATCGATACGCCGTTGGCGACCTGCTCGACGGCCGTGCACCGGTCGGAGTCGGCGACCTCGGCGGTGATCTCCATGCCGCGGACCATCGGGCCCGGGTGCATCACGATGGCGTCCGCGGGCATCTTCGCCATGCGGTCGGCGTCCAGGCCGTAGCGGCGGGAGTACTCGCGCTCGGTCGGGAAGTATGCGGCGTTCATCCGTTCGCGCTGCACACGCAGCATCATCACCGCGTCGGACTTCGGCAGCACCTCGTCGAGGCCGTAGCTGATGTCGCACGGCCACTGCTCGACGCCGACCGGGACGAGAGTCGGTGGGGCCACCAGGGTGACGTGGGCGCCGAGCGTGTTCAGCAGGTGGACGTTGGAGCGGGCCACCCGGCTGTGCAGGATGTCGCCGACGATGGTGATCCGGCGGCCTTCGAGGTCGCGGCCGAGACCGCTGTCGGCCCCGACGAGGCGGCGGCGCATGGTGAAGGCGTCCAGGAGGGCCTGGGTGGGGTGCTCATGGGTGCCGTCACCGGCGTTGACGACGGCGCCGTCGATCCAGCCGGAGGTGGCGAGACGGTACGGGGCGCCGGAGGCGCCGTGCCGGATGACGACGGCGTCGGCGCCCATCGCCTCCAGGGTCAGCGCGGTGTCCTTGAGCGACTCGCCCTTGGAGACGGACGAGCCCTTCGCGGAGAAGTTGATGACATCGGCGGAGAGGCGCTTGGCCGCGGCCTCGAAGGAGATGCGGGTACGCGTCGAGTCCTCGAAGAAGAGGTTGACGACGGTACGGCCGCGCAGGGTCGGGAGCTTCTTGATCGGCCGGTCCGCGACCCGTGCCATTTCCTCGGCGGTGTCGAGGATCAGGACGGCGTCGTCGCGGGTGAGATCGGCGGCCGAGATGAGGTGACGCTTCATCTGGGTGTTCTCCGGAGGGCTGGAGGGTTCAGGCATGCGGGCGCGCGGAGGCAGCCGTACAGGCTCGAGGTACGCCGTACGGGTGAAGTGCAGCTACTGCGCGCCCGCCGGGGCGGTCTGCTGGACACCGAGCAGCACGGCGTCGCGGCCGTCCTCCTCGGCGAGCTGGACCTTGACCGTCTCCCGCAGCGACGTGGGGAGGTTCTTGCCGACGTAGTCGGCACGGATCGGGAGTTCGCGGTGACCGCGGTCGACGAGGACCGCGAGCTGCACCGCACGGGGCCTGCCGATGTCGCCCAGCGCGTCGAGCGCGGCGCGGATCGTGCGGCCCGAGAAGAGGACATCGTCGACGAGGACGACCAAGCGGCCCTCGATGCCCTCGCCGGGGATCTCGGTGCGGGCCAGGGCGCGCGCCGGGCGCAGCCGCAGGTCGTCGCGGTACATGGTGATGTCGAGGGAGCCGACCGGCATCTTCCGGCCGGTGATCTCCTGGAGTTTTTCGGCGAGCCGACGGGCGAGGAAGACGCCCCGCGTCGGGATGCCGAGGAGCACCACATCGTCGGCGCCCTTGGCGCGTTCGACGATCTCGTGGGCGATCCGGGTCACTACTCGGGCGATGTCGGGAGCCTCGAGAACGGGGCGTGCCGCGTTGCCGGTGGCTTCGTGCTGTGCGTCCATAAGAAACGGACCTCCTTCTCCGCCTCACGGGACGGACGTTAAAGGACGTCGAAATTGCGTCATCAACGTTACCAGGGCTTGCACCAGGCCCTGGTCACACCCCCCGAAGGTGCCGGTCCGGACCATTCGGCTTGACGCAGCCAAGTAACGCTGCGTAACCTCACAGTGAGTTACCAGCCACGCGGCGGAGCCGCAGAATGTCCCAGCGTCCGGGGAGCCTTATGTCCAGCGAATACGCAAAACAGCTCGGGGCCAAGCTCCGCGCCATCCGCACCCAGCAGGGCCTCTCCCTCCACGGCGTGGAGGAGAAGTCGCAGGGCCGCTGGAAGGCCGTCGTGGTCGGTTCGTACGAGCGCGGCGACCGTGCCGTGACCGTACAGCGTCTCGCCGAGCTCGCGGACTTCTACGGGGTCCCGGTGCAGGAGCTCCTGCCCGGTACGACGCCCGGCGGTGCCGCCGAGCCGCCGCCGAAGCTCGTCCTGGACCTGGAGCGCCTCGCCCACGTCCCGCCGGAGAAGGCCGGACCGCTGCAGCGCTATGCCGCGACGATCCAGAGCCAGCGCGGTGACTACAACGGCAAGGTGCTCTCGATCCGCCAGGACGACCTGCGCACGCTGGCCGTCATCTACGACCAGTCGCCGTCCGTGCTGACGGAACAGCTGATCAGCTGGGGCGTACTGGACGCGGACGCGCGCCGCGCCGTCGCTCACGACGAGGGCTGAGGCCCCTCCGCAGAAACGTGCCGCCGTGTTGACGCGGGCCCCTTCCGGGTCTCCGTCGACACGGCGTTCTCGTTTGTACGGCAACCGGCTGCGCGGTTGGGGCCTCTCGTTCGGATCACGCCGGGCTCGCGTGCCGAAGGGCCCACGGTCGTCCGGCCGTGGGCCCTTCGTCGGCTGAACGCCGCCGGAGGCTACTGCTCCCGGCGGAGGTTCGGCTTGAGGTCCTTGAAACGGGCGAGCAGTCCGTTCACGAAGGACGGGGAGTCATCGGTGGAGAACTCCTTGGCGAGCTGGACCGCCTCGTCGATCACCACCGCGTCCGGGGTGCCGTCCTCCCAGATCAGCTCGTAGGCACCGAGCCGCAGGATGTTCCGGTCGACGACCGGCATGCGGTCGATCTCCCAGTCCACGGCGTAGGTCACGATGAGGTCGTCGATCCGGTCCGCGTACTGCGCGTACCCCTCGACGAGCTCCATCGTGTACTCGGTGACCGGCGGCTGACGGTCGTCGGTCCGCGAGTGCCGCACCCAGTCCGCAAGGACCGTCTGCACGGACTCACCGCGCTGGTCGGCCTCGAAGAGGATCTGGAAGGCGCGCTTGCGGGCCTTGTTCCGGGCAGCCACGGTTAGCTGTTCACCCGGCCGAGGTAGTCGCCTGTGCGGGTGTCGACCTTGATCTTCTCACCCGTGGTGATGAAGAGCGGGACGCCGATCTCGTAGCCGGTCTCCAGCGTGGCGGGCTTGGTGCCACCGGTGGAACGGTCGCCCTGGACGCCCGGGTCGGTGTGCTGGACGGTCAGCTCGACGGCGGCGGGCAGCTCGACGTAGAGCACCTCGCCCTCGTGCTGGGCGACGGAGGCGGTGAAGCCCTCGATCAGGAAGTTGGCGGCGTTGCCGACAGCCTTGCGGTCGACCATGAGCTGGTCGTAGGTGTCCATGTCCATGAAGACGAAGTACTCGCCGTCCATGTACGAGAACTGCATGTCGCGACGGTCGATGGTGGCCGTTTCGACCTTCACGCCGGCGTTGAACGTCTTGTCGACGACCTTGCCGGACAGCACGTTCTTGAGCTTGGTGCGCACGAAAGCCGGGCCCTTGCCGGGCTTGACGTGCTGGAACTCGACGACGGACCAGAGCTGGCCTCCGTCGAGCTTGAGCACCAGGCCGTTCTTGAGGTCGTTCGTGGAAGCCACGGTTGCGGAATCTCCTGGACTGAAGCTGGTGGAACGACCGAGGATGCGCGCTAGAGCGCGAGCAGCTCCTTGGTCGTAATGGTGAGTAGCTCGGGTCCGCCGTCCGCCTCGGGGCGCACGACGAGCGTGTCATCGATCCGGACCCCGCCCCGGCCCGGGAGGTGGACCCCCGGTTCGACGGTGACCGGCACACAAGCGTCCAGTTTACCCATGGCGGCAGGTGCCAGCTGCGGGTCCTCGTCGATTTCGAGCCCCACCCCGTGCCCCGTCCACGGTGCGAGGCTCCGGCCGTGGCCGGCGGAGTCCAGAATGTGGCGGGCCGCACGGTCCACATCGCGGTAGGCCGCGCCGGGTACGAGAGCCTCGCGCCCGGCCCGCTGAGCGGCGAAAACCAGGTCGTAGAGCTCGATCTGCCAGTCGGCGGGCGTCGTCCCGATGACGAACGTACGGCCGATCTCGCAGCGGTAGCCACGATAGTTGGCGCCGAGGCAGACGGAGAGAAAATCCCCTTCCTCCACCCGTCGGTCCGAGGGGCGGTGGCGGCCCTGGCCGGAGTTCGGCCCGGTGGCCACGGAGGTGGCGAAGGCGGGGCCGTCGGCGCCGTGGTCCACCAGGCGGCGCTCCAACTCCAGGGCGAGATGGCGTTCGGTGCGGCCCACCAGAATCGATTCGAGAAGTTCGCCCAGGGCCTGGTCGGTGATCTCGGCGGCGATCCGCAGACAGGCGATCTCCTCCTCGTCCTTGACGACCCGGAGCTGCTCGACGGTGGCACCGAGATCGGCGAGCCGGAGCCGCGGAGCGACGGAGCCCATGGCCCGGTGGCGGGCGACCGTCAGATGGTGTTCCTCCACGGCCAGGGACTCCGCACCCGAGGAACCGGCCAGAGCGGCGGCCGCGACCACCGGATCGCCGTCGCTGTCCGGCAGCGGGGACACTCGCAGCCGGTCGTCCGTGGGCCCGTCGGAAGGATTGTCGGCCGGGTCGCGGGGGCAGAGCAGCACGTCCTCGCCGGGGCCGAGCAGCAGCACGGCGCCCGGGGGCGCTCCGCCCGCGAGATAGCGGACGTTGGCGGGGCGGGAGACCAGAGCGGCCGCGGATCCGACGGCGGCGCACCGGTCGCGGAGCTGCCCGCGGCGGACGGCGTACACGTCTGACATGTCACGAGCCTACGAGCGGTGGCGTCGGCCTGCTCGGTCAGCGCACCCGACCGGGGCCGCGGCCTGCCCTCACCGGACCGGGAGCGCCGCCCGGTGAGGGTTCACCAGGCCGGTGGGCTGGCTATGGAGCGGGCGAGTATGTCGTCGAGGACGCGGGCGGTGGTCGCCACGTCGTACGTCGAGTTGTCGATGATCGGCAGCCCGGAGCCGTACCACCCGGCCATCCGGCCGTGGATCCGGGCCACCTCCTCGTCCGAGAGGCGGCGGTTCCCGCTGCGGGCGGCATTGCGTTCCAGCACGACCTCCAGGCCGGGCAGCAGGACGACGGGCAGCAGTCCGGGGCCGACATGGCGTTTCCAGCCGCCGAGGCCGACGACCGGCCGGTCCGGGAACACGGCGTCGTCCAGGATGCAGGAGATGCCGTTGGCGAGGAAGTTGCGCGCGGCGAAGCCGCAGGTGCGACGGGCCAGGCGGTACTGGGCCTCGGAGTGGTCGTTCCACCCGGCCTGGGGGTCGGCGAAGCCGGAGCAGACCCATTCACGGACGTCGTCGAGGCTGACGTGGGCCGTGGGAACCCGCCGGCGGCTGGCCCAGAGCTTGGCCACGGTGGTCTTGCCGGCGCCCGCGGGACCGATCAGCAGGACGGCGAGGGTCGCGCTGCCGGTGCCGGGCTCGGCGGGTGGCGCGGGCAGCGGGACGGGGCCGCCGGGCGGCAGCTGGACGTGCCCGGTGGTCTCCCTGGAGGGCGGGGCCGGGGCGTGCTGCGGGGCGGGGCCGCTCCAGCCCCGGGGCGTGGGGGGCGCGGGAGGGGTGGTGGGCGGCGGCCCCGGCTGTCCGGGGTGCTGGGCCTGGTGCGTCCAGCCGACAGGTCCGCTTCCGGGGCCTTGGGGCGGCGGCAGCGGGGCCCCCACTGCGTGCTGCATCCGGTGCCACTCCGTCTCGTACAGGCAACTGGGGCTGGTGGAACGGCAACCGTACCGTCCCCGGCCGCCGATGAGGGAACGGTCGGGGACGGTCCACGGTGCCCGGCCGACCGGGTCGGCCGTCCGGTGTACGGGTCCGTCAGTCGGTCAGCTCGTCCGCGAGGGCGCGCAGAGCGAGGCGGTAGGAGCCGATGCCGAACCCGGCCACCGTCCCCGTGGCGACCGGTGCGACCACGGAGTTGTGGCGGAATTCCTCCCGTGCGTACGGGTTCGAGATGTGCACCTCGATCAGCGGGGCGGTGCGCTGGGCCGCCGCGTCCCGCATTCCGTACGAATAGTGGGTGAAGGCTCCCGGGTTGAGAACGACCGGAATTGAACCGTCCGCGGCCTCGTGGAGCCAGCGGATCAGCTCGCCCTCGTCGTTGGTCTCCCGGACGTCGACGGCGAAGCCGAGCTCCCTTCCGAGCGCCTGGCAGGTCTCGACGAGCCCGGCGTAGGACGTGGCGCCGTACACATCGGGCTCGCGGGAGCCGAGCCGGCCGAGGTTCGGCCCGTTGAGGACGAGAACCCGGCGGGTCACGCCGACACCTCCCCGTAGGCGGCGAGCAGCACGGCCGGATCGGGACCCTCCAGCACGGTGGGCTTGCCGAGGCCGTCGAGGACGATGAAGCGCAGCAGGTCGCCGCGGGACTTCTTGTCGACCTTCATGTTCTCCAGCAGCTTGGGCCACTGGTCGCCGCGGTAGGTGAGCGGGAGTCCGACGGACTCCAGGACGGCGCGGTGCCGGTCGGCGGTGGCGTCGTCGAGGCGCCCGGCCAGCCGGCCCAGCTCGGCGGCGAAGACCATGCCGACCGAGACGGCCGCGCCGTGCCGCCACTTGTAGCGCTCGTTCTTCTCGATGGCGTGGGCCAGGGTGTGGCCGTAGTTGAGGATCTCGCGCAGCCCGGATTCCTTGAGATCGCTGGAGACGACCTCGGCCTTGACCCGGATGGCCCGCTCGATCAGCTCGGCGGTGTGCGGTCCGGTGGGCGTACGGGCGCCTTCCGGGTCCGCCTCGATGAGGTCGAGGATCGCGGGGTCGGCGATGAAGCCGGCCTTGATGATCTCGGCCATGCCGCTGACGTAGTCGTGCACGGGCAGCGAGTCCAGCGCGGCGAGGTCGCACAGGACCCCGGCGGGCGGGTGGAAGGCGCCGACGAGGTTCTTGCCCTCGGCGGTGTTGATGCCGGTCTTGCCGCCGACGGCCGCGTCGACCATGGCGAGCACCGTCGTGGGGACGGCGATCCAGCGGACCCCGCGCAGCCAGGTCGCCGCGACGAATCCGGCCACGTCGGTGGTGGCCCCGCCGCCGACGCCGACGATGACGTCGGTGCGGGTGAATCCGGTCTGCCCGAGCGCCTTCCAGCAGTAGGCCGCGACCTCGACGGTCTTGGCCTCTTCGGCGTTCGGCAGCTGGATCGCGATGGCCTCGTAGCCCTGCTCGGCGAGGTCCTGGCGGACCGCCTCACCGGTCTCGGCGAGTGCCTCGGGGTGCAGGACGGCGACCCGCTTGGCGCGGTCGCCGATGAGCGTGGGCAGCTCGCCGAGGAGCTGCCGGCCGATCAGCACCTCGTACGGGTCGGTGCCCGCGCTGCCGGCGATCTGGATACGGGTGGGGCCCTGCTCGGTCATACGTGTGTTCTCCCGGCCGGGGGTTACGGGGTCGTCCGTGCGCTCCGGCAGTTCCAATGCGTCGAGGACCGCCTGGGCGACCTCTTCGGGGGTGCGCTCGTCGGTGGCGACGGTCACCCGGGCCACCTCGGTGTACAGGTGGCGGCGGGCGTCCATCAGCTCGCGCCACTGCCGGCGCGGGTTGACGGCGAGCAGCGGGCGGGCGGCGTTCAGGCCGACCCGCTTGACTGCCTCCTCGACGTCCATCGAGAGATAGACGACGGGGTGGTCGGCGAGCAGCACGCGGGTCGTCGCGTCGAGCACGGCGCCGCCGCCGAGGGAGAGGACACCCGTGTGCTCGGCGACGGCGGTGTGCACGGCCTGTCGCTCCAGCTCGCGGAAGTGTTCCTCGCCCTCGTCGTAGAAGATCTCGGGGATCGGCTTGCCGGCCGTGGCGACGACGTCCGCGTCGGTGTCCCGGTAGGTGGTGCCGAGCCGGGCGGCGAGCAGTTCACCGACCGTGGACTTTCCGACGCCCATCGGCCCGACGAGGACGATCAGCGGGCCGCTCATCGGATCTGCAGGTGGTCGAGGTACGACTGCACGTTGCGACGGGTCTCCGCGACGCTGTCGCCGCCGAACTTCTCCGCGACGGCGTCGGCCAGGACCAGTGCGACCATCGCCTCGGCGACGATGCCCGCAGCCGGAACGGCACAGACATCGGAGCGCTGGTGGTGGGCCTTGGCGGGCTCACCGGTGACGACGTCGACGGTGGCGAGCGCGCGCGGCACGGTCGCGATGGGCTTCATCGCGGCGCGGACCCGCAGCAGCTCACCGGTGGTCAGACCGCCCTCGGTGCCGCCGGAGCGGCCGGAGGCGCGCCTGATGCCGTCCTCGGTGACCAGGATCTCGTCGTGCGCCTTGGAGCCGGGGACCCTGGCCAGGTCGAAGCCGTCGCCGACCTCGACACCCTTGATGGCCTGGATGCCCATCAGCGCCGCGGCGAGCCGGGCGTCGAGGCGGCGGTCCCAGTGGACGTGCGAGCCGAGGCCGACGGGCACTCCGTACGCCAGCACCTCGACCACGCCGCCGAGGGTGTCGCCGTCCTTGTGTGCCTGGTCGATCTCGGCGACCATTTCCTTGCTCGCGTCGGCGTCCAGGCAGCGCACCGGGTCGGCGTCCAGCCGCTCGACGTCGGCGGGCGTCGGGTAGACGCCGTACGGCGCCTTGGCCGCGGCCAGTTCGACGACATGGCTGACGATCTCGATGCCCGCGGTCTCCTTGAGGTACGACCGTGCGACGGCACCGAGCGCCACCCGGGCCGCCGTCTCCCGGGCACTGGCGCGCTCCAGGATCGGCCGTGCCTCGTCGAAGCCGTACTTCTGCATCCCGGCGAGGTCGGCGTGGCCGGGCCTCGGGCGGGTCAGCGGGGCGTTACGGGCCAGCTCGGCCAGCTCCTCGGGGTCGACCGGGTCGGCCGACATGACCTGCTCCCACTTGGGCCACTCGGTGTTGCCCACCATCACGGCGACCGGAGAGCCCATGGTGAGACCGTGGCGCACCCCGCCGAGGAAGGTGACCTCGTCCTTCTCGAACTTCATCCGCGCACCGCGGCCATACCCGAGCCGCCGCCGGGCGAGTGCGTCCGCCACCATCTCCGTGGTGACCGGGACACCGGCGGGAAGACCCTCCAGCGTCGCCACGAGTGCGGGGCCGTGCGACTCCCCCGCGGTCAGCCAGCGCAACCTGCTCAACGGTGCTCCTCATGCTCGCGCCTGGAACTGCAACGGCGCGACCGGGTGCGCGGCCCTGGCCCGCCGCCTTCGATCCTCCCACGGCCGGGCGCGTGAACCGGCCGTCGGTCCAGCAGACGGACGGACCGGGGCCCGCACGTGCGCGTGGTCAGCGCGCGGCCAGCGCCTCTTCGCCGGCCTGCCGCATCGCCGCGAGCGGGGCGGGCGCGCGGCCCGTCATCTGCTCGACCTGGAGGACCGCCTGGTGCACCAGAAGGTCGAGACCTCCGACGACTGCGCCGTTATGGGCCGTCCAGGCGGCCGCGAGTCCGGTCGGCCAGGGCTGGTACAGCACATCGAAGAGCGTGCCGGGCCGGTCCGGCACGGCATCGGCCAGCGCGTCCGTGGCACCGGCCGGGGTGGTGGCGATGACCAGCGGGGCGTGCAGCGCCTGCTCGGCCTCCGCCCAGTCGGAGATCCGGACTTCGACGCCGAGGCGTTCGCCCCAGCCACGCATCTCCTGGCCCCGTGCCCGGCTGCGCACGTATGCGGTGACCGGTCCCGTACAGATCTCGGACAGCGCCGCGAGCGCCGAGGAAGCGGTCGCTCCGGCGCCGAGCACGGCGGCGGAGTCGGTCTTCGCCACACCGCGTTCGCGCAGCGCGGCGATCATGCCGGGGATATCGGTGTTGTCGCCGGTCCTTCGGCCGTCATCCGTGAAGACGACCGTGTTGACCGCCTCCACCGAGGACGCCGTCTCGCTGACGGAGTCCAGCAGCGGGATGATCGCGCGCTTGAGTGGCATGGTAAGCGAGAGCCCGGCCCATGTGGAGTCGAGCCCCGCCATGAAGGCGGGGAGGCCCGCCTCGTCGACCTCGAACCGGTCGTACGTCCAGTGGTTGAGGCCGAGTTCGGCGTACGCGGCCCGGTGCAGGACCGGAGAGAGCGAGTGGGCGATGGGCGAGCCGAGAACGGCGGCCCGTCGCACCTCGTTACTGGAGGCCATGCTGTTCCTTGAACTTCTGGTTGAGCTTCTCGTGGTCGGCGGCAGTCTTGGTGAACTTGGTCTTCTTGCCGTCGAGCGAGATGAAGAACATCCAGCCGTCGTGGGTCGGATTCAGCGTCGCACGGAGCGCATCTTCACCGGGGTTACCGATCGGCCCCGGCGGCAGGCCCGCGTGGTAGTAGGTGTTGTACGGGTGGGGGTTGGTCCGGATCTCCCTCGAACTGATCTTGATCTTGCTCTGCTTCTTCAGGTAGTTGAACGCCGAGTCGAACTCGAGCTTGCGGTTGGTGGCCGTGTTGTCCGGCTTGAGGCGGTTGTAGACCACCTCGGCCATCTTCCGGAAGTCGTCGTGCGTCAGGCCTTCCGCCTGCACCAGGCTGGCCACGGTGAGCACCTGCCAGGGGCCGCTCAGCTGATACTTCTTGGCCGTTCCCTCGAGATCGAGCTTGTTGTACTCCTCGTTGGCCCGGGAGACCATCTTCTTCAGGACGGCCTCGGGCTTCATCCCCTTGGCGACCGGGTAGGCCGCCGGGAACAGGAAGCCCTCCAGCGGGTCCATGATCTTCGGATCGTTGTTGGCCCATTCCGGCAGACCGAGTTTGCCCGCGTCGGTCTTGGCGATGCCCTGCGTGGTCCCGGCCTTGAGGCCCAGCCTCTTGTCGATCTTCTCGTAGACCGCGATGCTGCGGGTGCCCTCAGCAATGACCAGCAGATTCTGGCTCTTCGGGTCGACCATCAACTTCACGGCCTCGGCCGCGGACATCTTCTCGTGGAGCAGATAGACGCCGGCCTGGATCGAATTGCCCTTGGGGTTCTCCTTCTGCGCGGCGACGAACGCGTCGACGCTCTTGACGACACCCTTCTGCTTCAGGATGTTGCCGATGTCGTAGCCCAAGGCGCCCTTCTGGATCTCGACCTCGACCTCGCCGGTGCCCGTGCCGGCGTAGTCGGGCGGCGCACCGAATTTGTCCTGCCAGTACGAGTATCCGAGGTAGCCCGCTCCCCCGAGGCCGCCGACCAGGACCAACGAGACGACCAGGCAGGCGCAGCCGCTGCGGCTCTTCTTCTTGCCCTTGCCCCGGCGTTCGTTGCCGCCGCGACTGCCGCGGCGTGACTCACGCGGGTCGTCGTCGTACTCGTCGTCCTTGTCGTCCCCGTCGTCCGCGCCCGTGAAGAAGGGGTGGGTCTCCTCCGGCTGGACCTCCGGGTCCCAGTCGGGACTCTGCGCGGGGGCCTGCTCGGGGACGTCCTGCCGGCGGCCCGGAGGCTGCGGCGGCGGGTAGGCCTCCGGCGTGCCGTAGTAGTCATGCGTCTCGCCGTAACCGGCCTGCCGGCCGCCGTACTGGTCGGCCGACTGAGGGTCGTAGGGCATCCCGGCGGACTGCTGCCCGGTGTCCCAGCCACCGTTGTTGTACTGGGGCTGCTGGGGCTGCTGCTGCGCATACGGGTCCTGCGGGACTCCGTACGCGGGCTGCTGCTCGTACGGCTGCTGCTGCGCGTACGGATCCTGCTGTGTGTACTGGCCCTGCTGCGGCTGCTGCGGGTAGGGCTGCTGCTGGCCGCCGTACTGGTTCTGGCCGTGGGCAGGCTGTTGTCCTCCCCATCCCTGGTCCCCGTACAAGGGATCCTCGGGATGCCACGGTTCGGAGCCGGGGCCCCGGCCATACTCAGTCATCGATCCCCTAGAGCCGCGAGACGACATTCCGTCTCTTTGCTGTGCGGTGTTTGTTCGAACACCGCCGCATCGCGCGGAACGTTACCGTATCGCGATCAGAGAGCCACTTCGACGCCTTCGCCCGGGGCTTTACCCGACGTCCGTTCGGACTCCAGAGCGTTCTGAAGGATCACCACAGCGGCAGCCTGATCGATGACGGAACGGCCTTTCTTGGACTTCACGCCCGAGGCGCGCAGTCCTTGACTGGCCGTCACTGTGGTCATCCTCTCGTCCACCAGTCGCACCGGAATGGGCGTGACCGAGCGGGCGACCTCCTGGGCGAAGACCCGGATCTTGGCGGCGGCGGGGCCTTCACCGCCGCCGAGGGACCGTGGCAGGCCGATGATGATCTCGATCGGCTCGTACTCCTGGACGATCTGTCCGAGCCGCCGGTGGGCCGCCGGGACATCGCGTCCCGGAACGGTCTCCACCGGCGTGGCGAGGATCCCGTCGGGGTCGCACGAGGCGACCCCGATCCGGGCGTCCCCGACGTCGATCGCGAGCCGACGGCCGCGGCGCATCCGCGTCATCCCCGCCGTCACGCCGTCTCGGCGACGAGGCGTTCGACAGCGGCCACGGCGGCGCCGATGGCCTCGGGGTTCTGGCCGCCGCCCTGGGCGACGTCCGGCTTGCCGCCGCCACCGCCACCGAGGGTCTTGGCGGCCGTGCGGACCAGGTCCCCGGCCTTGAGTCCGCGCTCACGAGCGGCCTCGTTGGTGGCGATCACGGTCAGCGGGCGGCCGTGGGCGGTGGTGAAGAGGGCCACGACGGCCGGGCGGCCGCCCTGGATGCGGCCACGGACGTCGAGGACGAGCCTGCGCAGGTCGTCGGCCGAGGTACCGTCCGGGACCTGACCGGTGACCAGAGCGACGCCGTGTACGTCCCTGGCCGAATCGACCAGCCCGGCGGCAGCCTGGAGGACCTTCTCCGCGCGGAACTTCTCGATCTCCTTCTCGGCGTCCTTCAGCTTGCCGAGCATTCCGGCGATCTTCTCCGGGAGCTCCTCGGGGCGGCCCTTGACCAGCTCCTGGAGCTGGGCGACGACCGTGTGCTCCCTGGCGAGGAAGTTGTACGCGTCGACGCCGACGAGGGCCTCGATGCGACGCACACCGGAACCGATGGACGATTCGCCGAGCAGCTTCACCAGGCCCAGCTGGGCGGTGTTGTGGACGTGCGTACCGCCGCAGAGCTCCTTGGAGAAGTCGCCGATGGTGACGACCCGGACCCGCTCGCCGTACTTCTCGCCGAACTCGGCGATGGCGCCCTGCTTCTTGGCCTCGGCGATCGGCATGACCTCGGCCTGGACGTCGAGTTCGCGGGCGAGGACCTCGTTGATCTTCTGCTCGACGTCGGTGAGGACCGTGCCGGGTACGGCGGCGGGCGAACCGAAGTCGAAGCGGAAGCGGCCCGGCGAGTTCTCCGAACCGGCCTGGGCGGCCGTCGGGCCCAGTGCGTCGCGCAGCGCCTGGTGCGTGAGGTGCGTGGCACTGTGGGCGCGGGCGATGGCGCGGCGGCGGGTGGTGTCGATGGCGGCGTACACGGAGGCGCCGACGGTCACCTCGCCGACCTGCACCGAACCCTTGTGGACGGAGACGCCCGGGACGGGCTGCTGGACGTCGCGGACCTGGATGACGGCGCCGCTGTCGAGCCGGATCCGCCCCTGGTCGGCGAGCTGGCCGCCGCCCTCGGCGTAGAACGGGGTGCGGTCCAGGACGACTTCGACCTCGTCGCCCTCGGTGGCGGCGGGCGAGGGCACGCCGTCGACGAGCAGGCCGACGATCGTCGACTCGCCCTCGGTGGCGGTGTAGCCGGTGAACTCGGTGGTGCCGGAGTTGTCGGCGACCTCGCGGTAGGCGGACAGGTCGGCGTGGCCGGTCTTCTTGGCCTTGGCGTCGGCCTTGGCTCGCTCCCGCTGCTCCTTCATCAGGCGGCGGAAGCCGTCCTCGTCCACGGCGAGGCCCTGTTCCGCGGCCATCTCCAGGGTGAGGTCGATCGGGAAGCCCCAGGTGTCGTGGAGCAGGAACGCCTTGTCGCCGGCGAGCACCTTGCCACCGGCGGCCTTGGTCTCGGTGACGGCGGTGTCGAGGATGTTGGTGCCGCCCTTGAGGGCCTTGAGGAAGGCGGCCTCTTCGGCGAGGGCGACGGTCTCGATGCGCTTGCGGTCGGTGATGAGCTCCGGGTACTGCTGCCCCATCGTGTCGATCACGACATCGATCAGTTCCTTGACGACCGGCCCGGTGGCACCCAGCAGGCGCATGTTACGGATGGCGCGACGCATGATGCGGCGCAGCACATAGCCGCGGCCCTCGTTGCCGGGGGTGACGCCGTCACCGATGAGCATCACGGAGGTACGGATGTGGTCGGCGACCACGCGGAGCGAGACGTCCGAACCGTGCTCGGCGCCGTACCGGACGCCGGTCAGCTCGGTGGCCCTGTCCATGACGACGCGCAGGGTGTCGGTCTCGTACATGTTCTGTACGCCCTGCAGGATCATGGCGAGGCGTTCCAGGCCGAGACCCGTGTCGATGTTCTTCGACGGCAGGTCGCCGAGGATCGGGAAGTCCTCCTTGCCGTCACCGGCGCCCCGCTCGAACTGCATGAAGACCAGGTTCCAGATCTCCACGTAGCGCTCGTCGTTGACGGCCGGGCCGCCCTCGACACCGAACTCGGGGCCGCGGTCGTAATTGATCTCGGAGCAGGGGCCACAGGGACCGGGCACGCCCATGGACCAGAAGTTGTCCTTCTTGCCCAGCCGCTGGATCCGCTCGGCCGGTACGCCGATCTTGTCGCGCCAGATCTGCTCGGCCTCGTCGTCGTCGAGGTAGACCGTGATCCACAGCCGCTCGGGGTCGAGACCGAAGCCGCCGTCCGCCACGGAGCTCGTCAGAGCCTCCCAGGCGTAGCTGATGGCGCCTTCCTTGAAGTAGTCGCCGAAGGAGAAGTTGCCGCACATCTGGAAGAACGTGCCGTGCCGGGTGGTCTTGCCGACCTCCTCGATGTCCGGCGTACGGACGCACTTCTGCACGCTGGTGACGCGCGGGGCGGGCGGCTTGACCTCGCCGAGGAAGTACGGCTTGAAGGGGACCATGCCCGCGGGGACCAGCAGCAGAGTCGGGTCGTCCGCGATGAGCGACGCCGAAGGGACGGCAGTGTGACCGCGCTCCTCGAAGAAGCTCAGCCAGCGGCGACGAATTTCAGCCGACTCCATCAGTGGTCCTCATTCCGGTTGTACGAGTTGTAGGGGAGCGTGCGGTAGTGGGTGCCTTCGAGAGGCCGGTCCGGTCCGACGGACTCGGCCGCCTCGACGGCGAAGTGGCGCCGCACCGGAAGCTCGGGGTCGACCGGTGCCTCCAGGCCCAGCGCCTCGCCCAGTTCGGCCTCGCGCCGGGCCATGGACTCACGGACGTCGAGAGCGAAGTCCTTGAACCTGTGGCCGGTCTCGATCGCCTTGTCGGCGGCCTGCGCCGCGAGGCTCTCGGGGGTCAGCTGTTTGAGCTTGCGGTTGACCTTGGTGGTGGCCCAGACACCGGCGGCGGCGCCGGCGGTGAACCAGAACGTACGGCGGAACATCGCTGCGTCAGTCCTTCGATCCGCGGGAGCTTGTGCCGGTGCGCTTCCGACCGCGCGCGGACGGCACGGTACGGCCGACGATCACCGTACGACGGGACGGCCGGCGCGCAGGTTCCGGTTCCGGACTGGTCTTGCGGCCGATGGCCTGACGCACCCCGTAACCGAACGCGGCGACCTTGACGAGCGGGCCGCCGAAGGTCGAGGCGACGGTGGTGGAGAGTGCCGAGGCGTTGGAGGTGACTTCCTGGACGTCCGTGGCGATCGCGTCGACCTTGTCGAGCTGGGTCTGCGCGGAACGCACGGTGGCGGAGGCGTCGGCAAGCAGCGGGACCGCCTGCTCGGTCACGTCCGCCACGAGCTTGGTGGTCGCCCTGAGCGTCTGGGCCAGCCTCACCAGCACGACGGCGAGGAACGAAACCAGGATCGCCCAGAAGACGGCCACCAGGATCCCGGCCACCTCTCC
This sequence comes from Streptomyces sp. NPDC111516, assembly GCF_055635345.1. NCBI lineage: Bacteria > Bacillati > Actinomycetota > Actinomycetes > Kitasatosporales > Streptomycetaceae > Streptomyces > Streptomyces sp. NPDC111516. The sequence continues at coordinate 128,015 of NZ_JBVKBV010000016.1, read as the reverse complement.
ACCGGACACAGTGCACCGCTCTCTAGCTTGTCGCTGTCTCTGTACTGTCTGTTCTCTGCTCGGTCCGCCGACCGCTGCCGCAGCAGCCAGTCGTCGTCCCCCGAGCCTATCGCGCCGGTGGTCGCGCCCCGTACTGCATTACCGGGAGAACGCGGCGGCCCGCCGCCTCCCGTACGACGGGAAGGGGCGGGCCGGAGCGCTGGTGAGAGCGGCTACGCCTGGATCAGCGGGCGTAGTACTCGACGACGAGCTGCTCGTCGCAGATCACGGGGATTTCCTTGCGGTTCGGGTCCCGGTCAAGGCGGAAGGCCAGGGCCTTCAGGTTCACCTGCAGGTAGCGCGGGGTCTCGCCGTCGGGGGCGTAACCACCCTCGCGGGCAACCTGGAAGGGGTGCTTGTCGCGGCTGCGCTCGCGGACCATCACGATGTTGTCGGGACGGACGCGGAAGGACGGCTTGTCGACCTTGCGGCCGTCGACCTCGATGTGACCGTGCACGACCATCTGGCGGGCCTGGTAGATGGTGCGGGCGATGCCCGAACGCAGAACCAGCGCGTCGAGACGACGCTCGAGCTCGACGACCAGCGCCTCGCCCGTCTTGCCCTCGGCCTTCTTGGCGCGGTCGTAGGCGCGCGCCATCTGACGCTCGCTGATGTCGTACTGGGCACGCAGACGCTGCTTCTCCAGCAGACGGACCTTGTAGTCCGAGTTCTGCTTGCGGCCACGGCCATGCTCGCCCGGCGGGTAGGGGCGGGCCTCGAAGTACTTGACGGCCTTCGGCGTCAGCGCGATGCCGAGCGCGCGGCTCTTCTTGACCTTGGGACGCGACTGGTTAGGCACGTTCTCCAGACCTCCATCGTAGGTTAGGTTAGGTTCACCTTACTTGAGGAGATCGCGTGTCTCGCCCGGGGAACACCACACACATCACGGACAGCACTGACAGCGTCGACACCTCTCAGGGTGCCGATACGACGGAGGACCGATCAGATCGTGGTCAGCCGCGTCCGGCGGGCTTGAAAACACTCGGATGCCGTCAGCAGCCGAGCGCACACGAACTCTCGTACAGAGTACCTGTTCGGCGGTGCTGCTCGTTCCCGGGCTGAACGGGGCCGGCCCGGGCGGCTGATGCCGTCGACCAGGAATGTGGGCCCCGACGGGGGCCTGTTCCTCGAACTCCCCGTGGATTCCCCGGCCGTACGGGCCGCGACGCATGCCGAGGGCGTCGGACAGACCGCTGTGCTGGAGATCACGGACGTCGCCCCGGTCTCCGTGCCGCACCGCATCCGCGCGCGCCCGGGTCTCCGGCCGGCTCGCCACCGTACCCGGCCGCCGGCCTTCCGGCCCCACCCGGTCTCGAGTCCCGCACTTCCCCCTCAGAGCCTGTCGGGTGACGGGCTCGCGTCGCCGTCGGAGCCCGGGCGGCCGAGGCGCTCGCGGACCCGCTCCACCACATCCGCGTAACGCGCCTCCGCGCCGTAGCGCGTGGGCTGGTAGTAGTGCTTGTCGCGCACGGCGTCCGGGGCGTACTGCTGGGCGGCGATGCCGCCGGGGACGTCGTGCGGATACACATAGCCCTGGGCGTGGCCCAGCTTGGCCGCGCCCTTGTAGTGGCCGTCGCGCAGATGGGCCGGTACGGGGCCCGCGAGCCCCTTCCGTACGTCCTCCTGGGCGGCGAAGATCGCCAGCGTCGCCGCATTGGACTTGGGGGCGAGGGCCAGGGCGATCGTGGCATGGCTCAAGGTGAGCGCCGCCTCCGGGAATCCGATCATGGCCACCGCCTGGGCGGCCGCGACGGCGACGGGCAGTGCCGTGGGATCGGCGAGACCGATGTCCTCGCTGGCCGAGATCATCAGCCGCCGGGCGATGAACCGGGGGTCCTCCCCCGCCTCGATCATCCGGGCCAGGTAATGCAGCGCGGCATCGACGTCGGAGCCGCGGATCGACTTGATGAGCGCGCTCGCCACGTCGTAGTGCTGGTCGCCGTCCCGGTCGTACTTGACGGCCGCGCGGTCGACCGTTTCCTCCAGGGTCAGGAGGGTGATCTCCTTCTCCTGCTTGGACAGCGCCGCTCCGGCCGCCGCCTCCAGCGCCGTCAGCGCCCGACGGGCGTCGCCGCCCGCGATACGCAGCAGATGTGTCTCGGCGTCGCCCGGCAGCGCCACCGCGCCACCCAGCCCGCGCTCGTCCGTGAGGGCACGCCGCAGCAGGCCACGCAGATCGTCGTCGGTGAGCGATTCCAGGGTGAGCAGGAGCGAGCGCGACAGCAGCGGCGAGATGATCGAGAAGTACGGATTCTCGGTGGTCGCGGCGATCAGGGTCACCCAGCGGTTCTCCACGGCCGGAAGCAGGGAGTCCTGCTGCGCCTTGGAGAAGCGGTGGATCTCGTCGAGGAAGAGGACGGTCTCCTTGCCGTAGCCGCCGGTGGCGCGGCGGGCGCCCTCGATGACGGCCCGTACTTCCTTGACGCCCGCGGTGATCGCGGACAGCTCGACGAAGCGCTTGTTGGTGGCCTTGCTGACCACGTAAGCGAGAGTCGTCTTCCCGATGCCGGGCGGACCCCAGAGGATCACCGACGAGGGCCCCGCGGGCCCGCCGTTCCCCTCGCCGACGAGGCGGCGCAGCGGCGAGCCCGGCTTGAGCAGATGCTGCTGGCCGACGACCTCGTCGAGGGTGCGGGGGCGCATCCGGACAGCCAGGGGGCTGCTGGACGGGTCCTTCTCCTGGCGGTCTTCGGCGGCTGCGGTAAAGAGGTCGGGCTCCACGTTTTGAAGCCTATGTCACGGCACCGACATCCCTGCCGGGCCGGTCGCCCGGCGGGAGCGGCGGCCCGGTCAGCTGGTCCAGAAGTCCCACCAGCGGGTCAGGATCAGCATGCCGATGATGCCGATCCACAGGACCGGCGGCACCCAGTGGAACTCCGTCAGTCCGCTGCGAAGCCAGTTCGGCGCGGGCAGGATCCGGTGCTTGATGTTGTGCGTGGTGACGTAGCAGAACATGAAGATCGTGGCGACCCAGGCCAGGCAGCACCACAGGCAGAGCGAGTTGATGTTGTAGAGCGACTGGTACTGGAGCCAGGTGCAGAAGCCGACGCCGAACAGCGTGCCGGCGTTCATCCCCAGCCAGTACCAGCTGCGGAAGCGGGCACCCGCGAGCAGTGCCAGGCCGATGCCGATGATCACTGAGTAGGTGACCAGGCCGAGCATCGGGTTCGGGAAGCCGAAGGCGGCCGCCTGGTCGCTCTTCATGATGCTGCCGCACGCGACGACCGGGTTGAGACTGCATCCCGGTGTGAAGTTGGGATCTTCCAGCAGCTTGAACTTGTCGATCGTGATGGCCCAGGCGGCGAGGAGTCCGGCCGCGCCCGTGATCACCAGCAGCAGTGCCAACGCCCGGCTGCCGCCGATGGTCCTCTTCCCGCCCTCCTCGTCCTGGTCGGAGGAGGGGTGGTCTACCGCTGCAGTCGTCATATCGCCGTTCCATCAGTGAGTGGCCTGCTGGGCACGGTCATTGTGCCGCACCGCATCGCGGGTCCTCTGTTCGATGGACATAAAGGTGTACGCGAAGCTTCACGCACGAGCGGTACGGCGCGCGCCCGGTCCGCGGGAGATTCTGCCGGGCCATCGCAGCCGTGACGGGGGAACCGTGTCGGTGCTCGGCGAGGACCCGGCTTCCGCCGACCGCCGTTGGCGTTCGCGGGTCGGAGTCGTCTGGCAGGGTGAATCCGCGCCTGCCGAGTTGACGGTGCGCGAGACGGTGACGTGCTTCGCCCACTACTGCCCGAGGCCGCGCGACTGCGAGGACGTCATCGCGCTGGTGGGTCCGGAACAGAAGGCCGACGCCCGTATCAAGGAGCTCTCCGGTGGCCGACGGCTGGTGCTGGGGGCCTGGAGCGTCGCCGGTCCGGTGCTGTGCCTGCTGACCTTCCGGGAAGGACCGGCACGACGCTGAGCGGGGTGCGTCGCCGGTCGCCGGGCGGGCTGGGAATTCAGCCCGTCCGGCGGCGCGGAGGCGCTACGCCAGGCGCTCGCGGATCGTCTCGGCCACTTCCGCCAGGGGGACCGCCGTCTGCTCGCCGGACTCCATGTCCTTGAGCTGGACCACGCCCTCGGCCAGGTCCCGCTCGCCCGCGACGATCGTGAACCGGGCGCCCGAGCGGTTCGCGCTCTTCATCGCACCCTTGAGGCCGCGGTTTCCGTACGCGAAGTCCGCCGCCACACCCTCGCGGCGCAACTGCGTGACGATCCCGAAGAGCACCCGCCGGGCCTCCTCGCCGAGCGGTACCGCGAAGACGCTGGTGGCCGCGGGCAGTTCGAGCTCGATGCCCTCCGCCTCCAGCGCGAGCACCGTGCGGTCCACGCCGAGCGCCCAGCCGACCGACGGGAGCGCCGGGCCGCCGATCATCTCGGACAGGCCGTCGTAACGGCCGCCGCCGCCCACCGCGGACTGCGAGCCGAGTCCGTCGTGGACGAACTCGAAGGTGGTGCGGGTGTAGTAGTCGAGGCCGCGGACGAGCCTCTCGTCGTCCTCGTACACCACACCTGCCGCGGCGAGCAGATCGCGTACCTCCTCGTGGTACGCCTTGCAGGCGTCGCACAGGTAGTCGCGCAGCACCGGTGCGCCGGCCAGCTGCTTCTGTACCTCGGGCCGCTTGTCGTCGAGGACCCGGAGCGGGTTGATCTCGATGCGGCGGCGGGTGTCGTCATCCAGATCGAGCTCGCGCAGGAAGCCCTGGAGCGCGTCCCGGTAGACGGGGCGGCACTCCTTGTCGCCCAGCGAGTTGAGCAGAATGCGGAAGTTCCGCAGACCCAGCGTGCGGTAGGCCTGGTCGGCCAGGATGATCAGCTCGGCGTCGAGCGCCGGGTCCTCGGCGCCGATCGCCTCCGCACCGACCTGCGAGAAGTGCCGGTAGCGGCCCTTCTGCGGGCGCTCGTAGCGGTAGTAGGAGCCGGAGTACCAGAGCTTCACGGGCAGGTTGCCGAGCTTGTGGAGGTTGGCCTCCAGTGCGGCGCGCAGCACGGACGCGGTGCCCTCCGGGCGCAGCGCCAGCTGGGAGCCGCCCTTGGTGGTGAGGGTGTACATCTCCTTGGTCACGATGTCGGTGGACTCACCGACACCGCGCGAGAAGAGGGCGACGTCCTCGAAGCCTGGCGTCTCGATGTAGCCGTAGCCGGAGTTCTTCAGGGGTGCGGCGATCGCCTCGCGCACCGCGAGGTACTTCGCGGAGTCGGGCGGGGTCAGGTCGTACGTGCCCTTGGGGGCCTTGAAGGTGCTCACGGTTTTTCTCTCGTCACATTCCTCGTCGGGGCGCGTCCATACCGTGCAGATACGGATTCGAGGCGCGCTCGCGGCCGATGGTCGTCTGGGGGCCGTGGCCGGACAGCACCACGGTCGAGTCGTCGAGCGGCAGGCACACACGGGCCAGCGACTCGAGCAGCTCGGCGTGGTCGCCGCCGGGCAGGTCGGTGCGTCCGACGGAGCCGGCGAAGAGCAGGTCGCCCGAGAAGAGGATCTGCGGAACATCCGCGGCCTCGGGCATCCTGAACGTCACCGACCCCTTGGTATGGCCGGGCGCGTGCGCGACACCGAACTCCAGACCGGCCAGCTTCAGCAGCGCGCCGTCGCTCAGCTCCTTGACGTCGTCCGGTTCCCCCACCGTCAGCTCGCCCATGAGCGGCATCCCGATGGAGCGGCCGAGGGCCTTCTCCGGGTCGCTCATCATGTACCGGTCCTCCGGGTGGATCCAGGCGGGGACGTCGTGCGCGCCGCACACCGGGACGACCGAGGCGACGTGGTCGATGTGGCCGTGGGTCAGTACGACGGCGACGGGCTTCAGCCGATGCTTCTTCAGTGCTTCCTCGACTCCGGATGCGGCCTGATGGCCCGGGTCGATGATCACGCACTCCTCGCCTGCGGCCGGGGCGACCAGGTAACAGTTGGTCCCCCAGGCTCCGGCGGGGAACCCGGCAATGAGCACGATCGTCCTTACTGGTCGTCCGACGATGGATTGCGACTGAGAAGGTCGCGGCAGTTCAGAGCCTACCGGCGCTCCTCATTCCACAGCTAACCCATATACGGTACGGGCAGCCCAGGCCCCATCACACGACCTACAAGGAGATCACCCGGTGGTCAGCAGCGATCAGCGGCGGCGGCAGCTCGCCAGGGAGAAGTTCGAGCGGCAGCAGCAGCGCCGGGAGGAGGCCCGCCGCCGGACGCGGCGGCTGACGGTCGTCATCGCGTCCGCGGTGGCCGTGGTGGCGGTCGTCGGGGTGGGCGCGTATCTCGCCCTCGACGGAGACGGCGACGGCAAGAAGGACAAGAGCGACGCGGCCGCGAGCCCTTCGGCTTCGCCGTCGCCGAGCGAGAGCAGCGCGCCGGAGCCCGCGATGAAGATCGACAAGACGTCGAAGTACACGATGTCGGTCAAGACGAGCCAGGGCGACATCGCGTTCACTATGGACGCGGCGAAGACCCCGCACACCACGAACTCGTTCAAGTCGCTGGCCGACAAGGGCTTCTTCGACGGTACGAAGTGCCACCGCCTCACCACACAGGGCATCTTCGTCCTGCAGTGCGGTGACCCCAAGGGCGACGGCACGGGCGGCCCCGGCTACACCATCCCGGACGAGAACCTGACCGGGCTGGGCAAGGCGGGCGCGGACGGCACGGTGACCTACCCCGCGGGCACGGTGGCGATGGCGAACACCGGCCAGCCGCACACCGGCGGCAGCCAGTTCTTCCTGGTGTACAAGGACAGCAAACTGCCGCCCACCTACACCCCGTTCGGCACGATGGACGACGCCTCGCTGAAGGCCGTCAAGGACATCGGTGCGGCGGGGGTGGCCGGCGGTGCCGCTGACGGTGCGCCGAAGAAGGCCGTGGACATCTCGAAGGCCGCTGTCGCGAAGTCGTGACGCGGCCGGGGCGGCCGGACGGGCCGTCCGGCGGTGACGGCAAAGCGCGGGCCGGAATATTTTCAGCCGCGCTGAGTGCGGACAGCCGGGCGGCCGGTCGCCTAGATTGGCGTTGTGCAGGGCGGGCGCTGCCCGCCCCAGGAAACTGTGGACGATGCCAGGGGGGCGAACCCTCTCGCAGGCATCAGGTGGAGGAGGCGCTGTGAGCAGCGACCCGTGGGGCCGTGTCGATGAGACAGGCACCGTGTACGTGCGTACAGCCGATGGCGAGCAGGTCGTCGGATCGTGGCAGGCGGGTTCCCCCGAGGAGGCTCTGGCCTACTTCGAGCGCAAGTACGAGGGCATTGTGGTCGAGATCGGCCTCCTCGAACGGCGGGTGAAGACCACCGACCTGTCGGCGAAGGACGCCACGACCGCCATCGAGCACCTGCGCCTGCAGGTGGACGAGCATCACGCCGTCGGCGACCTCGACGCGCTCCGTAAGCGACTCGACGCGCTGGCCGCGACGGTCGAGTCGCGGCGCGAGGAGCGCAAGGCCCAGAAGGCGAAGCAGACCGACGAGGCGAAGCACGCCAAGGAGGCGCTGGTCGCCGAGGCCGAGGAGCTGGCGCAGAGCGAGCAGTGGCGCTCCGCGGGCGAGCGGCTGCGCGCGCTCGTCGACACGTGGAAGGGCCTTCCGCGGCTCGACCGCAAGTCCGACGACGAGCTGTGGCACCGCTTCTCACACGCCCGCTCGGCGTTCTCCAAGCGCCGCAAGGCCCATTTCGCCTCGCTGGACGCCCAGCGCGAGGAGGCCCGTAAGGCCAAGGAGAAGCTGGTCGCGGAGGCCGAGTCGCTGTCCGGTTCCACGGACTGGGGAGCCACGGCCGCCCGTTACCGGGACCTGATGACGGAGTGGAAGGCGGTGGGCCGCGCCCAGCGCGAGGCCGAGGACGATCTGTGGAACCGTTTCCGCGGGGCTCAGGACGTCTTCTTCGCCGCCCGCAGCGAGGTCTTCGCCGAGCGGGATGCGGAACAGGGCGAGAACCTCAAGCTGAAGGAGGAGCTCGCCGCCGAGGCCGAGAAGCTGGTGCCGGTGAAGGACCTGAAGGCGGCCAGGGCCGCGTTCCGGGCCATCAACGAGCGCTGGGAGGCCATCGGCCATGTGCCGCGTGACGCCCGTCCGAAGGTCGAGGGGCGGATGCACGCGGTGGAGCGGGCCCTTCAGGAGGCCGAGGAGTCGGAGTGGCGCCGGACGAACCCGGAGGCGCGTGCGCGCGCCGCGGGTCTGACGGGTCAGCTGCAGGCGGCCGTGGACAAGCTGCGTACGCAGATCGACACGGCCCGCGCCTCGGGCAACAACGCCCGGGCCGACAAGCTGGCCAAGGAGCTCGAAGGCCGGCAGGCACTGCTGGACCAGGCGCTGAAGGGCCTGGAGGAGTTCGGCGGCTGATCCCCTGGTACGTCAGGCCGAAGGGCCCCCGTCAGGACGGGGGCCCTTCGGCCTGTTCGGGTCGAGGAAGTGCGCGCCGTCCTCCTCCTCGGCCGGTCAGGGCCTGCGCGCCGAGGTGACGCGGTAGACGTCGTAGACACCCTCCACGCCCCGTACAGCCTTCAGTACGTGTCCGAGGTGCTTCGGGTCGCCCATCTCGAAGGTGAAGCGCGAGGTGGCCACCCGGTCCCGGGAGGTCTGGACGGCCGCCGACAGGATGTTGACGTGCTGGTCCGACAGGACGCGGGTGACGTCCGAGAGCAGCCGCGACCGGTCCAGGGCCTCGACCTGGATGGCGACCAGGAAGACCGAGGACTGGGTCGGCGCCCACTCGACGTCCAGGATCCGTTCCGGCTGTTGCGACAGGGAGTCGACGTTGACGCAGTCTGCGCGGTGCACGGAGACCCCGCTGCCCCGGGTGACGAAGCCGATGATCGGGTCGCCGGGGACGGGCGTGCAGCAGCGGGCCAGTTTGACCCAGACGTCCTCGACGCCCTTGACGACGACACCGGGATCGGCGTTGGAACGGCGCTTGCCTCGGCCGCGCGAGGGCAGCGAGCTCTCCGCGATGTCCTCGTTGGCGGCGTCCTCGCCGCCGAGCGCCTGGACGAGCTTCTGTACGACCCCGGCGGCGGCCACATGGCCCTCGCCGATCGCCGCGTACAGGGACGAGATGTCGGGGTAGCGCATCTCGTGGGCGAGGGTGACCAGGGAGTCGCCGGTGAGGATGCGCTGGATCGGCAGGTTCTGCTTGCGCATGGCGCGCGCGATGGCGTCCTTGCCCTGCTCGATCGCCTCGTCGCGACGCTCCTTGGAGAACCAGGCACGGATCTTGTTGCGGGCGCGGGGCGACTTGACGAAACCCAGCCAGTCCCGGGACGGTCCGGCACCGGCCGCCTTCGAGGTGAAGACCTCCACCAGGTCGCCGTTGTCGAGGGTCGATTCGAGCGGTACGAGCCGACCGTTGACCCGTGCCCCTATGGTCCGGTGGCCGACCTCCGTATGGACGGCGTACGCGAAGTCGACCGGCGTCGCACCCGCGGGGAGCGCTATGACGTCGCCCTTGGGCGTGAAGACGAAGACCTCGTTGCGGGAGAGGTCGAAGCGCAGCGACTCCAGGAACTCGCTGGGGTCCTCCGTCTCCTTCTGCCAGTCCAGGAGCTGGCGCAGCCACGCCATGTCGTTGACGGTGTCCTGGCGCGCGCCCTTGCCGGTGCTCCTGGGTACGTCGGTGCGCACCTTGGAGGCGCCCGCGACGGCCTCCTGCTTGTACTTCCAGTGCGCGGCGATGCCGTACTCGGCGCGGCGGTGCATGTCGAACGTACGGATCTGCAGCTCGACCGGCTTGCCGCTGGGACCGATCACCGTCGTGTGCAGGGACTGGTACATGTTGAACTTGGGCATCGCGATGTAGTCCTTGAACCGGCCGGGGACCGGATTCCATCGCGCGTGGACGGTGCCGAGCGCCGCGTAACAGTCGCGGACGGTGTCGACGAGGACCCGGATGCCCACCAGGTCGTAGATCTCGGCGAAGTCCCGGCCCCGCACGATCATCTTCTGGTACACGCTGTAGTAGTGCTTCGGCCGGCCGGTGACGGTGGCCTTGATCCGGGCGGCACGCAGGTCGGCCTGGACCTCGTCGGTCACTATGGCGAGGTACTCGTCGCGCTTGGGGGCCCGCTCGGCGACGAGGCGGACGATCTCGTCGTACATCTTGGGGTAGAGGATCGCGAAGGCGAGGTCCTCCAGCTCCCACTTGATGGTGTTCATGCCCAGGCGGTGGGCCAGGGGCGCGTAGATCTCAAGCGTCTCGCGGGCCTTCTTCTCCTGCTTCTCCCGCTTGAGGTAGCGCATGGTGCGCATGTTGTGCAGCCGGTCGGCGAGCTTGATGACGAGGACCCTGGGGTCCTTGGCCATCGCGACGACCATCTTGCGTACGGTCTCGGCCTGGGCAGCCTCGCCGAACTTGACCTTGTCCAGCTTGGTGACGCCGTCGACGAGCAGGGCGACCTGGTCGCCGAAGTCCCGTCGCAGGGTGTCCAGGCCGTACTCGGTGTCCTCGACCGTGTCGTGCAGCAGGCCGGCCATCAGCGTCGCCGGGTCCATGCCGAGCTCGGCGAGGATCGTCGTGACGGCGAGCGGGTGCGTGATGTACGGGTCGCCGCTCTTGCGCTTCTGGCCGCGGTGCCAGCGCTCGGCGACCTGGTAGGCGCGCTCGATCTGCCGCAGCGTGGCCGTCTCCATCTTGGCGTCGTTGCTGCGGACGATGCGCAGCAGCGGTTCGAGCACCGGGTTGTACGGGCTGGAGCGCTGCACACCGAGGCGGGCGAGCCTGGCCCGTACCCGGTTGGAGGAGCCACCGGAGCGGCTCGCGGGAGCGGCCGGGGTGACCGGCTTGGCGGCGGGCTTCGCCGGGGGCTTCGGGGCGGACGCGGCCGACGAGGCGGGCGTGACCGGCTGGGCGGGGGAAGCGGGCGCGGGCCGCAGCACCGCGGCACCGGTCGGCGCCGGTCCCGTACCGGGCTCGGGTGCCGGGGGCTTCGGCTTCTGCGCAGGCTGCTTCTTCCCGGGCATGCCTGAGGCCGCCGCGGGCTTGTCGGGCTGCGGGGCGGCGGCGACTGGCTGGGCCTCGTCTGGCAAGAGCGCTCCTCATGCGGATCCGGATACCCGGAAAGGCCATCGTATCGATCCTGTGGCTCGTCCTCCCCCGGGGACCGTGAGACCCCTCACAACGCTGAACGGGCACCCGGTTGTTCCCGGGTGCCCGTCCTTCGCGCATGAGCCGTTGCCACGTACGGTCCGCTGCCGCTCAGACCGTGATCAGAACCTCCAGCGGCGCGCCGCGCAGGCCCTGCTCCAGCCGGGCGCGACCGGGCAGGAAACCGAGCTCCATGAGGACCGCGACGCCCGCGACCTCGGCCCCGGCCCGCCGGATCAGCTCCAGCGAGGCCTCGGCGGTGCCACCGGTCGCGAGGATGTCGTCGATGACCATGATCCGGTCGTCGGCGGACAGGTCCTCCGCGTGGATCTCGATCTCCGCGGTGCCGTACTCCAGGTCGTACGCCTGGCGGAGCGTGGCTCCGGGCAGCTTCCCCGCCTTGCGGACAGGTACGAAGCCGAGCCCGGCCCGGATCGCGACCGGGGCGGCCAGGATGAAGCCGCGGGCCTCAAGACCGACGACCTTCGTGGCGCCGTGGCGTACGCACAGTTCCGCGAGGGCCTCGGTGAGGGCCGCGAACGCTGCCGGGTCCGCGAGCAGCGGGGTGATGTCCTTGAACAGCACGCCCGGCTTGGGGTGGTCCGGCACATCACGGATCCGGCTGAGCAGGAGCTCGCGGACGCTCTCGGTGGTGCTGCTGGTCATCGACGCTTCCCAGAGGTCCGGCCGTGGCCCCTGGGGGGCTCCTGGCGCTGGCCGACGACCGCGGCGGCGGGTACGGCGTCCTGGAGGGAGTCGTCGTCCGAGGGCTCGTCCTCGGCGGACTCGCCCTTGGCGGCGGCTGCCGCACGCTTGGCGAGGACCCGCTTCTTCAGGGCCTTCATCTGCGGGTCGCGTTCCTTGAGGTCGGCGACGAGCGGGGTGGCGATGAAGATCGAGGAGTACGCACCGGCCGCGAGGCCGACGAACAGCGACAGCGAGATGTCGTTCAGCATGCCGGCGCCGAGGACACCGCCGCCGATGAAGAGCAGACCGGCGACGGGGAGCAGAGCCACGACGGTGGTGTTGATGGAGCGGACCAGCGTGCCGTTGATCGAGCGGTTGGCGATCTCGCTGTACGTCCACCGGGTCTGCTTGGTGATGTCGTGCGTGCTCTCCCTGAGGCTGTCGAAGACGACGACCGTGTCGTAGAGGGAGTAACCGAGGATGGTCAGCAGACCGATCACGGTGCCCGGGGTGACCTCGAAGCCGACCAGGGCGTAGATCCCGACCGTGATGGTGATGTCGTGGATCAGCGCGACCAGGGCCGCGATCGCCATGCGCCACTCGAAGGCGATGGCCAGGTAGATCACCACGAGGACCATGAAGACGCCGAGGCCGGTCCAGGCCTTGTTGGCGATCTGCTCACCCCAGCTGGGGCCGACCAGGTCGGCGGCGATCTTCTCCGTCGGGACGTTGAGGCCCTTGGAGAGCTGTTCCTTGATCTGGTCGGACTTCGCGGTGTCGACCTCGGTGATCTGGATACGCAGACCGCCGCTGTTGCCGAGCTTCTGGACGATCGCCTGGTGGCCGGAGGCCTCCGTGGCGAGGTCCTCCGCATGGGCGACGCTGACGCTCGTGTTCGGGGTGGTGAAGACCGCGCCGCCCTTGAACTCGATGCCCATGTTCAGACCGCTGACCGCCAGGCCGACAATGGCCGTGATGGTGATCAGGATCGAGATCCCGTACCAGATCTTGCGCTTGCCGATGAAGTCGTAGCCGACCTCGCCTCGGTAGAGACGGGCGCCGAGACTGCCGAGTCGCGACATCTCACGCCTCCTTCGGTTCAGTGGGGGCGTTGACACGGCGCGAGCGGCGCAGCGGCGGCTTGGCGCCGAGCCGCTTCGGATCCAGACCGGACCACGGGTGACCGCTGGAGAAGAACTTCGTACGGGCCATCAGTGTCATGACGGGCTTGGTGAAGAGGAACACCACGACCACGTCGAGCAGGGTGGTGAGACCCAGCGTGAACGCGAAGCCCTGAACCTTGCCGACGGTGACGACGAAGAGCACCGCGGCGGCGAGGAACGACACGAAGTCGGAGACCAGGATGGTGCGCCGGGCGCGCGGCCAGGCGCGCTGGACGGCCGGGCGGAGCGTACGGCCGTCGCGGATCTCGTCGCGGATTCTCTCGAAGTACACGATGAAGGAGTCCGCGGTGATACCGATGGCCACGATGGCGCCGCAGACCGCCGGGAGGTTCAGAGCGAAGCCGATGGCCGGGCCGAGCAACGACATGAGCGTGTAGGTCAGGATGCCGGAGGCCATCAGGCTCAGGAGCGCGATGAACGCCAGTCCGCGGTAGTAGGCCACCAGGTAGATGATCACCAGGGCCAGACCGATGGCGCCGGCGATCAGACCGGCCTGGAGCTGCTCGCCGCCGAGCGCGGCGGTGACGGTGGTGACGCCCTGCTCCTTGAAGGAGAGCGGGAGCGCACCGTAGGAGAGCACGTTGGCCAGGTCCTCGGCGGACTGCTGGGTGAAGCTGCCGGAGATCTCGGCGCTGCCGCTGAGCGTCGTGCGCACGGAAGGCGCCGACACGACCTCGCCGTCCAGGGAGATGGCGAACTGGTTCTGCGGGGACTGCAGTGCGGAGAGCTTCTGGGTGATCGTCTGGAACTCTTTGGAGCCCTTCTTGGTGAACTCCATGTTGACGATCCACATGCCGCGCTGCTGGTCGAAGCCGGCCTTGGCGTTGGCTACCTCGGTGCCGGACACCTCGGCCGGGCCGAGGACGTACTTGGCGTCGCCCTCGGAGCTGCACGCGACGACCGTGTCGGTGGGCTTGGCGCCCCGTGCGGCCGCGGCGCGGGAAGCCTTGCTGGAGCAGTCGAGCGCCGCGAACTGCTTCTGGAGCTTGGCGGCGGCCGCCTCTTCCGCGGCGGAGGGAGCGGATGCGGAGGGATCCGGTGTCGTGGCGGCGGAGCCGCTCGCCTTGGGGCTCGGTGTGACGTCGGCCTTGAGGCCGTCGGTGACCGCGCGGCCCTGCGGGGAGGCGCCGGCGCTCGGCGTCGCCGACGCCTTTCCGTCGGCCGATGCCGAGCTGCTCGGGCTCGCGGACGGGCTGGGCTTGCCGGATGACGAGCCGCTGGGCGTCGGGGTGGGGGTGCCCTGGGCGACGGTCAGCACCGGCCGGAAGTAGAGCTTGGCGGTGGTGCCGACCTGCTCACGGGCCTGGGCGGAGTTCGTGCCCTTGGGGATGTTGACGATGATGTTGCGATCGCCCTGGGTCTGGACCTCGGCTTCGGAGACGCCAAGACCATTGACACGGCGTTCCATGATCTGGACCGCCGTGTCCATGTTGGTCTTGTTGATCGCCGATTCCTGGCCCGGCTCGCTCGTCGCCTCAAGCGTGATGGACGTGCCGCCCGCCAGGTCGATGCCCAGTCGTGGGGCCGTCTGACCCGCCAGGAACATCCCGCCGGTGAGCGCGACCATGGCGATCAGGATCAGAGCCAGGGCACGCCCCGGCCTGCCCTGACCGCCGGCCGGCCCTCGGCTCTTCTTCGGTGCTGCCACCTTCTCGTTTCTCCCTGTCCAACCGCCCCGCGCCGGGTACGCGCCCGAGCGGCCACGAAGTGTTGTGGGGACCCGCCCCCGCAGAAGATCGCACGGTCCGGGGAGTACCTGATGCCGGTGGGCTCATGGCATCCCCGGGTCGTGGGTTACTTCGCGTCGGCCTCGCCGTCGGTCTTGCCCTCGGACTTCTTGTCGGCCGCGGCGTCCTTCGGCTCGGCGTCGTCGGCGTCGTCGGCCTTCTTGCCGAGGTCGATCTTGGCGTCGTCCGAGGTGTCCTCGTCGGTGCCGGCCTCGGCCTCGGTCAGCGAGGAGGCATCGTCCGGCACGATCGCGCCGTCGAGGTCGAGGGCGTTCTCGTCGTCGCCGTGGACGATGCGGTTGTACTCCGCGTCGTCGAGGACGGCGCCGATGGCGTTCTTGGCGTAGACGGCGTGGACGCCGGGCGCGATCTCAAGGAGAACGGTGTCGTCGTGAAGTTCCTTGACGGTGGCGTACATGCCCCCGATCGTCCGGACGCCAGTGCCGGGCTGCATTTCGTTGCGCATCTGGACGGCGGCCGCCTGCTTCTTCTTGGCGGACCGCGTCATCAGGAACATGGCCCCGATGAGCACGATGAAGGGGAGAAGAGTCACGGGATTCACGGGACGAGTTTCCTTCGCACGACCGCGCTGGACGGCGGCCTGATCTACGGGGGTGGGTACACCGACCTTTAAGGGCGGCATCGGCGGAGTCTAAGCGAGTCCGCATCGATGGAACAACGCCCGGCATGGCTCGGTGGTTCCTGTCCGGGTGAACCTGTGACGCATCACGCCCCGAACAGACCCTGTTGTCCCTTTCCGTCATGCTGCGGCGGCGCGAGACCGAGGTGAGCCCACGCCGCGGGTGTCGCGACGCGCCCCCGCGGCGTCCTGGCCAGCAGCCCTTCCCGTACCAGGAAGGGCTCGGCGACCTCCTCGACCGTTTCGCGCTCCTCACCCACGGCAACCGCGAGGGTGGACAGCCCGACGGGGCCGCCGCCGAAAAGTTTCAGCAGGGCGCCGAGCACCGCACGGTCCAGCCGGTCGAGCCCGCGGGCATCGACCTCGTAGACCCCGAGGGCCGCGGAGGCGACGGCACGGTCGATCCGCCCGTCCGCCTTGACCTGGGCGTAGTCCCGGACGCGGCGCAGCAGCCGGTTGGCGATGCGGGGGGTGCCGCGGGAACGCCCGGCGATCTCGGCGGCCCCCTCCGTGTCTATCGCCACGTCCAAGAGGCGGGCGGAACGGTGGATGACGCGTTCCAGTTCGGTGGGAGCGTAGAACTCCATGTGGCCGGTGAAGCCGAAGCGGTCGCGCAGCGGGGGCGGCAGAAGTCCGGCCCTGGTGGTTGCGCCCACCAGAGTGAACGGCGGCAGTTCCAGCGGGATGGCGGTGGCGCCGGGGCCCTTGCCGACGATGACGTCGACCCGGAAGTCCTCCATCGCCATGTAGAGCATCTCCTCGGCGGGCCGCGACATGCGGTGGATCTCGTCGAGGAAGAGAACCTCGCCCTCCTGGAGCGACGAGAGAATCGCCGCAAGATCACCCGCATGCTGGATGGCGGGGCCGGAGGTGATCCGGATCGGTGCGCCCATCTCGGCCGCGATGATCATGGAGAGGGTGGTCTTGCCGAGGCCGGGGGCGCCGGAGAGCAGGACATGGTCGGCGGTGGCGCCGCGGGCCCTGGCCGCCTTGAGGACCAGGTCGAGCTGTTCGCGCACCTTCTCCTGGCCGACGAATTCATCGAGGTCCTTCGGCCGCAGCGCCGCTTCGACCGCGGTGTCCTCGCCGTCCGCGTCGGCGTCGACAAGGCGTTCGTCCTGCCGCTCACCGAGGCGCTCGCCGAGCGGCTCTTCGGTGTCGGGTCCGATCTCGTCCCAGTTCATTCAGTCTGTCCCGCCTCGGGTGTTTCGGTGCCGTGCGGTGCCCGGCCCTGCGTCGGGGTTCAGGTGCCCCGGGGGTGTCGCGCTCCGGTCAGCGCGCACGGTTGAGGGTCTGCAGCGCGGCGCGCAACAGTTGCGGCACGGGGGCCTGCCCGCCCTCGGCCAGCGCCGCCTCGGCCTGCGGGATGACCGCGGTGACCGCTTCGTCGGCCTCGCGGGTGGCGTAGCCGAGACCGATCAGGGCGGCCTGCAGCTGGTCGCGCCAGGAGGAGGTGACGGCGGTGCCGATGCCCTGCCGGCCGATCTGGGCGACGGGCTCGCCGAGTCTGTCCTTCAGTTCCAGGAGGAGTTTCTGCGCGCCCTTCTTGCCGATACCGGAGACGGCGGTGAGCGCCTTCTCGTCGCCGGCGGCGACCGCGATCCGCAGGGCGTCCGGGGTGTGGGTGGCGAGCATGGCCTGGGCGAGCCGGGGACCGACTCCGCTGGCGGTCTGGAGCAGCTCGAAGACCTGCCGCTCGTCGTCGTCGGCGAAGCCGTAGAGGGTGAGCGAGTCCTCCCGTACGACGAGGGAGGTGGCGAGCCTGGCCTCCTGGCCGATCCGGAGGCCGGCCAGGGTGTTCGGTGTGCACTGGACGGCCATGCCGATGCCGCCCACCTCGATCACGGCCGTGGTCGGGGCGAGCGCGGCCACGGGGCCGCTGACGAAGGCGATCATCGGGGGACCTTCCGGACGGGAGCTGCGGGTGTACGGGGAACACGAGCGGTGCGAGCCGCGGCGGCGGCCGCCGCGTGTGCCTGCTGGAGGCGGTTGACGGCGGGGACGCGCCAGATGTGGCAGATGGCGAGCGCGAGGGCGTCGGCCGCGTCGGCCGGTTTCGGCGGGGCGTCGAGCCGCAGCAGCCGGGTGACCATCGCGCCGACCTGCGCCTTGTCGGCGCGGCCGCTGCCGGTGACGGCCGCCTTGACCTCGCTGGGGGTGTGCAGGGCGACGGGGATGCCGCGCCGGGACGCGCAGAGCATGGCGACGGCGCTGGCCTGGGCGGTGCCCATCACCGTACGGACGTTGTGCTGGCTGAACACCCGCTCCACGGCGACGAATTCGGGCCGGTACTCGTCCAGCCATTCCTCCATGCCGCGCTCGATGGCGACCAGCCGCCGGCCGAGCTCCGCATCGGCCGGGGTGCGGACGACGCCGACGCCGAGCATCGTCAGGGGCCGCCCGGCGACGCCTTCGACGACGCCGACACCGCACCGGGTCAGCCCCGGGTCGACGCCGAGTACCCGCATGGGGCGCCCCCTCCGTACCGATCGGTCAACTGTTCCCGCAGGCTATCGGCTCGCACTGACAACGCGTCGGGCAAAGCGACGGGCCGACGGGGTGTGTCCCCGTCGGCCCGTCCATGAAGGCTGTGCCGATCCCGGCTCAGGCGTCCACCTTCTCCATGACCTCGTCCGAGACATCGAAGTTGGCGAAGACGTTCTGCACGTCGTCGCTGTCCTCCAGCGCGTCGATCAGCTTGAAGATCTTGCGCGCGCCCTCCTCGTCCAGCTCGACCTGCATGGTGGGCAGGAAGTTGGCCTCGGCGGAGTCGTAGTCGATGCCGGCCTGCTGGAGCGCCGTACGGACCGCAACCATGTCGGTGGCCTCGCTGACGACCTCGTAGCTGTCACCGAGGTCGTTGACCTCCTCGGCGCCCGCTTCGAGGACGGCGCCCAGGACATCGTCCTCGGTCAGCTCGCCCTTGGGGACGATCACGACGCCCTTGCGGTTGAAGAGGTACGAGACCGAACCCGGGTCGGCCATCGAACCGCCGTTGCGGGTCATCGCGACACGCACGTCGGAGGCGGCACGGTTGCGGTTGTCGGTCAGGCACTCGATGAGCACCGCGACACCGTTCGGGCCGTAACCCTCGTACATGATCGTCTGGTAGTCGACGCCGCCCGCTTCGAGACCGCCGCCGCGCTTGACCGCGGAATCGATGTTCTTGTTCGGGACGGAACTCTTCTTCGCCTTCTGGATCGCGTCCACAAGGGTCGGATTTCCGTCGGGGTCCACACCGCCGGTGCGGGCCGCCACCTCGATGTTCTTGATCAGCTTCGCGAAGAGCTTGCCGCGCTTGGCATCGATCACGGCCTTCTTGTGCTTCGTCGTAGCCCATTTAGAGTGGCCGGACATCTGCCTTCTCCTTCGCGTCACCCAAAACGATTCGAACCCGAGAGATCCTACCGGGATCGAGTCAGCCGACTGCGCGCACCATGTCCACGAACAACGCGTGAACCCGGTGGTCTCCGGTCAGTTCCGGGTGGAACGACGTAGCAAGGGCGTTTCCCTGGCGTACGGCGACGATGTGACCACCGTGCTCCGCCAGCACCTCGGCCCGTGCGCCGACCGATTCCACCCACGGGGCGCGGATGAACACGCCCTCGACCGGGCCGCCTTCGACACCGGCGACCTCGACGGCCGCCTCGAAGGACTCGTTCTGCCGCCCGAAGGCGTTACGGCGCACGATCATGTCGATCCCGCCGACCGTCTCCTGGCCCGCGCGCGGGTCGAGGATCTTGTCGGCGAGCAGGATCATTCCGGCGCAGGTGCCGTAGACCGGCATTCCGTTCCGTACCCGCTCGCGCAGCGGCTCCAGCATGCCGAACAGAGAAGCCAGCTTGGACATCGTGGTGGATTCGCCGCCGGGAATGACCAGGCCGTCGACCTCGGCGAGTTCCTCGGGACGCCGGACCGGCCTGGCCAGGGCATCCGCCGAGGCCAGGGCGATCAGGTGTTCCCGTACGTCGCCCTGGAGAGCCAGGACTCCGATCACAGGGGTGTCGCTCATCAGTGACTACCAGCCGCGGTTGGCGTAGCGCTCGGCCTCGGGCAAGGTGTCGCAGTTGATGCCGACCATGGCCTCGCCCAGGTTCCGGGAGGCGTCCGCGATGATCTTCGGGTCGTCGTAGAAGGTGGTGGCCTTCACGATCGCGGCGGCGCGCTTGGCGGGGTCGCCGGACTTGAAGATGCCGGAACCGACGAAGACGCCCTCGGCACCGAGCTGGCGCATGAGCGCGGCGTCGGCGGGGGTGGCGACGCCGCCCGCGGAGAACAGCACGACGGGCAGCTTGCCGAGCTCGGCGACCTCCTTGACCAGCTCGTACGGGGCGCGGAGGTCCTTGGCGGCGGCGTACAGCTCGTTGTTGTCGTAGCCGCGCAGCCGGGCGATCTCGTTCTTGATCTGGCGCAGGTGACGGACGGCCTCGACGACGTTGCCGGTGCCGGCCTCGCCCTTCGAACGGATCATGGCCGCACCCTCGGCGATACGGCGCAGGGCCTCGCCCAGGTTGGTGGCGCCGCAGACGAACGGAGTGGTGAAGGCGAACTTGTCGCTGTGGTTGACCTCGTCGGCCGGGGTGAGGACCTCGGACTCGTCGATGTAGTCGACACCGAGCGACTGCAGGACCTGGGCCTCGACGAAGTGCCCGATGCGGGACTTCGCCATCACCGGGATGGAGACGGCCTCGATGATCTCCTCGATCATGTTCGGGTCCGACATCCGGGCCACGCCGCCGTCCTTACGGATGTCGGCCGGCACCCGCTCCAGGGCCATGACGGCCACGGCGCCCGCGTCCTCGGCGATCTTCGCCTGCTCGGCATTGACGACATCCATGATCACGCCGCCCTTGAGCTGTTCGGCCATTCCGCGCTTGACGCGGGCGGTGCCGGTGGCCGGGGAGTCGGCGGACTGCGGGGTGGTGGGAAGCGTGGACACGGATCGACCTCACTCGGAGAAAAGTTGCTGAATGCGCTGGTTGGTGCAGAGGAAGCAAACTCTCCGGAACCAGTCCACAGCAAGGGCCAATGGAAGGCCGGTGGATCGTTTTGGACTCGTACGGGACGGGTTGTGGCCCCGGTCACGTGCGGGTGAGGCGCCGCCGGATCAGCTGACGGGGCGGTCCGCCAGGGCCACGGGCGGTTCGTCGTCCATCTCGAAGGCGAGCGGGAAAGGGGCGTGCCCGGCCAGCCGGAACCACCGCACCGTACGATGCCTGCGCAGCGCACGCGCCGCGCGCACCGCGTCGTTGTGGAACCGCCGGGCCATCGGGACCCGGCGCACGGCCGCGGCGAGTTCGGACGCCGCTTCCTCGCCGCCGGGGATCTCCTTCACGGTCTCCACCTGCGCCCGCTCGCCGAAGACCGCCCGCAGCGCGGTGCTCAGCTCGCTCTCCGCGACCTCGCGGTGTTCCTCCTCCGCCTGACGGGCGGCGTGTGCGGCCTCGTACAGCACGATGGACGCGGCCGGATCGAGAACACCCGAGGTGGCCAGTTCCTGGGTGACCGAGGCGCGACGCAGGAGCTGCGCGTCGAGGGCTGCGCGGGCGGCGTCGATACGCGTGTGCAGCCGGTCCAGCCGTCCGGCGGTCCAACTGAGGTACATGCCGATCGCGATGACCGCGACGGCGATCCAGATGAGGGTTTCGATCACGGGCGGCAAGGCTACCGTCGGGGCGCGGGCGGTGCGGCCGTCCGGCCCGGGGCACGGGGCGGATACGGGCGGGCTCGATTGCCGCCGGGGCCCGCTGCCCCGGGGCCCCGCGAAGATCGACAGGACAGGGGCCTAGCCGGCTAGTCCCGCGCCATTCCGAAGCGGGCGCGCAGGCCCGTGCGTTCGTCGGCCGCCACGGATGCCGCGCCGTCCGTCACCGTCTCGTACACCGCGAGGATGTCCGCCCCGACCGTCGACCAGTCGAAGCGCCGCACGTGCGCGGTTCCCCGCTCGCGCAGCTCCGCACGCCGCTCCGGATCGCCGAGCAGCCGGATCGCCGCCGACGCCAGCGCGTCCGCGTCCTCGTTGGCGAAGAGTTCACCCGCCGCACCCAGATCCAGGACCTGCGCGAACGCGTCCAGATCGCTGGCCAGCACCGGCGCGCCGGCCGACATCGCCTCGACCAGGATGATGCCGAAGCTCTCGCCGCCCGTATTGGGCGCGACGTACACATCGACGCTGCGCAACAGCCGCGCCTTGTCC
This sequence comes from Streptomyces sp. NPDC111516, assembly GCF_055635345.1. Taxonomy (NCBI): domain Bacteria; kingdom Bacillati; phylum Actinomycetota; class Actinomycetes; order Kitasatosporales; family Streptomycetaceae; genus Streptomyces; species Streptomyces sp. NPDC111516. Next base: position 106,503 of record NZ_JBVKBV010000016.1, on the reverse strand, counting down.
TCGTCGCTCACCATGCCGAGGAATTCGACGCGCCCGCGCATCTCCTCGGGCAGCGAGGCGACGGCCTCCTCCTCGTCGCCGCGGCCCGCCACCAGGAGTCTGGTGTCCGGACGTGCGGCAAGGATCGTGGGCAGCGCCCTCATCAGGACGGGCAGGCCCTTGCGGGGCTCGTCGATGCGCCCGATGAAGCCGATCGTGCCGCCCTCCCGTCTCCCACCACCGCCCTCGACCGGGCTTCGCGTCCCCTCCGATTGCCACTCGGCCTTGGGCTCGGCGCCGGCGAAGAAGCCGACATCGACCCCGTTCGGGATGACGACCGCGTCACCACCGAGGTGCTCGACCAGGGTCCGGCGCGCGTACTCGCTCACCGCGATGCGCGCGCTGATCTTCTCCAGCGCGGGCTGCAGGATCGGGTACGCGGCGATCATCGCCCGGGAACGCGGGTTCGAGGTGTGGAACGTCGCGACGATGGGGCCCTGCGCGGCCCAGCAGGCGAGCAGCCCCAGCGAGGGCGACGTCGGCTCATGGATGTGGATCACGTCGAAAGTGCCGTCGTGCAGCCAGCGGCGCACCCGGGCGGCCGAGAGGAAGCCGAAGTTCAGCCGCGCCACGGAGCCGTTGTACGGGACGGGCACGGCCCGGCCCGCGGAGACCACGTACGGCGGAAGCGGAGTCTCGTCGTCGGCGGGCGCCAGCACCGACACCTGATGCCCCAGCCGGATCAGGTGCTCGGCCAGGTCCCGGATGTGGAACTGCACGCCGCCCGGCACGTCCCAGGAGTACGGGCACACGATGCCGATCTTCACAGCCGGTCCTCCCGGTTCTCCAGATCGGCCGACCAGAGCCGCTGCAGCATGTGCCAGTCCTCCGGATGTTCGGCGATCCCGACGGCGAAGGCATCCGCCACCGCCTGTGTCATCGAGGACGTCTTCTCGTCACGGTTGCCTGACTCGGGCACCTCGACGGGTGGATGAATGCGTGCCTTCATCACCGGCGTCTCGTCGTACCGGAGCGTCACGGGCAGCAGCAGCGCCCCGGTCTGCTGGGCGAGCAGCGCCGGTCCTGCGGGCATGCGCGCGGTTTCCCCGAAGAACGTCACCTCGATGCCGGAGGCCGACAGGTCGCGGTCGGCGACCAGACAGACCAGGCCGCCCGCGCGCAGCCGTCGCGCCAGGGTGCCGAAGGCGGCGCCGCCGCTGTGCGGCAGGACCTCCATGCCGAGCCCCTCGCGGTAGGCCACGAACCGGTCGTACAGCGTCTCGGGCTTGAGCCGCTCGGCGACCGTGGTGAAGGGCACCTTGAGGTCGGTGGTGACCCACGCGCCCGCCAGGTCCCAGTTCCCCAGGTGCGGCAGGGCGAGGATGACGCCGCGGCCGGTGCCCAGCACGTCGGTCAGCCGGTGCGCGTCCGTCACCTCTATGGACGCCTTGATCCGCGCCGGACTCCAGGTGGGCAGCCGGAACGACTCCATCCAGTAGCGCATGTACGAGCGCATCCCGGCCTTGGAGAGTGCGGCGAGCCGGGCCGGGGACGCCCCGGGCACGACCCGCGCCAGATTCGACTCCAGCCGCAGCACGCCCTTGCCTCGCCGCTTCCACGCCTGGTCGGCGATGGTCCGGAAGAGGGCCCTGGCGACCGGCTCGGGAAGCTTCTTCACAGCGGCCCAGCCGAGCCCGTAGAGCCCGTCGGTCAGCCGGTCCCGCAGGCCGGTCCGCGCGTCACCCGGTGCGCCGCTCACTGCGCGGCCCCGCTCCCCCGGTCCGCGGCGTCGGCCTCGGCCTCGGCCTCGGCGGCATCGGCCTCGGCGGACTCACGGCGCACCGTCACGACCCGCTGCACGAGCGTCACCAGGCTGCCCACGGCGACGATCCACAGCGCGATCGGCAGCAGTACCTGGATACCGGGGACACCGAACTTGTGCAGACCGGCGAGCCCGGCCGCGACCAGCGAGATCACCAGCCGCTCGGCGCGCTCCACGAGCCCGTTGACCGCGACCGGCAGCCCGATCGACTCGCCACGCGCCTTCGTGTACGAGACCACCTGGCCGCTCGCCAGGCAGAAGATCGCGACCGCGCACATCACGTCGTCGTCGCCCTTGCCCGCGTACCAGAGCGCGAATCCGCCGAAGATCGCCCCATCGGCGACCCGGTCGAGGGTCGAGTCCAGGAACGCGCCCCAGCGGCTGGAGATACCGGCCTGCCGGGCCATGTTGCCGTCGACGAGGTCGGAGAACACGAAGATCGTGATGACGATCGTGCCCCAGAAGAACCCCCCCATCGGGAAGAAGACCAGCGCACCTGCCATCACCCCGGCCGTACCGATCAGAGTGACCGCGTCGGGGCTCACGCCGAGACGGAGCAACAGTGCGGCGAACGGTGTGAGGACACGCGTAAAAAATGCACGCGCGTACTTGTTCAGCATGGCCTTCCCGAGGGTCGGTGGGCCGAGCGGCCCCTTCGGCCACCGGCTGGCCCATCGTAGTCACGCCCGCCGGACTCCACCGTCCGGGCACCCGGCCTCGCGCGGCGGCGCTCGACGTATGGACGCGCCCCGGCGGGAGTGGAAAGCTCGAATTACCGCGGGCGTCGCCGTAGCCGCCGTGGCGGCTCACCCGTGCCCGTGCACCCTTCTCCCCACACCGCGCCGGCTTTTCTTCCCGCTCCGCGCCACTACCTGGGAGGCACGCATCATGGGCGACAAGGCACACGTACACACCGGGGCCGCCGGCAGGGCAGCGGCGGCCGACCAGCCCTCATCGATACGGAATGTGGTGCTGGTCGGCCACAGCGGCTCCGGCAAGACGACCCTCGTCGAGGCCCTCGCACTGACCGCGGGTGCGGTCAACCGGGCAGGCCGGGTCGAGGACGGCACGACGATCTCCGACTACGACGAGATCGAACACCGCCAGCAACGCTCCGTACAGCTCTCCCTCGTCCCCGTCGAATGGGGCGGATACAAGATCAATCTGCTGGACACCCCGGGGTACGCGGATTTCGTCGGGGAGCTCAGGGCCGGTCTGCGCGCAGCGGACGCGGCCCTGTTCATCGTGTCCGCCGCCCAGGAGGCCGATGCCGTGGCGGGCGCCACCCGCGCCGTGTGGGACGAGTGCGCCGCCGTCGGCATGCCCCGCGCCATCGTCGTCACCCACCTGGACACCGCGCGCACCTCGTTCGACCGGATGACCCGGATCTGCGGCGAGATCTTCGGCGGCGACGACCCCGACGCCGTCCTTCCGCTCTATCTGCCCGTCCTCGGCCCCGAGGGCCCCGACGGGCACGCCCCGCTCACCGGTCTCACCGGACTCCTCTCCCAGCGGATCTTCGACTACTCCTCGGGCGAGCGGCAGGAGCACCCGCCCGCCGACGCCCAGCAGACCCCGCTCCAGGAGGCCCGCAACCGGCTCATCGAGGGAATCATCGCCGAGAGCGAGGACGAGACCCTGATGGACCGCTACCTCGACGGGGCCGACATCGACATCAAGACACTCATCGACGACCTGGAACGCGCCGTCGCCCGGGACGCCTTCCACCCCGTACTCACCGCGGCCCCCGCCGCCGAGGGCGCCCGCCAGGGCGTCGGTACCGTCGAGCTCCTCGACCTCATCACCGGCGGCTTCCCGACCCCGCGGGAGCGCCCGCTCCCCGAGGTCACCCCCCTGCACGGCGCGCCCCGCCCGGTCCTCACCTGCGCCCCGCAGGGCCCGCTCCTCGCGGAGGTCGTCAAGACGGCCTCGGACCCGTACGTCGGCCGCGTCTCGCTCGTACGCGTCTTCTCCGGCACCCTGCGCCCCGACGAAACCGTCCATGTCTTCGGCCACGGCCTCACCGACCCCGGCCACGAGACCCGCCCCTTCCACGAGGCGGAGGTACGCGTCGGCGCCCTCTCCGCCCCCTCCGGCAAACAGCAGCAGCCCCTCACCGCATGCATCGCCGGAGATCTGGCCTGCGTCGCCAAACTGGCCGGTGCCGAGACCGGGGACACCCTCTCCGCCAAGGACCAGCCGCTGCTGATGGACCCCTGGGCCACACCCGACCCACTGCTGCCGCTCGCCATCCAGGCACACAGCAAGGCCGACGAGGACAAGCTGTCCCAGGGGCTGTCCCGGCTCGTCGCCGAGGATCCCACCATGCGCCTCGAACAGAACCAGGACACCCACCAGGTGGTCCTGTGGTGCCTCGGCGAGGCCCATCAGGACGTGGCGCTGGACCGGCTGCGCAGCCACTACGGAGTCCAGGTCGACGCCGTACCCCACAAGGTGCCGCTGCGCGAGACCTTCGCCGGCCCCGCGACCGGGCGCGGCCGGCATGTGAAACAGTCCGGCGGCCACGGCCAGTACGCCGTCTGCGAGATCGACGTGGAGCCGCTGCCACCGGGTTCGGGCATCGAATTCGTCGACAAGGTGGTCGGCGGAGCGGTACCGCGCCAGTTCGTTCCGTCCGTCGAGAAGGGCGTGCGCGCCCAGGCCGCGCGCGGAGTGGCGGCCGGGCATCCGCTCGTCGACGTGCGCATCACCCTGCGGGACGGAAAGTCCCACTCCGTGGACTCCTCCGACGCCGCGTTCCAGACCGCGGGCGCCCTGGCCCTGCGCGAAGCGGCCGCGGACACCCGCATCCAGCTCCTAGAACCCGTCGCCGAGGTCCGGGTCCTGGTCCCCGACGACTACGTCGGGCCGGTCATGAGTGATCTGTCCGGGCGGCGCGGCAGAGTGATCGGAACCGAACAGTCCGGCCCCGGACGCACCCTCGTACGGGCCGAGGTGCCCGAGCTGGAGATCGGCCGGTACGCCATCGAGCTCCGCTCCCTCTCCCATGGGGCCGGTCGCTTCGACCGGACGTACGCCCGGCACGAAGCCATGCCCCCACAGCTCGCGGAACGCATCCGCGAACAGCAGCAGAACAATCCGAATGACGCGTAATCGACTGTGCCGCCCGCCCTTGTCCACAGGGGCGGGCGGCGCGTTGATCCGGACGATACGCTGTGGTCCCAGCTCAGAAGGTGTGCCGGGCACGCCAGTTGGGAAACAGCCGCAGGAGCGGTTCCTCGGCGGCGAGTGGGGGCGACAGTGGCGAACGACGGATTCGATTTCTCTCCCGGAGCGCAGATCCCGCTCCAGGGTTCGGGCGGACAGGCGGTGGCGACGAACGCCCTCGCCTCCGCCGCGTACCGCGACAGCCCGGTGGAGACGATCCTTGACGCCAACAGCGAATGGCACAAGTCCGAAGTCAAAGCAGGCCGTTCCAAGCTCTTCAAGTCCGACTACTTCAAGCCCAATCTCGGCGAGGCATTCTCCCGCGCCGTCCAGGAACGCATGCTGGGCGGCGCCCGGAAGGCCCTCATCCAGTCCTTCGGGACCGACCCGCAGACCGTCGTAGAACACTGCCTGTCCGCGACCCGCCTCCGCAGGGCACGCGACACCAAACTGACCGCCGTCACCGCCCTGTTCGGCTTCCTCTTCCTGCCCGGCATGCTCCTGTGGGTCATCGCCTTCCGACTGCGCGACGGGCTCGGCAACACCAAGGACAAGGCCCTCGCCACCCTGGGCAACGCCCTGCTCCCGGTCATCGGCATCGTGGCCCTGTTCTTCCTGATCAAGCTGCCGCTCACCGGATTCCTGGCGCTCTACCTACGGGCGATGATCGTCGCCCCCGTCATCGGCTGGCTCATCGCCAAGCGGATCGCCGAATCCTCCGCCAAGGACATGCGCGCCCGCTGGGAAGGACTGCTCTCCGGCGGCGGCGTCATCGCCAAGATCCCCGAGGCCGTACCCAAGAACCCCAACGAGACGTCCCGAGAGGCACTCCGCCAGGGCCTGGAGAAGCTCTCCGCCGAGCAGCAGTCCAACTCGGTCTTCTACGCGGGACCCAAGGGAATCCTCGGCATGGGGACCCGTTGGGGCAGCTGGCAGCTCGCCGAAGAGCTCGTCCCCAAGGAACCAGGCAAGGAATTCCACCAGTTCCGCAGCTGGGACCTGATACGCGTCATCCACGACCAGCTCAAGGTGCTGGAGCGCGGCCCGCTGAACACCGGTGGATTCCCCACGCCCTCGGTCACCCACTGGATCGTCTCGCCCGTCGGCGAGAACGCCGACTCGGTCTCCCGCCCCGACGGCGAGGACGTCGCCACTTTCCAGGTCAAGCCGCACGAGATACAGCGGATCTGCAACCATCAGCAGTTCGGCGGCGGCGACCGGCACTACCTGGGCGTCCAGTTCACCCTCTGGGACGGCCAGTTGGTCATCACCATGATGATCACGGTCACGGTGCTCTACGAAACCCTGCGCATCGAAGTCACCGGACACGCACTCGGCCCGGTCCACTCGCTCTTCACCAGCAAGCCCGCGGCCAAGACCAAGACCGTCAACAAGACCGTCCGGTTCTGGGAGACCCGCGACATCACCCTCGCGCTGGTCGAACCCCGCGAAGTCGTCCGCCTCGCCCTGCGCGCACCCTTCACCTGGTACCCGCCACTCCTCGACTACCTGGGTGGCAAGATCGCGCTGCCGGAGCCGTTCGGCCTGCGCCACGCCTGGGCCGAGAAGCCTTGGCGCCATCGCTTCATGGCCGACGACGCGATGCGCGCCGCCACCCCCGTCCTGCGTGCCGTGCACAGCGCCGCCCTGCGCGTCCTGGAGGAGAATGGGGTGAATACCGAACGCTTCGACAACCGCTCGATGATACTGAGCGGCCTGGTCCAGGACCCGACACCCCGCAAGGCCGACCTGTACGACGCGTAGAAAGCGAAAGGCCGCCCCGGCGACAAAGCGTGGACCGGGGCGACCCCCTTCGAAGCAACAGCCCGGATCAGCCCACCGGCCAGACGTCGGCCAGCATCTTGCGCGTATCGGCGAGCAGTTGCGGCAGCACCTTCGTGTGCCCGACCACCGGCATGAAGTTGGTGTCACCACCCCAGCGCGGTACCAGGTGCTGATGCAAGTGGGCCGCGATACCGGCTCCCGCCACGGTCCCCTGGTTCATACCGATATTGAACCCGTGCGCCCCCGACGCCGTCCGCAGAGCGACCATCGCCCGCTTGGTGAAGTCGGCCAGTTCCAAGGTCTCCGGGCCGTCCAGCTCCGTGTAGTCCGCGACATGCCGGTACGGCACCACCATCAGATGACCGCCGTTGTACGGGTACAGATTCAGCACGGCATAGACATGCTTGCCGCGCGCCACGACAAGCCCGTCCTCGTCCGACTGCGACGGAATGGCGCAGAACGGACAGCCATCGCCGGCCTCCGGACCGGACGGCTTGTTCTCGCCCTGGATGTACGCCATCCGGTGGGGCGTCCACAGGCGCTGGAACGCGTCGGGCGTCCCGACTCCGATCTGCTGCTCCGGCTCACTCGTCATGCCGATCAGCATATTGCTTCGCTCCCGGGCAGCGTGTCGCCGGGGCCGCACCCGTCGGCGTCCGGCGATGCTGAGGCGATGATCGACCAGCCGGCGGACTCCACCCCTCCTCGTTTCAGGCGTTGGGAGCAGCGCACGGAAGTGCCGCTCTTCGGCGCCTCGCTGCTCTTCCTGCTCGGTTACGCGGTCCGCGTGCTCGCCCCGCACGACGCCCGGGTCTGGCGCGACCTCGCCCTCGCTCTGGTCTGCGCGACCTGGCTGGTCTTCGCCGCGGACTATGCGGTACGGCTCCGCCTCAGCGGCCTCGGTCACCGTTTCGTCCGTGTGCACTGGCTGGACACGGTGGTCCTGCTGCTTCCCCTGCTGCGGCCGCTGCGCCTGATCCGGATCTACACGGCGGTCCAGCAGCGCAGGGAGCAGCCGCGGCTGAGCCTGTACACGCGCGTGATCGCTTACGCAGGTGCCAGCGCCCTGCTGCTCGGCTTCTCCGCCGCGCTCGCCGTTTACGACCAGGAGCACACCGCGGAGGGTGCCTCGATCCGTACGTTCGGCGACGCGGTGTGGTGGGCCTGCGAGACGCTCACGACGGTGGGGTACGGGGACACGGTGCCGGTGACCCCGGGCGGCCGGGTCGTGGCGACGGGCCTGATGGCCTGCGGGCTGGCGCTGCTGGGGGCGGTGACGGGTTCGTTCTCGTCGTGGCTGCTGCACGTCTTCCGGCGGGAGGACGAGAAGAGACCCCCGGAGGGCGGGTAGCTCTCCGGGGGTCTCTCACTCCGTGCCCGTCAGACCTGGACGCGGTCCTCGACGGCCTTCTGGATCTTGGCGATGGCGTCCTCGACGGGGATGCCGTTCTCCTGCGATCCGTCGCGGTAACGGAAGGAGACGGCGCCGTTGGCCATGTCCTCGTCGCCGGCGATGATCATGAAGGGCACCTTGGCCTTCTGCTGGTTCCGGATCTTCTTCTGCATCCGGTCGGACGAGGCGTCCACCTCGACCCGCAGCCCCTTCTTCCTGGCCTTCGCCGCGAACTCCTGGAGGTACGGGATGTGCGCGTCACCGATCGGGATGCCGACCGCCTGGACCGGGGCCAGCCACACCGGGAACGCACCCGCGTAGTGCTCCAGCAGCACGGCGAAGAAGCGCTCGATCGAACCGAACAGGGCACGGTGGATCATGACCGGGCGCTGCTTGGCGCCGTCCGGGCCGGTGTACTCCAGGTTGAAGCGCTCCGGCAGGTTGAAGTCGAGCTGGACGGTCGACATCTGCCAGGTACGGCCAATGGCGTCGCGCGCCTGCACGGAGATCTTCGGGCCGTAGAACGCGGCGCCGCCCGGGTCCGGGACCAGCGGCAGGCCTTGCTTCTCGGCGACCTGGCGCAGCGTCTCGGTGGCCTCTTCCCACACCTCGTCGGAGCCGACGAACTTGACCGGGTCCTTGGTGGAGAGCTCCAGGTAGAAGTCGGTCAGACCGTAGTCGCGGAGCAGGTTCAGGACGAAGGTGAGCGTCTTGTCGAGCTCCTCCGCCATCTGCTCCTTGGTGCAGTAGATGTGCGCGTCGTCCTGCGTGAAGCCCCGGGCCCGGGTGAGGCCGTGCACGACACCGGACTTCTCGTACCGGTACACCGTGCCGAACTCGAAGAGACGGAGCGGCAGTTCACGGTACGAACGCCCGCGCGCATCGAAGATCAGGTTGTGCATCGGGCAGTTCATGGGCTTGAGGTAGTAGTCCACGCCCTCGTCGAGCTGCATGGGCGGGTACATACCCTCGGAGTACCAGTCCAGGTGGCCGGACTTCTCGAAGAGCTTGCCCTTGGTGGCGTGCGGCGAGTAGACGAACTCGTAGCCCTCCTCCTCGTGACGCCGGCGCGAGTAGTCCTCCATGGTGCGGCGGATGATGCCGCCCTTGGGGTGGAAGACGGCAAGACCGGAGCCGATCTCGTCCGGGAAGGAGAAGAGGTCCAGTTCGTTGCCGAGCTTGCGGTGGTCGCGCTTGGCGGCCTCCTCCAGGAACTCCAGGTGCGCCTTCAGCTGGTCCTTGGTGGGCCAGGCAGTCCCGTAGATCCGCTGGAGCATGGGGTTCTTCTCACTGCCCCGCCAGTACGCCGCGGCGTTCCGCATCAGCTTGAACGCGGGAATGAACCGGGTGGTGGGCAGGTGCGGACCACGGCAGAGGTCCTTCCAGCACAGCTCGCCGGTCTTCGGGTCGAGGTTGTCGTAGATGGTCAGCTCGCCGCCGCCCACCTCGACATCCGCGCCGTCGCCGGCGTTCTCGACGGAGTCGGAGCCCTTGATGCCGATGAGCTCCAGCTTGTACGGCTCCTCCGCCAGCTCCTCGCGCGCGGCCTCGTCCGTCACGACCCGGCGGGAGAACCGCTGACCGCGCTTCTGGATCTCCTGCATCTTCTTCTCGATGGCCTTGAGGTCCTCGGGGGTGAACGGCTTCTCGACGTCGAAGTCGTAGTAGAAGCCGTCCTTGACCGGCGGGCCGATGCCCAGCTTGGCCTCGGGGAAGAGCTGCTGAACGGCCTGCGCCATGACGTGCGCGGTGGAGTGCCGGAGGATGTTCAGGCCGTCCTCGGAGGAGATCTCGACGGGCTCGACGACCTCGCCGTCGGCGACGGCGTACGCGAGGTCCTTCAGCTCACCGGCGACCCGGGCGGCGACAACGGTGCGCTCGCCGGGGAAGAGCTCGGCTGCCGTAGTGCCCGTCGTCACCACGCGCTCTTCCCGCTCGGAATCGCGTTGGATGATCACACGGACGTCTGACACCGGTCTCTCCTGACTCAGGGGGTACGCACGCATGCGTGGTGCGCGTGCGATACGAATCGTACCGAGCCGCGGGCCCCCTCTGCGAAACGGTGGAGCCGCGAAGGCCCCCGGCTCCCCCGCGGACCGCCCGCCATCCCCCCTGTCAGCTGTGCGTGTACGGCTCTGTCGGCCACTCACGCCGCCCCTGTTCGCCCGTGCACGCCTCCTCGAAATAGTCGACGTTCTCCTGGAGCGACTTCATCAGCCGGTCCCGTTCCGCCTCGTCCACCTGCACGGGCACCACCTGCGCGGTCCGGGTCAGCCGCCGGAAGCCGCCGCGGCTCTCCAGCCTGCCCTCCACCCTGATCGGAAGCCCCACCAGGTGGGCGTGGCCGGCGATCCGGTACGCCTCCTCGTCCAGCTCCAGCCGTACGTGCGACACCTCGGCGCCGGCCAGCACCCGCAGCCGTACGATTCCGGCGCCACGCGGTCCCGAGCGGCGCAGCCGGACGACGGCGCCGGTGATCCGTACCGTCACCGCGGGCTCGTCCCGAAGGTAGCGGGCGCCGGCGCGGCGCAGGGCGGGCAGGTCGCCCGGGGAGAACTCCACCGGCTCGGGACGGGCAGGGCAGCCTTCGGGGATCCCGGCGGCGGGCGCCCACTGAAGGGCGATCCCGGCCCCTTCCGAGCCCTGGACCAGCGCGATGAGGGCCTCGGTGAGTTCCCGGCCGGCTCCTGCCTCGACAGCGGCGTCGAAGGCGTCGAACCCGCCGGTGGCCCGCTGGTAGTCCACGGCGTCGCGGGTGGCGTGCAAGGCGTGGTAGAGCCGCACGGCGACGGGTCGGCCCGGGTCCACGGGGACGAACGCGGCGAGCTCGCGACCGCCGGGCGCGGGCCCGACGAGGATGCCGTCGAGGGCCGCCCGGGCCCTGCGGCGGTGGCGTGCGCCGTGGTAGCCGGCGCGTGCCCGGACGGCGAGGGCTCCGGCGAGCAGGATCTGCCGGGCGGCGCTGTGCAGCTGCTCCGCTCCCGTCCAGTCGGCCGCCCCGGCCGCTCCCCCGGCCGGTTCGGGGACCTCGCGCCACCACCGGATCTCGTCGCTGGGCACGGCGAGGGAGACCAGGACCTCGCGGGCGGAGGGCGCGGCGCTGCGGGCGAGGGCGGTCAGCGCCTCGCCGAGGAGGTCCTCGCTGTCCGGGAAGGCGGTGGTGTCGGGAACGAGGAGGCTCGTACCGCCGCCGGGCGGGGCCGGTGGTCCCGGTGGGGTCCAGCGGCTGTACCGTCCGGCCGCTCCGCCGCGGCGGAGCCAGCCGTGCCGGTCGAGCAGGGCGGCGAGGACCGCGGGGTCGACCCGGGCGGGGTCGGGGATGTCCCCGGGCTGCCGGGGAGCGGTGGACCACGGTCCCGCGGATTCGCCGGGGTGCGGACGTATGGCTGCCGGGATCACTTCGTTGACGGAGTTGACGGACTCGTCCATCGGCCGGTGCATCAGGGTCTCCCTCCCGCCCCTACGCGGGTCATGATCTCGCAGAGCGCCCGGTCGTCGAAGATGCTCGAGGTCGGGATCCGCACGGTGGTCCGGTGCCGGCCGGTGACCGCGTGACCGGCCAGGTTGGTCCAGTAGCAGCAGTGCCGCAGGTCGAGCCGGTCGTGTCCGGCGCGCAGCCACTCGTCCTGGCTGCGCGGCACGATCATCACGACGAGGATCTTGTGCACCGACACGGGGGTCCGGGCGAGCTTCACGAGATGTGCGTTGTCGAGCGTGAAGGAGAACGTCGGTCCCGGCGGGTGCGGCGGGATTTGGTAGGTGCATTTGAGCTGCACCTTTATGGTCACTTCGTCGTCCACGGAATGGCCGGGGGCGCCATGGCTGACGTGCCAGTCGATGCCGTTGTCGGGGAACGGCTGCGACAGGGAGCACCCCGCCGCGGCCGCGACCGCGTGCAAGTAGCCCACCTGGAGCGTCTCCATGCAGGCGGTGGTGGCGAGTGTGCCGCGCAGCGGTGCGATCCGCTGGGGCAGCAGCCCGCTCGGTTCGGGCTGCGCGAGCGCCATGGCTGCGTGGGCCTTCCCGGCTGTGCCGATCGGTATTCGACGGATGGTTCTCGATGGCGGGGTGACGGACAACTTCCGTTCCCCCCACCTGTGTTGTCACCGCACGGAACGGCGCGCAAACGGCGTATCAGGCAAAGGGTGCGGGTATCACCGGACCGGGCAGGGGAATCACGCCATCTGCCGCTCGGGCACGAGGAGTTCGGAGATGACTCACTGGTACGAAGGGCCACTGGCCGCATTTGACACCGAGACAACGGGAGTGGACGTCGAGGAGGACCGGATCGTTTCGGCCGCCCTGGTCGTCCAGGACACGGCAGGCGGGCGGGTGCGGGTCACCCGTTGGCTGGTGAATCCGGGGGTTCCGGTGCCCGTGGGGGCAACCGCGATCCACGGCCTGACCGACGATCATCTTCAGCGCAACGGCCGCTGGCCGGCGCCGGTGGTGGAGGAGATCGCCCGTGCGCTCGCCGAGCAGTGCGCGTCCGGCCGGCCGCTCGTCGTGATGAACGCACCGTTCGATCTGACCCTGCTGGACCGGGAGTTGAGGCGCCACCGCGCTTCGTCACTCGCCCGGTATCTGCAGAACACACCGCTGTGCGTGCTGGATCCGCGCGTGCTCGACAAGCATCTGGACCGCTACCGCAAGGGGCGGCGGACCCTCACCGATCTATGCGAGCTGTACGGGGTGGTGCTGGACGGCGCGCACGACGCGGCGGCCGATGCGGCGGCCTCGCTGGAGCTGGTACGCGCGGTGGGGCGGCGGTTCTCGTCCCGCCTGGAGCGGCTGTCCCCGCCGGAGCTGCACACGTTGCAGGCCGTGTGGCATGCGGCACAAGCGCGTGGGCTGCAGGCGTGGTTCGCGAAGAACGGCACGGTCGAGGCGGTGGATCCCGCGTGGCCGCTGCGCCCGGAGCTGCCCGCCGCGGCGTGATCGGACGCGTCGGGCCGATGGCCACCGGCACGGCTCCCCGCGCCTGGACATGCAGAGGCCGGTCCGTCGATTACTGACGAACCGGCCTCTTCCGGGTGGGCGATACTGGGTTCGAACCAGTGACCTCTTCGGTGTGAACGAAGCGCTCTCCCACTGAGCTAATCGCCCGGGAACGGGTTGAACCATACAGGGCTCGTGGCGTCCGGTTCAAACTCCTTCCAGCCAGGCCGTGAGGCCCCGGCGCCCGGAGCGCATCATCAGGGCGTGGTTGGCCCGGAACACGGCGCGTCCGGGCACGGCGAGGAGCCGCATCAGCCGTCGGTGCACCTCGACCTCCTGCTCGTACGTGGCACGGCTGCCGGCGCCGTGCGCGGTGACCGTCCACCGGGCCCAGCCGACGAGGTCGCCGCCGAGGGCCGCTTCGAGAACCCGGGCCGCGGGGTCGCGGCGGCGTTCGCGGACGGTCATGACGAGGTCGTACGGGAGGAAGGAGCGGATCCGGGTGGTGCCGGTGGTGCCGTCGACCGAGGTGACCTCGCGGACCTGCGGCCACCATCGCGGGTAGTCGTCGGGGCGTCCGAGGATCTCGTACACGGTGTCGGGCGGTCCCGGCAGGTCCCAGACACTCACGAATCGGTAGCGGCTCCAGTCCATGGCCCCAGTCTGCGCGTACTCAGCCGGGGAACTGAGTATCCGAGCCCATGTCCGGTCCTGTTGCCCGCGCCACACTCCCGTTCATGGAACATGTGCCGCCGCCCGCCGAGGAATTGGCGCTCCTCGATCGCGAGCTGGCCCGGCTGGATGCCCGCCGGTCCCAGTTGCTGGTTCGTCGCGCCTGGCTGGTGAGTGTGCTGGCGCGCCCCGCCGCGCCGCCGTTCGCCGCCCCGTTCGGGCCGTCGGCGCCGGTCCGGCCGCCGGCCCCGTTCGCGGCTCCCTTCGGCCCTCCCGCCGCGCCGGCCGGGCCGCGCAGCGCGCAGAACGTGCTGCTCACCCTGGGCGGTCTGCTGCTCACGGTCGCCGCGATCGCGTTCACCCTGGTCAGCTGGGGTCAGATGGGCATCGGTGGCCGCTCGGCGGTGCTGACGACGGTGACGGTCGCGGCGCTCTTTGCTCCCGCAGTGCTGCTGCGACGCGGGTTGCCCTCGACGGCCGAGTCGCTCGCCGCTCTGGCGTCGGTGCTGATGGTGCTGGACGCGTACGCGCTGCACCGGATGGCGGTGCCGGAGGCCGACGGTCCCGGTTTCGCCGCGGTCGCCTCGGCGGTGCTGGCGGTGCTCTGGGGCGCGTACGGGCTGCTGTTCGGCCGGCTTCGGCTGCCGCTGCCCCTGGCAGTGGTGACCGCGCAACTGCCGCTGTTGCTGTGGGCGTGGTCGGCGGGTGCAGGGGCCACGGTGTTCGGCTGGGCGTTGCTGGCGACAGCAGCGCTGGACTGTGCGATCGCGGTGTGGGGCAAGGGAGTTGCGGTACGGGTGACGGCCTGCGTCTGCTGCTGGACGACGGGTCTGCCGGCCCTGCTGGTTGGCCTGGGGCAGTCGGTGTCCGCCGATGCGGTGTCGGCCGCGGTGGCGCCGGGTGTGCTGTTGCTCGCGGGCGCGGCGGTCGCGGTGGCCGGGGCGTGGCGTGCGCCGGCGGGGCTCGCGGTGGCCGGTGGGGCGGTGGCCGGGCTCAGCGGGGTGGCCGCGGTGGGCGGTGTGCCGGGTGCCGGGGTGGCCGGGGGCTGGTCCGTGCCGCTGTACCTGCTGTGCGGTGTGGTGCTGTTGGCGGCGGTGCGTGCTCCGCTGCCCCGCCCGGTCGGGAAGGGGCTGCTGTGGGCCTCGTCGGCGGTGACCGTGGGCTCGCTGCTGGCTGCGGTGCCGCCGGTCGGCCTGTCGCTGGTGGGCACGGTGTCGCAGACGGCCCGGATGTGGTCGGGGGTGCCGGACGGCGGGGTCCGGGGCGCGTTGGGTATGGAGGGCATGGCGTGGTCCGGAATGGCTTCGGCCCCGGTGGTGCTGTTGGCGGTGGCCGCACTGTCGGGGTTGGCGTACCGGTCGTGGGCGTCGTGGGTGCGGATGGCCGGGCCGGGCGTTGCGCCGGGGGCGGCGTGGCGGGGCGCGGCGGGGGCTGGTGCGGTGGCGCTCGGCTGGGCGGGGTTCACCGCGTTGCCCGCGGTGCTGGGACTGTCGTACGCGGCTGCTGTGTCGGTGCAGTCGGTGCTGGTCGCCGGGGTGTTCGCGGTGGCAGTACGGGAATTGCGCCGGGGGACGGACGGGGTGGGGCCGACCGCGCTGGTGTGCGGTCTGCTCGGTGCGGTGAGCGTGGGGATGCTGTCGCTCGCCACGGAGACGGCCACGTACGCGGTGTTCACGGTGCTGCTGGTGGTGTTCGGGGCGGCTGCGGTGGTGCTCGGCGGTACCGCGGTCCCGGCGGCGCGGGCCTTGCCACCGCTGCCGGCCGCTCAAGCGGCGCGTGGGGCAAGGGTGTTGCGGATGGCGCAGGCGGTGCCGGCGTGTGGTGCGGTGGTGTGCGGGATGGTGGTGGCCCGTGCGGTGGGGGCGTCGTGGGGGCTCGCCGGGTATCGGGCGGCGCCGGTCATGCTGGTCGTCCCTGCGGTGACGGTGCTGCTCGGGGCGCGGCTGCGGGGCCGCCCCCCGGCTCTGCCGGTCGAGCTGACCGGGGCCGTGGCGGGTGTCGTGGCCGTGGGCATGGCGGTGCCGGACCGGCCGTTCCTGGCGTCGGTGCTGGCGCTGTGCGGGGTGCTGGCGGCGGGCACGGCCGTACGGGCCGAGCGCCGGCCGGTGGCCGGGTATCTGGCGACGGCGCTGTTCGTCCTGGCGGCCTGGGTGCGATTGTCGGCTTCGGGGGTGTCGGCCCCGGAGGCGTACACCCTGCCGGTGACGGTGCCCGCTCTGGCGGTCGGTGTGCTGCGTCGGCGCCGTGATCCCGAGGCGTCGTCGTGGACGGCGTACGGGGCGGGTCTCGCGGCGACTCTGCTGCCGAGCCTCTTCGCGGCATGGGCCGATCCGTACTGGGTGCGGCCGCTGCTGCTCGGTGCGGCGGCGCTGGTGATCACCCTGGCGGGGGCGCGGCTGCGGCTGCAGGCTCTGCTGCTGCTCGGCGGTGCGGTGCTGGCGCTGGACGCCGTGCACGAACTCGCGCCGTACGTGGTCCAGGTCGTCGGCGCGCTGCCGCGCTGGTTGCCGCCCGCGCTCGCCGGCGTGCTGCTGCTGGTGGTCGGGGCGACATACGAGCAACGGCTGCGCGATGCGCGGCGCCTGAAGGACACCCTGGGCCGGATGCGTTGAGGTGTGCTGCACGGCCGGGCCCGGGGCGCCCTCGGGGGCCTCGGGCCCGGCCTGTGGTCTGCGACGTGGGGGCGCCGGCCGGGACGAGTCGGGCATCCGAACAGGCAACGTCAACGGTTGCGACGAAATCGGTGGAAGCGCTTCGACCACATGCGCGGCGCAGCGGCTCGTACCGCCCCTGCGGGCGCGAGCCGCTCCGTACGGGAGCGTCGCCTCGCCTCGCCTGCGCGGGAAACGCAGAGAGCCCGTGAGACTCTGCAGTCTCACGGGCCCTCTGTCCCGGGTGGGCGATACTGGGTTCGAACCAGTGACCTCTTCGGTGTGAACGAAGCGCTCTCCCACTGAGCTAATCGCCCGGGCGCAGGCCAAACATTACCGCATGTCAGCGGCGCCCCATGACCATCCCCCGGTCACTCGTGGATCTTCCACGGCATGGTCACGCCGAACTTCCAGACGTAGATCCCCAGGAGCACCGCGATGATCACCAGACCGGTCACGGTGAGGATGACGTTGCGCCGCCGGACCTTGGGATCGAGCGCCCGCTGAGCGGCCTCGGTGACCTTCCGCCGCGTCCAGCGCAGCACCAGCTGCGCCCAGACGAACTCGGTGGCCCAGATCGCCATGCCGCCGAAGATCACCAGCCAGCCTGGACCGGGCAGCGGCAGCATGATGATCCCCGCGACGACCACCGCGAGACCGACCACGAAGACGCCGACCTGCCAGCTCAGATGCAGCGCCCGCGACGCCTTGATGAACCCGGGTGCCCGGGAACCGAGCTCCCGGTCCTCCTTCGTCACACCCTCCGTGATCTCAACGGTCACGCTCCGTGTCACATCCCCCGTGGCGGACAACGGTTTCGCCGGTCCGGCGCCTCCGTCCCGCTCGTCACTCTCCGCGTTCATGGGAGCCAATCTACCGGAACGCCCTTCATCACCAGAATGGCCGCATAACCCAAAGTTACCCACCGCTGTACGAGCTACCTGAAGCCACACAAAAAGGTCAGAGGGGTTTACAACGCCACCGTAGGTGGCATGTCGATTTCGCCGACGTGCGAATCCCCGAGCGCACACTGAGCGAAAGGCCCTGGCGCTTATGAACACCACGGTCAGCTGCGAGCTGCACCTGCGCCTCGTTGTGTCGAGCGAGTCCTCACTGCCTGTACCCGCGGGCCTGCGGTATGACACGGCCGACCCTTATGCCGTGCACGCCACCTTCCACACCGGAGCGGAGGAGACGGTCGAATGGGTTTTCGCCCGCGACCTCCTTGCCGAGGGGCTGCATCGGCCCACCGGCACCGGAGACGTCCGCGTCTGGCCATCACGTAGTCACGGCCAGGGCGTCGTCTGCATCGCACTGAGCTCCCCAGAGGGCGAAGCCCTGCTCGAAGCCCCGGCGAGGGCCCTGGAGTCGTTCCTGAAAAGGACCGACGCCGCGGTTCCGCCAGGCACCGAGCATCGTCACTTCGATCTCGACACGGAGCTCTCACACATCCTGGCCGAGAGCTGAGCCAGGCCGAGAGCTGCACGGCGCCGTCCGACTCGGGGAGACGGCGCCGCGCGGACAACCTCATAGGGCTGACACCGACGCCGTCATCACGGAATCCACCGTGGTGACGGCGTCGGTGCACGTTTCCCGCCCACCCGTGCGGCCACGCTCCGCTCACCGGTACGCGCCACGCAGGCCCACCGCCCCGCCACGGCCCGGACGGGCGGCCACCGGCCATGAATACCCGGAGGTGGCCGGTACGCACCCCTCGCGCCCCGCACGGACCCTCTCGGGCCTCTGTGCGGCGACACCGAGCCAGTAGAGTCAGCCGGCATCGGCGGGCACCCGCCCGCCGGAGGCCAGGGAGCGAAAGCGTGCTGATCCCCCACGACACCCGGATCGCCCTCGACACGGTGGTCGACCTGCTGAACACGGCGCCGGAGAGCGGGCAGCCGGAGGGCGGGCCGGTCGACGGTCTCGCCGACATCGAAGCGCTGCACGACTTCGCGCGCCGTCATCGCATCAGCGGCGTGGGCGAGCTCCACGAGAAGGACCTGCGGGCCGTACGGGACGTACGGAGACGCTTCGCCGAGATCTTCGCGACGGACGCCGCCCGGACCGCAGCCTCGCTCGTCAACGCCCTCGTCGCAGCCGCCGGCACCACACCGCAGCTCAGCAACCACGACGGCTACGACTGGCATGTGCACTACTTCGCACCGGATGCCTCGGTCGCCGACCACCTCGCGGCCGACTGCGGCATGGCCCTGGCGTTCATCGTGGTGGCGGGCGAGCAGGAACGGCTACGTCGCTGCGAGGCGCCGGACTGCCGACACGCCTTCGTCGATCTCTCCCGCAACCGCTCCCGGCGCTACTGCTCAAGTCGCACCTGCGGTAACCGTCTGCATGTGGCCGCGTACCGGGCACGCCGCAAGGAAGCGGCCGACTGACCGTTCACAGGATGAAGAGATCATGCACCGCGGCCATCAGCAGCAGGCTGCCGATCACCGCGAGGAAGATCATCAAAGGGGGCTGGGAAAGCGCGAAGAGGCAGCCGCGCGGCTCTTCGTCAGGGGGTGCGGGGGCATCGCCCCGGGAGGTGTCCACCATCTCGAGACGATCATGACTCAGACCGGGCCCCGTTGGCGATCAACACGCCTTTTCGCGCCGGGAGTTCACCCGCCGCGGAGTGCGGCGCGATTCGCTCCGGCGTCCGATCACCCGTCAGGTTTTCGGTACGACGACCCCTGAACCACCCGTCGTTGACGTCGACGTTGCACAACGCCACAGCATTCCCACCGAATTCGATCCCCTGCCGGACTGGACCAGGCGCCGGGCGCGGAGTCGGACCGGGAGTTGCGGGCAGGAATCGCGGGGAGGCGGCACAACCCGGTCTCAGCGAGGTGTCGCGCTGGAGGCGCGCACCACGAGCTCGGGCTGGAGCACCACACTGCGGTGCTCGTGGGTACCGCCCTCGTCGTCCGCCTCCTCCAGCAGGAGCTCCGCGGCCATCCTGCCCATCACGACGGCGGGCTGACGGACCGAGGTCAGCGGTACGGCAGCGGCCGCCGCGAACTCGATGTCGTCGTAGCCGACGATGGCGATGTCGTGCGGCACCCGCACGCCCGCCGCGTACAGCGACTGCAGCACACCGAGGGCGAGCAGGTCGTTGGCACAGAACACCGCGGCCGGCCGGGGCACGAGTCCGAGCAGCCGGGCCCCCGCATCGCGCCCCGCCGCCACGTCCAGACGGTCGGAGGGGATCTCGACGAGTGCCTCCGGCGGCAGTCCGGCCTCGGCAAGGGCCGACAGGGCGCCTTCGCGCCTGTCCCTGATCTGGTGGAGGTCTCCGGTGCCGCTGACGTACGCCACGGAGCGGTGCCCGGACGAGACCAGATGACCGACGGCGAGGGCGCCGCCACGGACGTCGTCGACGGAAACCGCACAGGTCCCCGCACCGGACGCGACCCGGTCCACCAGCACGAACGGAATCCGGTGCCGGCGGAACGCCTCCAGGTTGCGGCCGGTCGCGTCGGCCGGGGTGACCAGGACGCCGCACACCCGTTGCTCGGCGAAGAGCCCGAGGTACTCGGCCTCCTCCGTCGGGCTCTGGCCGCTGTTGCAGACCATGACACCGAGGCCGGCCTCACGGGCGACGCGCTCGGCGCCGCGGGCCACGTCGACGAAGAACGGGTTGCCCATGTCCAGGACGAGCAGTGCCATGATCCGGCTCCGGCCGGCCCTCAGCTGACGGGCAGACTCGCTGCGCACGTACCCGAGGTCATCGATGGCGGCCAGCACCCGGGTACGGGTCTCCGGCAGCACCGCCTCGGGCCGGTTGATCACATTGGACACGGTGCCCACGGAGACTCCGGCCTGCCGCGCCACATCCTTGATCCCTGCCACACGCGCCACTTGCCCTGCCCCACTGATGCCCTCGGCCGCACCGGTCCGCGGCGCCCCCCATCGTACGGACGCCACCGCGGGCCCCCCCGTCGTCCCGGGCCGGCCCCCCGGCATCACCCCCGGTCCGAATGAATTGTTTCAATCCGATCGCGACGCCGGCTCCACGGCTTACACCGCCGTCAAGGCAATCCGTGAATCGATTCAGTCGCCCATCACGCCCACACCCCCGCCGCGGTGGTGCGGATCAGATGCCGTGCTTCTTCAGGATGGCCTCGATGTCGCTGAAGTCCTCGCCCGGGGATGCGGACTGCTCCTTCGCGTTGGTCTTCGGGGCTGCCTGCGCCCGGGTCGCCGGGAGCCCGGAGCCGAGGGAGGGCGCCGAAGCCGCCGGAGCGACGGCCCCGCCCTGCGCCGCCCGTGCGGCGGCCTTGCGTTCCTTACGGGTACCGACGCCTCGGCGCTCGATCGCGCGCGTGGTCATGAACAGCAGCCAGGCCACGGCGAGGAGCCCGAAGCCGAGCCAGATGCTCGGCTTGAAGGCGATTCCGGCGACCCAGTCCACGATCCCGGTCAGCACCAGCCCGATCGGGACCAGGGAGTAGGCGGCGATCCGGGCCGCGGCGAGGAAGCGCTTCCGGTACGCGGTCACGGCGGCGATGCCCAGGCCCGCCGCTGACACCGCGGAGCAAATGGTCTCGGCAAGCATCGGGGGCCTCCAGGCACAAGGGGAAACGTCCCTTCCATCCTGCACCGCCCACCGCCCGGGTGGCCACGATCCGGGACCACATCAGGGACATTTCAGGGCCGGGATCCTCCCGAGGTGCCGATTCGGAAGCACTCCGGTCGTTCGAAGCCGGAGCGGACCGGACGGGGATGCGGATTGGGATGCTCGCGCGCGCCCTGGGAGACTGGCCGCATGAGCGATTCCACCGCCGCAGCGCCGGTCGTCCTCGACCTCTGGTGCGAGCTCCAGTGCCCCGACTGTCACCAGGCCCTCACCGATGTGCACGCTCTGCGGGCCAAGTACGGCGACCGGCTGGAGGTGCGGCTGCGGCACTTTCCACTGGAGAAGCACAAGCACGCCTACGCCGCCGCGCAGGCCGCCGAGGAAGCGGCTGCCCAGGGCAAGGGCTGGCCGTACGTCGAGGCGGTTCTCGCCCGCACCGCCGACCTCGGCCGCACCGGCGAGCCGCTCCTGATCGAGGTGGCACGGGAAATCGGCCTGGACGCCGAGGAGTTGGACACAGCCCTGATCGACGGCCGCCACATGCTGATCGTCGACGCCGACCAGGCCGAGGGCAAGGCGATCGGGGTCACCGGCACGCCGACGTATGTGATCGGCGACGAGCGGCTGGACGGCGGCAAGAGCCAGGACGGACTGCGCGAACGGATCGAGGAGATCGCCGACCGGCTGCTCGCAGCGCAGGGCTGAGCCGACGGAGAGTCAGAGCGTCTTGGCCAGGTTGTACTGAGTCGTTCGGTAACCGAGCGACTCGTACAGCCGCAGAGCCGGTGTGTTGGCGGCGAAGACATGCAGCCCGAGGCGGTGGGCGCCCGCGTCCAGGGTGATGCGCTCCGCCTGCCACATCAGGGCACGTCCGTAGCCTCGGCCCCGGTACTCCTCGTCCACTTCGACGTCGAAGACGTATCCGGCCTTTTCGCCCGGGCTGTCTTTGCCCACCGACACCCAGACATGGCCGACGACCGCGCCCTCGTGAACGAGGACGTGGAAATGCATACCCTCGGTGTCGATGCCATCCGGCAGGTTACGGGCATGGTCGGACCGGGACTTCTGCATGGCCTGGTCAGCCGGAACGCCCTGGTCGACCCAGGACTGCGCATAGGTGTCGACGCTGGTGCGCTGCCAGTGCGCGAACTCCTCGGCACTCATCTGCCGGGCGACGACACCGTCCGGCAGCGGCGGCGCCGTCCGGTCGAGCTCCTTGAGCATGTTCCGGCTGCGTTCGATGTAGCCGAGTGCGGCCGCCAGGCCCTGGGCTCCCTCGTTGCCCTCGGGTACCACCAGGCACACCTGGGTGCAGCCCCAGCCACGCAGCACCTCCTCGGCCGCCAGCGCCGCGATGGTGCCGCGGCCTCGCCTGCGGCGGGATTCGTCGACGCTCAGCGAACGCAGCACGCCGGCCGACCCTCCGAACCGCGGATCCGTGCCGATCTCGACGGCGCCGACGGGCCGCCCGTTGTCGCACACGTCATACGCGCGGCTCTTCGCGCCGTCGGCGCCTTGCTGGATCGGCCCGGTCGGCCGGAGGGTCGTAGTCATCGGAGTTGTTCTATCCGCTGGGCCCCGGCCCGTCACCCGGTTTTACGGAGTCGAGGCGTGGGTTCTACGGGTCGAGGTCGTTCCCGGCCCGCTCGTCGAAGATCCTCATGGCCTTGGCGGTCACCGGTCCGGGCCCGCCGGCCAGTTCCAGGCCGTCCACCCGGTGGACGGCCTGCACATCGCGCAGGGTGGAGGTCAGGAAGATCTCCTCGGCCCGTTCCAGGACGTCGAACGGCAGGTCGGTCTCCTGGGCCCCTGTCCACTCCACGGCCAGTGCGCGGGTGATCCCGGCGAGGCAGCCGGAGGCGACCGGCGGGGTGTGCACCTGCCCGTCGAGCACTACGAAGACATTGGACCCGGTGCCTTCGCAGAGCTGTCCGACCGTGTTGGCGAAGAGCGCCTCGGACGCGCCGTGCTCATGGGCGCGGGCGAGTGCGACGACGTTCTCGGCGTACGAGGTGGTCTTGAGCCCGGCGAGCGCACTGCGTTCGTTGCGCGTCCAGGGGACGGTGATCACGGCGGTGGTGTCGGGGCGGCGCCGCGCCTCCCCGAGGGCGACGACGAGGCCGGGACCGGCGTCGCCGCGGTCGGAACCGAGCGGGGAGAGCCCTCCGGTGTAGGTGATGCGCAGCCGGCCGAACGCCATCGGGTTGGCGTCGATGACGGCGGCACAGGCGCGGCGCACCTCGTCGAGGTCGGGCGCGGGGAGGCCGAGGCCGCGGGCCGAGCGGGTCAGCCGGTCGAGGTGGCGGGTGAGAGCGAAGGGCCTGCCGTCGACGGTCTTGACCGTCTCGAAGATGCCGTCCCCCACAGTGAGTCCGTGATCGAGTACCGACACCCGGGCGTCGTCGGCGTCCCGCAGTTCGCCGTTGACCCAAATCCTCATCACGCGGTCCTTCCAATCGCTTCGTGAGCGCCCGACGCTACAGCGAGCAGCCGGGAGGCCTTCAGTTCGGTCTCGTCCCATTCGCGCTCCGGGTCGGAGCCCCAGGTGATGCCGGCCCCGGTACCGAAGCGGAGGACCGGAGCGGCCGCGGTCCGGTCGATCCAGAACGTACGTATACCGACGGCCAGGGAGGCGGTGCGGCGGTCGGCGTCGACCCACCCGATGCCGCCGCAGTAGGGCCCGCGCGGTGCGGTCTCCAGTTCCTCGATGATCCTGAGAGCGCTGGATTTCGGCGCTCCGGTGACGGAGCCGGGCGGAAACGCGGCGTCGAGGAGTTCGGGCCAGCCGGCCCCCTCGGCGAGCTCCCCTCGCACGGTGGAGACGAGGTGGACGAGCCCGGGGTGCTTCTCCACCACGCAGAGGTCGGGGACCCGGACCGATCCGGTGGCGCAGACCCGCCCGAGGTCGTTGCGGACCAGGTCGACGATCATCACGTTCTCGGCGTGATCCTTCTCCAGCAGATCGTCCTCGGTCCGCCCGGTGCCCTTGATCGGTCCGGACTCGATGGTCCGGCCGTCCCGCTTCAGGAAGAGTTCCGGGGACGCGGTGGCGATCTCCACGCCGTGCGCGGGCAGCCGGATCGTTCCTGCGTAAGGGGCGGGGTTGCCGCGCGCGAGCAGCGCGGTCAGCGCGTCCACGTCCGAGGCGGCCGGGTCGGGCAGTGGAGCGGTCATCACCCGGCAGAGATTGGCCTGGTAGACCTCGCCGGCCGCGATGTACTCGCGTATCCGCCGTACACCCGCGGTGTACGCGCCACGGTCCAGGGACGAGTTCCAGTCACCGGCCGCGGGTCCGCGCCAGCCGCCGCGCACCGGGGCGGCCACCGCCTCCGTACGTACGGAGGCGAAGCGGGCGCAGACGAGACGGCCCTCGAAATCGGCGGACACGGCCCAGAAGCCGGACGAGTCGAGGGCGGTGGGATCACTGGTCACGTCCCGTAGGTCGGACGCGACGAGGCCGCCGAAGCGGGCCATCGGAGCGAGGTCGTGCACGCCGTTGAGTCTAGGACGGCGCACGACGACCTGCGCCGGGGCGAACGCACCTCAGCACGCTGCACAAACGCGTTTTTGTACTGGCCCGGGAATCCGCTAGAGTTCAACACGTCGCCGGGACGCGCAAGCGGGCCGGAAAAGACAAGCGGACGTAGCTCAGTTGGTAGAGCGCAACCTTGCCAAGGTTGAGGTCGCCAGTTCGAACCTGGTCGTCCGCTCGCAGAAAGTGGGGGATCTTCCCGAGCCCTCACTCCTGGTGGAGTGGCCGAGAGGCGAGGCAACGGCCTGCAAAGCCGTCTACACGGGTTCAAATCCCGTCTCCACCTCCAAGGACGATTAGCTCAGCGGGAGAGCGCTTCCCTGACACGGAAGAGGTCACTGGTTCAATCCCAGTATCGTCCACCGGTCCGCAAGGATCCCCCGCGCGATTAGCTCAGCGGGAGAGCGCTTCCCTGACACGGAAGAGGTCACTGGTTCAATCCCAGTATCGCGCACGCAGTACACGCAGTTTCACCCTGCGCGATTAGCTCAGCGGGAGAGCGCTTCCCTGACACGGAAGAGGTCACTGGTTCAATCCCAGTATCGCGCACGCAGTACAAGCCCCGGTCGTCTCGGCGACCGGGGCTTTGTCGTCTCCTCGATGGGCAGCGGTGCGAACGCACGGCGGGCCCGGACGTCTTCCGTCCGGGCCCGCCGGCGGTTCACTCAGGACGAGAAGAGCATGCGTCCGAAGCTCTTGTGCCGGTAATGACCGCCGTGGTGCTGAGGGGCGCCCCAGGCGGGCGCCTGGGCGGCCGGGTAGGCCTGCGGGGCGGGCGGGTAGGCCTGCGGGGCGGGCGGGGCCTGCTGCGTCCACTGCGCCTCGATGCGGGTCAGGGTCTCCAGCTCGCCGTAGTCGAGGAAGATCCCCCGGCAGCCGCTGCACTGCTCGATCTGTATGCCATTGCGGTTGTACGTCTGCATCTGTGCGTGGCACTTGGGACACTGCATGGTTCGACTCACTCCTCGCCGTCGGGTCACCGTCCCCGGAATGCGTGCCCGGCGACGGTCGGTTCAGCCTACGACGAGTGCTCGGTGGCCAATTCGGGCTGAAGGGAGGCAATTCGGGCACAGGCATCGATCACCGTCTGCTCCACTTCATCCGGACTCCGGTCCTCCGCCGCGGACTTGGCAAGTGCGAGCGCTGCGGTCTGCACGGTCAGGGCGCGGGCCGGGACGTCCAGTTCGGGCCAAGGGTCGCCCTCGGCCCGTACGGCGGGTCCGCCCGCCTTACGGTAGGCGCCCAGGAAGCGGTGCCAGACATCGGGGGGCAGCAGCCCGGCCGCGTACCAGGCGGCGGGGCGGGCGAGGTCCCAGGCGGGGTCGCCGAGGCCCGCGTCGTCGATGTCGATGAGCAGCCAGGGGCCGTGCGGCGCGGGGTGGCGGACGAGTTGGCCGAGGTGCAGATCGCCGTGGCAGAGGAAGCCCGAGCGGTGCGGGGGCGCGGCGGCTTCGTCGCGGGCCCAGGCCGGCAGGCGGCGCCAGGCTTCGAGTACGGGGGCGGTGGCCGGTTCGCCGGGCCGGGTGGCGCGCATCCGGGCAACGGCGAGCGCGGCCTTGGCGGGGCCCCGCATGGGTGGGAGCGGGACGGCGGGCGGGGTCCGGTGCAGCGCGGCCAGCAGTACGGCGGCCTCCTCCCAGGGGGCGGCGTCGGGGTCGTCGGGGTCGACGGGCCGGCCGTGGGGCCACAGGGTGACGGGGCGGCCGTGGAGCGGGGCGGCGGGCCGGGGCCGCAGGGGAGCGAGCAGGATGCCGGTCAGGCGGGGGTCGTTCGCGAGCGTCAGTCGGGTCAGTAGATCGGGGGTGTCCGTGCCGGGGGCGTGGGCCTTGGCGACGACGGGCCCGCTGCGGACCACCGTGCCGTCCGCGCGGTCCGCGAGCACGGCCGGTGGCGGGCAGGCGCAGTCGGCCGAGGGTCCGGTGTGGGCGGCCCGGTGGGCGAGGGCGCCCAGCGCGCGTACGACTGCGGTGGTCACGTTCTCCCCCGGTGGCGGACAGATGCGGGCGGGCCGGTCCGCGCCGGGCCCGTCGATGAGCGTACGCGCGCCGCGGAAAGGCCCCGGACAGCGCGATGTCCGGTCAGCTCCCCAGCTGACCGGACAAACGCTGCCGTCCGCCGCACCCCCGTCCCCACGGGGTTGTTGGCCGGATGTCCCGGTCCGGACCGCTCTTCCGGACCCGGGGCGCCGCTCAGCGCCCCAGCATCACGCCCACGGACGACGCCTGTGTGACCACCGCGTCCCAGCCGCCGAAGACGACTACGAGCAGGGCCGCCAGGGGAAGAACCATCGCCGTCGCCACCAGGGGGTGGCGCGTACCGGACGACGGGCGGCTGCCGAACGCGGCATGGGCCCTGCGTCCTCGCGTGCGGATCATGGTCCGCGTTGCCGTGTCCGCCATGGTTCCTCTCCTGACCGGATGTGGAGCGGCGGGCGTGTGACCTCGGGGGACGAGTGCTGCGCCCGCCGCTTGACCTCAACATTAGGGAAGCGGAGGGCGTACGACGTCATGCCCGCGTACCGAATGCCGGGCCTCCCGGAGGATGAGCCGTGGGTAGCCGATGTACTCCCCTGGGTGGAGATCGGGCGCCTGGTCCCGGGGTCATCCCGGAGGGATGCCCGGAATGTTGCGGATCAGGTGGCCGGACGGGGTACGGCGGCCGGTCGTCGCTGGGCCCCGGACGAGGCCGTCGGCAGGTCGGGCGACGACCGTGACTTCACTCACTCGCCCGCGTCGCGGCTCCGGGCAACGGGCCGGGGTCGCGTCGCCCCGGTCGGCGCCGTCCTGTCCGTGCCGGGTCGGTGTGCCGCGCGGCCGCCGTCGGGGCCGAGGCCCTCATGGCACCAACCTCTTGTCACCGCAACCGGTTTGGGCAACCGGCGCCGTCCGGCACACGAACGGCCGCGGCCGCACACCCTGTCATGCGCCGTGCTGTGCACCGACAATCGATCGGCGGGCGAGGGCGCGGCCTCTGAGCGCCCCGGGCGCCGGGTACGTAAGCTGTGCCTCGTCAGGCGTACCAGGCAGCGGGGATGGGCAGACATGGCGATGATGCGGCTCCGGCGCGAGGACCCGCGTGTCGTCGGCTCGTTCAGGCTGCACCGGCGGCTCGGAGCGGGCGGCATGGGTGTCGTCTACCTCGGTTCGGACCGGCGGGGCCAGCGGGTGGCCCTGAAGGTGATCCGCCCGGATCTGGCGGAGGACCAGGAATTCCGCTCGCGGTTCGCGCGCGAGGTGTCCGCCGCGCGGCGGATCCGCGGCGGCTGTACGGCACGCCTGGTGGCCGCCGACCTGGAGGCGGACCGCCCGTGGTTCGCCACGCAGTACGTCCCGGGGCCCTCGCTGCACGACAAGGTGGCCGAGGAGGGCCCGCTGTCGGCGGCCGAGGTGGCTTCGATCGGGGCGGCGCTCTCCGAGGGGCTGGTGGCGGTGCACGAGGCCGGTGTCGTCCACCGCGACCTGAAGCCGTCGAACATCCTCCTCTCCCCCAAGGGCCCCCGGATCATCGACTTCGGGATCGCCTGGGCGACGGGGGCGTCCACCCTCACCCATGTCGGTACGGCGGTCGGCTCGCCGGGATTCCTGGCTCCCGAACAGGTGCGCGGCGCGGCGGTGACGCCCGCGACGGACGTGTTCTCCCTCGGTGCCACGCTGGCGTACGCCGCGATGGCCGACTCGCCTTTCGGGCACGGCAGTTCCGAGGTGATGCTGTACCGCGTGGTGCACGAGGAGCCTCAGTTGTACGACGTGCACGACGCGCTCGCGCCGCTGGTGAGCGCCTGCCTGGCGAAGGACCCCGAGGAACGGCCGAGCACGCTCCAACTGTCCATGCGGCTCAAGGAGATCGCGGCACGGGAGGCGCAGGGTCTGCACGAGAGCCGTCCGCCCGTCCAGCGTTCGGCACAGGAACTGGACCGCCCGACCGGCCGGATGGACGGCCCGTACACCGAGCAGCAGACCCGGCGTACGGCTCCTCCGGCGCCTCGCCGGCAGAAGCAGAAACAACCGCAGAGCGGCCGGCAGGCCACGTCGTCGCGAGCCGGGTCGCCCCGTACCGGTGGTTCACGCCCTCAGCAGCATCAGCCTCCGCGCAACACGACACGGTCCGGCAGACGCCCGCAGAGCACGAACGGGACGAACGGCCGGCCGGGAACGCGCCCCGGGGCCCGCAAGACGTCGACCGGGCGGCGTCCCGCCAATCCGCGGCTGCTGCGGCAGCGGCTCGTCGTCTTCGTCGTGGTGACGCTGCTGGTGGCGCTGGGCATCGCGGCGGCACAGGGCTGCCAGGGTCCGGCCCGCGGGCTGGGCACGGACCGCCCCCAGGGCCGGGCGCAGAGCCAGGGCGCGCTATGGGCCCGGGCCCAGGGTCTGGACGAGACGCGGAGTGGGAGTCCGGGCCTGGCGGGGACCCTGGCGCAGAGTCCAGGACTTCGGTAGCCGGTCAGCTCTGCGGGCGGCCCGATGCCACGGCGTAGAACGCGACCGCCGCGGCGGCTCCCACGTTCAGCGAGTCGACGCCGTGCGCCATCGGGATGCGCACCCATTCGTCGGCGGCGACCAGGGCCTGGGTGGACAGCCCGTCGCCCTCGGCACCGAGCATCAGCGCCACCTTGTCCATCCGGTGCGGTGCCGCCTCGTCGATGCTGCTGGCCTTTTCGTCCGGGGTCAGCGCGAGGAGTTCGAAGCCCGCTTCCCGTACGGTCTCCAGGGCCTTGGGCCAGGTGTCGAGACGGGCGTAGGGGACGGAGAAGACCGCGCCCATCGAGACCTTGACCGAGCGCCGGTAGAGCGGATCGGCGCAGTCCGGCGAGAGCAGCACGGCGTCCATGCCGAGGGCGGCGGCGCTGCGGAAGATCGCCCCGATGTTGGTGTGGTCGTTGACGGCCTCCATGACGACCACCCGGCGGGTCGTCGCCAGTAGTTCGTCGGCCGTCGGCAGCGGTTTGCGCTGCATCGAGGCGAGGGCGCCGCGGTGGACGTGGTAGCCGGTCACGCGTTCGGCGAGCTCGGGGCTGACGGCGTACACCGGGGCCGGGACCTCGTCGATGACGTCGCGCATGAGGTCGACCCACTTCGCCGAAAGCAGCATCGAGCGCATCTCGTACCCGGCGTGCCTGGCGCGTCTGATCACCTTTTCGCCCTCGGCGATGAAGAGGCCCTCGGCGGGCTCACGCCTGCGCCGGAGTTCGACATCGGTCAGTCCGGTGTAGTCGCGCAGGCGGGGGTCGTCGGGGTCGTCGACGGTGATGAGATCAGCCACGGGTTCGATACTGCCTTGTCCGGTGTGTGATGCCAACGGCTCGGGGGAAGATCTGTTACCGCTGGTTACTCTGCGGGGTGCGGGCGGCGGGTGCTCGGGCCGGCTATCCGGCTGTCAGCGGTGCGGCGCTCGTGCCGACCGCGACGACGTCGCCGATGACGATGACGGCCGGGGGGCGTACGTCCTCGGCGACGGCCCGTTCGGCGACGGTCGCGAGCGTCGCGTCGACCCGGCGCTGGGCTGCCGTGGTGCCCTCCTGGACCAGGGCGACCGGGGTCTCGGGCGCCTTGCCGTGGGCGATGAGGGTACGGGCGATGGCGCCGATCTTGTCGACGGCCATCAGGAGCACGAGGGTGCCGCGCAGCTTGGCGAGGGCCTGCCAGTCGACCAGCGAGCGTTCGTCGTCGGGGGCGACATGGCCGCTCACGACGGTGAACTCATGGGCCACACCGCGGTGGGTGACGGGGATGCCGGCAGCGCCGGGCACGGAGATCGAACTGGAGATGCCGGGGACGACGGTGCAGGCGATGCCTTCGGCGGCGAGCGCCTGGGCCTCCTCCATGCCGCGGCCGAAGACGAACGGGTCGCCGCCCTTGAGCCGCACGACGGCCTTGCCCGCCCTGGCGTGCTCGATGAGCGCCTGGTTGATCGCCTCCTGGGCCATGTAGCGGCCGTACGGGATCTTCGCGGCGTCGATCACCTCGACGTGCGGCGGGAGTTCGTCGAGCAGGTCGCGCGGGCCGAGGCGGTCCGCGATGACGACGTCGGCCTCGGCGAGGAGACGGCGGCCGCGGACCGTGATCAGGTCCGGGTCACCGGGGCCGCCGCCGACCAGGGCGACGCCGGGCGTCCGGGTGCGGTGATGAGGTGCGGCGAGGGTGCCGTCGCGCAGGCCCTCGACGATGGCGTCGCGGACGGCGGCCGAGTGGCGCGGGTCTCGCCCGTGGGTGTCGGTGGTGAGGACGGCCACGGTCACGCCCTCGCTGCGGCCCGTGGCCGGCGTCCAGGCGGTGGCTGCATCGGCGTTGTCACTGCGGACGCACCAGGTGCGGGTGCGCTCGGCCTCGGCGGAGGCGGCGTCGTTCGCCGCGGTGTCGTCGGACGCGATCAGGGCGTACCAGGCGTCGGCCAGGTCCCCGTCGGCGTACGGGCGGCGCTCCCAGCGGATCTCGCCGGCGTCGGCCATCGCCTCGACGGACGGGGTCGCGGCCGGCGATACGAGGACGATGTCGGCGCCCGCCGCGATGAGCGCGGGGAGACGGCGCTGAGCGACCTGGCCGCCGCCGACCACGACGACTCGGCGTCCGCCGAGACGCAGTCCGACGGGGTACGCAGGGTGATCGGCGTGATCGGCGTGATCCGCGTGCTCGGCCATGACGGTGCGGGCTCCTCGTGCAGGGGACGGAATGCGGCGGCCGCTGCGGCGGTGGAGCGGCTGTGACGTGCGGGTTCGTGGGGGCGGGATCCACGATACGGGGTGAGTGCGGGGGTGCGGCCGGGTGCGGGTGGCGGCGCCCGCGGCGGGCTTGTTCCCCTACCCGCCCCTTCCCGTAACCGGGGCTGCGCCCCCGGACCCCTGCTCCTCGATCGCCGGAGGGGCTTGAAGGTGTCCGGAGACGGAGATCCAGGCCTGGCTACTTCTCCGTGACGCCTGCCGCGTCGAACGTCGCCACCTCGTGCATCGCCCGCGCCGCGCTCTGCACGATCGGCAGTGCCAGCAGCGCACCGGTGCCTTCGCCGAGGCGGAGGTCCAGATCGACCAGCGGGCGCAGGCCCAGCTTGTTGAGTGCGGCGACGTGGCCGGGCTCGGCGCTGCGGTGCCCCGCGATGCAGGCGGCGAGGGCCTCGGGGGCGATCGCCCGGGCGACCAGGGCCGCGGCGCCCGCGCTCACGCCGTCGAGGATGACCGGCGTACGGAGCGAGGCACCGCCCAGCAGGAAGCCGGCCATCGCCGCGTGTTCGAGGCCGCCGACCGACGCCAGGACACCGATCGGGTCGGCCGGGTCGGGCTGGTGGAGTTCGAGCGCCCGGCGGACCACATCGACCTTGCGGGCGTGCATCTCGTCGTTGATGCCGGTACCGCGACCGGTCACCTCGGCCGGGTCCAGGCCCGTGTACACGCAGATCAGAGCGGCCGACGCGGTGGTGTTCGCGATGCCCATCTCACCGATGAGCAGGCCCTTGTTGCCTGCCGCGACCAGGTCGCGGGCGGTCTCGATGCCGACCTCGACGGCCGCGATGACCTCTTCGCGGGTGAGGGCCGGGCCGGTCGTGAAGTCGGCCGTTCCGGCGCGCACCTTGCGGGGAAGAAGGCCGGGCGTCGCGGGCAGTTCCATGGCCACGCCGACGTCGACCACGCACACCTCGGCACCGACCTGGGCCGCGAAAGCGTTGCAGACCGCGCCGCCGCCGAGGAAGTTGGCGACCATCTGGCCGGTGACCTCCTGGGGCCACGCGGTGACGCCCTGGGCGTGCACCCCGTGGTCCCCCGCGAAGATCGCGACGGCCGCGGGCTCGGGGATCGGCGGCGGACACAACCGGGAGAGTCCCGACAGCTGCGCGGAGATGATCTCCAGCATGCCGAGTGCACCGGCGGGCTTGGTCATCCGCTTCTGGCGTTCCCACGCCTCGCCGAGCGCCTTGGCGTCCAGCGGACGGATGCTGGAGATGGTCTCCTGCAGCAGGTCGTGCGGTTCTTCGCCGGGCAGGGCGCGGCGACCGTATGTCTCCTCGTGGACGACCCAGGACAGCGGGCGGCGCTTGGACCAGCCCGCCTGCATGAGCTCGGGCTCCTCGGGGAACTCGTCGACGTAACCGACACAGAGGTACGCGACGACTTCGAGGTGCTCGGGCAGGCCCAGGGCGCGGACCATCTCGCGCTCGTCGAAGAAGCTGACCCAGCCGACACCGAGGCCTTCGGCGCGGGCGGCGAGCCAGAGGTTCTCGACGGCGAGCGCCGAGGAGTACGGGGCCATCTGCGGCTGGGTGTGCCGGCCGAGGGTGTGGCGCCCGCCGCGGGTGGGGTCGGCGGTGACGACGATGTTGACCGGGGTGTCGAGGATGGCCTCGATCTTCAGTTCCTTGAACTGCTTGGCCCGGCCCTTGGGAAGCGACTGGGCGTAGGCCTCGCGTTGACGCTGTGCCAGTTCGTGCATGGAACGACGGGTCTCGGCCGAGCGGATGACCACGAAGTCCCAGGGCTGCGAGTGACCGACGCTGGGCGCCGTGTGCGCGGCTTCGAGGACGCGGAGCAGCACCTCGTGCGGAATCGGGTCGCTGCGGAAGCCGTTGCGGACGTCGCGGCGCTCGCGCATGACCCGCAGGACGGCCTCGCGCTCGGCGTCGTCGTAGCCGGGGGCGGGCGCGGCGGCGGGAGCCGCGGACTCCTCGGACGCGGATCCCTCGGGGGCCGCCGCTTCCTCGGCGAGGGGCTGGGGCTCGGGTTGCACGGACTCCACGGGCGCGGTCTGCGTGGTTTCCGCCGTCTCCGTGGCGGTCGTGATTTCCGGGGTCTCGATGACCTCCGGGCCCGGCTCGGGCTCGGGCAGAGCCTCGGCCTCGGGTACGGCTTCGGCTGCGATGACCGTCTCGGGAGCTTCGGCGGTCTCGACGGCTGCCAGGACCTCGGCGGCAGCGGACTCGGTGGGCTGGACCGGCTCCATGACGATCGCGACCCGCTCGGGTTCGGGCTCGGCCTCCACGGCCTGCTCCACCACGGGCGTCGGCGCCAGGTGCGGAGTTGTCGGCACCGCCCCCTCCACGGGCACGAACCGGCCCATGGGAGCCGTTTCCACGGCCTCCTCCGGTGCGGCCTCCACCGACGCGGTCTCCTCGGACGCGGTCTCCTCGGAGGCGAGGGGGGCGACCTCGGTGGCAGGCACCTCGGCGGCAGCCTCGGTCTCGGACTTCGCCGCGCTCTCGACATCTGCCTCGGCAGCAGCCTCGGCCGGAGCTTCTACAGCGACCGGCGCCGCATCGGCCACCGGCGCGCTCACTGCTTCCGGCACCACCACCGGCGCGACCTGCACGGGCTGTGCCTCAGGTACCGGCTCGGCAACCGGCTCCGGTACGACGACAGGCTCCGGGGCGACTGTTTCTGCCGGCGCCGGGGCGGCGACCGCCTCCGGCGCCTGGGCCGCCCACGGGCTTCCGCCCTGCGGCAGGATCTCACCGAGCTGCGGGCCCGGCAGTACGGCCGCCTCCTCGCCCGGCGTCTCGAAGTACTCGGGTCCGATCGTGGGCGGTCCGGCGTGCCGTGCGGGTGCCTGGGGCTGGATCTGGGCCTGTGTCTGGGGCGCGCCCGCGGGTCCGCGGTCGGCGAGCGAGCGGACCACTCCCCCGGTCGGCGATCCGCCGTAGGACGGCCCACCGTCGGCCGCGACCGGACCGCGGTGCAGCGGTCGACGCGCCGGGGTCTGGGGCTGCGGCTGGCTCTGGGCCGCAGCGGCGGGAGCCGGGGTGGGCGCGGGGATGCGTACGCCCCTCAGATCGACCGAACCGGAGTCGCGGCCACCGGACTCGTGCGTCCCCTGACCGGTCTCGGGCACGGCACCGGGCGCCGACTGCTGCACGGCGTACGCGTCCGCGGCCTGGACCTGCACCTGACTCCGGACGGGTTCCTGCGCCTGTACCTGCACGGGCCCCTGGGGCTGCCCCGGAGCCTCGAACGCGAGCTGCGGCTGGACCTGGTAGGCGGCCTGTTCGGGCAGTGGTGCCTGCGCGGCGACGCCCTCGGGGTACTGGCCGGGGGCCGGTACCGCCTGCGGGTCGCTCCAGGCTCCCTGGGGGCTCGGCATCAGCAGGAGATCATCGTCCTCGGAGACATGCTCGGAGGGAGCGAGGTAGGTGTAGGCATCCGGGGCGGCGATGCCCGGCTGCTCCACCATGCCTGCGTTCTCCGGCAGTCCCTCACCCGGGATCTGGCCGGTGTCACTCATGCGTACCCCTCGCCCATCGTCAGTGCTCCTTCGGCCCTTCGCCCGGGACGCCCGAACACGGCACGCCGGCGCTCGTCAACAAGAACGAGCGGGCGCGCCGCGCGGCACGAAACGGTCGCGGACATACTGCATTCTCGCGGCCGTTCGCCGCCGCGGCAGCTCATTTCGCCACGGCCCGCTGTGGACTGCGCCACGTCGCGCATCTCCCGGTCTGCCGTACCACAGCGAGGGCCAAAACGGTCCCCTTTTCCGGACATTGACGAACGAAACGACGAACGTCCAGCCGCGGTGCAACGATCGGCCAGCCTACCTCGCGCTGTACGCCGACCGGGTCACGGGGCGAGGTCCGAACGCAGCGCGGAGAGCAGGAACACGACCGAGCGTTCGCGCTCCGACCATGCGGCCGTCTCGAGTTCGACGGACTGGAGGAGCGAACACCGGACGGTGTATCCGTTCCCGGCGAGTGCCGCGCCCAGCGCCTCGGCCTCGTCGCGCGTGGAGGCATGGGTCACGATGCGTTCCGGCCGACGTTCGGTGACGGCGGTGACGACGGGGACTCCGCCGCCTCCGATCCGTACGACGTCCGGCTCCGGCAGCCGCTCCAGCACATGCGGTGCCCGGCCCTCGACGACCTGGAGCTGGACGCCGAAGGACCGGGCCGCCGCCGCGGTGCGGGCACAGGCCGCCGGGTCGCTGTCGACCGCGAGGACCGCTGCCCCGAAGCGGGCGGCCTCCACGGCCAGGGCACCGCTGCCGGAGCCGATGTCCCACAGGAGGTCGCCGGTGCGGGGGCCCAGGCGGGCCAGTTGAGCGGCGCGCAGCCCCGGGGACTCGCCCTCGCCGCTCCCTTCCCCGGCGTCGGTGGCGCCGCCCGGGTAGGCCTCCGGGGGCAGTGCCCAGCCGCGTACGCCACGGGGGTAGGCGGGGTGGCGGCCGGCGATCCAGGCGCCGGTGGCCTGCGGTTCGGGGCCGCCGCCGATGACGATCACCACGTTGGGGTCGCGCCAGACGTGGTCGGCGGCCATCTCGGATGTGACGACGCTGACCTGTTCGCGCGCGGTGCCGAGTTCCTCGCAGATGACGAAGGTGCGGTGGACGCCTTCGAGGAGCAGGGCGAGTTCGGCGGGGCCCGCGCCGGGCGAGGTGAGGACGGCGACCTTGTGGTGGGCACGGCAGACGTTGACGGCGCGGCGCAGGGTACGGGGGTGGGCGACGACGATCTGGGCGTCCTCCCAGGGCATTGCGGCGCGGGCGAACGCGGTGGCGACGGAGGACACGGCGGGCACCACTTCGACTTCGAGGCCGTGCTCGGGTGCGCGGAGATTGCGTACGACTCCGAAGAAGCCGGGGTCTCCGTCGGCGAGCACCACGGCGCTGCCGCGGTGTCCGGCGATCCGGCGGGCGGCCAGGTCGATGGAGCCCAGGCGGATCCGTTCGGCGTCGGCCGGGACTTCGGGAAGTGCGAGGTGGTGGGCGGCTCCGGCGACGAGCGTGGCGGCCGAGAGGGCGGCGGTGGCCGCTCCGGTCAGTGGCGAGCCGTCCCAGCCGATCACGGTGACCCGATCGGCCATCTGTCGTCAGTCTCCTGGAGTCGTCGCAGGTACGGATGCCCGTACGGGGCGGGCAGGGTGAGAGTACCCGGTCCGTACCAGTACGGTCCCGGGACCCCTTCGAGGGCTCAGTTCCAGTCGTTGTAGGTGCCGTAGCCGCCCGCGTCGGCGAGCTGCTCGGCCACGCCTTCGAGGTCCTCCGGAAGCAGACCCCAGACGATCAGGTCGGTCCTGATGTCGGTCCAGCCTCCGTCTGTGCCGTTCTCGGTACGGGTGCGCGCTATGCGGGCGTTGCGCAGGACCCCCTCACTGATGCAGCCGAGCTTCTGGGCGACCTGCTGCGAGGCGGTGTTGTCGGCGGCGGTGCGCAGTTCGATGCGCTCGAAGCCCTGGTCTCGGAAGAGCCACTGGGCCAGCGCCAGGACGGACTCGGTGGCGTATCCCTCGCCGCGCGCCCATGGGGCGGTGATGTACGCGACCTCGGCGGCGAGGGTGCGCCAGTCGGTGTTGTGCAGGCGGACCGAGCCGACGAGCCGCTGGGTGAGGAACTCGGTGACGGCGAAGACGATGCCGTCGCCCGTGGTGCGCTGTGCGGGTGCGATCCTGCGGACCCAGCGTTCGGCGTCGACCTGGGTGTAGGGGTGGGGGGCCTCGGTCCAGGCGGTGACGAGTTCGTCGTTCATCATCTCGACGTACGCCGGGATGTCCGTCATGTCGAAGGGGCGCAGCACCAACCGATCCGTGCTGATGGAGATGGACGGAAAGGTGGAAGTCATGCGCAGCTCCATGCCGAAGACCGTGTAAAGGCACAGCATGCAGCATCGGACCGGCGTTGTGCATGGGCGGGTCCGTACGACGGAGCCCCGCGCCCCTGGTGGGGTGCGCGGGGCTCGTCGGTCACATGCCGTGCGGGTGTCAGGACTTGGCGGCGGTGCCGAAGGCCGGGACGACCGAGCCCTGGTAGGTGTCCTCGATGAACTTCTTGACCTCGTCGGAGTGGAGGAGCTTCACGAGCTTCTGGACGCGGGCGTCGTTCTCGTTGCCCTTCTTCACGGCGATGATGTTGGCGTACGGGTTGCCGTCGGCCTTCTCCAGCACCAGAGCGTCCTTGGAGGGCTTGAGCTCGGCCTCGATGGCGTAGTTGCCGTTGATGACGGCGGCGTCCACATCATTCAGGGCGCGGGGCACGGTTGCCGCCTCCAGCTCCTTGAACTGCAGGCCCTTCTTGTCGGTGATGTCGCTCAGCTTGGCGTCGGTGCCGACGCCGGACTTGAGGGTGATCAGACCGTTCTCGGCGAGCAACTGGAGGGCGCGGCCCTCGTTCGTGGTGTCGTTGGGCACCGCGATGGTCTGGCCGGACTTGATGTCACCGAGGGCCTTGACCTTCTTGGAGTAGAGGCCGAGGGGCTCCAGGTGGACGGTGCCGACGGAGACGAGGTGGGTGTTGTTCTTCTTGTTGAAGTCGTCGAGGTACGGCTGGTGCTGGAAGAAGTTGGCGTCGACCTGTCCGGTTTCGGTGGCGGTGTTCGGCAGGACGTAGTCCGTGAACTCCTTGACCTCCAGCTTGAGGCCGGCCTTGGCCGCCAGGTTCTTCTTGACGAAGTTCAGGATGTCGGCGTGCGGTGTCGGGGACGCGGCGACGACGAGCGCCTTGGATGTGTCGGCCTTGGCACCGGTCTCGCTCTTGGAGGCCGGGTCGGACGACGTGCCGCAGGCGGTGAGGCCGAAGGCCAGGGCGGCGGTGGCGGCGGCAGCCGCGGTGATCTTGATGTTCTTACGCACGAAAAGTGCCTCTTTCGGTGGTGAGGGTGGTGCGCCCGGACAAGGAGTTCGGGCTTGAGCGGAGAGGAGGTCTCAGGTGGTGGCGCGGCCCCGGCGGGCCAGCAGGCGTACGACTGTGTCGCCGATCAGCTGGATCACGGTCACGATGACGATCAGCAGCGCGACGGTGATGAGCATGAACTGGTTGTCGAAGCGCTGGAATCCGTAGGTGACGGCCTTGGAGCCGAGCCCTTCGCCGCCGACCGCGCCGGCCATCGCGGAGTAGCCGATGAGCACGATGACGGTGGTGGTGACGCCGGAGACGAGCGAGGGCAGTGCCTGCGGGAGCAGCACCTTGCGGACGATCGTCGGGATGGATCCGCCCATCGACTGGACGGCCTCGACGAGCCCGTGGTCGACCTCGCGGACGGCCGTCTCGACGAGCCGCGCGAAGAACGGGATGGCGCCGACGGCGAGCGGCACGATCATCGCGGTCGGGCCGATGAAGGTGCCGACGACCCAGGTGGTGAAGGGGATCAGGGCGATCAGCAGGATGATGAACGGCAGTGAGCGGCCGATGTTCACGATCACGCCGATGACCTTGTTCACCGGGGTGTTCCGGAGCAGTCCGCCCTTGTCGGTGAGGACCAGCAGGACGCCGAGCGGGAGTCCCACGAGGACGGTGACGACCGCGGACCAGAGCACCATGTAGAGGGTGTCGATGGTTCCCTGGGTGAGCAGTGGCTGCATTTCGGACCAGGTCACTTCGCCACCTCCTTGGTGAGCGGGGCGAGGGGCCGGGCGGGGACGGGGGCGGTGTCGTGCTCCACGACCTCGGCCTGGAGGCCCTGTTCACGCAGGAAGCCGATCGGGACGACGTTCTCCTCGAAGCGGCCGGGCAGTTCGATACGCATCCGGCCGATCTGCTTGCCGCCGACGGTGTCCATCGCGGCGCCCAGGATCGAGATGTCGATGTTGTATGTACGGGAGAGCTGCGAGATCACCGGCTGGGTGGCGGCCTCGCCGTGGAAGGTGACGTCGACGACCGTACGGTCGGGGCCGGAGGCCGTACCGCCGACGGGGAACAGTTCGTGGGCCAGTTCGGAGCCGGGGGTGGCGAGGAGTTCGCCGACGGTGCCGGATTCGACGACGCGTCCCTTCTGCATCAGCGCGGCGGAGTCGCAGATCGTCTTCACGACGTCCATCTCGTGCGTGATGAGCAGGACGGTCAGGCCCAACTGCTGGTTGAGGTCGCGGAGCAGTTGGAGGATGGAGCGGGTGGTCTCGGGGTCGAGGGCGGATGTCGCCTCGTCGGAGAGCAGCACCTTGGGGTCGCCGGCGAGTGCGCGGGCGATACCGACGCGCTGCTTCTGGCCGCCGGAGAGCTGGCCCGGGTAGGACTTGGCCTTGTCGGCGAGGCCGACCAGGTCGAGGAGTTCGAGGGCTTTGCGGGCACGGTCCTTGCCGGATACGCCGAGGATCTCCAGCGGAAGTTCTACGTTGTCCTGGACGGTGCGGGAGGCCAGCAGGTTGAAGTGCTGGAAGACCATGCCGATGCGGCTGCGTGCCTCGCGCAGTTCCTTGCCGGCCCGGCGGCCCCGGCCGGCGAGGGCGGTGAGGTCCTGGCCGGCCACGGTGACGGTGCCCGAGGTGGGGCGTTCCAGGAGGTTGATGCAGCGGATGAGGGAGGATTTTCCGGCGCCGCTCTGTCCGATGACGCCGTACACCTCGCCTTCGCGGACGTGCAGGTCGACGCCGTCCAGGGCGGTGACCTCGCGGTCGCGCGACTGGTAGACCTTCGTGAGGCCCGTAGTGGTGATCACAGGGTTTCCGTCACTGTCGAGTGCGCGGCGCGGTGTCCGCCGGGCACGGGGCATTCGTCTGATGAGACTGTCCGGGCGTTTCGATCGGCCGTCCCGAGCGGGGGTCTCGGCGCGGCTGCGGGCGGCGGGTGGCCGGGCAGCGGTGCTCGGACGAGCTCGTTCCGCCGGGTGCGGACGGCTCGGGCTCGGTCTCGCTTCGGGGCGCGAGGATCGGGCGGGGGCCCTCAGAAGGTGCGCATTCGACACATACAACGAGCACCGGGCGTCATGATCGCCTCGGTCGCAAGGGTGCGGTCGCTCGTCGTGGTCATGCACGAAGTAAAACAGACGTAACGTTCCGCCCGACCTGCCTGTCCGAATAGCGGACAGGCATGGATGGTGGCGTGAGACGGTTCGGCCGGCCGTCGTGATTCCCGTTTCCTGCGCCGTGACCTGCACCGATACGGCAGAGAGGGCATCGACGACGAATTCCGCGGCCGGCGCGGAGCGGTCGCGCGTTGTGGTCAAGGCCACGGTCCCACCCGGGTGCGGGCAGCGCCCCGGGTGCGGGGGCGCACGCAGCGGGCCGTTCGGTCCGTAATACCCTCGCCTCATGCTTGACGCCCTGACGGTCGCGGTCGCCGTGACCGCGCTCGCCCTCACCGCCTGGTGCGGACTCGCCGCTTACCGGGACCAGCCGACCAAGGACTGGCACTTCATCGGGATGGCCGTGGTCTCGCTGCTGGCGCTGGCCCAGCTGGTGGTGGGCATCGTGCAGATGTCCCGGGGCGAACGGCCCGAGCAGGGCATGACGATCTTCATCGCGTATCTGATCGGGTCCTTCCTCGCCGTGCCCGCGGCCGGATTCCTGTCGCTCACCGAGCGGACCCGGTGGGGTTCGGTGACGGTGGCGGCGGGCGCGGTCGTGCTGGCCGTCCTCGAAGTACGGCTCTACGACATCTGGGGAAACTGACCGTGACCGACACCGATCGCACCCCCGCCGCTGCCACCGGTGAGAAGGGGCCCTTCGACCTCGGCACCGGCCCCGGCCGGGTACTGGTCTGGTTCTACGGGGTGTTCACCGTCGCGGCGGCCTCCCGCTCGATCGTCCAGATGATCCTGGACTTCGGCAGGGCACCGCTCGCCTATGTGCTGTCGGCCGTCGCCGCCGTCGTGTACGGGTTCATCACGTACTCGCTGGTGCGCGGCGGCGAGAGGGCGCGCAGGTCGGCGCTGGTGTGCTGCGCCGCCGAGCTCCTGGGTGTGCTGGTCGTCGGGACCTGGACGATGGTGGAGCCCTCGGCGTTCGCCGACGCCACGGTCTGGTCCGACTTCGGCATGGGCTACCTGTTCATCCCGGTGATCCTGCCGATCACCGGGATGATGTGGCTGCGCCGCGCGAAGAACGCGTAGGACGGGCACGGGACGGACGGCGTACGCGTAACCGTCGCTACGCGCTCGCCACGTAGGCGGGCGCGGTCGCGTCCTTCTCCAGCAGGATCATCCGGACGCCGTCCTGACTGGTCTTGTTGCCCACGGGGGCGTATCCGGCCCGCCGGTAGAGGCGCAGGTTGCCCTCGCTGCGATGCCCGGTGTGCAGCCGGAAGCGGGTGGCCGACCGCTCGTCGGCGAGTCCCGACTCCGCGGCCCGCAGCAGCCGGGCGCCGAGGCCGTGCCCCTGGAGCCGCGGGTGGACGCAGAGCCTCCCGATCTGCCCGGCGCCGTCCTGATCGATGGATCCGCGGACGGAACCGACGACTTCGTCACCCAACCGCGCCACGAACACCAGATTCGTGGCGATCTCGGCGCGCACCGAATCGAGCGTCTGGACGAGCGGGTCGATCCGGTAGTTCCCGTACAGCTCCGCCTCGGTCTGGAAACAGAGGTACTGAAGCTTCAAGATCTGTTCGGCATCCTGTGCCGTCGCCGCCGAGATGATCACACTCATGCCCATGTGCGCATGCCTCCGCCCACCCGATCCACCGGTTGTCCAACGCTCCTTCCCCGCGGTTCAGGAGCGACAACCTCCGCCGCGAGAATTCTGCGCAGACATCCAAGGCATCGGGAACGGATCGGACCCAAACTCCCCTGTGACATACCCAACTTCCCTGCGATTTCCCGGTAGGTGGGATCACCGGGCGCCAGCATCGCCGCCAGTAGCCGGGAGCAGCGGCCGGGCAGCCGGTCCACCGCGGCGCGCAGCGCCCGGCGTTCGTAGGCACCGACGGCGATCCGCTCGGGGCAGGCCGCCGGGTCCGCGGAGGTCTCGTCGCGGTAGGGGCGTTCGCGCCGGGCGGTGCGGCGGGCCCGGCGAGCCTCCGCCCGTACGGCGTTGCGCACCCAGCGCGCCGGGTCCGGCGGCGGCCCGTCCAGCGCGAGCCGCTCCAGCAGCCGTAGCCAGACGGCCTGTTCGAGGTCGGCGGGTTCGATCGCCGCGCCCGTCGCCGAGGCGGCCGCCTCGGCCGTGGCCTCGGCGCTCACCAGCGGATGGAGGATGCGGACGACGGCCGCGGGGGCGGCTTCGGTCCCTGCGGGGGCATGCTCGAGAAGCGTCATGCCCCGGCCAACGCACCGGACCGGCGGCCGGTTGCCGTACCTGGCGCGCACCACCCGACCGGGGCACGCCCCGGCCGGGTGCTGACGCCGGTCTCACTTGGCGGCGAAGTCCGCCGCGGCGAGAAGAGCGGTGTCCGGGTTGTCGGAGAAGATCCCGTCGATACCCGTCGCGAAGTACGCCTGGAACGCGCCGAACGCGTCACCGTACGCGGCGGGATCCGTGCCGCGCCTGAAGTCGGCGGGCAGGAAGGTGTTCTCGTTGCGCAGGGTGTACGGGTGCAGGACCAGGCCCTGGGCGTGCGCGTCCGCCACGAGGGTGGTGGGTGCGGTGAGCCGCCCGGAGGAGTCCTTGGGAATGATCAGGTCCAGGGTGGGTCCGATGCCCTGGGCGAAGGACGCCATCCACCTCAGACCCTCGGGCTTCACCAGGTCGGCGACGGTGCGCGGATCGCCGGACGTGACGAAGTCCCAGGGGCGCTCGCCCGCGCCGGAGAGCAGGACGACGCGCGGGGTGGCGACGAGTCCGGCCAGGCGCTGGATGCTGCCGGGCTCGAAGGACTGGAGGATGAGCGGCGACTGCTTGTGGTGGCGGTTGTAGCGGCGCAGCAGCTTGGCGAGGGGCTCTTCGAGGCCGAGGCCGAGGCCCCGGAAGTAGGTGGGGTGCTTGGTCTCGACGTACAGCCAGACCGGCTTGCCGCGCCTGCGTCCCTCGCGGTCGGCCCAGCCCAGCACCTCTTCGAAGGTGGGGATCTCCCAGCGGCCGTCGTAGAGCGTGTTCTTCTGACGGGTGCCGGGTATGCG
Source organism: Streptomyces sp. NPDC111516 (assembly GCF_055635345.1). Classification (NCBI taxonomy): domain Bacteria; kingdom Bacillati; phylum Actinomycetota; class Actinomycetes; order Kitasatosporales; family Streptomycetaceae; genus Streptomyces; species Streptomyces sp. NPDC111516. Next base: position 63,321 of record NZ_JBVKBV010000016.1, on the reverse strand, counting down.
CTCCTTGGCCCGCAGTGTCTTCAGTTCGGCGAGGGTGAAGTCCTCGGTGAACCAGCCGGTGAGCGAGACCCCGTCGACCTTCTTCGTGGTCTTGCGGCTCGCGAACTCGGGATGGGCGGAGACGTCGGTGGTGGCGGTGATGTCGTTCTCGTGACGGCAGACGAGGTGGCCGTCCTTGGTCGGCACCAGGTCCTGCTCGATGATGTGCGCGCCCATGTCGAGGGCCAGCTGGTAGGAGCCGAGGGTGTGCTCGGGCCGGTAGCCGCTGGTACCGCGGTGCCCGATGACGGTGGGCACCGGCAGATCGAGGCGGAAGCCGTGGCCGCTCGACCGTTCGGCGGTGTTCCCGGCCGCGTTCCCGGCGGCGTCGGCCGGGCCGCCGGCCAGTCCGAGGGCGGCCGTGCCCAGTACGGCGGCCCCCGCACCGAGCAGGGTTCTGCGGCCGGGACCGGTCTGCGCGCGCTCTGTCATGAATGCTCCTCGCGTGTGATGTCTCGCACCTGTCGGGCGCGGCCCGAGCGTAGGCAGTCGTACCGTCTCAGGAGCAGCTCCTGGACGAACATGGCGGAAACACGCGTCAACACTGCGTATCCACTCGGTGAACCCGATGTGCGGTGGGCGAGATCCCGCGAGTATCGTCCTCACCTGCATGGACCGTCACGATCCCGCGCCTCGGCCGGCCCGGCCACTACACCGGAGGAACCGTTGTCCCGACACGCACTCATCAAGGCAGTGCTCGGACCGATCTTGCGCCTGATGTTCCGCCCCCAGGTGGAGGGCGTGGAGAACATCCCCGGGGACGGTCCGGTGATCCTCGCGGGCAACCATCTGACGTTCATCGACTCGATGATCATGCCGATCTGCTGCGACCGGCCGGTGCACTACATCGGCAAGGACGAGTACGTGACGGGCAAGGGGATCAAGGGCCGGGCGATGGCCTGGTTCTTCACGGGCTGCGGCATGATCCCGGTGGACCGGGACGGCGGCCGCGGCGGTGTGGCGGCGCTGATGACGGGCCGTCGGGTGCTGGAGGAGGGCAAGGCCTTCGCCATCTACCCCGAGGGCACCCGCTCCCCCGACGGCCGCCTCTACCGGGGCCGTACCGGCATCGCCCGGCTGACGCTGATGACGGGTGCGCCGGTGGTGCCGTTCGCGATGATCGGCACGGACAAGCTGCAGCCCGGTGGTGCGGGTCTGCCCCGCCCCGGCAAGGTGACGGTCCGCTTCGGTGAGCCGATGGAGTTCTCCCGCTACGAGGGCATGGATCGCGACCGTTATGTGCTGCGGGCGGTCACCGACTCCGTGATGGCCGAAGTGATGCGGCTGTCCGGTCAGGAGTACGTCGACATGTACGCCACGAAGGCGAAGGCCGCGTGAGCTGACGCACCGCGGAGGATACGCGGATGGGCCCGTACCCCGGTTGGCGGTACGGGCCCATCCGCATGTCGAGCGTGTCGTCCGGGCCCGTACGGGCCGGGACGCGGGCGGCTACTGGTGGACGATGCCCTCCTCCAGCTTCTGACCGCGCAACAGGAACCAGGCGGTGGCGGCCGTCGCCAGCAGGACCGCCGCGCCGACCCCCGCGGCGAGCCGCAGCCCGTCGACGAACGACTCCTGTGCGGCGGCGACCAGCGCGCTCGCCTGCTGCGCCGGAAGGCCGTGGGCCGCTTCGACGGCACCGCCCAGCGATTCGTGGGCCGCTGCGGCGTTGGCGGACGGGACGCCCGCCGGGGTGGCGAAGTCCTGGTAGACGCCGGTGACGATGGAGCCGAGCAGGGCGATACCGAGGGCCGCGCCGAGTTCGTACGCCGTCTCGGAGACCGCGCCCGCAGACCCCGCCTGCTCCTTCGGGACGCTGGAGAGGATCACATCGGAGGTGACGGTGAAGGCGAAGCCCGCGCCGACGCCGACGACCAGCAGCAGCGCGCCGATCAACGGGTAGGCGGTCTCCTTGTGGATCAGGGCGACCGCGGCGAGCGCCAGGCCGATCGCCCCGAGACCGCCGGACACCACCAGCCGTACGGAGTAGCGACGGGCCGCCACACCGGCGAGCAGTCCCGCGGTGACCGCGCCGACGGCCGCGGGCAGTTCGGCGAGTCCTGCCTCCAGCGGTCCGCGCCCCTGGACCAGTTGCAGGAACTGGGAGAGGAAGAAGACCAGCCCGGACAGGCCGAGGATGGTCAGCAGATCGGCGAGGACCGCACCCGAGAAGCCCCGGTGGTGGAAGAGCCGCATGTCCAGCAGCGGCGCGGGGAGCGTGAGTTGTCTGCGCACGAACCAATGGAGCGCGGCCAGGCCGCCGAGGCCCGCGACGGCGATTCCCCAGCTCGTACCGTGCGCGGCCAGCTCCTTGACGGCGTATACGACACCGATCATGCCGATGAAGGAGAGTGCCACGCTGACCAGATCCCAGGGGCCCGGCGTCGGATTCTTCGACTCGGGGATCATTTTGACGCCGATGACCACCAGGACGGCCATGACGGGCAGGTTGATCAGGAAGACCGAGCCCCACCAGAAGTGTTCCAGGAGGAATCCGCCGACGACGGGACCGACGGCCGCGCCCGCTGAGGCCATGGCGCCCCAGATGCCGATGGCGAGGCTGCGCTCGCGCGGATCGTGGAAGAGGTTGCGGATCAGGGCGAGCGTGGACGGCATCAGAGTGGCGCCCGCGACACCGAGCAGCGCCCGCGCCAGGATCATCATCTCGGGGGTGCTCGCGTACGCGTTGAGCACGGAGACCCCGCCGAAGGCGACGGCACCGCTCAGCAGCAGCTTCTTGCGGCCGATGCGGTCACCGAGGCTGCCCATGGAGACCAGGAGCCCGGCGATGACGAAGGAGTAGACGTCGCCGATCCAGAGAAGCTGGGTGCCGGACGGCTTGAGGTCCTCGGTGAGGAAGGGGGTGGCGAGGCCCAGGACTGTGGCGTCCACCGCCACGAGCAGCACGGCGAGAACGAGGACGCCCAGGGCGATCCACCGACCCGGAGGGCGCAGCTCGTCGGAGGTTTCCGCGCGCTGTTCGAGACTGCTCATTGATCCACGCTCCGGCGTGCGCCGCCGAGCAGCAACTCGACGATCATGTGCTGGAAGTCCTGCCCCGCGACCCGGCCCGTCTGGACGACCCAGGCTCCGGAGGAGATGAGCCCGTAGAGGGCCTCGGTCAGCCAGGCGGGGGTGAGGTCGATGCGGAACTCGCCGCGTTCCTGGCCGCGCCGGAAGAAGGCGGAGACCCGGGCGTCGAGCCGGTTCCAGCCCTCGTTGACCTCGTCTCCCTCGAAGAGCTGGTTCTCGGTGACGAGGAAGGAGAGGAGTCCGGCGCTCGGCTCGACGGCGGCGACGAGTCGGCGCAGCGCCTCCTCGGAGGCCCCCTCGTCGAGCGCGGCGGCGTCCAGAGCTGCTCCGAACTCCTGGATTCCCAGGTTCTCCAATGCCCTGACCAGGGCGTCCCGTCCGGCGAAGTGCCGGTGCAGAGTGGCGCGTCCGATGCCTGCGGCTCTGGCGACCTCGTCCATGGTGGCGGTCGATTTGCGGGTCAGCAGGGCGGCTGCGCTGCGCAGCACCTGCTCACGGTCGAGAGTCATGAGACGACCATAACCCATATGAGACACGAATGTCTCACCGTAGATTCATCGCCCTCTGCCGACGCGAGAGAGGACCATGTCGGCATGAAGCCGCTGCTGCTGATCGACATCGACGGCCCGCTCAATCCGTACGCGGCACTGACGCGCCGCCGGGTTCCGGACGGCTATGCGCTGCATCTGATGCGGCCGACGGGGTGGGACTACGGGCTGCCGCTGCCCGTCCTCCTCAACCCGGAACACGGGAAGGCGCTGCGTGGCCTGGCAGGCCGCTACGAGCTGATCTGGGCGACGACCTGGAAGGACGAGGCCAACCAATGGATCGGGCCGCGTCTCGGGCTGCCCCCGCTGCCGTACATCGACTGGCCGTCGATGCACGGCAGCGCGCCGGACGACACGTACTGGAAGACGCAGTACGTGGTGGAGTACGCGGCGGGCCGGCCCTTCGCCTGGGTCGACGACGAGATCTCCGAGCAGGACCGGGAGTGGGCCGCCGAGCAGGGGGCGGCCGAGGCTCTGCTGATGTGGATCGATCCGTGGATCGGACTGCTGCCGGCCGACTTCGAGGTGCTCGCCGCGTGGGCGGAGGGCCGCCGGGGCGGCGAGCTCCTCTGAGTCCACCACCCCGTTCGAGTCGCTGCCGCCCGTCCCGAGTCAGTCGTTGAGGACGGTCAGATCGAGGCCGGGCAGGCGGGCCGGATCGTTGACCACGAACATCTCGGTGACCTTCCCCCGCGCGATGGTGAAGATCATGACCGAGAACCGATCGCCATCGAGCGCCGAGACGACGGCCGGTTGCCCATCGACCTGCGCGGGCAGCGACGACCGGGCGAACGGTGCGAACATCATCGCCTGGCGGGCCACGGTCGCGGCGCCCCGCACCAGGGACGGCGCACCGACACCACCGGCTTCCGCATCGGACCGCACCACGACGTCCGGGTCGAGCACGGCGACGAGGGCCTCGAAGTCACCGCGGCGGGCGGCGGCCAGGAAGGCGTCGACGACTTCGCGCTTGCGGGTGAGATCGGGGTCCGGATCCGGTTCCACGCCCCGCACCCGGCGACGGGCCCGGCTGGCGAGCTGCCGGGCCGCGGCCGGGGTGCGGTCCACGACGCGGGCGATCTCGTCGAACGGCACGGCGAACATGTCGTGCAGGACGAAGGCGAGCCGCTCGGCGGGATCGAGCGTTTCGAGCACGACCAGCATCGCGAGACCGACCGAATCGGCCATCATCGCCTGCTGCTCCGGGTCGGCCTCCGGCCCGGAGTCGAGGACCGGGTCCGGGGCGTGCGCCTCGGGCGCGCGCGTGTCGAGCAACTCCTCTCGGCGGGAGCGGCGGGAGCGGAGCATGTCCAGGCACACCCGCCCGACCACCGTCGTCAGCCAGCCGCCCAGGTTCTCGATCGCCCGGCTGTCGGTACGGCTGAGCCGGATCCAGGCTTCCTGGACGGCGTCCTCCGCCTCGTTCGTCGAGCCGAGCATCCGGTAGGCCACGGCCTTCAGCTGGGTCCGGTTCTCCTCGAAGCGTTCGGCCAGGAACTCGCGCCCGTCCACCTCACGTCCGTTCACCCCGTGTCCGCCCCACTCATGTCCGTGCACAGTCGCATTCCTCCGTAGTGTGCCGTCACTGCGATGACGAACCGGGGCTCACCGATGTGACAGGTGGATCAGCGCCCCTTCACCGGCGCCGGGCGCGCCCGCTCAGCTCCACGGCAGCGCGGCGCGGCGGTGCCAGTACGCCTCCGGCTCCTCCACGAGCGCCTCGAGCCGGGCGCACCGTGCCTCGTCGAGGTCGACGACGGCCGCGTGCAGGTTTCCGGCGAGCTGGTCGAGGGTCGCCGCGCCGGAGAGCACCACTGAGGCCCACGGCTGGTGCATTACGAGCGCCAGCGCGATCGCGTCGCTGCCCACGCCGGCGTCGGCCGCGATCTCCTGGACCACGGCGGGGGCATCCGTTCCGGCGAGCCGGCCGTTGGCCATGGCTTCCTTGACGATCACGGTGAGCCCGGCGTCATGGGCCTCGGCGAGCGCGGCTCCGGCCGAGGTCTCCAGGGCGTTGTAGGTGGCCTGGACGGTGCGGAAGAGCGGTTCGCCGTCGACGGTGACGGCGAGGGCGGCCCGGATGGCGTCGGCCTGGGCGGGTCCGCTGGTGGACAGCCCGACGCTGACCCCTGCCGCGACGAGTTCGGCGAGCCGCGCGTGCAGCTCCCTGTCGGTGAGGGCCGGGCTGTCGGCGGTGACCGAGTGGATCTGGTAGAGGTCGAGCCGGTCCCCGAGCAGCGCCTCCGTCTCGGCGCGCTGGCGCAGATACGTGGCCAGGCTGTGGTCCTTGACCTCGTGCGCCTCGGCTTCCACGCTCCAGTCGGCGGTGTAGGTGTAGCCCCACTTGCTGCCGATGACGACATCGTCCGCCTCCGGGTGCGCCGTCAGCCAGCCGGCCAGGAACTCCTCCGAACGACCGTAGGAGCGGGCCGCGTCGAAGTAACGGACGCCCTGCGCGTAGGCGGCGTCCAGCAGTTCGTGGGTGCGCACGCGCAGCGCCTCGACGCCGCGGTCGGCGGGCAGATCGCGGTCGCGGTGCAGGTTGATGTAGCCGGGCCTGCCGACCGCCGCCAGGCCGAGCCCGATGTGGGCGGTCGGAGTCGTCGCCGTGGCCGAGGGGGCCTCCCCTGGTCGAGCGGAGCCGAGAGCTCGGGGAAGGGAGAAAGACATCGTGGGCTCCTCGTCGATCGGGTGCGCTTCCCCGTCAACGTAACTCAGCCGGATTCGCGTGCGCCCGGTCGCGGGATCCGCCCGATCGGACCCTCACCGGACGGGAAACGGACCGGGTCCGGTCATCAGCCCCGCGCCCTCTCGTCCCCCGCGCCGTCCGGTCGCCGGCCATTCCGGACGCCGAAGGGCGGGGAGCGTACGACCGCTCCCCGCCCCGAAGTCGCCGGCGCGCCGTCAGTTCTTCGCAGTGGCCCACGCCTGCTGGACGGCGAGGTCGGCCTTGACCTCGGCGAGCTGGACGGCAACGGCGGACGGGGCCGTACCGCCGCGACCGCTGCGGGAGGCGAGGGCGCCGGGCACGTTGAGGACCGTGCGGACCTCTGGGGCAAGGTGCTCGGAGATCTTCGCGAACTGCTCGTCGGTCAGCTCGTCGAGCTCGATGCCCTGCTGCTCGCACGTCTTGACGCACTCGCCCGCGACCTCGTGGGCGACGCGGAACGGCACGCCCTGCTTGACCAGCCACTCGGCGACGTCGGTGGCGAGCGAGAAGCCGGCCGGGGCCAGCTCCTCCATGCGCTCGCGGTTGACGGTGAGGGTGGCCATCATTCCGGTGAAGGCGGGCAGCAGGACTTCGAGCTGGTCGCACGAGTCGAAGACCGGCTCCTTGTCCTCCTGGAGGTCGCGGTTGTACGCGAGCGGGAGGGCCTTCAGCGTGGCCATCAGACCCGTCAGATTGCCGATCAGCCGACCGGACTTGCCGCGGGCCAGCTCGGCGATGTCCGGGTTCTTCTTCTGCGGCATGATCGAGGAACCGGTGGAGAAGGCGTCGTGCAGGGTGACGAAGGAGAATTCCTTCGTGTTCCAGATGATGACCTCCTCCGCGATCCGGGAGAGGTTCACGCCGATCATCGCGGTGATGAAGGCGAACTCGGCGACGAAGTCGCGGGATGCCGTGCCGTCGATGGAGTTGGCGACGGAGCCGTGCTCGAAGCCGAGGTCGGCGGCGACCGCTTCCGGGTCCAGCCCGAGGGACGACCCGGCCAGTGCGCCGGAGCCGTAAGGGGAGACGGCGGTCCGCTCGTCCCACTGGCGCAGCCGCTCGGCGTCCCGGGACAGGGACTGCACGTGGGCCAGGACGTGGTGCGCGAAGAGCACCGGCTGGGCGTGCTGCAGATGCGTACGGCCGGGCATCGCGACGTCCGGGTGCGCCTCGGCGAGGCCCACCAGGGCGCCCTGGAGCTCGGCGATCAGCCCGCCGATGATCCGGGCGTGGTCGCGCAGGTACATCCGGAAGAGGGTGGCGATCTGGTCGTTCCGGGACCGGCCGGCGCGCAGCTTGCCGCCCAGGTCCGGGCCGAGGCGTTCCAGCAGTCCGCGCTCCAGCGCGGTGTGCACGTCCTCGTCGGCGACGGTGCCGGTGAACGAGCCGTCGGCGACGTCGGCTTCGAGCTGGTCGAGACCGGCGATCATGCGGTTCAGCTCGTCCTCGGTGAGCAGACCCGCCTTGTTCAGGACGCGCGCGTGGGCGCGGGAGCCTGCGATGTCGTACGGCGCGAGCCGCCAGTCGAAGTGGACGGAGGCGGACAGCTTGGCCAGTGCCTCGGCGGGACCGTCGGCGAAGCGGGCGCCCCAGAGGCGTACGTCGCTGTTGCCGTTGCCGTTGCTCACTGCGTGCTCCTCGGAAGAACAAGGGGGTGGATGTGCGACCGCCTCCCCGTGCGGAGGGCCAGGGAGGCGGTGACGCGACTGCTGGGGGTCGGGCGAGGTCTACGTCACGCTATGCCTGAAGATCGCGCTTGGCGGCGATCTTCGACGAGAGGCCGAAGATCTCGATGAAGCCCTGCGCCTTGGACTGGTCGAACGTGTCGCCCGAGTCGTAGGTGGCGAGGTTGAAGTCGTAGAGCGACTGCTCGGACTTCCGGCCGGTGACGACGGCGCGGCCCGCGTGCATGGTCATCCGGATGTCACCGGTGACGTGCTGGTTGGCCTCGTTGATGAAGCCGTCCAGGGCGCGCTTGAGCGGGGAGAACCACAGGCCGTCGTAGACCAGCTCGCCCCAGCGCTGCTCGACCTGCCGCTTGTAGCGGGCCAGCTCGCGCTCGACGGTCACGTTCTCCAGTTCCTGGTGGGCGGTGATCAGCGCGATCGCGCCCGGGGCCTCGTACACCTCGCGGGACTTGATGCCGACGAGACGGTCCTCGACCATGTCGATCCGGCCGATGCCCTGGGCGCCGGCCCGCTGGTTCAGCTGCTGGATCGCCTGGAGGACGGTGACCGGCTTGCCGTCGATGGCGACGGGCACACCCTCCTTGAAGGAGATGACGACCTCGTCGGCCTCGCGTGGGGTGGCGGGGTTCTCGGTGTACTCGTAGATGTCCTCGATCGGCGCGTTCCAGATGTCCTCCAGGAAGCCCGTCTCGACGGCCCGCCCGAAGACGTTCTGGTCGATGGAGTACGGGGACTTCTTGGTGGTCGCGATCGGGAGGTTCTTCTCCTCGCAGAAGGCGATCGCCTTGTCCCGGGTCATCGCGTAGTCACGGACCGGGGCGATGCACTTCAGGTCGGGGCCGAGCGCGGAGATGCCGGCCTCGAAGCGGACCTGGTCGTTGCCCTTGCCGGTGCAGCCGTGGGCGACGATGCCGGCGTTGTGCTTGTCGGCGGCGGCGACGAGGTGCTTGACGATGGTCGGCCGGGACAGGGCCGAGACCAGTGGGTAGCGGTCCATGTAGAGGGCGTTGGCCTTGATCGCCGGGAGGCAGTACTCCTCGGCGAACTCGTCCCTGGCATCAGCGACCTCGGCCTCGACGGCACCGCAGGCGAGTGCGCGCTTGCGGATGACGTCCAGGTCCTCGCCGCCCTGGCCGACGTCCACGGCAACGGCGATGACCTCGGCGCCCGTCTCCTCGGCGATCCAGCCGATGGCGACGGAGGTGTCCAGACCGCCTGAGTAGGCGAGTACGACGCGCTCGGTCACGGGTTTCTCCTTACGGTGCAATCACTGATGGGTATAACTATGCAGTCCTCCGTATGTTTTGTCAAAGGTGCAGGTGAGAGTGGCGTGTCGCGGGGCCTTCGCGAGCGGAGAACAGCGGACTCGACGGTCCCGCGGCGCCTGGTGCCGCATCCGGCCGCACACCGGGACAAGGGCGGTGATCAGCGGCCACGAAGACCGCGAAGCGGTGCGCGACTGTTGCGGGCGGCGGGCCCGTACCGGCATCCCGCCAGCTGAAATGACCCCGGCCATGCAGTAGTTGGTGACGATAATGACCACCATGGGAAAAACGTACGAGCAAATCGACGGACGGATCAGGACCTTCATCGAAGAGCAGCACATCTTCTTCACGGCGACCGCGCCCCTGGACGGCGAGGGCACGGTGAACCTCTCCCCCAAGGGCGTCAGCGGCTCGTTCGCCGTCGTCGACGAGCTGACCGTGGCCTATCTGGACTTCGCGGGCAGCAATGCCGAGACCATCGCCCATCTGCGCGAGAACGGCCGCATCACGCTGATGTGGTGCGCCTTCCAGGGGCCGCCGAACATCGTGCGGGTGCACGGTCGCGGCGAGCCGGTCTTCCGTGACGATCCGCGTTTCGGCCCGCTGCTCGGCCACTTCCCCGACGTGGACCCCGCCACGCACGGGCTGCGCGCCATCATCGTGGTCACGGCCGAGCTGGTCCGGGACACCTGTGGGTTCGCCGTGCCGTTCATGTCGTACGACGAGGACCGGCCACTGCACGCCCAGCGCTTCGCCCGCGAGGACGACGCATCGCTCAGTGGCTACTTCGAGAAGAAGGAGCACGTCGCGACGAGTATCGACGGGCTGCCGGGGCTGCCGCTCCCGCTGCCGGCCATGCCGGGCGCAAAAGGAGACGTGGTGGGGAATTGAGCCGTCCGGAGCAGATCCGGAGGTGACAGCCCGCCGCACGGTCTAGCGTCCGTGGCATGCGCAGATCTCTGGTGATCGGTTCGGTACTGCTCGCGCTGGCCGGCTCGGTCGCGGCCCGGCCCGCCGCGACGCCGGCTCTCCCGGAACGGCTGGCCGACACCGGCGGCGGCACCCAGCTGATCACGGCCGAGGCCACGTCCGCGGGGTCCACCACGGGCACCGTCACCTGGTGGAATCTGCGCCGGGGCACCTGGGTGAAGGGCGGCTCCACCCCGGCCCGGTTCGGTGCGAAGGGCCTGGCCGAGGGGGCGTCACGCAAGCAGGGCACCAACACCACACCCACCGGCCTGTACGACCTGCCGTTCGCCTTCGGCATCAAGGCGGCGCCGGCCGGCACCGTCCACCCGTACCGCCGGGTCAACAACCGGTCGTGGTGGTGCCAGGACAACGGGGCGCGGTCCTACAACCGCTGGGTGGAGCCGCGGCCGGCGGACTGCCGGGCGAGCGAGGCGGAGCATCTGATCGCGTATCCGACGCAGTACGCCCGCGCGCTCGTCATCGGCTTCAACTACACACGCCCGGTGCGGGGGCTCGGCGCCGGGATCTTCCTGCACGTCAACGGGCGTGGCGCAACCGCAGGTTGTGTGTCCGTACCGGCGGCCGCGATGGACCGGATCCTGGACTGGGTGGATCCGGCCCGCCGTCCGCACATCGCGATCGGGACCCGTTCGGGACCGATCGCGATCACGCGCTACTGAGACCGACCGGCGATCGCCGGTCGGTCTCGGGTGCCTCGGGCCGGCGCCGGCCCGCTCAGCGTTCCTTCTGGGCCAGTCGCAGCAGGTGGTCGGCGAGCGCCTGGCCGCCCGCCGGGTCACGGCTGATCAGCATGAGGGTGTCGTCGCCCGCGATGGTGCCGAGGATGTCGTGCAGTTCGGCCTGGTCGATGGCCGAGGCGAGGAACTGGGCCGCGCCCGGCGGGGTGCGCAGCACCACGAGGTTGGCCGAGGCCTCCGCCGAGATGAGCAGTTCGGCGGAGAGGCGCCGCATCCGCTCCTCCTTCGCGGACCCGCCCAGCGGTGCCTGCGGGGTGCGGAATCCGCCCTCGCTCGGCACCGCGTAGATCAGCTCGCCGCCGGTGTTGCGGATCTTCACCGCGCCCAGCTCGTCCAGATCGCGGGAGAGCGTCGCCTGGGTGACGCTCAGCCCGTCGTCGGCCAGGAGCTTGGCCAGCTGGCTCTGCGAGCGCACCGGCTGCCGGTTCAGGATGTCCACGATCCGGCGGTGGCGTGCGGTGCGGGTCTGCGGCACGGACGGCCCGCCGTGCTCGGTCTCCTGCGCCTCGGTCATCGTCGTCGCCTCATTCTCCGGATCGTCCGTCCCCTTTTGCCGCGTCGAGAGCGCCCGGCAGCGCCCGGAGGAACGCGTCCACCTCCGTGTCACCGATGATCAGCGGCGGCATCAGCCGCAGCACATCGGGGGCGGGTGCGTTCACCAGGATTCCGGCTCCCTGAGCCGCCTGTTGCACCTGAGGCGCGAGGGGCTCGATGAGCACGATACCCAGCAGCAGCCCGGAGCCGCGGACATGGGAGACCAGAGGGTGCCCGAGACCCTCCACTCCGTTCCGGATCTTCTCGCCGAGCCGCTTCACCCGGTCCAGGGCGCCGTCGGCCGCCAGGGTGTCCAGGACGGCAAGACCGGCGGCGCAGGCGATCGGGTTGCCACCGAACGTCGTGCCGTGCTGGCCCGGCTTCAGCAGGTCGGCCGCCGGACCGAACGCGACGGCCGCGCCGATCGGCAGTCCGCCGCCGAGGCCCTTGGCGAGGGTGACGATGTCGGGCTCGACGCCCTGGTGGGCCTGGTGCTCGAACCACTGGCCGCAGCGGCCGATACCGGTCTGCACCTCGTCGAGGACGAGCAGGGTGCCGGTGGCCCGAGTGATCTCGCGGGCGGCTTCCAGGTAGCCCCTGGGCGGCACGACCACACCGTTCTCGCCCTGGATGGGCTCGATGATCACCAGGGCGGTGTCGGTGGTCACGGCGGCCCGCAGCTCCTCGGCGTCCCCGTAGGGGACGTGGGTGACATCGCCGGGCAACGGTTCGAAGGGCTCGCGCTTCCCGGGCTGGCCGGTGAGCGCGAGTGCGCCCATGGTCCGGCCGTGGAAGCCGCCGTCGGTGGCCACCATATGGGTCCGCCCGGTCAGCCGGCCGATCTTGAAGGCTGCCTCATTGGCCTCGGCGCCCGAGTTGCCGAAGTAGACCCTGCCCTCGCGGCCGAAGAGCTGGAGCAGCCGTTCGGCGAGGGCGACGGGCGGCGGCGCGATGTAGAGGTTGGAGACATGGCCGAGGGAGGCGATCTGGGTGGAGACGGCCTCGACGACGGCGGGGTGGGCGTGGCCCAGCGCGTTCACCGCGATACCGCCGACGAAGTCGAGGTACTCGGTGCCGTCGGCGTCCCACACATGGGCGCCTTCGCCGCGGACGAGAGACAGCTGCGGGGTGCCGTAGTTGTCCATCAGCGCGTGGCTCCAGCGCTGAGAGAGCTCCTGGTTGCTCATGACTCCCCCTGTGCGTCGGGCACGACCATCGTGCCGATTCCTTCGTCGGTGAAGATCTCCAGCAGGATCGAGTGCTGGACCCGGCCGTCGATGACACGGGCGGTCTCGACGCCGTTGCGCACGGCGTGCAGGCAGCCCTGCATCTTGGGCACCATGCCGCTGGACAGCTCGGGCAGCAGCTTCTCCAGCTCGCTGGCGGTGAGACGGCTGATCACGTCGTCACTGCCCGGCCAGTCCTCGTACAGGCCCTCGACATCGGTGAGGACCATCAGCGTCTCGGCGTTCAGCGCGGCGGCGAGTGCGGCGGCCGCGGTGTCGGCGTTGACGTTGTAGACGTGGTTGTCGTCGGCGGAGCGTGCGATGGAGGAGACCACCGGGATCCGGCCGTCGTCCAGCAGCGCCTGGATCGCCCCGGTGTCGATGGCGGTGATCTCGCCGACCCGGCCGATGTCGACGAGTTCGCCGTCGATGGTCGGCCGGTGCTGGGTGGCGGTGATCGTGTGGGCGTCCTCGCCGGTCAGGCCGACGGCGAGCGGGCCGTGCTGGTTGAGCAGTCCGACGAGCTCGCGCTGGACCTGTCCGGCCAGCACCATCCGTACGACGTCCATCGCCTCCGGCGTGGTGACGCGCAGACCGGCCTTGAACTCGCTGACCAGGCCCTGCTTGTCGAGCTGGGCGCTGATCTGCGGGCCGCCGCCGTGCACGACGACGGGCTTGAGGCCGGCCTGGCGCAGGAAGACGACGTCCTGGGCGAAGGCCGCCTTCAGCTCCTCGTCGATCATGGCGTTGCCGCCGAACTTGATGACGACGGTCTTGCCGTTGTGCCGGGTCAGCCAGGGCAGCGCCTCGATGAGGATCTGCGCCTTCGGGAGTGCGGTGTGCTTCCGCGCCGGAGTCATGAGCTGTACGCGCTGTTCTCGTGGACGTAGTCCGCGGTGAGGTCGTTGGCCCAGATGACGGCCGACTCGGTGCCCGCCGCCAGGTCGGCGGTGATCTCAACCTCCCGGTAGCGCATGTCGACCAGGTCGCGGTCCTCGCCGACTCCTCCGTTCTTGCAGACCCAGACGCCGTTGATGGCGACATTCAGCTGGTCGGGCTCGAAGGCGGCCTTCGTCGTACCGATCGCGGACAGGACGCGGCCCCAGTTGGGGTCCTCGCCGTGGATGGCGCACTTCAGGAGGTTGTTACGGGCGATGGAGCGGCCCACCTCGACGGCGTCGTCCTCGGTGGCGGCGTTGACGACCTCGATCCGGATGTCCTTGGAGGCGCCCTCGGCGTCACCGATGAGCTGCCGGGCGAGGTCGGCGCAGACGGTCCGTACGGCCTCGGCGAACTCGTCCTGGTCCGGGGTGATTCCACTGGCGCCGGAGGCGAGCAGCAGGACGGTGTCGTTGGTCGACATGCAGCCGTCGGAGTCGACCCGGTCGAAGGTGGTGCGGGTGGCGGCGCGCAGCGCGGTGTCCAGCGCCGGGGCGTCCACATCGGCGTCGGTGGTGAGGACGACCAGCATGGTGGCGAGGCCGGGGGCGAGCATGCCGGCCCCCTTGGCCATGCCGCCGACGGTCCATCCCTCACCGCCCGCGACGGCGGTCTTGTGGACGGTGTCGGTGGTCTTGATCGCGATGGCGGCCTTTTCGCCGCCGTGCTCGCTCAGCGCTGCGGCGGCGGTCTCGATGCCGGGCAGCAGCTTGTCCATCGGGAGCAGCGTCCCGATCAGTCCGGTCGAGGCGACCGCGATCTCGCCCGCGCTGTGGCCGGGGAGCACCTCGGCGGCCTTCTCGGCGGTGGCGTGGGTGTCCTGGAAGCCCTGTGGGCCCGTACAGGCGTTGGCACCACCGGAGTTGAGCACGACGGCGCTGACTTCGCCGCCCTTCAGTACCTGCTCCGACCAGAGGACGGGGGCGGCCTTGACGCGGTTGGAGGTGAAGACGCCCGCGGCGGCATGACGCGGACCGTTGTTGACCACGAGGGCCAGGTCCGGGTTACCGCTCTCCTTGATTCCCGCGGCGATGCCTGCCGCGGAGAACCCCTGTGCTGCCGTGACACTCACGGTGCGACTCCGATCGTGGAAAGACCTGTGTCCTCGGGAAGTCCGAGGGCGATGTTCATGCTCTGCAGGGCGCCGCCGGCGGTGCCCTTGGTGAGGTTGTCGATGGCGCTGATGACGATGATCCGGCCCGCCGCTTCGTCGTACGCGACCTGGATCTGCACCGCGTTGGAACCGTGGACGGCCGCCGTGGCGGGCCACTGCCCCTCGGGGAGCAGGTCGACGAACGGCTCGTCGGCGAACGCCTTCTCGTACGCGGTGCGCAGGGATTCGGCGCTCACGCCCGGCTTCGCCTTCGCGCTGCACGTGGCGAGGATGCCGCGGGGCATCGGCGCCAGGGTCGGCGTGAAGGAGACGGTGACCGGTGCGCCGGCTGCCGCGCTGAGGTTCTGGATCATCTCGGGGGTGTGCCGGTGGTCCCCGCCGACGCCGTACGGGGACATGTTGCCCATCACCTCGGAGCCGAGCAGATGCGGCTTGGCCGCCTTGCCCGCCCCGGAGGTGCCGGACGCGGCGACGATCACGGCCTCGGGCTCGGCCAGCTGGGCCACGTACGCCGGGAAGAGCGCGAGCGACACGGCGGTCGGGTAGCAGCCGGGCACCGCGATGCGCTTGGAGCCTGCCAGCGCCGAGCGTCCGCCCGGCAGTTCGGGCAGACCGTAGGGCCAGGTACCCGCGTGCGGAGAACCGTAGAACTTCTCCCAGCCCGCGGCGTCCTTGAGCCGGAAGTCGGCCCCCATGTCGACGATCAGCACCTCGTCACCGAGCTGCTCGGCGACGGCGGCGGACTGTCCGTGCGGGAGGGCGAGGAAGACGACATCGTGCCCGGCGAGTACCTCGGGGGTGGTCGGCTCAAGCACCCGGTCGGCGAGCGGCCGCAGGTGCGGCTGCAGCGCGCCGAGCTTCTGCCCCGCGTTGGAGTTGGCCGTGAGCGCCCCGATCTCGACCTGGGGGTGACCCAGCAGGAGACGGAGCAGCTCCCCACCGGCGTATCCGCTCGCCCCTGCCACTGCTGCACGTACCACCATCGAAATCCTCCTCGTGATGGCATGACTATACGCATTCCCGCACTTTTATGCAAAGGATCTGTGGGAGCGCGCTGCTCGGAACCCGATCCTGCAAGTCGTACGCCGACGGGCATCGCAACCTGCGCGTCGTAGTCGGCGAACGCCGCCAGCCATGGCCGAGTACACCTGGTGCCGTGACCGGCAATGTTTGCGACGGGGCAAAGCTTGCCGGGAGGGGCACTAGCCGAGCGCGCGGTCGAGACCGAAGGCCGCGCTGATCAGCGCCAGGTGGGTGAAGGCCTGAGGGAAGTTCCCGCGCTGCTCCCCGGTGTGGCCGATCTCCTCGGCGTACAGACCGAGGTGGTTGGCGTACGTGAGCATCTTCTCGAACGCGAGTCGGGCCTCGTCCAGGCGGCCGGCTCGGGCCAGCGCCTCGACGTACCAGAACGAGCAGATCGAAAACGTGCCCTCATCGCCCCGCAGTCCGTCCGGGCTGGCCTGCGGGTCGTAACGGTAGACCAGCGAGTCGGACACCAGGTCCTCGCCCAGCGCGTCCAGCGTGGCGAGCCACTTCGGGTCGGTCGGCGAGACGAACTTCGCCAGCGGCATCATCAGCAGGGACGCGTCGAGGACGTGCCCGTCCTCGTACTGGACGAAGGCATGCCGCTCCTCGGACCAGCCATGGCTCATGATCCGGCGATAGATCGCATCCCGGGCCCGCCCCCACCGCACGATGTCGACGGGCAGGCCGCGACGCTGGGCCAGCCGCATGGCGCGCTCGATGGCCACCCAGCACATCAATCGCGAGTAGAGGAAGTTCTTGCGCCCGCCGCGGGTCTCCCAGATTCCCTGGTCGGGCTGGTCCCAGTGGTCGCACAACCAGTCGACCAGCTCGCTGATGCCGTCCCAGTGCGCACTGGAGATGGGCTGCCCCCACTTGTTGTAGAGATAGAGGGCGTCGATGAGCGCCCCGTAGATGTCCAGCTGCAACTGGTCGACGGCGCCATTGCCTACGCGTACGGGGGCCGAGCCCCGGTAGCCCTCAAGATGGGTCAGCTCGCGTTCGGGCAGCTCACGGCGCCCGTCGATGCCGTACATGATCTGCAGCGGGCCGGTCTCCTCGGTTGCTTCGAGACGGACATGCTCGGTGAGGAAGCCCATGAAGGCCTCGGCCTCCTCGGTGAAGCCGAGCCTGAGCAGCGCATAGACACAGAACGCCGCGTCACGGATCCATACGTAGCGGTAGTCCCAGTTGCGCTCGCCTCCCATACGTTCGGGCAGGCTGGTGGTCGGCGCGGCGATTATGGCGCCGGTCGGGGCGTAGGTGAGCAGCTTCAGGGTGAGGGCGGAGCGGTGCACCATCTCCCGCCAGCGACCGCGGTACCGCGACCGGGACAGCCACCGCCGCCAGTACCCGACAGTGGCGTTGAACTGGTGCTCCGCCTCGGTCAGCGGGCAGAAGCGGGGTGCCACGTCGCCGCCGACCCGGTCGAGGGCGAAGACTGCGGACTCCCCCTCGTGCAGCTTGAACAGCGACCATACGTCCTGGCCGGCGACCTCGAGCGGCGCACTCGACGTCAGCGCGAGAGTGAGTGAGGGCGATTCGAAGACCGCCTGGCCATGCTGTACGTGAAGGGTGTGCGGCTGCTCCCCGTACTCGAAACGGGGGGCCACACGGGCGCGGAACGGCAGCGATCCGCGGACGCAGACCACGCGGCGGATCAGCCGGTGCCGGTCGGCCTCGCGCGAATCGTCGAGTACCGGCATGAAGTCCTGGACCTCGCCGACGCCGTCCTCCGCGAAGAAGCGGGTGATCAGCACATTGGTGTCGGGGAAGTAGAACTGCTTGGTACGCGTCGGAGCATCCGCCGTGAGTTCGAAGTACCCGCCACGGTCGGCGTCGAGGATCGAGGCGAAGACACTGGGTGCGTCGAAGCGCGGGCAGCAGTACCAGTCGATGGTGCCGTTGGTGTCCACCAGGGCCGCACTACGCAGATCGCCGATCAGGCCATGATCGGCAATCGGCAGATAGCGGGGCCCGCCGACACCCGCGGATGCGTCGAAAGCACTGACCGTCCCGGCGCTCGCGTTGGCCTCAACAGTCACATCGGACCTCCCTGAGCCTCCGCACCCCCTCTTCAGGCTAGCCAGTCGTCGACGTACAGAACAAACGGGAACGGGCGCCGGCGCACCTGCCCCAGTGACCGTGCCGAAGGGGCCGGTGCCCGCCCGTCGGCGCCGAGCGGATCGATGTCAGGATGGTCCCCATGACGAGCAAGGTTTACTTCGACATCACCATCAATGACGAGCCCGCTGGGCGGATCACGTTCAAACTGTTCGACGACGTCGTTCCCAAGACCGCGGAGAACTTCCGTGCCCTGGCGACCGGCGAGAAGGGATTCGGCTACAAGGGTTCCTCGTTCCACCGGATCATCCCCGACTTCATGCTGCAGGGCGGCGACTTCACCCGCGGTGACGGCACGGGCGGCCAGAGCATCTACGGCGCCAAGTTCGCCGACGAGAACTTCAAGCTCGCGCACACCAAGCCGGGCCTGCTCTCCATGGCCAACGCCGGCCCCAACTCCAACGGCTCGCAGTTCTTCATCACGACCATCGTGACGTCCTGGCTGGACGGCAAGCACGTGGTGTTCGGCGAGGTCGACAACCAGGAGAGCATGGACCTGGTCAAGAAGATCGAGGGCCTCGGTTCGCAGAGCGGCCGCCCCCAGGCGAAGATCACCATCGCGGACAGCGGCGTCCTCTGACCCGCACCCGCTGAACGAGCGCGCCCCCGACGGTCTCCGTCGGGGGCGCGCTCCGTCGTTCCCGGCGGCCGGCCGGACCCGGTCCTCCCGGCATGCGCACGAGTGGCATGCGCGGTCGGATTTCCGTCGGCCACCTACTGTCAACCAAAGGTTGACACATGTCGACTGTCAACCTAGGGTTGACACATGGAGAATCCCGTACGCATGACCCATCCGGTGCGCCTCGACGAGCTGATCGAGGCCATCAAGAAGGTTCACACCGACGCACTCGACCAGCTCTCCGACGCGGTCATCGCCGCGGACCACCTCGGGGACGTGGCCGACCATCTGATCGGGCACTTCGTGGACCAGGCCCGGCGCTCGGGCGCTTCCTGGTCCGACATCGGCAAGAGCATGGGGGTGACCCGGCAGGCGGCGCAGAAGCGGTTCGTCGCCAAGGACCCCGGCGAACTGTCCGACCTCGACCCCAGCCAGGGGTTCAGCCGCTTCACCGAACGGGCCAGGAACGTCGTGATGGCCGCGCAGAACGAGGCGCACGCGGCGCGCAACAACGAGGTGAGTACCGGGCATCTGGTGCTCGGGCTGCTCAGTGAGCCGGAGGCACTGGGCCCCGCGTTCATCAAGGCCCAGGGAGTCACGCTGGAGGCCGTCCGCCGGGCCGCGGCCGAGTCGCTGCCGCCGGCGGTGGCGGGCGAACTGCCCGAACTCGTCCCGTACGACGCGGGGGCCCGCAAGGCGCTGGAGCTGACGTTCCGCGAGGCCCTGCGGATGGGCCACAACTACGTCGGCACCGAGCACATCGTGCTCGCCCTGCTGGAACAGGAGGACGGTGCGGGTGTGCTGACGGGTCTCGGCATCGACAAGGCGACGGCCGAGACGGCGATCGCCGAGGCCGTCACCCTCGTCGCCGGCTCGCAGGAGCAGGCATGACCGGCTCGGTCAATCCGGGCTGAGCCGTGCGGGAGGCGGGAGGCGGGAGCCGGCCCCGCCTCCAGCACATCGTCACAGCGCCCCGTACACCGCCTCGATCAGGGCGGGACCGGCCTCCACAAGGCGACCGCCGGACCGCGGCTACCCGCGCCGTCGTGGCCGAAGGCCTGTGGAGCGAGGCCGCACGATCCCTCCGGGACGCGGTCGCCACCGCCTGCGGGACAAAGTTCGGTCAGCGCGCCCCGGCTTCGAGTCTGAGGCTCCAGCGGCCCGGCAGGCCGGTGAGCGTGACCGTGGACAGCGGCCGGACATCGATGTTCCAGTACGTCGGCGGCGGGGCCTTGAGCGCGTAGACGAGGGCGGCCCGGACGACCGCCGGTTCGGCGACGGCGACGATCGAGCCGTCGCAGGCCGGGCGGGTGTCCAGCCAGCCGCCTATCCGCGTGATGAAGGCGAGCAGCGGTTCACCGCCGTGTGGGGCGGAGCGCGGGTCCGCGAGCCAGGCGTCGACGGCCGCGGGTTCGCAGGCCGTGACATCGGCGAGGGTGCAGCCCCGCCAGCGGCCCATGTCGCAGTCGCGCAGGGCGGGCTGGACGAGCGGGGCGAAGCCGAGCGCGTCGCCCGTTGCGCGGCTGCGCGGGGTGGGTGAGCAGTAGCGCAGTTCGGCGGCGCCCAGCGGCACCAGCGCGTGCGCGGCGAGCTGCACCTCGTGCCAGCCGGCGTGGTCGAGCGGCCGGTCGTCGTCGAAGCGCTCGGCGAGCAGGGCGGAGCTGCGTGCCGCGGCGACGAGCGTGACTCGAACAGTCATGGCGGTGATCGTGGATCCGAACGCCACGCAGGTCAAGAGGGCCTCCACCGGCGCATCCGGCCGGGCATGACCACGTACCTCTCTTACGCCTCGTGGTGTCCTCGCTCACGGCGGCAGCTCACCCCCCGGACCCGCCCAGGACCTCGTCGCAGGCGGTGCGCAGACGGCGGACGCCCTCGGCGATCTCGGCCGCACCGGCCACCGCGGCATAGCTCAACCGGACCTGCGGGGACGGGGGTTCGGCGCAGAAGTACGGGCGACCGGGCGCGATGGCCACGCCCGCGCGCAGGGCCGCCGAGACCACCGCGGACTCGTCCGTACCGGCTTCCGCCTCGGGCAGGCGCAGCCACAGGCTGCCGCCGCCCGCGGGAATGTGCGGGAGTGCGAGGGCCGGGAGCTCCTGCCGCACTGCCGTCGTC
Source organism: Streptomyces sp. NPDC111516 (assembly GCF_055635345.1). Classification (NCBI taxonomy): domain Bacteria; kingdom Bacillati; phylum Actinomycetota; class Actinomycetes; order Kitasatosporales; family Streptomycetaceae; genus Streptomyces; species Streptomyces sp. NPDC111516. The sequence continues at coordinate 42,614 of NZ_JBVKBV010000016.1, read as the reverse complement.
ATGGTGGTGCGCCGGTTTCTCAGCTCGGTCGACACCGAACGCAGATGGTGGCCCCACGCCGGGGAGCCGACCAGCTCGAGCGCGGCCTCCTGGAGCGGTCGGGGGACGAAGAAGCTGTCCACGACCTGGATGGCCCGCAGCCGGCCGAGGACCGGACCGCGCGCGGCGAGCGCGCCCACCCGCAGACTCGGCGAGGTGATCTTGGTGAGGGAGCAGACGTGGACGACCACGCCGTCCGGGTCGTCGGCGGCCAGGGGTGTGGGCAGCGGCCCGGCGTCGTCGTGGGCCAGGCGGCGGGCGAAGTCGTCCTCGATGACGAAGGCCCCCGCCGCACGGGCGATCCGGACGACCTCGCCGCGCCTTTCGGGGGCCAGGACCGCGCCGGTCGGGTTCTGGAAGAGCGGCTGGCAGACGAAGACGCGGGCGCCGGTGGCCCGGAACGCGGCGGCGAGCAGCTCCGGCCGCACACCGTCGGCGTCGACGGGCACCGGCACGGGCCGCAGCCCGGTGGCGCGGGCGGCCGCCAGCATGCCGGGGTAGGTGGGCGACTCGACCAGGACCGGGGCGCCGGGCGGGGCGAGCGCACGCAGCGCGGTGGCCAGGGCGCTCTGGCCGCCCGCAGTGATCAGGACATCGGCGGCGGTGAGCGCGGGCCCGATCTGGCGGGCGAACCAGGCCCGTAGTTCGGTCAGACCGTCGGTGGGCGGTCGCCCCCAGGCACCGGGGCGGCGCCCGGCCCTGGCGAGGGCGGCGGCGAGCGCCCGCTCCGGCTGGAGCGAGGGATGGAGGTAGCCGCCGTTGAGCTCGATGACACCGGGCGGGGGTGCGGCGAGCGTGACCAGGACACCGGAGGCGTCGACCGTGCGCGGCACCGCTTCGGCGCCGCGGTCGCCGCTGAGGGAGACCTCCTGCCAGGAGGTGTCGCCCTGCGGGGGCGCATCGGTACGGGGCTGCGCCCGGAAGGCTCCGGAACCGGGCCGGGTGACGACGAGGCCCTCGGCGGCGAGCTGGGCGATGGCCCGGGAGACGGTGACGGGGCTGACCCGGAAGCGCTCCACGAGGGCCCGGCTCGACGGAAGCTTTCCACCGGGTGAGTAGCGGTTCAGTTCGCTGCGGAGAGATCTGACGAGTTCAGCGACACTGCTACGCTCTTGCATGAAAGCTGATGATAGCGCTACTCCCGTTGGCACGATAGCGGTTGATGCATCGACGGCCGGACCGACGGCTGAATCGACCGCCGGATCGACCGCCGTATCAACGGCCGGTCCGGCGAACCGCGGTGGCGTGGTTCTCGCCGGGCTCGGTGTCGTCGCCTTCTCGCTGACCTTCCCGTCCACGGCCTGGGGCCTGGGGAGCTTCGGCCCCTGGTCGCTGGTGGCGCTGCGCACCCTGCTCGCCGCGGCGATCGCGGGCGCCGTGCTGATGGCGGGGCGCGTACCGGTGCCGGACCGACGGCACCGGCCGGGGCTCCTCGTCGTCGCCGCGGGCGTGGTGATCGGCTTCCCGCTGCTGACCACGCTGGCCCTGCAGACCTCGACGACCTCGCACGCGGCCGTGGTGGTGGGGCTGCTTCCACTGACCACCGCGGTGTTCTCCTCGTTGCGGACAGGGGCGCGGCCGCCCCGTACCTTCTGGGTCGCGGCGCTCACCGGGGCGGCGGTGGTGATCGCGTTTACCGTGCAGCAGAGTGGCGGCGCGCTGTCCGGGGGTGATCTGTATCTGTTCGGTGCGCTGCTGGTGTGCGCGGCGGGGTACACCGAGGGCGGCAGGCTCGCCGGGATCATGCCGGGCTGGCAGGTGGTCGGCTGGGCACTCATCTTCTCCCTGCCGCTCGCGGTGGCGGGGGCCGCGATCGCGCTGCCCCTGGAGCCGGTGCGGCCGACCGCGCACGGAGTGATCGGCCTGGTCTGGGTGGCGGCCGGGTCCACGTTCCTCGGCCTGTACGTCTGGTACCGCGGGATGGCGGAGATCGGGGTGCCGCGGGCCAGCCAGCTCCAGCTCGCCCAGCCGATGCTGACTCTGGTGTGGTCGTTCCTCGTACTCGGCGAGAAGGTCTCGACGGCAGCGCCGGTGGCGGCGATCGCGGTGCTGGTCTGCATCGCGGTCACTCAACGGGCGGGGCGCGCCCGGCGTGCGGGGTGAGAACCCCGCACCCTCCACCGGGCGAAGTCGCATTTCGGTCATAGACTTGTCGACATGGACCGCCACCCGTGAGGAGGTCACACCCGATGGAGGCACACGCGGGCGACCGTCTGCTGATGCACGGCAGGACCGTGGGACAGCACGACCGGGTCGCAGAGATCGTCGAAGTGCTCGGGGCCGGGGGCACTCCCCCGTACCGCATCCGCTTCGAGGACGGACACGAACACCTGATTTCGCCCGGTCCCGACAGCGTCGTACAGCACAAAGCCCGTAAGCAGGCACCGGAGACCCGGTAGCGGCCTCCGGCGGACGGCACTGCTCTTCCCCCGGGCCCCGGGCGGGCCGACGGGGATCCCGGCGGCCCGCCCGCGCAACAGGGTGCGTCCACCCCGCTGCTTCGGTCAGCGGGGTGGACGCACCCTGTTGCGGTAGTGGTCGGCCACCACCCGGCCCATGGTTCCGATCCGGTCCGTGACCACGTCCGTGCCGGAGAAGTAGACGTGGCCGCGCACCTGGTCGTAGTCGGCGGCGAAGTCGAGGTGGCGGGAGAGTTCGGTCGGGTCCTGCCAGGCGGCGGGCTGCGCGGGGTCGCCGGCCTTGTAGAGCGCCTCACCCACGAACAGATCGACGCCCGTGCCCCGTACGACCTGGTTCCACCAGGGCAGCAGCTTGGCGTAGTCGGCGGCTGCGAAGCCGATGTTCCAGTAGATCTGCGGACAGATGTAGTCGATCCAGCCCTTCTTGATCCAGCCGCGAGTGTCGGCATACAGATCGTCGTACGTCTGCACGCCCGCCTTCGTGTCGGAGCCGAGCGGATCGGTCGCGGCGTTGCGCCAGACGCCGAACGGGCTGATCCCGAACTGGACGTGCTTCTTGATGCTCTTGATCCGCTCGGCGGTCTCGCGCACCAGCTTGTCGGTGTTGGCGCGCCGCCAGGCGGCCTTGTCCGGGAAGCCCGCGCCGTACTTCGCGTACGTGGCGTCGTCGTCGAAGACCTGCCCGGCCACCGGGTACGGGTAGAAGTAGTCGTCCCAGTGCACGGCGTCGATGTCGTAGCGGCGGACCGCGTCGAGCATCGCGTCCTGGACGAAGCGGCGGACCTCGGGGATTCCGGGGTTGTAGTAGAGCTTCCCGCCGTACGGCAGGACCCAGTCGGGGTGCAGCCTGGCGGGGTGCGAGGCGATCAGCCGGGACGGATCGGTGTGGTTGGCGACCCGGTACGGGTTGAACCAGGCGTGCAGTTCCAGGCCGCGGCGGTGCGCCTCGTGGACGGCGGTGCCCAGCGGATCCCAGCCGGGGTCCTTGCCCTGAACCCCGGTGAGGTACTGCGCCCACGGTTCGTAGGGCGAGGGCCACAGCGCGTCGGCGGTCGGCCGGACCTGGAGGATCACCGCGTTCAGCCGCCGCTCGACGGCCTCGTCGAGATACCCGATCAGCTCGGCCTTTTGCTTGGCCGCCGTCAGACCGGGCGCAGAGGGCCAGTCGAGGTTGGCGACGGTCGCGACCCACATACCGCGCAGCTCACGCCGCGCGACCCGGCGACCGCCCACGCGCGGCGGTGCGTCCGTCCGCCCGGAACCGGCCTGCCGGGACGGAGCCGCGACGGCGTCACCGGCCATGGTGACGGTGCTCACCACCCCCGCGACCACTCCGGCCGCACCCGCAACAAAGCCTCTCCTGGCCATTTGCCGCATTTCGTTGCACCTGCCGTCTCTATGTCATCGTCCGTCGCCCCTGTATTCAGGCGTAACGCAGAGCATGCCCGCCCCGGCCCGCGGTGACCCCTAGGTCGCGGAGTAACGTCGGGGGGTCGGGGCGGGCACCGGATCGGACGGGAACCTGCGACTCTGAGAACAGCGAAAGGCATGAGGTGACGGACTCTATGGCCGACATTGCACGCGTCGGAGTGGTGGGCTGCGGCCAGATGGGCGCGGGCATCGCAGAGGTGTGCGCCCGCAGCGGTCTCGAGGTGATGGTGGCCGAGACCACCGGCGAGGCGCTGGAGATCGGGCGCACCCGGCTGCACAACTCCCTCTCGAAGGCCGCAGAACGCGGCAAGATCACTCCGGCGGAGCGCGACGAGACCCTCGCCCGGCTGAGCTACACCACCGACCTCGGGGAGTTCGCCGATCGCGATCTCGTCATCGAGGCCGTCGTGGAGAACGAGCAGGTCAAGACCGAGATCTTCCAGGTGCTCGACCAGGTGGTGACTCGGCAGGACGCGATCCTCGCCTCGAACACCTCCTCCATCCCGCTGGTGAAGCTGGCCGTGGCGACCTCTCGCCCGGACCATGTCATCGGCATCCACTTCTTCAACCCGGCCCCGGTCCAGAAGCTCGTCGAGCTGATCCCCGCGCTGACGACGTCCGACGAGACGGTGGAGCGTGCCGAGGCCCTGGTGCAGGACGTCCTCGGCAAGCACCCGATCCGCGCCCAGGACCGCTCCGGTTTCGTCGTCAACGCGCTGCTCATTCCGTATCTGCTCTCCGCGATCCGGATGTTCGAGTCGGGCATCGCCAGCCGTGAGGACATCGACAACGGCATGGAGCTCGGCTGCGCCCACCCGATGGGCCCGCTGAAGCTCTCCGACCTGATCGGTCTGGACACCGTGGCCTCGGTCGCCGATTCGATGTACGCGGAGTTCAAGGAGCCGCTGTACGCCGCTCCCCCGCTGCTCCAGCGGATGGTGGACGCGGGCCGGCTCGGCCGCAAGACCGGCTCGGGCTTCTACCCGTACTCCTGATCCGTCCTCTCGTGCCCGTACGGGACCGGCCGGTGCAACGCCCCGGCCGGTCCCGTACGCGGTTCAGGGCGTCTCACCCCAGCCGTAAGTGATGGAGCATCATCAGCCCGGCCACCATGCCGGCGGCCGGGACCTCGCCGCGGGCGATCATGTCGGGCACCAGCTTGAGCGGTATCCACTCGCGGCGCGAGGACTCGAAGTCGTCGCTGGGGTGGCCGGTCCAGGTGGCCTCCTCGGACCAGTAGAGGTGGTGCCGGGCGTCGGTGAGACCGTTCGACGGCTCCACGGTCAGCAGCGGACGCAGCGGGCCGGGGCGCCAGCCGGTCTCCTCCTCCATCTCCCGGGCCGCGGCGGCCGCGATGTCCTCACCGTCCTCGACGACGCCGGCGGCAAGCTCCCAGCCCCAGCTGTCGGTGATGAACCGGTGCCGCCACAGCAGCAGCACCTCGTTGGCGTCGTTGACGACGGTGGCCGCCGCGACGGGGCGGAGCCGGATCAGGTAGTGGTCGAGATGACGGCCGTCGGGGATGAGCACATCCGCCAGATTGACCCGGAACCAACGGTTCTCATACACGGTTTGTTCGTTGAGATTCGTCCAATGCACAGTTTTGCCACCTTCCGACAAGTAGGTGGCAACATCGCAGCAGGCGCAGGACCGGAGGGGAACGTACTGGTACCGGCGGTCACTCATGCGCAGGCGTACTCACAGCGGAACGCGCAACGCCCCGTCGATCAGTTCGGCGGCCCGCCCCGCCTCGGCACAGCCGCTCGCGATCAGGTCCTCGCGCACCGCGCGCAGCCGGTCGCGCAGCCGCCGCGACTCCATGCCCCTGGCCCGCTCGGCCATCTCCACCGCGGTGGCCGCCGCGCGGTCCGCTTCGCCCTGGCGCAGCTCGATATGGGTCAGCATCGCGAGCCGGTGCACCCGGCCCCGGTCGTGCGCCGGCGTCCGTACGGCCGTCGCCGCGTGTTCCCTGGCCCCCGGCAGATCGCCGAGGCTGAGCAGCGCCTCGGCCACCTGCACATCGACCAGGCCCGGCTGGACGTACCCGGTCTCGTCCGGTTCCTGGCCCGGACGGATGCGTTTCGCCTCCGACTCGGCCCGCCGGATGCACTCCAGGGCGCTGCCCGCGTCGCCGAGGTTGGCGTACGCCTTGGCCTGCATGGCGTACAGATCGGCGGCCAGCGCGGGAGTGATGTGGCCGCCGGCGGCCCGCAGTGCCGCCTGCGCGAAGGCCACCGACTGCCGGTACTCGGCGAGGCACAGCGACTGGTTGACCAGCAGGGCGATCACATAGCCGCCGAAACCCCGGTCCCCGCTCGCCTTGGCCAGCCGCAGCGCCTGGTGGAAGTAGCGCTGGGCGAGCCCGTGCGCGTCGGAGTCGTAGGCACAGATGCCCGCGACGGCCACCAACCCGCCCGTCGCCCGGTGCAGTTGCCGCCCCGTCGCATCGCTGTAGGCGCCACGCAGCAGCGGGGCGGTCTCCGTGTTGAGGAAGCCGACGATGCGGGATCGGGTCGCGATTCCGCCTGCCCTGCGGTACATGAGTTCGTAGTGGGCGCGGGCCGCGCGCAGGGTCACTATGTCGGCCGTGCCGACCCGGGTGGTGCCGCTGCGGGCGACGTCGAGGTCCTCGGGCGGGTTCTCCCATTCCCAGACGGGCATCACCGCCGTGGTACCCGTGACGGCGGCCGAGGCGAGTATGTGCGGGCGCTGCTGTGCGTCGGAGCGCCACAGCGCGGTGGCCCGCTCGACGAATCCGCCGAGCGTGGACGCGGGCACGGCCGCACCGGCGCCCGGAGCCGCCATGCCGACGTCGTCCAGCGAAAGAGGCCTGTTCAGCCGGTTCCCGAGCACCTCGCAGACCAGGTCCGGCACCTGGCCGCGGGGGCGCTGCCCCTTCAACCAGCGGGCCACCGCGGTGTGTTCGTACCGCAGGCACAGTCCGCGGGAGCGGCCGGCCCGGTTGATGTGCGCGGCGAGGCCGGCCCGGGAGACGCCCGCCTCCTCGATCAGGGCCGCCAGCAGAATGTTGGGCTCCCTTGCCCCCATGTGCCCCTCCGGTGGTTCGGCACGCCGAGGCGTGCCGAACCAGTGGAGCACGATTCACACGGGGTGTGAACGGAATGCCCGAACCGTCCCGCCGCGCGCTCTGGCACGCCGGGGCCCGGATCGGTTGAATCAGTCGTCTCGCAAGAGGCGGTCGGGTCGTCTGCTCCCCCTCGTACAGCCGACGACCCGCACCCGCGCCGTCCGTTTCCGCCGACCTGCCCGATACTCCGTGGCGGCGCGGACGGCGCCGGATCGCACGACCCACTGCCCACGGATCGGAGGGTGGCTGCGGAGTCGGCACGGAGCCGGGCTCCCCCGGGCCGGGCCGGGGCCCGCGTGCGGTCCTCGCCGTTCGGCGAGCACGGGAGGGGGCGCGTCCGGTGACCGGACGCGCCCCCTCCTGATCGCTGTCCACGGGATCACGAAGTAGAGCAACAGCAGCGGGAAACCGTTCCCTTCGTGCCTGCGGCGGTGTCCGTACCGGGCGGTTCACCGTGGCAGTACGGTCACGCCGGTGGTGGAGACGGTGGGGCCGGGCACCGTACGGGACAGATGTGCAGGTGACCGGCCCCGAGGGCTTCACCCTGTGCATGTGCACAGCTCTCGGGGGTGCGGGCTGTGGCAGCCTGTACTGATGCCCGTGCTTGCGTCTCACCTGCTCGCCCAGCGTGAACTGCGGCTGACCGCGGTCACCGATCCCGGTGGCTGGGCCGAGGTGCCCATCAGCTGGTCCTCCACCACCGAGCTGGAGGATCCGGTCCCGTTCCTGCGCGGCGGTGAGCTGGTTCTGACCACCGGCCTGCGGCGGCGTACCCGCCGGGAGTGGGACCAGCTGGTGCGTGACCTGGTCGCCGTGCCCGTCGCGGCGCTCTGCATCGGGATCGGGCTGGTTCACGACCGGGTGCCGGCGGGGTTGCGGGACGCCGCCGAACGACACGGGCTCGCGCTGCTGACTTCCCCGGTGGAGATCCCGTTCATCCAGATCAGCCGGTGGACGGCGGACCAGATCTTCGCCGAGCAGTACGCCCGGACCCGGCTCATGATCCGCCTGCAGGACGAGATCACGGGAGCCCTGCTCGCGGGCCGCGGCCTGCGTCATCTCGTCGCCGTACTGGCCCACCATCTGAGCGCCGAGGTCGCCGTCCTCGACACGGCGGGCACGGTGCTGGAGCAACACCCGTCGGCCGCGCGCTGGCCGGTGGAGGAGGTGGCCGCCGCCTCGAACCAGCCGCAGGCAGCGGACACTTCGGGGACCGTGTCCTTGCCGGTGCGAGCGGATGGCGTCGTCGTCGGGTACATCGCGGCCCGGGGCCCCGGTGAGCAGGTCACCCTGCTCGCGCCGACGGCCAATCTCGTCGGCCTGGAGATCGCGCGGCGCCAGGCGCTGGTGTCCGGCGGCCGTGAGCTGGTCGCGCAGGTGATCGCGGACATCGTCCACCACGGTCTCCCCGAGAAGGAGGCGCAGCGCAAGCTGGCCCAGCTGGGGCTGGATCCGCAGGGCAGCCACCGGGTGGTCGTGGCGAGCTCCGCACACGCGGCCTCCTTGCTGCGGCAGCGCCCCCTCGACCTGGTCGCACTGTTGCAGGGCCGGTCCGACCCGTACCCGATGTGCCCGCTCGACGACGGCATCGTCGTGGTGGTCGGTGCGGACGGCGACGCACGGACGGTCGCCGACCGGTTGTTGCGCCACCTCGACGGCCGGCCCACGGCAGCGACGGTCGGCGTCAGTGGCCCGCACCGCGGCTCCCACGGCATCCGCATCGGCTATCACGAGGCCCGGCACGCCCAGGGGCAAGGGTCCGGCGTGCAGGAATGCCGCACGCTGTCACTCCCCGGCCTGATCCTGAGCAGCGCCGACCTTCCGCTGGCAGAACTCGCGAGGAGCCTGCTCGAACCCCTGCGCCGCTACGATGCCGCCCACGGTGCGGCGCTGGAGGCCACCGTGCGCCTCTACCTCGAACACGACGGCTCGATGGCCGAAACATGCCGGGCCATGAACCTGCACCGCAATTCGCTGCGGTACCGGATCGACCAGATCGAGCGACTGCTGGGCAAACGACTCGGCGCCACCCAGGACCGACTGGAACTATGGCTGGCCCTCCAGGTCCTGGCGCCACCGGATGACTGATCCGGCACGGCCGGCCGACCCTTCGGGCTCTCACCACGCCGAGTGCGGCCAGGCTCAGCGGCCCAGTACCTGCCGCGCCATGACGACCCGCTGGATCTGGTTGGTGCCCTCGTAGATCTGCGTGATCTTGGCGTCGCGCATCATCCGCTCCACCGGGTGATCGTGTACGTAGCCGGCCCCGCCGAGGAGTTGGACGGCGTCGGTGGTGACTGCCATGGCGGTGTCGGAGGCGAGGCACTTGGCGGCAGCGCCGAGGAAGGTGAGGTCACCGGCGCGGGCCTGCGAGGCCGCCGCGGCCCGGTAGGTCAGCGAACGGGCGGCCTCGATACGCATCGCCATGTCGGCGATCATGAACTGGACCCCCTGGAACTCCGCGACCGGGTGGCCGAACTGCTGCCGTTCGCGTACGTAGTCCGCTGCGTAGTCCAGCGCTCCCTGTGCGATGCCGACGGCCTGTGCCGCGATGGAGATCCTGGTGTGGTCCAGCGTTTCCAGCGCCAGGTGCAGGCCGCGGCCACGCCGTCCGAGCAGCCGGTCGCCGGGAAGGTACACACCGTCGAAGTGGACCTCCTTGGTGACCGAGCCGTGCAGGCCCATCTTGCGCTCCGGGGCACCGTAGGAGATCCCGTCGTCGGTCTCCTCCACGACGAAGGCCGAGATACCGCGCTTGCCCTGTCCGGGATCGGTGACGGCGAAGACGATCAGGAGGGCGGCCTCGCCGGCCGAGGTGATCCAGCTCTTGGTGCCTGTCAGCCGCCAGCCGTCCCCCTCGGGCACCGCCCGGCAGGTCATCGCCGCGACATCGCTGCCCGCCTCCCGTTCGGAGATCGCGTAGGCGCACAGCGCCTCGCCGGCGGCCACCTTCGGCAGATAACGGTCGAGCTGTTCGGCGGATCCGGCGAGCAGCAGCGGGGTGACACCGAGCTTGTTGGAGGTCAGCACGGTGGAGATGCCCGCCGATACCCGGGCGATCTCCTCGATGGCGATGGCCTGCGCCAGTGCGTCCGCCCCCGCCCCGTCGTAACGCTCGGGAACGCCGAGCGCGTGGAACCGCGCGGCGACAAGTTGCGCGTAGCCCTTCTCGGAGAAGACGTCCTCGGCGTCGGCGATCGACGCCAGGGGCTGGATCCGCTCGTCGGCGAAGGCGCGCACGGACAGTCGGAAGTCCTCGTACTCGCTGGGCATCCGGTACGGCAGGTCCGCCTGCGGAGTCTGTTCAGAGGTGTTCATGTCTTCAGTCACCCACCGGCCGCCCGCCACCGGCAATGTGCCGACGCACGACGGCGGGGTCGTTCTCCGTGCGGCTGCACATACCTTGTGCCGACTGCTCCTGCCTAGCGTTCGGCGCAGTCGAACGAAGGAGTTGCCATGCCGGCATTGAGCGGAATCCGCGTGCTGGACCTGTCCCGGGTACTGGCCGGCCCGTTCTGTACGTCCTTGCTGGCCGACATCGGCGCCGACGTGGTGAAGGTGGAGCCGCCCAACGGCGACGACACCCGCCATCTCGGGCCGTTCGTGGAGGGCATGAGCGTCTACTTCGCGATGCTCAACCGGGACAAGCGCAGCATCGCGCTCGATCTCAAGAACGATGAGGACCTGCGCACGCTGTGGTCCCTGGTGGACCGCGCGGACGTACTCGTGGAGAACTTCCGGCCGGGCGTCGCCGACCGGCTGGGCGTCGGCGCGGAGGCGATGCTCGCCCGCAACCCGGGCCTGATCTACACGAGCATCTCCGGATTCGGGCAGACGGGCGCGATGTCCGCCCGTCCGGCCTACGACCTGATCATCCAGGCCATGTCCGGGATCATGGAGACCACCGGCCGGGCCGACGGGGAACCGACCAAGGTCGGCGAGTCCATCGCCGATCTGCAGGCCGGCCTGTACGGCTCATGGGCGATCTGCGCCGCCCTCGTCGAACGCGGCCGCACCGGACGGGGGCAGCACCTGGACATCGCCATGCTCGATGCGATGGTCTCCCTCCAGCTCACCAACGCCAGCCTGCTGGCCGCCAACGGCACCCCGCCCACCCGCGTGGGCAACCGCCATCCCGTCTCCACCCCGTTCGGTGTCTACCAGGCGGCCGATGCCCCCGTCGTCCTCGCGGCCGCCAACGACCGCACCTTCCAGAACCTGCTGGCCCTGATCGGACGCCCGGATCTCGCCGACCACCCCACGTACCGCACGGACGAGGCACGCACCGCCCACGAACCGGAGGTCCGCGCCACCATCGAGTCCTGGACGCGGCAGCATTCCGCCGCCGACGTCGTCGCGCTCGCCGGCCAGCAGGGCGTCCCCGCCGGCCCCGTACAGGATCTCCAGCAGGCTCTCGACAGCGTCGGTCACCGGGGCCTCACCGGACGCTTCCAACACCCCGCCCTGGACGGCATGACCGCACTGCGTCAACCCGTCGCATTCCAGAACACGCCCCACGCCTCGCCCTCCACCACCCCCGAACTCGACGCCCACCGCGCCGAAGTCCTCCGCGACTGGACCATCGGCTGAACCGGGCCCGGGACCGCCACGGAGACGGCCGGTCACTTCAGGGCTGGAGAACGAGCCCGCCCGGACGGGCACCAAGGGCCACCTGAACACCGGGCAGGCCCGAAACGAACCGGCCCCGACGGGCGCCGAGATGCCTTCGAGCGCCGCGCCGACCGGAATTGCCGCCTGTCCTCGGGCGGGCTCCGAATCGTCCTCGAACGCGCCGGGCGGGCCGAAGATCCGGCCCGCCCGGCGATCGAGGACGACGGCGCCTCACGCGCCCCGCAGCACCGCGCCCGTCCGCTCGGCGGCGAGGGCCACCGCGGCGTCGCGCGCTGCCGAGGCCTCGTCGACGGTCAGCGTGCGGTCCGCCGCGCGGAACCGCAGCGCGTACGCCAGGGACTTGCGGCCCGCACCGATCTGGTCGCCGGTGAAGACGTCGAACAGCCGCAGCGATTCGAGGAGTTCACCCGCGCCCTCGCGCAGCGCCTGCTCCACCTCGGCGGCGGGGACGTTCTCCGCGACGATCAGCGCGACGTCCTGGGTCGCCACCGGGAAGGCGGAGATCCGCGGTGCCTGGAGCGGGCCGTCGGCAGCCTGTTCCAGGAGATCGAGTTCGACCTCCATGGCGCAGGTGCGCTCGGGCAGGTGGAGCTCCTTGATGACGCGCGGGTGCAGCTCACCGGCGTGCCCGAAGAGGGTCTCCTCGCCATTCACCGTGACATACAGCGCGGCGCAGCGGCCCGGGTGCCAGGGCGCGTGCTGGTCGCTCCGGACGGTCACCTCGACACCCGCCTCACGGGCGATCGTACGAGCGGCCTCGACGGAGTCCGCCCAGTCGGCCGGGCGGCCCTTGCCCCACCAGCCGGCCTGCTCGCGGGCGCCCGCGAGGACGACCGCGGCGCGGCGCGGCTGACGCGGCAGCGTGGCGTCGAGCCCGGCGATCTCCTCGCCGGTGGGACGGCGGTCGACGGGCAGCCGTACGGCCTTCGCCTCGTCGCCCGTCGGCCTGAAGACGAGACCGGTCTCGAAGAGCGCGAGGTCGTGGCTGCCGCGGCCGTCGTTGCGCCGCAGTGCGCCGAGCAGGCCCGGCAGCAGCGTGGTGCGCAGCGCCGGCTCCTCGTCGGAGAGCGGGTTGACGAGGTCGACCGTACGGCGGCGGGCGTCGTCGGCGTCGAACCCGAGCTGGTCGAGCACGGCGGCGCCGACGAACGGGTAGTTCAGCGCCTCGACGTAGCCTGCTCCGGCGAGCGCCCGGCCGATCCTGCGGTGCAGCCGCTGGCGGTCGGTGAGCCCGCGGCCGGACGGCGGCGTCGGGAGGGTGGACGGGAGGTTCTCGTACCCCTCGAGCCGGATGACCTCTTCGGCGAGGTCGTTCGGCTCGCTGAGGTCGGGGCGCCAGGACGGCACGGTGACGATCAGCTCGTCCTGCCCGTAGACGTCGCAACCGACCTCCTGGAGGCGGCGTACGACGGTCTCGCGGCCGTAGACGACACCGGCCACCCGGTCGGGGTGGTCCGCCGGCATCGCGATGGTGCGGGGCGCGGACGGGGCGCTGACCTCGGTGGCGCCGGCCTCGGCGGTGCCACCGGCGAGCAGCACCAGCAGGTCGACGGTGCGCTGCGCGGCGGCGGCCGCGGCCTGCGGGTCGGAGCCGCGCTCGAAGCGCTTGGACGCCTCGGAGGACAGCTTGTGGCGGCGCGCGGTCCGGGCGATCGAGATCGCGTCGAAGTGCGCGGCCTCGATGACGACCTCGGTGGTGCTGTGCGCACCCTCCTGGACGTCCGCGATCTCGGTGTTGGCCCCGCCCATGACACCCGCGAGGCCGATCGGCCCGCGGTTGTCGGTGATGACCAGGTCCTCGGCGTCCAGGACGCGGGCCGTGCCGTCGAGGGTGGTGAGCTTCTCGCCCTGCTCGGCGCGGCGCACCCCGATCGGCCCGTCGAGGCGGGTGCGGTCGTAGGCGTGCAGCGGCTGGCCGAGTTCCAGCATCACGTAGTTGGTGATGTCGACGGCGAGCGAGATGGGGCGCATCCCGGCCTTCTGCAGCCTGCGCTGCAGCCAGATCGGGGAGCGGGCCTCGGGCTGCAGGCCGACGACGGTGCGCGCGGTGAACTTGTCGCAGCCGATCGGGTCGGCGACCTTGACCGGGTAGCCGAAGGCGTTCGGCGCGGGCACGTCGAGGAGCGCCGGGTCGCGCAGCGGAAGCCCGTACGCGATGGCGGTCTCGCGGGCGACACCGCGCATGGACAGGCAGTAGCCGCGGTCCGGCGTGACGGCGATGTCGAGGACCTCGTCGACCAGCTGGAGGAGCTCGATCGCGTCGGTGCCGGCCTCGTGCTCCGGCGGCAGCACGATGATGCCGTGCGTGCCGTCGTCGCCCATGCCGAGTTCGTCGGTGGAGCAGATCATGCCGTGTGAGGTCTTGCCGTACGTCTTGCGTGCGGCGATCGCGAAGTCGCCGGGCAGGACGGCGCCCGGGAGGACCACGACGACCTTGTCGCCGACGGAGAAGTTACGGGCTCCGCAGACGATCTCCTGCGGCTCGCCGGTGCCGTTGGCGTGGCCGACGTCGACCGTGCAGAAGCGGATGGGCTTCTTGAAGCCCTCCAGCTCCTCGATGGTCAGTACCTGTCCGACGACCAGCGGGCCCTTGAGGCCGGCGCCGATCTGCTCGACCCTCTCGACCTCCAGACCCACGGCGACGAGCTTGGCCTGTACGTCACGGCCGGTCTCCGTCGCCGGCAGGTCGACGTACTCCCGCAGCCAGGAAAGCGGGACGCGCATCAGATCTCCATCCCGAACGGCCGGGTGAACCGGACGTCACCCTCGACCATGTCTCGCATGTCTTCGACGTTGTGGCGGAACATCAGCATCCGTTCGATGCCGAACCCGAAGGCGAATCCGCTGTACTTCTCGGGGTCGACACCGCAGGCGACGAGCACCTTGGGGTTGACCATGCCGCAGCCGCCGAGCTCGATCCAGCCCTCGCTGCCGCAGGTGCGGCAGGGGCGGTCCGGGTTGCCGACGGAGGCGCCGCGGCAGACGTAGCAGACCATGTCCATCTCGGCGGACGGCTCGGTGAACGGGAAGAAGTTCGGCCTCAGCCGGGTCTTCATGTCCGGGCCGAAGAGCGCCTGGACCATGTGGTCCAGGGTGCCCTTGAGGTCGGCCATGGTGAGGCCCTCGTCGACGGCGAGCAGCTCGATCTGGTGGAAGACCGGGGTGTGCGTAGCGTCGAGCTCGTCGGTCCGGTAGACGCGGCCGGGGCAGACGACGTAGACGGGGGGCTCGCGGTCGAGCAGGGTGCGGGCCTGGACCGGCGAGGTGTGCGTACGCAGCACGACACCGGACTCGTCGCTCTCGGCACCGTCGGCGCCCCGGACGAAGAAGGTGTCCTGCATCTGCCGGGCCGGGTGGTCGGGCACGAAGTTCAGGGCGTCGAAGTTGAACCACTCGGCCTCGACCTCGGGGCCCTCGGCGACCTCGTAGCCCATGGCCACGAAGACGTCGGCGACGCGCTCCATGATGGTCGTCAGGGGGTGGCGGGCGCCGGCCGGAGTGCGGTCGTAGGGCAGCGTGACGTCCACCGCCTCCTCGACCAGCACGCGGGCGTCCCGCTCGGCCTCCAGCTCCGCCTGACGGGCGGCGAGGGCCTTGCTCACGGCGCCGCGGGCCTGGCCCACGCGCTTGCCCGCCTCGGCCTTGGCCTGCGGCGGCAGTGCGCCGATCTCCCGGTTGGCGAGCGACAGGGGCGAGGTACCACCGGTGTGCGCGGTCTTCGCCTGGGCGAGCGCGTCGAGGTCACCGGCGGCGGCGAAGGCGGCGAAGGCCTCGTCCCGCATGCGCTCGATCTCTTCCGGTTTCAGTGCCTCGACCTCGACTGGGTCGTACGACTTGTTCGGTGCCGACATCTCTTCCCGTGCTTCCGATTGGCTGGTACTGCTCTGAACCGGGGACACCCCGGACCCCGCGGCCCCGCTCGACGACTGGAGGACGCAAAGGTGCCAAAAGTCGAGTCTAAGGGTCACCGGATGTGTAGGAGGCCCGTGGGCTGCTCAGACCAGGTAGGCCGGCACGCTCACGGGCAGAATAAATCGGAATTCCGCGCCGCCTCCGGGGCCGCGGCCGACGGTGATCGTACCGCCGTGCGCCTCGACGATGCCCTTGACGATGTAGAGGCCCAGGCCGGTTCCACCGCGCTTGCTCCCCCGCCAGAAGCGGGTGAAGACACGGCCCATCGACTCCTCGGGGATGCCGGGGCCTTCGTCGCTCACGGTGACGGCCGTTCCCTTCTCGTCGCTCTTCGCGGGTACGGATGCGGGTGCGACTTCAATGGTGACGGTTCCCTCGCCGTGGCGCACCGCGTTTTCCAGCAGGTTGCCGAGCACCTGGTCGACCTTGTCCGGGTCGGCCCAGACCGCGGGCAGCGGCTGGCAGGTGCGGACGAGGAAGCGGTCGGGGGTCTGGCCGTTCGCGGTGAGGGCCTGGATGTGGCGTTCGACGGCGGCGGAGAGATCCACGGGCTGCCGTCGCAGCTCCAGCCGGCCGGAGTCGATCCGGGAGATGTCGAGCAGTTCGGCGATGAGCCGGGTGACGCGGCCCGCGTCGGCGTCGACGGTCTCCAGCATCAGGCGCTTCTGGTCGTCGGTGAACCGTTCCCATTTGGCGAGGAGGGTCGCGGTGAAGCCCTTGACGGAGGTCAGCGGGGAGCGCAGCTCGTGTGCGACGATCGCGATCAGCTCGGCGTGGCTGCGTTCGGTGCGGCGGCGGGCCTCGGTGCCGCGCAGCGAGATGACCAGCCGGCGTACGGGACCGGTGGGGTGCTCGCGTACGTACCGTGCGGAGACCAGCACCTCGCGGCCGCCGGGCAGCAGCAGATTGCGCTCCGGTTGGCCGACCCGGGTGGCGAGGCCGCCGTACGGATCGGTCAGCGCCCACCAGCGGCGGCCCTTGAGATCCTCCAGCGGCAGTGCGTGCTCCAGGGGACGGCCGAGAGCGGCGGCCCGGGGCACGGCGGTGATCCGGGCGGCCGCGGAGTTGAAGCAGATGATCCGGCCGGCCTCGTCGGCGATGACCAGGCCGTCGGGGAGGTCGTCGGGATCGACGGTCGCGTCGACGGGTCCGAGGTCCGGTCCTTCGGCCGGTTCGCCCGCCGTGCCGGGGCCTTCACCGGCGCGCACGACGGCCGCGCGTGTCTCGCGCGGCCTGCTCATGCCGACAGCCATATCCCGTACCCCACCTCTCGAACCGGTGCAGTGGGCCCCCGAGTTCGTCACCCTACTAGTCGTCGGTGACGGAGCGACACCCTGCGGGGGCGCACTGCTGCGGTCCGCCGTTCGGCGGGGTACGGGGCATGGCCCCGGTCAGACGGCGGCCTCGACGCGGGCCCCGGCCGGCCGGGCCGCCCGGTCACGCCTCGTGAGCGATCCGGAGGCGAACGATCCGGCGGCCGTGCAGGCCGCGATCACCATCAGGAGCAGGGCCGCACCCCACGAGGCACCGTTCGCCGCCCCGGTCAGCGAGGTGGCGAGCAGCGGTACGAATCCGGCCACGACTCCCGCGAGGTTGTAGGACATCGCGACGGCGCTGTAGCGGAACGCCTCGGGGAACATCCCGGAGACCACGGCGCCGATGGGGGCGTACGGAATGGAGAGTGCGCCGATCCCGAGCCCCACCCCGAGGTAGACCAGTGCGGGCTTGCCGGTGTCGACGAGCCAGAAGGCCGGGAAGGCGACGGCCATCGAGACGATGCCGCCGATGGCACAGACCGTCCAGGCGCCGATCCGGTCGGCGATCCGCCCCGCCACGACGAGCACGACGATCTCGACGACCGACCCGATGACGGTGGCGTTCAGCATCACGGACTTGTCGATGCCCAGCTCGTCGGTGCCGTACGAAATGATGAACGTGGTCATCAGGAAGAAGCCGCCGACGCCGAGCAGGGCCGCGCCGATGCCGATGATCATGCGGCCCCAGGTGCGGCGGAACGCCTCGATGAGCGGTGCGGGCTTCGGGCCGTTCTTCTCGGCGTCGGCGAGCATCGCGTGGAAGACCGGCGACTCCTCGATCCGCAGCCGCATGTAGAGGGCGAAGCCGAGCAGCGGGAACGCGGCGAGGAACGGCAGACGCCAGCCCCAGGAGTAGAAAGAGTCGTCGGGCAGCATCCCGACCAGGGCGAACGCGCCGGACGAGACCAGGGTGCCGACGGGCGAGCCGAGCTGCGGGATCGAGGAGTAGCTGCCGTGCTTCTCCTTCGGGGTGTGCTCCAGCGTGAGCAGCATGGCGCCGCTCCACTCACCGCCGACCGAGATCCCCTGCAGGAAGCGGAGGAGTGCGAGGAGGGCGGGGGCCCAGATGCCGATGGTGGCGTAGCTGGGCAGCAGGCCGATGCAGCCGGTGGTGACGCCCATCATCACGACGGTGATGATCAGGGCGACCTTGCGGCCGTAGCGGTCGCCGATGTGGCCGAAGACGGCCGCACCTATGGGGCGGGCGACGAAGCCCACGGCGAAGGTGACGAAGGAAGCGATGGTGCCCACGGCCGGGTCCAGCTCGGGGAAGAAGAGCCGGTTGAAGACCAGGGCGGCGGCGGTGCCGTAGAGGAAGTAGTCGTACCACTCCAGGGCGGTGCCGGTGAAGGCGGCGATCAGCAGTCGCCGGATGTCCTTGATGTCGGGCGAGCTCACACGTTCTCCTGGGGACGGAGGGCCTGGTGGCCTTGAGGGGACGGGGGAACGGGCTGTGCGGCTGTGCGGGCGGCGGCCTGGGCCGCGAGGCCGTGCGGGTCGTGGACGGGATCGCCGTCGACGACGGTCGCGCGGACCTGGATCGAGCCGATCCGGTCCGGATCGGTGCGGAGCGGGTCGGCGTCGAGGATCGTGAGGTCGGCGAGCTGCCCGGGGACGAGGCGCCCCTTGCGGCCGCCGAAGCCGGTGGCGCGGGCGGAGCCCTCGGTCCAGGCGCGCAGGGCGTCGAGGACCGGGACGCGCTCGTCGGGCCCGTACACGGCGCCCGATCCGGTGCGCCGCTGCACCATGGCCTGGATGGCGGGCAGCGGGGCGCCGGGGGCGACGGGCCGGTCGGAGCTGCCGGGTACCGGCAGGCCGAGGTCGAGCAGCGAGCGCAGCCGGTAGGACCAGGCGGTGCGCTGCGCGCCGAGCGTCTCGGCCATGGCATCGCCGAACGGCGGCAGGAAGTTGTGCTGTGGTACGGGGATCACGCCGAGCTCGGCGAACCGGCCGAGCTGGTCGGGGCGGACCACGCCGGCGTGCTCGATGCGGTGGTGCACGCCGGGGCGCGGGAGTTCGCGCCGGGCGCGGGCGAATGCGTCGAGCGCGAGGTCGACGGCCCGGTCGCCGATGGCGTGGGCGGCCACGGTCCAGCCCGCTCGGTGGGCGGCGACGACGGTTTCGGTCATGGCGTCGGCGTCGTTCTGGAGGTACCCGGTGGGATTCGCCGCCTCCGCCTCGTTGTGCGGGCAGCCGCAGAAGGGTTCGGTGACGGCGGCGGTGCGGCCGAGCAGGGAGCCGTCGAGGAAGATCTTGACGGGTCCGAGGGAGAGCCGGTCGTCGCCGAAGCCGGTGCGCATCCCGAGGTCGAGCCCGAAGTCGATGCCGTCGTCGGCGTGCGAGACGAGCGGGTGCAGGACGTCGGAGGCGGCCATCAGCTGAGCTCGGGTGTGGAGCCTGCCGGTGTCCCGGGCGAGCTGGTAGGCGGCGAGTTCGACCGGGGTGTGGCCGATCCAGCCGCCGCCGATGCCGGCCTCGGTGAAGCTGGTGATGCCTTCGGTGAGGTAGTGCCGGGTGGCGGCGCCGACTGCGTCGGCGACGGTCTCCACGGGGTACGGGAGTACGTGCCGCTGCACGAGGCGCTGGGCGGTCTCCTCCAGGAGCCCGTCGGGCCGGCCGTCCTCGTCGCGGGAGACGACCCCGCCGTCCGGGTCGGTGAAGCCGTCGGCCAGGATCCCCGCGAGCCGCAGCACCGGGGTGTTGACGACACAGGCGTGCCCGGAGGTGTGCTTCAGCCACACCCGCCGGCCGGCCGCCACCCGGTCGAGGGCGTCGCGGTGCGGGTAGCGTCCGCCGGTCCGGTTGTGATCGAGTCCGGCGCCGATCACCCAGGCGTCCTCGGGCAGCGTGGCGGCATACGCGGCCACGGCGCCGTACACCTCGTCGACGGTCCGTGCGCCGGAGACATCGAGCTGGGTGAGGGTGAGGCCGAACCACGCGGTGTGGCAGTGAGCGTCGTTGAAGCCGGGCACGACCGTGGCGCCGCCCGCGTCGAGGACCCGCGCGGCGGGCAGGTGCTCGACCTCCTCGTCGAGTCCGACGATGCGGCCGTGCAGGGCGCCGAGGGTACGGGCGGTGGGCCGGTCGTCGTCGAGGGTCAGGATGTTCGCGTTGCGAACCAGCAGATCGAGTTTCACGGGTGAGGGTCTTTCGGGCTCAGGTCTTCGCGTTCAGGTCTTCGCGTTCACGCGAGGTGGTGCAGCTGGGCGAGCGGTACGGCGCCTGCGGCGGGGGTGCCGGTGGGGACTCCGTCCACGAGGACGGGGGCGGGTTCGCGCGGCACCACTACGTGCGGGGTCGCGGTGTTGTGCAGCATGTCGGCGCGGGTGAGGCCGCGGGAGCCGCGGATCGGCGCGTACGTCAGCCCCTTGGGCAGCGCCGCCCGGGCCGCCCGGTCCGCCAGCGCGGCCTCGGCGACGAAGATCCGGGAGAGTCGCGCGGGCGCCTGGCCGAGGGCGCCGAAATAGGGCCGGTACGTACGGGGCTGGGTCAGCCGGGTCGATCCCGAGCCGGACCCCGTGTTGCCCCACGCCACGAACCCGGCCTTGATGACCAGTTCGGGCTTCGAGCCGAAGTAGGCGGGGTGCCAGAGCACCAGGTCGGCGAGGCGCCCCACCTGGACGGTGCCGACCTCGTGCGCGAGGCCGTGCGCGATCGCCGGGTTGAGGGTGATCTTGGCGAGGTAGCGCAGGGCCCGCGCGTTGCCGCGGTGCTCGACGCCGCCCTCCCCGGCCGCCAGGGCCTGGAGGTGGGCGAGCTGCCAGGTGCGGCGGACGGTCTCGGCGATGCGGCCCATGCCCATGGAGTCGGAGTTGACGATGGAGATCGCGCCGAGGTCGTGCAGGGCGTTCTCGGCGGCGATGGCATGGGCGCGGATACGGCCCTTGGAGATCTCCACGTCGCTGGCGGAGTGGTGGTTCTGCCGGTGCACGGTCATCGTCATCGGGAAGAGTTCCCCGACGGTGTTCGGGGTGTACGGGATGGTCGGCGTGGTCGACGAGGGCAGGATGTTCGGCTCGGAGAGGATCTCCAGCAGATCGGGGTGACCTCCACCGCCCTCCACGTGGTACGCGTGCACGGTCCGGCCCCGGGTGGAGCCGATGGTGTCGCGCAGATAGCCGGACTCGTTCATGGAGTCGGTGTGCAGGGCGACCGGCAGATCGGCGGCCTCGGCCGTGTCGAGGCAGTTGTCGATGATGCGCGGGGTGGCCCCGAAGTCCTCATGGATCTTGAAGCCGCCGGCCCCGGCGAGCACGGACTCGTCGAGCAGCGCGCGGGAGCTGGACGAACCGCGGGCCAGGAACGCGATGTTGAGCGGGGTGCCCTGCCAGGAGCTCATCAGGGTGTGCAGGTTGTGGGCCGGATTGCAGCCGATCTCCCAGACCCCGCCGAGCCCCATGCCGACGAGTGTGGTGACCCCGGCGGCGAGCGCGGCGGGCGCCACCTCGGGCGAGGAGAGGTGGACATGGCTGTCCACGATGCCGGGGGTGGCGATCAGCCCCTCGCCCGGGACGACGGATGTGTGCGAGTCGATGGCGTACTCGACCGGCATCACGTCCGGGTTGCCGACGCCGCCGACGGAGACGATCCGGCCGTCCTTGATGCCGATGTCGGTCTTGCGGACGCCGAGGACCGGGTCCATGAGGACGGCTCCGGCGACCACCATGTCCAGCGCGGAGTCCCGGTCGGAGCGGGGCGAGGCGAGCAGCCCGTCGCGCACGGTCTTGCCGCAGCCGCCGAGCAGTTCGTCGCCGGGGGTGCCGTCGTCGGCCTCCACCTCGACCCACAGGTCGGTGTCACCGAGCCGGATGCGGTCACCGGTGGTGGGCCCGTACAGAGCGTTGTACGTGCGGCGGTCGATGCTGGTCATGCGCGCTGCTCCTCGGACTGGACGTGCTGCGGGTGGCGGGAGAGGGGGATCAGCGAGACCTCCCGGGACTCCCCCGGCTCGAAGGCCAGCGCGGTGCCGGCCGCGATGTCCAGCCGCAGCCCGCGCGCCGCTTCGCGGTCCAGCTCCAGGGCCGCGTTCACCTCGTGCAGCGGGTAGTGCGAGGAGATGAACACTGTGCGGTCACCGGTGTTGCGGAGGGTGAGGGTGGTGCGCGGGCGCCCCTCGTTGATCCGTACCGGATCGGGGGCGGTCCGTACGGCTCCGGGGGCGGTGCCGGGTGCTCCCGGGCCGATCGGCCGGTCGACGGCGACGAGGGCGGTGCCGCTCGGGAAGAGCGCCTCGACCTGCACGGTGGTGACGATGTCGGCCACGCCGTCCATCACCTCGGCCTCGGTGAGCACGGAGCGGCCCACCTCGATCACCTCGTCCAGACCGAGCCCGTCCCAGGCGGCTTCCAGCACCTCGTCGCAGATCAGGGCGATGGCCTCCGGCGTGTTCAACCGCCGGCCGCGCGCCCTGCGGCGGCGGGCCAGCTCGGCGACGGTGAACAGCTGGAGACGCTCCTGCTCGCGCGGCGTCAGATGCACTGCCAGGACCTCCCTGAATGCGGTGGACCCGGAGGGGATTTCCGGATTGCCTCAGCTTCGAGGGCAACGAGCACAAAACCAACGTTGAAACATCACCCGTACAGCCCCTTACATTGGTCATATGCACACTCCGGTTTCGCACTTCCCTCCCCCGTCCCGTCGGATCGCGGAGCTCGCGGGCCAGTGCCTGGACAACATCGACGGCCTGATCGGCCAGTGGATGGAGATGATCAACCCGGTCCGCAGCGCCTACGCGGACCGGGTGCCGGACGCCGATTTCCGCAGCTCCGCCTGGCAGGCCTTCGAACTGCTGCTGCGTACGGTGGCGCAGCTTCCGGTGCCCGCGCACATCGCGGGGGTGTCGCAACGCGTGGGTGAGCAGCGGGCCCGACAGGGGGTCCCGCTCGACTCGCTGCTGGAAGCGGCCCGGCTGGACTTCCGGGTGGTGTGGGCGGCGCTGGTCCAGCGGGCCGACGAGGCCGACATGGCGGATCTGGTGACGTCCGCGTACCACGTGTGGGAGGCGGTCGAGTCCCATGTCACGGGCATCATGACGGCGTATCAGCGCACGGTCCTGGAGATGGGCCGGCGCCAGGAGGACGAGCGGCGGATGTGGTTCGCCCGGCTGCTGGAGAGCGAGGGCCACAATCCGACGGTGGTACGCAACGCCGGGCTGGCCCTGGGCTTCGACGGCGCGGGCACCTATCTGTGCGCGGCGGCCCCGGCGTCGGAGGGCTCGGGGCTGCACCGGGCGGCGACGGCGCTGCGCGCGGCGGGTGCCCCGGTGCAGTACCAGGCGGTCGGCGGGGACGCGGTGCTGGTGGTGGAGCTGGGCAGGCGCACCACGTGGCAGTCGGTGCTGGTCCGGCTCGCGTCCACGCCGTGCGGTGTCTCGCCGCAGGCGAACGGGCTCGCGGCGGTGCCCAGGGCCGCCGTGCTCGCCATCGCGACGGCGCAGACGCTGCCGCCGGATGCCCGTTCACCGAGATTGCTGGAGGACAGCTGGCTGGATGTGCTGGTGCGGCGGGCCGGAGACTTCGGTACGGATCTGGCCACCGATGTGCTGGGCGGTCTGGACGGCCCCTCGGTGTCGGCCACGGAGGCGGCTCGTCTGCTGGAGACCGTCACGGAGCATCTGCGGGGCAGCGGCTCCATCGCGGACACCGCGGCCGCGCTGTACTGCCACCGCAACACGGTCCAGCACCGCTTCGCCCGCTTCCACGAGCTGACCGGCCGCGACGTCCGCCGCCCCGACGACGCGGCACTGGTCGCGGTGGCGCTGCGGGCCAGGACCGCGGCTGCCGACTAGGACAGGGCCTAGCCAGTGCCCCTCCCGGCAAGCTTTGCCCCGTCGCGCCGCCCAGCACGCACTCCCCCAAGGCCTCAAGGGCCAGGGGGGACCCCCTTCCGCGTTGGCCAAAAGCCCTGGTAGCTCCTTCCCCAAGCTCTCAACTTCGTTCGAGCAGGGGAGACCCCATCCAAGGACTTCCGGCCGCCTTGCGATCGCACGCACCGGACAACGCTCCTTACGGGGCAAACATTGCCGGTCACGGCACTAGCGGCGCGGACGCTGGGCCCGTGCGGAGGCGTACAGGCACACGGCCGCCGCCGTCGCCAGATTGAGGCTCTCCGCCTTGCCGTGGATCGGCACCCGCACAACGGCGTCGGCCAGCGCTCGGGTCTCCTCGGGCAGGCCCCAGGCCTCGTTGCCGAAGACCCAGGCGGTCGGCCCGCCCATGGTTCCGGCGTCGAGCTCGTCGTCGAGGTCGTCCTCGCCCGCGCCGTCGGCGGCGAGAATCCGTACGCCCGCGTCCCTCAGCCCCTGCACGGCCTGCTCGACCGGGACACCGACGGCGACCGGCAGATGGAAGAGCGAGCCGACGGAGGCCCGGACGGACTTGGGGTTGTAGAGGTCCACCGAGGCATCGGTGAGCACGACGGCGTCGGCGCCCGCGGCGTCGGCGCAGCGCAGCACCGTACCGGCGTTCCCCGGGTCGCGTACGTGGGCGAGCACGGCGACCAGTTTCGGCTTCGCGGCGAGGATCGCGTCGAACGGCGAGTCGAGGAAGCGGCAGACGCCGATCAGGCCCTGCGGGGTGACGGTCTGCGACACATCGGCGAGCACACCGCCGTCCGCGAGGTGCACCCGCGCGCCCGCCGCGTGGGCGGCGTCGACGATGTCGGCGTACCGCTCGGCCGCCTCGACGGTGGCGAACAGCTCGATCAGCGTCGGTTCGCCGTCACTGCCGCGGTGCTCGGCGGCCTCGCGCACGGCCTGCGGCCCCTCGGCGATGAACCTGCGCTCCTTGCCGCGGAAGTTGCGCTTGGCCAGCCGCCGGGCGGCGGTGACGCGTGGCGATCGCGGGGAGATCAGTTCGGGGGTGCCCATGGTCGGCGGCGAGCCTCTCTGCGTACGGAGGTGACGGGTACGGAGGTGACGGACGTACGGAACATGTCGTGCAACGCACCGGACCCGCAGACGACGAGCGCCTGCGGGTCCGGCTCAGAAGACAGGAAGTGCGACCTGGATCAGGCGGCCTTCGGGGCGTTGACGTCGCTCGGGAGGGCCTTCTGGGCAACCTCGACGAGGGCGGCGAACGCGTTGCTGTCGTTGACCGCGAGCTCGGCCAGCATCTTGCGGTCCACCTCGATGTTGGCGGCCTTCAGACCCTGGATGAGGCGGTTGTACGTCATGCCGTTCTGGCGGGCAGCGGCGTTGATGCGCTGGATCCACAGCTGACGGAAGTCGCCCTTGCGCTTCTTGCGGTCGTTGTAGTTGTAGACGAGGGAGTGGGTGACCTGCTCCTTCGCCTTGCGGTACAGGCGGGAGCGCTGGCCCCGGTAACCGCTGGCCTGCTCGAGGATTGCCCGGCGCTTCTTGTGAGCGTTTACTGCCCGCTTGACGCGTGCCACTTTTTAACTCCTTGTAGCGGGGCCGTGGTTGAACTCACACGGCCCGGAAACGAATTGGTCCCGGTCTGAGTCGAGTTCGCGGCCCGCGGGTTCACCGCGGGCCGCGAACTCACTTGCCGAGAAGCTTCTTGATCTTCTTGGCGTCGGACGGAGCCACTACGACCGTGCCGGTCAGCGAGCGGGTCTTCTTGGACGACTTGTGCTCAAGAAGGTGGCGCTTGCCGGCGCGCTCACGGAGCACCTTGCCGGAGCCGGTGATCTTGAAGCGCTTGCTGGCACCGCTGTGCGTCTTGTTCTTCGGCATCGCGCCGTTCTCTCCTCGTCAGTGGCGCCCCTCTCGGTGCGGGCACCGGACAACAGGGGCGTCAGATCTTGGTGGGAATTCCGTGCAGACCCGGGGCCGCCTGGATGGCGGCCCCCTGAGTCACGCCTCGGAAGGTGTGTCGCCCGGAGCCTCGGGCTGCGCTTCGGCAGCCCCGCCCGCGGGTTCGGCGTCGGGGGTGGAACCCTGACGCCCCGCCTTGCGGGCGGCCTGGGCCTCGCGGGCCTCGGCCATGGCTTCGGTCTTCTTCTTGTGCGGGCCCAGAACCATGATCATGTTCCGGCCGTCCTGCTTCGGGTTGGACTCGATGAAACCGAGTTCCTCCACATCCGAAGCGAGACGCTGGAGCAGTCGGAAGCCCAGCTCGGGGCGGGACTGCTCACGACCACGGAACATGATCGTGATCTTGACCTTGTCGCCTTGCTTGAGGAACCGGACGACGTGACCCTTCTTGGTGTCATAGTCGTGCGGGTCGATCTTCGGCCGGAGCTTCATCTCCTTGATGACCGTGTGCGCCTGGTTCTTGCGCGCCTCACGGGCCTTCATGGCCGACTCGTACTTGAACTTCCCGTAGTCCATGAGCTTGCACACGGGCGGACGGGCGGTCGCCGCCACCTCGACCAGGTCGAGGTCGTACTCCTGTGCAAGTTCCAGGGCCTTGGCAAGCGGAACAATCCCGACCTGCTCGCCGCTGGGACCGACAAGTCGCACCTCGGGAACGCGAATCCGGTCGTTGATGCGGGGCTCGGCGCTGATGGATCCTCCTCGGTAGCACCACGCGGCCGCCTGGCGGACAGCCACGTAACGTCTGTTTTCGTCAGACCAACCGCACCAGGGCCAAGAAAAATGCCCCGGACGGGACACAGGCGGGGCTCCTGGAACAACCGGAACACCGCCGCGGTCAACCGCGGGGCGATATCGGGCGGCTCCATCGTCCGTACGGAACGATGGGCGCCACCTGACCGGTGACCCGCTGTCCGAACGGACAGCCAGGTGGGAGATCGGAGCCTCCACTTGTGGGCTGAGCACATAGCTGCACAGCCGGTCGTTACACAAGGTTAGCAGCTCCCCCGGGCGGGCGCGAACCAGCTGCCGCCCGCCACTCCCGTAGACGGGGCGGCACCGGAGTGGGCCTATCGTATGGCGCATGAGTGACGCGACCCCCACCACCGATTCCCCCGGCTTCGACGACATGGCCCGCGACATCGCGGAGGTCCCCGCGGTCGAGGTGATCGTGACGGTCGCGGTCAATCTGATGAGCGCCGCCGCCGTGAAGCTCGGGCTGACCGAGGACGGCGACGAGCACAAGGACCTCGACGAGGCTCGCAAGCTGGTCCATGCGCTGGCCGGTCTGCTGGACGCCAGCACCACCGAGATCAGCTCCTTCCACGCGGCTCCGCTGCGTGACGGCCTGAAGTCGCTGCAGCTGGCGTTCCGCGAGGCGTCGCTCGTACCGGACGAGCCCGGCCAGGGCCCCGGCGAGAAGTACACCGGCCCCGTCTTCGGCTGACCCCGCCCGCCTTCCCTCTCTTACGACTTACGACTTCCGACGACGTGAGCCCCCTGCCCGGCCCGGGCAGGGGGCTCACGTCGTCGCGAGTACTTCGAGCCGGCGGCCGGCTCGGGGGTCAGCGCGTGAACAGGGCCTCACCGGGCGTGGTCGCATCGGCCGGGAGCAGCGCCAGGTCCAGGCCGCGCACCAGGCGGGCACGCAGGACGTCGTCGGCCGCCAGTAGTTCCGCAACCCGGCGGGCCGCGTCGGCGGGATCCGCATCGGGTGCCAGGACGAGGGCCAGGGTGCCGTCGGCCCGGCCGGGACCGAGGTGGGCGCGGAGCACCGCGGGCTCGGCGGCGACCGCCTTCCGTACCGCCGAGGTGACCGCGGGGTCGTCCAGCGGATCGGCGCTGGTGCGGCCCTCGGCGAGGGCGAGCAGTGCGGAGCCGGTCAGCTCGAATGCGACCGGGCCGGCGAGATCGAGGACGACCGTGTCCGCCTTCTCGTGCGCGGCGGCCTGCAGCGCCTGGTGCAGGGGTACGGCGACGGGGCGGGCCTGCGGGTCCCAGCGGGCCAGCGAGGCGGTCGAGGTGAAGGCGGGCAGGGCTCGGCGGTCCCCCGCCTGAAGGGTGGGGACGGCCATGTCACTGGTCTTCTCGCGACGCAGTCCCTTCTCGTCCTCCTCCACCTCCCCCAGGACGGCGACGACAGGGACCAGGAGCCGGGCGCCCTTGAGGGCTTCGAGCACCGGGCCGATGGCCTTCCGGTCCTCGGCCCAGGCGGCGAGCGCCGCGGTCAGGGCCGGGGCGGCCGTGCCGTCGTCGTCGGAGTAACCGGGGTCCGGAATTTTCTTCAGCGCCACAGGCCGAGCGTAATGCCTGAGGTTTCCCACCCCGGCAACCGGGGGTTTCTTACCCCGGCAACCGGGGGTTTCTCACCCTGACAACAGGTCGGACCCAGCCTGTTCTCAGGTGCCGTTCCTAACGTCCGGGGCATGTCCCGAAACAGGTTCCGCGGCTCCGCCCTGTCCGCATCGGTGACGGCCGTGCTCCTGCTGGCGGGTTCGGCCGTGGGTGGCATGTGTCTGGCCGGCCGGTCGTCGGATCGCGCTCCCCGCGCCTCGGCGTCCGTATCGTCCGTGCCGGCCGCCGGGAGCACTCCGGACCCGGCAACGACGGCTGAGGAGCCGGCGGTGGATCTCGACGCGGCGCTGGCCGCAGCGGTGGAGCCGCTGCTGACCGACGTGGGTGACGCGGAGGTGTCCGTCGCGGTGCTGGAAACCGGGAGCGGGGCGCGGGCCGTCTACGGGGACGGGGCGTACGACACCGCCAGCATCGTCAAGGTCGACGTACTCGCGGCGCTGCTGCTCAGGACCCAGGACGAGAAGCGTGCGCTCACCGCCGGCGAGCACGGCTACGCGACCGCCATGATCGAGCAGAGCGACAATGCCTCCGCCACCACGCTGCTGCGGGCGATCGGCGGGGCGGAAGGTCTCGACGCGGCCAATGAACGCCTGGGCCTGACCGGGACGACGGCGGCGCACGCATGGGGGCTGACCCAGACCACGGCGGCGGATCAACTGGCTTTGTTGCAAGCGGTGTTCGGTACGGAGTCGGAGCTGAGCGAGGGTTCCCGTACGTATCTGCAGGGGCTGATGGGGCAGGTCGCGGACGACCAGCAGTGGGGGGTGTCGGCGGCGGGCAGCAGTTGGGCCCTGAAGAACGGCTGGATGCCCCGGACGACGACCGGGCTGTGGGACATCAACAGCATCGGGCGGGTGAAGGCGGACGGCCGCACCTATCTGGTGGCGGTGCTTTCGGGCGGGCAGCGGACGATGGAGACGGGGATCGCACTCGTGGAGTCGGTGGCGAAGGCGGCGGTGGGCGTGCTCGACGCCGCCCGGTGAGCGCGGCCCGAGCGTTGCCGGAGCCGCGTTCAGCGCCGTACGGTGGCCGGTCTGTTGCCCCTGCCTCGCCACAGCATGACGGCCAGCGCCAGCAGGACCGCACCGAGGCCGCCCGCGGCGGGTGCGAGCCAGCCTGCGGGGCCGCTGAGGTGGTGCTCGGGACCGGGACCGGGACCGAAGTACCGCTTCCGGTATCCGGCCTCGGCGGATTCCGCGCGCAGACCGGCTGGACGGAGCGTGGCCCCGGCCTCGATCGCCGCGGCGGGGTCGACGATGCCGTACCCACGGGCGTCGTCCCGGCCGGACTTCGGGGCGCTGCGGGCGGTGTCCGTGAGCAGTTGCCTGATCTGGGCGGGCGTCAGTCCCGGATGCGCGGCACGGACCAGGGCGACCGCGCCCGAGACGAACGCGGAGGCGGCGGAGGTGCCCCACTCCACGTAGTACTGGCGGTCGGGGGCTGCGACGACGACGTCGACTCCGGGGGCGCTGACGGTGGCGTACCAGCGGCGGGTGGAGAACGCGGCATGGGTGCCGTACCGGTCGACGGCGGCGACCGCGATCACGCCGGGATAGGCGGCGGGGTACGAGATGTGATCGCCCTTCTCGCCTCCGTTGCCCGACGAGGCGACGACGACGGCGCCCTTCTTCAACGCGTACTGGATGGCGGCGTCCTCGCCCGGTTCGGGGTGTGCCGACTTGCTGTCGTCGCCGAGCGAGAGGTTGATGACGTCGGCGCCGTGGTCGGCGGCCCAGCGGATGCCGTCGGCGAGGGCCGTGCCACGGGACTCCCGGGCCTTGGCGCGCGCCGGGTCGGAGGCTTCGAGGATCACCCGGACCGGGAGGATCTTCGCCTCGGGCGCAATGCCCAGGACTCCGTCGCCACCTCCGGCACCATGGCCGTGACCTGCGATGATCCCCGCCATCGCGGTACCGTGCCGCGCCCAGGACCGGTCGCCGCGGCCGGCGCCGAAGCCGATCATGTCCTTGCCGGGCAGCACCTGGCCCGCCAGGTCGGGGAGGCTGCCGTCGACCCCGGTGTCGACGACCGCGACGGTGATTCCTCTGCCCTTGGTGGTCCGCCAGGCCTGATCGGTGTGGAGCGCCTCGAGGCCCCACTGCTGGTCCCGGATGGCGTCGGCCCTGGCCGGTGCCGCGGGCAGGAGCGCGAACGCGGTGGCGGCACAGACCGCGCCCAGCGCGCGGCGGCGGGTGCGGGTGCGGCGGATCATTCCGGCTTCTCCGTGAGGTCGGTGATGGTCCGGCGCAGGCCACGCTCGATCCGGTCGGCGATTCCCTTGGCCTCGTGGCCGAGTCCGGCCTGCGCGGCAGCCGTGGTGGCGTTCACGGCCAAGGCCTTTTCCACGGGTTGCGGATCGGTGACCGTACGACCGTCGGCGAAACCGGAAACGGCGAACACGACGACGGGGACCTCGGTCAGCACATGGACGGTCCAGCTGGCGCGCTGCCGGTCGCCGAACCCCGCGGCGACCGTGCCCTCGACGGGATACGTGCGTGGCATCAGGTCGGTACGCAGGCCGAGGTGCTGGCCGGTGAAACGGGTACTCAGCGCTCTCATGGCCTCGGTGTCGCCCTCGGTGAAGATCACCCCGACCGTGGTGACGCTGCTTCTGGTGGCGTCGGTGTACGTGGCACGGAGCATGCGCGCACAGCCGACCGGGCCGAGCGTCCGGGCCAGCAGCGGATCCAGGCCCGCCCGGCAGCCGCTGTCCGGGGCGACAGCGACCCGGGTCCAGACCCGGTCGGCGCCGCCGGGCCCCGCACCGTCGCCGGCCAGGGTGCGCGGAAAGAGGGTGTCCACGGGGACGCTGTGCCAGGCGGAGCGGCCCACGGTGTAGGCGCTGTGGGCCGCCGGGTCGGCGGAGGAATCACTGGTGAGCCAGGCGCCGGTGGCCGCTCCGCCGATCA
This sequence comes from Streptomyces sp. NPDC111516, assembly GCF_055635345.1. Taxonomy (NCBI): domain Bacteria; kingdom Bacillati; phylum Actinomycetota; class Actinomycetes; order Kitasatosporales; family Streptomycetaceae; genus Streptomyces; species Streptomyces sp. NPDC111516. The sequence goes on along the minus strand of NZ_JBVKBV010000016.1, from coordinate 11,736 downwards.
GCCCGAGCCCGAGGACGACACAGGCCGCGGCGGTCGCGGTCCGGATCGGGCGGCGGCTCCGGACCGGGCGCAGCCGGGTGGTGGTCTCGGCGGGCGTCTCGGGGACCGGATGGCGGTACGTGTACGGGTGCGGCTGCTGGTACGGGTGCGGGATGCGCGGCAGGCCGGACGATGGCGGGGCCGTTCCCGGACGCGGGGTGAGGTCCACTGCGCCGACGGGCCGTCGCCGGGTGGCGGCGGGCGGCTGCTCGGGGCGGGGCGGGGTGGTGTCCGGCGTGGGCACGGGCGCAGCGAGGGCGGGCGGAGGCACCGCTGCCGTGGGCGGTGGCGGTGTCGTCGGGTGTGGCGGACCGAATGCGCCCGCGGAAGGTGCGACCGGCGCCGGCGCCGATGGTGGCGGGGTCGTGGGTCGGGGCGGGACAGGAGCGCGCTGCGCCTCGGTACTCATCCGCCCCCCTGTTCCTCTTCCGTACCGTGCGCGGATCGACGTCACAGGCAGGCCCGTTGGTTGCCGCGTGCCCGTCACTCTACGGGGTGGAACGGCCCCCGTGGGAGCGGGACGCCCTGCCCACGGGCGATCTGCACGGATCATCCCCCTACCCAGCGGTACGGACGTCTGGCAAGCTGCGGCCATGACTGCCCGCGCCGCTGACCGGACCCGTTACAACCGGGCCACCGCCCATCTGGACGCCCCGATCGCCGTCGTCGATCTGGACGCGTTCGATGCGAATGCCGATGATCTCGTGCGCCGGGCCGCCGGGAAGCCGATCCGGGTGGCGAGCAAGTCGGTGCGCTGCCGGGCGCTGCTGGAACGGGTGCTCGCGCGGCCCGGGTTCGCCGGGATCATGTCGTTCACACTGGCCGAGTCGTTGTGGTTGGCGCGGGCCGGTTTCGAGGACGTACTGCTGGCCTACCCGTCGGCCGACCGGGCCGCCTTCGCCGAGCTGGCCGCCGATCCGAAACTGGCCGCGGCCGTGACCGTGATGGTGGACGACCACGCGCAGCTGGAGCTGATCGACGCGGCGCGGGCCGGTGGCCGCGAGGAGATCCGGGTCTGTCTGGAGCTGGACACCTCGCTGCGGCTGCTCGGCGGCCGGGTCCGGATCGGCGCCCTGCGTTCACCGCTGCGCTCCCCCGCCCAACTGGCCGAACTGGCACGCTCGGTGGCGCGCAGGCCCGGCTTCCGGCTGGTGGGGCTCATGGCGTACGAGGGTCACATCGCCGGGGTCGGGGACGCGGTCGCCGGGCGGCCGCTGCGCTCCCGGGCGATCCGGCTGATGCAGGCCGCGGGCCGCAAGGAGCTGATGACCCGGCGGGCCGAGGTGGTACGAGCGGTACGGGCGGTGGCTCCGGACCTGGAGTTCGTGAACGGCGGCGGCACCGGCAGTGTGCAGCACACGGCGGCGGAGCGCGCGGTGACCGAGATCGCGGCCGGGTCGGGGCTCTACGTACCGCGGCTGTTCGACAACTACACGTCGTTCACGGCGCGTCCGGCGGCGCTGTTCGCCCAGCCGGTGGTGCGCCGGCCGGGCGTGGGCGTGGTGACGGTCCTCGGCGGCGGCTATCCGGCGTCCGGGCCGGCCGGGGCGGACCGGCTGCCCGTCCCGTATCTGCCGGAGGGACTGCGCTACGACCCTCAGGAGGGGCCGGGCGAGGTGCAGACCCCGCTGCTGGGCGCCCCGGCCGACGATCTCCTGATCGGCGACAAGGTGTGGTTCCGGCACGCGAAGGCCGGTGAACTGTGCGAGCGCTTCGATGAGTTGCGGCTGATCGAGGGCGACCGGGTGACGGCGACCGTACCGACGTACCGGGGCGAGGGCCGTACGTTCCTCTGAGCGCAGGCAGGCGCTTCTCGCGGCGGTGGTGATGTCCTGCTCGGCGAGCTTCTCGACGGAGGCGATGTCCGCGCCGTTCGCCGTGCGGGTGGTCACCGTGCCGTGGTAGCAGAAGTCGGAGGAGTCGCCGGGGCAGTTGTACGAGTCGACGGTCCGCATGGTGAGGGCCTCGTCGACGGTGCTCTCGGGCTTCTCCCACCCGTCGGGGACCGGCGGCGTGATGCCGTTGAGCTGGTCGACGAGGACCTTGGGGTCGCCCTCGACCGGTGTTGCGCTCGGCTCCGGGGTGTTCCGGCCGGCGGTGGGGAGCGGCCCGCCCCCCATTTGCCGGTCGGTCTAAAGTCCGGTTCCCCGGGGCCCGGTGCGGGCGAAGTGGTATCCGGACCCGGGGGCCGTCGTCCAGGAAGGCGAGCGCCGACGTCTGCCCAAGCCTCGCCGGAGAGGCCCGGCCTCTTTGGTGGGCTCCGGCAGCGGCCGGCGGTGCTCCTCGGTCGCGAGCAGGTGGTCGAAGGTCCGCCACCCCTCCCACTGGCGTATGTCCGCGTCCACCTGTGGCTTGAGCGGTGCGAACCGGCCCAGTTCGAAGTCCTCGCCGTCCAGGTCGAACCAGCGCTCGCCGAAGACTTCCGTGCCCAGCCCTCCGGCCTTGGCCGTCAGTCGGACCAGGATCTTCACGGACTCGGCGCCGTCGAGGCGTGTGCCCTGGATCTCGGTGATCGGCAGAGCGGGTACGGCCGCTTCCACGGGAACCCACACGGTGAAGGGAGAACCACGGTCCATGACGAACCAGGTGCGCTCATCTGCCGGATTGCCCTGCTGGTCGAGTACCCGCAGCTGCTGTTTGTAGAAGACCGGAGTTCCGTCGTGCGGCGACTTGCGCAGGTACCAGAGGTAGACACGGGCTGTCAGATCGATGATGGAGAGGTTCTCCATCCGGTTGTAGAACCGCACGGCGATGATGCGTTCCTCGCGGCCCCGGTGCGCCTCGGCGAACTCACGGGCGTCGGCCTGATGCGCGTAGCAGACACTCAGTTTCTTCCGCCAGACGAAGGGCCGTACGGAGAACATCTTGATGAAGACGACGCCCACCATCGTCGCGGGCACGACGGCACCGACCACGGATGCGACGGTGGAGAGAAACTCTTGCGCCGAGTTGTCGTCCTGCGGAGTGATGCTGTCCGTTCCGACGCAGGCGCGCAGCGACTGCATCGTCAGATCCAGTAACTGTCCCGCATCACTCAGTCTTTCGGCGTGGCCGCGGGGGGAATCGAGCGTGAGCGTCAGCCCCACGGCGATCAGCGCGGACAGCAGGACGAGCCCGCCGATCACGAGACCGACGAGTCCCAGTGCCGTGCGCTCGGCGACCCACCAGCGCAGTGATGTCCGGAAGCGCGGGTGGCCCCTGCCACTGATCAACGCGCGCGTCAGCATCATCAAAACGCCTCCCCCACAAGCCATTTGAGCTGAACGGCTCGATTTTAGCCGTGCCCTCACGCTTGCTGAGCCAGGTGGCGTAAACGACCGGACCGTCCTACCGTCAGCTATGGCAAGCTCAGCAGCGGAGTGTGTCGTCGGTGAGGAGAATCTAGGTGCTGAATCGTTCACTCGAAGCCCTCGGCCTGGCGACCGTGCCGGCGAAGGAGCCACTCTCGTACCCTGGACGACCGATCACGGCACCCTCTCTTCTCGATGACGGATCCCTGCTGGAACTGACGGTCGGTCATGGCCCCGTCGAAACCTGGGAAGTCCTCACGGAGCAGGGACCGGTCCCGCTCGACGCCCATCTGTCGGCTCGGGGCGCGGCTCCGCTCCGGGAGCGTCACGCCGCCGTGTCCGTCGGCTCCAACGCATCACCGGCGCAGCTGAACAACAAGCTGGTGAGCCGCGGGCTGCAAGGCACCGTCCCGATGGTTCCGGTCCGGGCCCACGGGCTCGCGATCGGCATGTGCGCCCATATCTACCCCGCCGGATACGTGGCCACCGCGCCCTACGCCGACAAGCGTTCCGAACTGACCCTGGTCACGACCTGGCTGGACGACGACCAGCTCAAAGCGGTCGACGAGACGGAGGTCCCGTTCTACGAGCGGGTCCTGCTGCCCGGAGACGCTTTCCCCATGCGGCTGCCGCACGGGGAGATGTTGGAGGAAGTACATCTGTACACCAGCGCCATGGGTGTACTCGCAGGACCGGACGGAACACCCCGGCCCGCACAGGCGGAGCAGGCGGCACTGCTCGAAGACCTCTTGGCGGCCTCCGCCCCGCTCCGCGCGATTCTCGGGCCCGATCCCCTCACCTGGGTGGAACGCGCCTCCACGCAGCCGGAGTTGCGGGAGACGGGAACCCGGATCTTCCAGGAGGAGGGCTGGGTCCTCATGGTGGACGATTTCACTCAGTACGCCATCGGACACTCGTGACCGGGGCGGCGACGTGACGCACTGCACGGCCTCGGTCGGTGTGACCGGATACCGTTTTCCCGATCTGCGGACCGGCTGCTCAGCGGAGCGCTGCTCGCAGCGCCGCAGGGGCCTGCGCCAGTGACGGCCCGTACCACGTGAGGAATCGCCCGTCGACGAGTGCGGCGGGCAGTGCGGGGAAGGCCTCGGGGCCGTCGTCCGCGGTGAAGCGGTACGGCTCGTCGGGCAGGACGACGAGGTCGGCGCCCGCGGCGTTGAGTGCGTCGAGCGGGATACGGGGGTAGCGCTCGGAGTGGTCCGCGTAGACGTTCTCGACGCCGAGCCTGGCCAGCAGGTCCCCGGCGAAGGTGTCGCGGCCCAGCACCATCCAGGGCCTGCGCCAGACGGGTACGACCGCACGGCGCGGGGCACGGGGCGGCGGGAGTGCGGCCCAGGCGGCCTCGGCCTCGTCCAGCCAGCGTGGCCTGGCCTGTCCGCAGGCGGTGGCCAGGACCCGTTCCAGTTCCTCGAAGGCCTGGTCGAGGGTGCGGACCGTGGTGACGAGCACCTCGATGCCGGCGGCCCCGATCGCCGCGAGGTCGGGTTCGCGGTTCTCCTCCTCGTTGGCGACGACGAGATCGGGCCGGAGCGCGATGATCGCCGCCACATCGGGATTCTTGGTGCCGCCGATCCGGGCCGCGGTCAGGCCGGGCGGGTGGGTGCACCAGCCGGTGGCGCCGACCAGCAGGCCGGGGGCGGTGACGGCGACGGCCTCGGTGAGCGAGGGGACCAGGGAGACGACTCGCACGGCGGACGTCCTCTCTCAGCGACGCGGGTCGAAGGTGGCGTCGATGTGCTCGGCGACGGCGACGACCAGCAGTCGCGTACCGGGCACCGTGGCCCGCCAGCGGTGCCGCACCCCACCGGACAGGAACAGCGTGTCGCCCTGCTCCAGCCGGTACGCCTGCCCCTCGGCCTCCACCTCCGCCGCGCCCTGCACCACGTACATCACCTCGTCGTTGCGGTGCTGGAACTCGCGCCCGAGGTCGAGCTCGCCGGTGAACTCCAGGGCGCTGAGCTGATGACGTCCGCGCACCACCCTGCGTACCCCGTCGCCCTCGCCCGCCCGTACGACATCGACGGCGCGCGCCGAGTCCGCGGCGGCGCGCAGCCGTGCGGTACTGGTCTCCAGCGCTTCGGCGACCCGGTCCAGGGAGCGGGCGCTGGGCCGGGCCCGCTCGTTCTCGATCTGGCTGAGGAACGGCACGGACAGGCCGCTGCGGGTGGCGACCACGGCCAGTGTGAGCCCCAGGGATCTGCGCCGTCGTCGGACCGCGGCGCCCACGCGGAGTGCTTCCTTGTCGTCCATGTCCGGCTCCCTCCCGACTCGTCATCCTCCCGGCTGCCAGCACATTACGCACACGGTTACGCAAGGTCGGCCGGTGGATGAGCGTCTTCCGGACAGCGGGAAGGGGTGGGCACCGCCGACGGCGGTGCCCACCCCTTCCCGTTTTTCGGGTCCTGTCGGGCCCTACTGCGGGGCCATCGTGTCCACGATGCCCGGATTCTTCCCCATCCAGGCCTTCACGGCCTCTTCCTCATGTCCCGCACCACTCTTCTGGATCTGGTTCTCCAGACCGGCGAGCTGCTCCTCGCTCAGCTTGAAGTTCTTGAACCACTTCGTCAGCTGCGGGTAGTTCTTCGGGAAGTCCTTGCCGGCGATGGTGTGCAGCCGGTCGCCGTTGCCGAAGGCCTTCTCGGGGTCCTTCAGCTTGGTCATGCTGAACTCGTTGTACGCCCAGTGCGGCGTCCAGAGCAGCACCGCGATGGGCTCCTTCTTGACGTACGCGCGCTTCAGCTCGGACAGCATGCCCGGCGTCGAGGAGTCGACGACCTTGTACTCCTTGTCCAGGCCGTACGTCGGCAGCACGTTCTTCTTGAGGTTCTCCATCGTGGCGGTGCCCGGCTCGATGCCGACGATCCGGCCCTTGAACTGCGACCCCTTGCCCTTCAGGTCGGCGAGGGTCTTGACGTCCTTCACGTACGAGGGCACCGCGACCTCGATGGAGGTCGGGCCGTACCACGAACCGATGTCGGTCAGCTGGGAGCCGTACTTGTCCCAGTAGTTCTTCTGGGTGTACGGCAGCCAGCCGTCGAACTGCACGTCGATCTGGCCGCGCGACATCGCGGCGTACATCGGACCGACCTCGAACTGCTTGAGGTTGACCTTGTAGCCGCGCTCCTCCAGGACCGCCTTCCACAGATACGTGGCGGCGATGTCCTCCTCCCAGGGGAACCAGGCCATCTCGACGGCGCGGTCACGCTCGTCCTTGCCGTTCACGCCCGTGGGCGTAGCGGTGGCCTTGGCGACGGGGGTCCACTTGTCGGCGACGCCCGGGTTGGCCTTCAGCCAGGTGCGGACGGCCTGCTGCTCGTTGCCCGAGCCCGACTTCTGGATCTCTGCTTCGAGGCTGGTGAGCTGGTCCTCGCTCATCTTGAAGTTCTTGAGCCAGGCGCCGACCTCGGGGTTGTCGGCGGAGAAACCCTTGCGGGCCAGGGTGTGGATGCCGTCGCCCTTGCCCCAGAGGTTCTTGGGGTCCTTGAGCTTGGTCAGTTCGAACTGGTTGTACGCCCAGTGCGGCGACCAGAGCGGGACGACGATCGGTTCCTTCTTGGCGTACGCCCGCTTCAGTTCGGCCAGCATCGACGGTGTGGAGCCGTCGACGACCTTGTACTCCTTGTCGAGGCCGTAGCCCGGCAGGATCTTGTCCTTGAGCAGGCCCATTTCACCGGCGCTCGGCTCGATGCCGACGATCCGGCCCTTGAACTGCGACGCCTTGCCCTTCAGGTCGTCCAGCGACTGGACGTCCTTCATGTACGAGGGGACGGCCAGCTCCAGCGAGGTGGGGCCGTACCAGGAGCCCATGTCCTCCAGGCGGTCGTGGTACTTCTTCCAGTAGCTGGCGTGGGTGACGGGGAGCCAGGAGTCGGTCTCGAAGTCGATCTGGCCGTTGGCCATACCGGTGTAGAGCGCACCGGCCTCGTACTGCTTGACGTCGACCTGGTAGCCGCGCCGCTCCAGCATCTCCTTCCAGAGGTAGGTGGAGGCGATGCCCTCGTCCCACGGGATGTAACCCATGCTGATCTTCTTGCCCGCACCGACGTTCGAACCATCGGCGGTGCTGGTGGACTTGCCCGAGCCGGACGAGCCGAAGATTCCCATGGCGCCTGCGACGAGCGCGAGAACGACGATGCCGGAGACGGCGACGACGGGCTGCGGGCGGTGATTCCAGACCTTGAGTCCGCCGGCCATCGACTGCGCCTTCGCCAGCGCGCGGCGGGCGAGCGGGGAGACCTCGCGGCCGAGCGCGCTGGTCATCCGGTCCAGGTACATCGCCACGATGACGATGGAGATGCCCGCCTCGAAGCCGAGGCCGACGTCGACGTTGCCGATGGCGCGGTAGACGGCGCCACCGAGGCCGCCGCCGCCGACCATGCCGGCGATGACCACCATGGACAGGCCCAGCATGATGACCTGGTTGATGCCCGCCATGATCGTGGGCAGGGCGAGCGGCAGCTGGACCCGCAGCAGGGTGTTGCGCCGGGTGGTGCCGAACGCCTCGGCCGCCTCGACGAGTTCGCCGTCGACCTGGCGGATGCCGAGCTCGGTCATCCGGACGCCCGGGGGCAGCGAGAAGATGATGGTGGCGATGATGCCGGGCACCACGCCGACGCCGAAGAAGATGACGCCGGGGATCAGGTAGACCATGGCGGGCATGGTCTGCATGAAGTCCAGGACCGGCCGCGTCACCGCGCTGACGGTCTTCGAGCGGGACGCCCAGATGCCCAGCGGCACGGACAGCACCAGCGCGATGATGGTGGCGACGAGCACCAGGGTGACGGTGTCCATCGCTTCGTCCCACAGCTCGACGGAGTCGATGAGGGCGAAGCCGACGAAGGCGAGCACTCCCGCGAGCAGACCGCGCAGCCACCAGGCGATGACGGCGACGATGCCCGCGAAGAGCAGCGGTGCGGGGGCGGAGAGCACGGCGGCTATGCCGTCGAACATCCCGCTGACGACCGCGCTGATCGCGTCGAACAGCCAGGACAGGTGGGTCTGCAGCCACTCCACCGCGGAGTCGACCCAGTCACCGAGAGGGAGCCTAAACACTGGCCACCTTCTTCGTGTCGACCGCGCCGGGCCTGACGTCCTGCGGGGCCTCGGCGGGGGTCATCGGCTCGCCGAGGACGGCGAGCAGCCGGGCACGCGGTACGACGCCGACGAGCTTGCCCTCGGTGTCGGTCACGGCGACCGCCACACCGCTCTGCGAGCAGGGCGTGAAGAGGTCGATGATCGGCGTGGACTCGGTGACGGTGGCCGGGGCGGCCGACAGGACGTCGGCGGCGGTACGCAGCTCCTTGCCGTCGTCCGTGGTGGTGCCCATGACCGTGTGCGGCTCGGCCATGATCGCGCCCGCGGTCAGCACCCGGGAGCGGTCGACATCCTGGGTGAAGGAGGCGACGTAGTCGTTGGCCGGGGTGACGAGGATGTCCTCGGCGGTGCCGAGCTGGACGATCTTCCCGTCGCGCATCACGGCGATGCGGTCGCCGAGGCGCATGGCCTCGTTGAGGTCGTGGGTGATGAAGACGATCGTCTTCTTCAGGCGCTTCTGCAGTTCGAGCAGCTGGTCCTGCATGTCGCGGCGGATCAGCGGGTCGAGCGCGCTGAAGGACTCGTCCATCAGCAGCAGGTCGGCGTCGGTGGCCAGGGCGCGGGCCAGGCCGACGCGCTGCTGCATACCGCCGGACAGCTCATCGGGCCAGGACTTCTCCCAGCCGGCGAGACCGGTCAGCTCCAGCGCCTCGGCGGCACGCTTCTCGCGCTCGGCGCGCGGCACACCCTGCACTTCGAGGCCGTACCCGGCGTTCTCCAGCACGCTGCGGTGGGGGAAGAGCGCAAAGTGCTGGAACACCATGCTGATCTTCGAGGACCGGACGTGGCGCAGTTCGGCGGGGCTCAGGGCGGTCAGATCCTGGCCGTCGAACAGCACGCGACCGGCTGTGGGCTCCAGAAGTCCGTTGAGCATGCGCAGCAACGTGGACTTTCCGGACCCGGACAGACCCATCACGACGAAGATCTGTCCCGGTTCAACGGTGAACGAGGCGTCGATCACCGCTGCGGTCGTTCCGTCGGCGCGCAGCGCATCGCGGTCGGCGCCGCTTTCGAGCTTCTGCACGGCTTGATCGGGTCGTCTGCCGAACACTTTGTACAAATGTTCGGCTTGCAGCCTTGACACATACACCTCGCGGGTCGAACCGAAAAACGGTCTGCCACCCCCTCCGGCAGACCGTGGAGCGACGCGGATTCGGCCCGCATGACACGTGCAGTAGTTGAAATTGCTACGTGCTTCGCTCCGGCTGCGCGCCTGCCCTCACTTACACGAGCCAAACGCAAGAGTGACCCGGTTCACACATGAGCGGGCAGAGCCGGGCCGGAGCCGCCCCGGCTCCGGCGGCCGGTCCCGGTGAGGCGCGACGGCCTGTCAGTGGGGTGCGGCATCATCGGGGGTGTGACGCGACGCCTGATGCTCCTCGACACCGCCTCCCTCTACTACCGCGCCTACTTCGGGGTCCCCGATTCGGTACGCGCCCCGGACGGGACGCCGGTCAACGCCGTGCGCGGGCTGCTCGATTTCATCGGGCGCCTGGTGCAGGACCACCGGCCGGACGACCTGGTCGCCTGCATGGACGCGGACTGGCGACCGCACTGGCGGGTGGAGCTGATCCCTTCGTACAAGGCGCACCGGGTCGCGGTGGAGACCGCCGCGGGACTGCCCGACGAGGAGGAGACACCCGACACCCTGGCCCCGCAGGTGCCGGTCATCGAGGACGTGCTCGATGCGGTCGGCATCGCCCGGGTCGGCGTCCCGGGATACGAGGCGGACGACGTGATCGGCACGCTCACGGGCCTGGCCACCGGCCCCGTGGACATCGTCACCGGCGACCGCGATCTCTATCAGCTGGTCGACGACGCCCGCGGGGTGCGGGTGCTCTACCCGCTGAAGGGGGTCGGCTCACTCCAGCCGACCGATGAGGCATGGCTGCGGGAGAAGTACGGGGTGGACGGCTCCGGATACGTCGATCTGGCCCTGCTGCGCGGCGACCCGAGCGACGGGCTGCCCGGAGTCCCGGGCATCGGCGAGAAGACGGCGGCGAAATTGCTGGACGCCTTCGGCGATCTGGCCGGAATCATGGCAGCGGTCGACGATCCGGCCGCCAAGCTGACGCCCTCGCAGCGCAAGCGGCTCGACGAGGCCCGGGACTATGTCGCCGTCGCACCGAAGGTGGTCCGCGTCGCCGGTGACGTACCCCTGCCGGAGTTCGACCCCGCGCTGCCCTCCGAGCCGCGCGATCCGGTCGCACTCGAAGCCCTCGCGGAGCGGTGGGGACTGGGCGGGGCGCTGCAACGCCTGCTCTTCGCACTGCACGCCTGACTCCGACCCTCCACAGCACACGACCGAGGTGCTAACTTAGGTAAGCCTAAGCAATCGGAGCAGGGAGAACCTCGTGGCAGAACGACCGGCACGGCAGGCACCCAAGGCGCAGGGGGCCCACGTTCTGCGCACCGAGCAGATCACCCCGCACATGGTCCGCGTGGTGCTCGGCGGTGACGGTCTTGCCGAATTCGGGCTCTCCGGGTTCACCGACCACTACGTCAAGCTCTGCTTCGCCCCCGAGGGTGCGGCCTACGCGCACCCGTTCGACATGGCCCGCATCCGTGAGGAGCAGCCGCGGGAGTTGTGGCCCACCACCCGCACGTACACGGTGCGCTCCTGGGATCCGGTCGCCCAGGAGCTGGTCATCGACTTCGTGGTCCATGGCGACGAGGGCCTCGCAGGACCCTGGGCGATGCGGGCGGCCCCGGGCGATCAGGTGACGTTCCTCGGCCCGGGCGGGGGCTACGGCCCGGACGCCTCGGCGGACTGGCACCTTCTGGCGGGCGACGAGAGCGCCCTCCCGGCCATCGCGGCTGCCCTGGAGCAGATGCCGGCGGGCGCGGTGGTGCACGCGCTCGTCGAGGTGGCGGACGCGACGGAGGAGCAGAAGATCATGACGCCCGACGGCGTCGAGGTCACCTGGCTGCACCGCGGGGAGCGGCCGGTCGGCGAGGCACTGACCGCCGCGGTGAAGGAGCTGGAGTTCCCGGCGGGCGAGGTCCAGGCGTTCGTCCACGGCGAGGCGGGCTTCGTGAAGGAGATCCGCCGCCATCTGCGCCTGGACCGCCGGATCCCGCTCCCCCGGCTGTCGATCTCGGGCTACTGGCGGCTCGGCCAGAACGACGACGCCTGGCGCTCGGTCAAGCGCGAGTGGAACGCACAGGTGGAGCGCGAGCAGGAGAAGGCGGCCTAGGGGCAATGCCGTTCGGTTAGGGGTTCGACTGGCGGCGCAACTCTCGGCGTTTCGGCTGGTGATACGGGTGCAGCCCTTGTAGTGGTTCTCGGGTCCGC
>NZ_JBVKBV010000015.1:0-180494 GCF_055635345.1 Streptomyces sp. NPDC111516 | reverse complement strand
AGGGGGGACCCTGTGGGAGAGTAGGACGCCGCCGAACTCCTTTTACGGGAAAGCCCCGTGCCCTTGTGGCACGGGGCTTTCCTGCGTTCACGGCCTTTTGCGATACCCCCGTGCACCCGCCGTCAGTGGCTGAGGGTAAGGTCAGGGGGCATCATTGGCACGTTCTTCACACAGGAGGCCCCCGGGTGGAGGTCCAGGAGACTCGGGTCCAGACGGACCGGGTACTCACCATCCCCAACATCCTCAGCATGGCTCGCCTTGTCGGGGTTCCGCTCTTCCTGTGGCTGATTCTTCGCCCTGAGTTCGGCGGGCCCAAGAGCGATGGCTGGGCACTGCTGGTGCTGATGCTCAGCGGGGTCAGCGACTACCTCGACGGTAAGCTCGCTCGCCGGTGGAACCAGATCAGCAGCCTCGGCCGGCTCCTGGACCCTGCCGCAGACCGCCTCTACATTCTTTCGACTCTTGTCGGCCTGACCTGGCGGGAGATCCTGCCGCTCTGGCTCACCGCGGCACTTCTGGCCCGCGAGCTGATGCTCCTCCTGATGGTGGGAATCCTTCGCCGTCATGGCTATCCGCCGCCCCAGGTGAACTTTCTGGGGAAGGCAGCCACGTTCAACCTGATGTACGCGTTCCCCTTGTTGCTGCTCAGCGATGGAAGTGGTTGGCTTGCATCTCTGGCCGCTGTTTTCGGATGGGCGTTCGCAGGTTGGGGTACAACGCTCTATTGGTGGGCAGGGATCCTCTACGTGATTCAGGTCCGCAGACTCGTCAAGGCGGATGTAGTAGCCGATTGAGCTCGTTGATGCGGGGCCGCGCAGAGTGGCCGGCCCGCCGCTGATGATTCGAATGGCGCCCCGACGGGCGAAGTCGGCCAAACCGTCGTCTGTTCAAGGAGGACGTTTCCGACATGAAGGCCGTCGTGATGGCTGGCGGCGAAGGCACCCGTCTTCGCCCCATGACCTCAAGCATGCCCAAGCCGCTTCTGCCCGTCGCCAATCGGCCAATCATGGAGCATGTGCTTCGGCTGCTCAAGCGGCACGGGCTCAATGAGACCGTCGTAACGGTCCAGTTTCTCGCCTCGTTGGTCAAGAACTACTTCGGGGACGGCGAAGAGCTCGGGATGGAGCTCAGTTACGCCAATGAGGAGAAACCGCTCGGCACTGCGGGGAGCGTGAAGAACGCTGAGGAAGCGCTGAAGGACGACACCTTCCTCGTGATTTCCGGTGACGCACTCACCGACTTCGATCTCACCGACCTCATCGCCTTCCACAAGGAAAAGGGCGGGCTGGTGACGGTATGCCTGACTCGGGTGCCGAATCCGCTGGAATTCGGCATCACCATCGTCGACGAAGCGGGCCAGGTCGAACGTTTCCTGGAGAAGCCCACCTGGGGTCAGGTCTTCTCGGACACCGTCAACACAGGGATCTACGTCATGGAGCCCGAGGTCTTCGACTATGTCGAGGCCGACGTCTCCGTGGACTGGTCCGGTGATGTTTTCCCGCAGCTCATGAAGGAAGGCAAGCCCATCTACGGCTATGTCGCCGAGGGCTACTGGGAGGACGTCGGCACCCACGAGAGCTATGTGAAGGCCCAGGCCGACGTTCTCGAGCGCAAGGTCGACGTCGAGATCGACGGCTTCGAGATCTCGCCGGGCGTATGGGTTGCGGAAGGCGCCGAAGTACATCCCGACGCGGTACTGCGGGGCCCCCTGTACATCGGTGACTACGCAAAAGTCGAAGCCGGCGTGGAGATTCGCGAGCACACGGTCATCGGGTCCAACGTCGTTGTCAAGAGCGGCGCTTTTCTGCATAAGGCCGTGGTGCACGACAACGTCTACATCGGTCAGCACAGCAACCTGCGCGGATGCGTTATCGGTAAGAACACCGACGTCATGCGCGCCGCCCGCATCGAGGACGGCGCGGTCATCGGCGACGAATGTCTGGTAGGTGAGGAATCGATCGTTCAGGGAAATGTCCGCGTCTACCCGTTCAAGACCATCGAGGCCGGTGCCTTTGTCAACACCTCGGTGATCTGGGAATCGCGGGGGCAGGCTCATCTCTTCGGGGCCCGTGGTGTATCCGGGATTCTGAACGTCGAGATCACGCCGGAGCTGGCGGTCCGGCTCGCCGGAGCGTATGCCACGACTCTCAAGAAGGGTTCGACGGTCACCACCGCACGTGACCACTCCCGCGGTGCCCGTGCGTTGAAGAGAGCGGTGATCTCCGCGCTTCAGGCCAGCGCCATCGACGTACGGGACCTGGAGAACGTACCGATGCCCGTCGCGCGACAGCAGACCGCGCGCGGCAGTGCCGGCGGGATCATGATCCGTACGTCCCCCGGCGTGCCCGACTCGGTCGACATCATGTTCTTCGACGAGCGGGGCGCGGACCTCTCGCAGGCACGCCAGCGGAAGCTGGACCGGGTCTACGCACGTCAGGAATACCGCCGGGCCTTCCCGGGGGAGATCGGGGACCTGCACTTCCCGTCCAGCGTCTTCGATTCGTACACCGGATCGCTGCTGCGGAACGTGGACACCGCAGGGATTGCCGAAGCGGCTCTCAAAGTCGTCGTCGACGCCTCCAACGGCAGTGCCGGGCTCGTCCTTCCCAGCCTCCTCGGACGGCTCGGCGTGGACGCGTTGACCATCAATCCCGGCCTGGACGAATCCCGGCCCACCGAATCCGCCGACACCCGGCGGTCCGGACTGGTGCGGCTGGGCGAGATCGTCTCCTCGGCACGGGCCGCTTTCGGCGTGCGATTCGACCCGGTCGGTGAGCGACTCTCCCTGGTCGACGAACGGGGCAGGATCGTGGAGGACGATCGGGCGCTCCTGGTGATGCTCGACCTAGTGGCTGCCGAGCGGCGCAGCGGGCGCGTGGCGCTGCCGGTGACCACGACACGGGTCGCCGAGCAGGTCGCGGCGTACCACGGCACGCAGGTCGAATGGACGACGACATCGCCCGACGATCTGACGCGTGTGGGACGTGAGGAGGGCACCATCTTCGGTGGAGACGGCCGCGGCGGCTTCATCGTTCCCGAATTCAGCAGTGTCTTCGACGGCTTCGCCGCCTTCGTGAGACTCCTCGGGCTCGTCGCCAGGACCCAGCTCACCCTCAGCCAGATCGATGCCCGCATTCCCCGTGCCCACGTCCTGCGGCGTGATCTGCCCACCCCGTGGGCCGTCAAGGGCATGGTCATGCGCCGGGTCGTGGAGGCCGCCGGGGACCGCAGTGTCGACACGACGGACGGTGTGCGGGTCGTCGAGGCCGACGGGCGATGGGTGATGGTGCTTCCGGACCCGGCCGAGGCTGTCACCCATTTGTGGGCCGAGGGCCCGGATGACGCCTCCGCGCAGGCGTTGCTGGACGAATGGGCAGCGGTCGTGGACAGCGCAGGTCACTGAGGGTTCCACCGCTGTGCCCGGAAGCGTCGCTCGACGCCGCCGGGCACACCGGTGGGGCCATTCGGCGGTAGCGGTGGCGACGTGCGACGATGTGCGGCATGTCGCAGCAGCCCCCCGATCGGAGTATCGCCTCGCGCCCCGACGCGTCCATGTCGCTGCTGACCAATGTGATGGACCACAGCCTCGACGACGGGTACGCCGAGGCATCGGCGCGTCGCGAGGCCGACGGGAGCGCGGGACTGCCCCGCACACTCAAGGCGAAACTCGGCCTCGCCGCCTGTCTGGTGCTTGCTGCCCTTGTCGTCACGCTCGGGGCCGCCCAGGCACGCGTCGCCGCGCCGGTCCTCGCCAAGGAGCGCGAGGAATTGATCGACCGTGTCGGCGGGGAGACGGCGGCGGCGGACGACCTCGAGGCGCAGGTCGACAAGCTCCGGGACGATGTGGGCAGTCGGCAGCGCAAGGCATTGGAGAAGCACGGCGGGGACCAGGGGGAGCTGGTGGCGTTGCTCGCCGGAGCGACGCCGGTGGAAGGGCCCGGCGTAAAACTCGTCGTCGACGACGCCAAGGACACCGAGCAGGGCGGTGGCGGGCCGAGGGAGACCAGCGGATTCTCCGACACCGGGCGGGTCCGCGACCGGGACCTGCAGCGGGTCGTCAACGGCCTGTGGCAGTCCGGTGCGGAAGCGATCGCGATCAACGGACAGCGTCTGACGGCCCTGTCGGCGATCCGCGCGGCCGGCGACGCCATACTGGTCGACAACAGACCGCTCGTGCCGCCGTACACGGTGCTGGCGGTGGGGGACGGAAAGCCGTTGAGCAGCGCATTCCAGGACAGTGCCGACGGCCAGTATCTGCAGGCACTCAAGGACACCTTCGACATCCGGACAAGCATGTCCGTCCAGGCGAAGGTGAGCCTCCCGGTCGCGCCGAGCCTGATCGTACGAACAGCAGAGCCTTACAAGGCCGCAGACACCGGCAGTGGTGCGGCAGAGACAGGGAAGGGCACATCGTGATCGCCGTACTGGGCCTCGTCGTGGGAGTCGTGGTCGGACTGTTGGTCCGGCCCGAGGTGCCGGCGGTGGTCGAGCCCTATCTTCCGATCGCTGTGGTGGCTGCTCTCGACGCAGTCTTCGGTGGTCTACGGGCCATGCTCGACGGAATCTTTGTCGACAAGGTGTTCGTCGTCTCGTTCCTGTCGAATGTCGTGGTGGCCGCACTGATCGTGTTCCTGGGTGACAAGCTGGGCGTCGGCGCACAGCTCTCCACCGGTGTGGTGGTCGTGCTCGGGATCCGGATCTTCTCCAACGCCGCGGCCATCCGCCGGCACGTCTTCCGGGCCTGAGGCCGATGAGCAACGAAGAACTTCCCAGCGGCAAGGAGCACCCCGGCGAGCAGCCGGCCGACGCTGCCAAGGAGCTCACCGGGCGTCAGCGGCTTGTCGCCGGGCTGTGGCCGCCGCGGTTGACACGGGCCCAACTCATCGTCGCGCTGCTGCTGTTCGTCCTCGGTCTCGGGCTGGCGATTCAGGTCCGCTCGAACAGCGACAACAGCGCACTGAGAGGTGCCCGCCAGGAGGACCTCGTCCGCATTCTCGACGAGCTGGACGACCGCACACAGCGTCTCGAGGATGAGAAGCAGCGTCTCGACGCTCAACGCACGGAGCTGGAGAACAGCTCCGACCAGGCCGAGGAGGCGCGCAAGCAGACGGTGGAGAAGGAACGGCAACTCGGTGTCCTCGCGGGCACCGTGGCCGCACACGGGCCCGGGATCACCCTCACCGTCAATGACCCGGGAGACGGAGTCAAGGCGGACATGCTGCTCGATGCACTCCAGGAGTTGCGAGCGGCAGGCGCCGAGGCGATCGAGGTCAATGGCGTCAGAGTGGTGGCCAATACGTACTTCTCCGGTGACGGCGGCAAGGTCAAGGTCGACGGCCGTAAGATCACCGCGCCGTACGTGTTCAAGGTGATCGGCAAGCCCCAGGACCTGGAGCCGGCACTGAACATCCCCGGCGGTGTGGTGCAGACACTGGAGAAGGAGCAGGCCACCGTGCATGTTGAGCAGGCCGACGACATCGTCGTGGACGTCTTGCGACCGGCAAAGCGGCCTGACTACGCTCGGTCGTCGTCCCCGTGAGGCCGCGGCGTCGAGGGGGCGAAGGACACGGGCAGGCGGCTGCGGGGGGTCGCCGCATCGTAATGGTGGTGCGTGGTGGAAACTGTCGAGTGGATACGGACGTTGTGAAGATGTCCGGGTCGGCAGGTGTGTTCATTCAGGGTTCGTCCTGCCCCACGGGCGGGTCTATTTCGGTCAAGGGGAATCGCCCGTGAAGTTGTTTGGGAAGTTGTTCGGCAAGAGCGCTCGCGATGAGGCTGCCCGCCATCGCGCACCGCGCCATGGCCAGGCGGATGAGCAGGGCTCGGAGCGCCCGCTCTTCCGCGATCAGGTGTCGGGTTCGGGCAGTGACAATTCGGGCGCTTCCGGCGCGTCGTCTGTTGACCCTGCCGGTGCCGCCCGCATAGGTTTCGGAGAACCGTCAACCTCAGGTACGGGTGGAGGGTTTACCCCGAGGCAGGAGGGTTCGTCCATGCCGGTCTGTACGAGGTGCGGGCATCGCAACGCCGAGGCCAGTCGTTTCTGCTCCAACTGCGGTGCGCCGCTGAGGGGCGGAATTCCCGAGCGTGCCTCGGAGACGACCTCGACCATTTCCATCTCAGGTCTCGAGGCGTACGAGGCGGAGGCCACCGGGCAGACGCTCGTGCCGTCCCTCTCGCCCGAGGCGCAGGCTGCTGTCGACGCACTTCCGCTCGGCTCGGCGCTGCTCGTGGTGCGGCGCGGTCCGAACTCCGGCAGCCGCTTCCTGCTGGACAGCGAGCTGACCACGGCCGGCCGCCACCCGCAGAGCGACATCTTCCTCGACGACGTGACGGTGTCGAGGCGGCACGTGGAGTTCCGCAGGAGCCCCGACGGAAGCTTCACGGTCGGGGATGTGGGCAGCCTCAACGGCACCTACGTCAACCGCGAGCGCATCGACTCCGTTGCCCTGTCCAACGGCGACGAAGTGCAGATCGGCAAGTACCGGCTGGTCTTCTACGCGAGCCAGCGGGGCATCTGACCCGTCAGGGAAGGTCCATGCTGAGAACACCGTCGGGCGGTGCCGGTCACGGCACCGCCACCGCCGACGACCGCCCGATGAGCATCGGCACGGTGCTCCTGCAGCTGCGGGACGAGTTTCCCGAAGTCACGATCTCCAAGATTCGCTTCCTGGAGGCCGAAGGGCTCGTCGAGCCGCAGCGGACCCCCTCCGGCTATCGCAAGTTCCGTGCGGCCGACGTGGAGAGGCTCGCGCAGGTGCTGCGTATGCAGCGGGACCACTACCTCCCGCTGAAGGTCATCCGTGAGCATCTGGATGCCCTCGCCCGCGGAGAGCAGTGCGCCCTGCCCTCCGGGGGCGGCCCCCGGGACCTGACAGACGGCGGCTGGGACGCGGAGTCCGGAAGGGCGACCGCGGCCCGGATCGGCCGTGCCGAGCTGCTCGCGGTGGCCGAGGTCACCGAGAGTGACCTGGATGAGTGGGAGTCGTACGGCCTGGTCGCTCCGAGCGGCGAGGGCGGCTACGACGCCGAGATGGTCACGGTGGCCAAGCTTGTGGCGGATCTGGGTCGATTCGGTCTGGAACCGCGTCACCTCCGTGCCATCCGGGCAGCCGCCGATCGCGAGGCGGGACTTATCGAGCAGGTGGTCGCGCCCCTTCGGCGGCACCGGAATCCGCAGACCAGAGCGCATGCGGAGGCCACCGCGAGGGAGCTCGCCGAGCTGTCCGTACGGCTTCACTCGGCCCTTGTGCAGACCGCTCTCAAGGTTCGGTTCCACTGATCTCGTCGGTGCCCGACTACCCAAACCTGCCGAGCACGTCCTAGGGTTGCTGTGTGAACGAGCTCGACGTTGTGGGTGTCCGGGTTGAAATGCCCTCGAACCAACCGATCGTGCTCCTGCGTGAAGTGGGAGGCGACCGGTACCTCCCCATTTGGATCGGTCCTGGTGAGGCGACGGCGATCGCCTTTGCCCAGCAGGGCATGGCTCCGGCCAGGCCGCTGACCCATGATCTCTTCAAGGATGTGCTCGAGGCCGTCGGCCAGGAGCTCACCGAGGTCCGCATCACGGACCTGCGAGAAGGGGTCTTCTACGCGGAGCTGGTCTTCGCCAGCGGGGTCGAGGTGAGTGCGCGGCCGTCCGACGCCATAGCGCTCGCGCTGCGCACCGGGACGCCGATCTACGGCAGCGACG
Organism: Streptomyces sp. NPDC111516; assembly: GCF_055635345.1. Taxonomy (NCBI): domain Bacteria; kingdom Bacillati; phylum Actinomycetota; class Actinomycetes; order Kitasatosporales; family Streptomycetaceae; genus Streptomyces; species Streptomyces sp. NPDC111516. Next base: position 172,804 of record NZ_JBVKBV010000015.1, on the reverse strand, counting down.
GGGTGCTCGACGACGCAGGCATCGCCATCCCCGACGAGCAGGAGGACGAGGTGGAGAAGTTCCGCGAGTTCCTCGATCAGATCTCACCGGAGGACTTCGGCACCAACAGTCAGTGACCGTTCTACGGGGGCGCCGTCAGCGCATTCGAGCAGCCTTTCCCGCCCACGAGTCACGGGAAACCACCCTCAGGGTGATTATCACTCGGCGTGCCGAGTGTGGCGATCGTTGACGCACCCCGAGTGACTGCCTACCTTCGAGATGGCAGGTCAAGGACGGAGGTCGGCGTGAGAAGCAGCGGCGACGGTACGGCAGCGGGTGGGCCGTATCCGCAGCAGGGGAGTACAGCCGGCCACACCATCAGGCAACCGGTTCAACCGGCGGCGATGGCGGGGGGCGGCGTGGCATCGGCCGACGACATCGGCTATCGGGGGCCGACAGCGTGTGCGGCTGCGGGGATCACCTATCGGCAGCTCGACTACTGGGCGCGCACGGGGCTGGTCGAGCCGAGCGTTCGTCCGGCATACGGCTCGGGCACACAGCGGCTCTACAGCTTCCGGGACGTCGTTCTGCTGAAGATCGTCAAGCGTTTCCTGGACACGGGCGTCGCCCTGCAGAACATCCGCACCACGGTTCAGCATCTGCGGGCCCGCGGGTTTCAGGACCTGGAGCGGATGACGCTGATGAGTGACGGGGCGACGGTCTACGAGTGCTCCTCGCCGGACGAGGTCGTCGACCTGCTCCGAGGCGGCCAGGGGGTCTTCGGCATTGCCGTGGGCGTGGTGTGGCAGGACGTCGACATCGCGCTGTCGCAGCTGCACGGAGAGCGCGTGGACACCGGCGAGACATTGATCGGGAACAACCCCACCGATGAGCTCGCGCGGCGGCGCAACCGCGCAGGCTGACCAGGGCGAGGATTCGGGCGCGGCGATTGTCAGTGCCATGGGGCAGCATCGATTGATGTGAGAGCCGCGCCCACCATCCTGCATCTCGACATGGATGCCTTCTACGCCTCTGCCGAGCAGGCGGCGAAGCCCAGCCTGCGCGGAAAACCCGTCGTGGTCGGTGGGCTGGGGCCGCGCGGAGTCGTCGCTACCGCGTCGTACGAGGCACGGCGCTTCGGAGTCCATTCGGCGATGCCCATGGCGCAGGCCCGGCGGCTGGCCCCCAATGCGGCCTATCTGGTGCCCCGCTTCCTGCTGTACCGGACGGTCAGCGACCAAGTGATGGAGCTGTTGGGACGCCTCTCCCCGCTTGTCGAGCCGCTCAGCCTGGACGAGGCCTTCGTGGACCTGGAAGCCGGTGGGGCGGCCGATGACACGGCTTCCGCGCTGGAGATCGGCGGGCAGCTGCGTACGGCCATCAAGGCGGTCACCGGGCTGACCGGCTCGGTCGGGCTCGCCGGCTCCAAAATGCTGGCCAAGATCGCTTCGGAGCAGGCCAAACCGGACGGGCTGCTGCTCATCGAGCCGGGCACGGAGCGGGAACTGCTCGCACCGATGCCGGTACGGATCCTCCCCGGCGTCGGGCCCGCGACGGCGGACCATCTGCGCCGCGCCGGGATGACGACCGTCGATGACCTGGCCGAGGCGGGTGAGGCGGAGCTCGTACGGCTTCTGGGAAAGGCGCACGGCGGCTCGCTCCACCGGATGGCGTTCGGGTACGACGACCGGCCCGTCGTCGCGGAGCGGGACGCGAAATCGGTGTCGGTCGAGGACACCTTCGACGCGGACCTGCACGACCGGGTGCGGGTCAGGACGGAGGTGGAGCGGCTGGCGGGCCGATGCGTCCAGCGGCTGCGGGACGCGGGGCGGTCCGGGCGGACGGTGGTGCTGAAGGTGCGCAGGTACGACTTCTCCACGCTCACGAGGTCCGAGACGCTCCGTGGGCCGACGGACGACCCCGCGGTGGTCCGGGAGGCCGCCGCGCGGCTCCTTGAGGCGGTGGACACCACCGGAGGCGTACGACTCCTGGGGGTGGGCGTCACGGGGCTCGCCGACTACACGCAGGAGGACCTCTTCGCGCAGGCCGCCGGTGAGCGGGCCGCGACGGGGGAAGCGGCAGAGGAGGAAGCGGTGAACGAGGGGGACGAGCCGGCCGGTGGGGCGGGGGAGGCGGCCCCCGAGAACTCCGAACAGCTCGCCGCGCGGCGCTGGCCCGCCGGACACGACGTGCGCCATGACGTCTACGGCCATGGCTGGGTGCAGGGCAGCGGTGTCGGCCGGGTGACGGTGCGGTTCGAGGAACCGGAGTCGGCGCCCGGCCGGGTGCGTACCTTCCGGATCGACGACGCGCAGTTGCAACCTGCCGATCCGCTGCCGCTGGTGCGGAACCCGGTGGACTACTCGTCCTGGCCGGCCAGTCTGCCGAAGTCCCTGTCCGGGCCGGTCTCCTCGGGTGGGGAGTCCAGACCGTAGTGCCGGTAGAGCTGGAGCTCCTGTTCCGGTGAGAGATGGCGACCGACGCCGAAGTCGGGTGCGTCCTTGATCAGCGCCCGGTCGAAGGGGACGCGGAGCGAATCCTCCACGAACTCGCTGGGTTCCAGCGGGACGAACGCGTCCCGGCTGAAGAGTCCGGTACGTACGGCTGCCCACTCGGGCACACCCGTCGCGTCGTCGAGGTACACCTCGTCCACGGTTCCGATCTTGGTGCCCTTGCGGTCGAACGCCTTGCGGCCGATCAGGCTGCGCGGATCGATGTCGGTCTGCACGGTCCCTCCACTGGTCGCGGCTACTCCACAAGCACTACAAAAGTGCAGATCCGGGGGGTTGGCCACTCGAGAATTCCGCCACGAACCCCGCTGGTAGGCTGGTGATGGCTGCTGACCCCGTGCGGGAGAGTCCTCCGGAGCAAATCCGAAGGCGCCGAAGGAGCAAATCCTCCCCGGAATCTCTCAGGCCCCCGTACCGCGCGGACGAGGTCACTCTGGAAAGCAGGGCGGGTTCCGTGCGGCCGAGCGCCGTCGGTTCCCTTCCTCACCGACGGTGAAAGCCGGTACGCCACAAGGCGAGCCGGTGAAGCTCTCAGGTTGAGATGACAGAGGGGGAGGCCGTTCGGGCACCCGCGCCGCGGTGCCCCTCGCAGGTCGTGACAGACCAGGAGGCCTCCACCATGACCCCCCGTCGCACTCCGCTCTCCCAGCTGGAGCAGGGTATTCCGTTCGAACAGCGTCACATCGGTCCCGATGACGAGGCGCAGGCGAAGATGCTCGCCCAGGTCGGTTACGGCTCACTGGACGAGCTGACCGCGGCCGCGGTGCCCGATGTCATCAAGAGCGCGGAGGCGCTCCGGCTGCCGGCCGCCCGCACCGAGGCCGAGGTCCTCGCCGAGCTGCGCGCCCTGGCCGACCGCAATCAGGTGCTGGCCCCGATGATCGGTCTCGGCTACTACGGCACGTTCACCCCGCCGGTGATCCTCCGCAACGTCATGGAGAACCCCGCCTGGTACACGGCCTACACGCCGTACCAGCCGGAGATCTCGCAGGGCCGCCTGGAGGCGCTCCTCAACTTCCAGACGATGGTCGCCGAGCTGACCGGGCTGCCCACCTCCGGCGCCTCCCTGCTCGACGAGGGCACCGCGGCCGCCGAGGCCATGGCGCTCTCGCGGCGCGTCGGCAAGGTCAAGAACGGCGTCTTCCTGGTCGACGCCGACGCCCTGCCGCAGACGATCGCCGTCATCGAGACCCGCGCCGAGCCCTCCGGTGTCGAGGTTGTCGTCGCCGACCTCTCCGACGGCATCCCGGCAGAGATCGCCGAGCGCGGCGTCTTCGGTGTGCTGGTGCAGTACCCGGGCGCCTCCGGAGCGGTGCGGAACATCCAGCCGTTGATCGAGCAGGCCCATGAACTGGGTGCGATTGTCACGGTCGCCGCCGACCTGCTGGCCCTGACCCTGCTCACCTCACCGGGCGACCTGGGCGCGGACATCGCGGTCGGCACAACGCAGCGTTTCGGTGTGCCGATGGGCTTCGGCGGACCGCACGCCGGCTTCATGGCCGTACGCGAGAAGTTCGCCCGCAGCCTGCCCGGGCGCCTCGTCGGCGTCTCGGTCGACGCGGACGGCAACAAGGCCTACCGGCTGGCGCTGCAGACCCGCGAGCAGCACATCCGTCGCGAGAAGGCCACCAGCAACATCTGCACGGCTCAAGTGCTGCTCGCCGTCATGGCAGGGATGTACGCCGTCTACCACGGCCCGGACGGGCTGCGGACGATCGCCCTTCGCACCCACCGCTACGCGACGATCCTGGCCGAGGGCCTGCGCGCCAGTGGCATCGACGTCGTGACCGGCGCCTACTTCGACACGCTCACCGTGCGCGTTCCGGGGAAGGCCGTCGACGTCGTGGCCGACGCCCGCCAGCGCGGTGTCAACCTGCGGCTCGTCGACACGGACCTCGTCTCCCTCGCCTGTGACGAGACCACCACCCGTGCACAGATCGCCGCCGTCTGGGCCGCGTTCGGTGCCGACGGGGACATCGAGGCGCTGGACGCCGCGGCTGCCGACACGCTGCCCGAGAGCCTGCTGCGCACCGACGAGATCCTCACCCACCCGGTCTTCCACCAGCACCGTTCCGAGACGGCGATGCTGCGCTACCTGCGCAAGCTCGCCGACCGGGACTACGCCCTGGACCGCGGCATGATCCCGCTCGGCTCCTGCACCATGAAGCTGAACGCGACCACCGAGATGGAGCCCATCACCTGGCCCGAGTTCGGCGCGTTGCATCCCTTCGCGCCGGCCGAGCAGGCGCCGGGCTTCCTCACCCTCATCCGTGAGCTGGAGGAGCGCCTCGCCGAGGTCACCGGCTACGACGCCGTCTCGATCCAGCCGAATGCCGGCTCGCAGGGCGAGTTCGCCGGCCTCCTGGCCGTACGGGCGTACCACCGCGCCAACGGCGACGACCAGCGGACCGTCTGCCTCATCCCGTCCTCCGCGCACGGCACCAACGCCGCCAGCGCCGTGATGGCCGGAATGAAGGTCGTCGTGGTGAAGACCGCCGACGACGGCGAGGTCGACATCGAGGACCTCCGCGCCAAGATCGAGAAGCACCGTGACGAGCTCGCCGTGCTCATGATCACGTACCCGTCGACGCACGGTGTCTTCGAGGAGCACGTCGCGGACATCTGTGCCGAGGTGCACGACGCCGGCGGTCAGGTGTACGTCGACGGCGCCAACCTCAACGCGTTGGTCGGCCTCGCCAAGCCGGGCCGGTTCGGTGGCGACGTCTCGCACCTGAACCTGCACAAGACCTTCTGCATCCCGCACGGCGGCGGCGGCCCCGGCGTCGGCCCGGTCGGTGTGCGCGCGCACCTCGCGCCGTACCTGCCGAACCACCCGCTGCAGCCTGCGGCGGGCCCGGAGACCGGCGTCGGCCCGATCTCGGCCGCTCCGTGGGGCTCGGCCGGCATTCTCCCCATCTCCTGGGCGTACGTACGCCTGATGGGCGGTGAGGGCCTGAAGCGTGCGACGCAGGTCGCCGTACTCGCCGCCAACTACATCGCCAAGCGCCTCGAACCGCACTACCCGATCCTGTACAACGGCCCGGCCGGGCTGGTAGCGCACGAGTGCATCGTGGACCTGCGGCCCATCTCCAAGGCCACCGGAGTCACCGTCGACGACATCGCCAAGCGTCTGATCGACTACGGTTTCCACTCGCCGACCATGTCGTTCCCGGTCGCCGGGACGCTGATGATCGAGCCGACCGAGAGCGAGAACCTCGCGGAGCTCGACCGCTTCTGCGACACGATGATCGCGATTCGCGGCGAGGTCGAGAAGGTGGCCTCCGGCGAGTGGAGCGCGGACGACAACCCGCTGAGCAACGCTCCGCACACCGCGGCGATGCTGGGTGGGGAGTGGGAGCACGGCTACAGCCGTGAGGTGGCGGTCTTCCCGGCCGGTGTCCCGGCCGCGGACAAGTACTGGCCGCCGGTGCGCCGGATCGACGGTGCCTTCGGCGACCGTAACCTCGTCTGCTCCTGCCCGCCGCTGGACGAGTACGACAACTGAGGCATGAGCGGCAGGGCGTGACGCGGACATGCGTCGGGGCCGGTGCGGAGCTTTCTCCGGGCCGGCCCCTGTTCGTACCGGCCGGTGTCAGGCGGCCTTCATCACCCGACCGGTCTCCAGGGGTCGGTGCGGGGCGATGATCTGCCCGTCCGGCAGCAGCTCACCGGTGTCCTCGAAGAGCAGGACGCCGTTGCACAGCAGGCTCCAGCCCTGTTCGGGGTGGTGTGCCGTCAGACGGGCGGCCTCCCGGTCGGCTGAGTCGGCGGTCGGGCATGGTGGCTGGTGCTGGCACATGGCTGGGTTCTTTCGCTGCGTTGTAGTGAATGTCCTGCGGCTTGACGAGGTGTCCATGGCCGCTCCCCCGTATCGATCGGTCCGGTCCCAGTGTTGCCCCACGGGCGTCAATCCGCAGGGATTTCGCAGCAGCACTTCTCCTTACTCCGAGGACGCATCACCCGGCCGGACGGTTCACCGCAACTGCACTGTCACTTCGGGTGGTTCGGGGTGGCCAAACCGGGCTAGTCCGGATGGGCGGGATGTGCGCTGCGCGGCGCTGTGCCCCACCACCGGAGACGATGGCGGGGCACAGCGCTGTGGTGTGAGGCGCGGCCGCTGTCAGGCCGGCGATCCGAGCAGGGGGCCGGGGCGCGGGGTGATGCGCAGCGTCATCACGCGGAGCAGATCGGCGACCCGGTGCGGGCGGTGGGCCGCGATTCCGGGCGGGGCGGGAGCCAGCGGTACCAGGAGATCGGCGGGGGCGAGCGAGCCACCGGCCGCATCGGCATCGGTGTCGCCGTGCAGCCACAGCGCCAGCATGTAGAGCTCGGGAATGGACAGCAGCCGTGGCTGGTAGTGCGGTGTCACCGTCTCGGCCTGGCGCAGGGCGAGTTCGGTCGAGGCGATGTACGGGCCCTCGAAGAAGTGCGAGAAGGTCCAGCCGTCCGGAGTGAGCATGGTGTCCGCCGCGGCGACCGCCTGCTCCGAGCTGTGGATCACGAACCGCCACGCGATGAGCCGCGTGGCGGGTGCGAGCCCGCTCGGTCCGATCCGCTCCAGTACATGGACGGGGAGTGGGAGTTCGGCGCTCAGTGGCCCCTGGGCGGATCGGAGAGCCGGTGTGCGGGCCTCACGGACTGCGGTGGGTGAACCGAGTGCCGCGAGAACGCTGCGGAGAGCGGGCGCGGGAGCCGGGGGAACAAGCAGCGGCATAGTGGGTCGCCTCTCACTTCGGAGACACGGTGTTGCGTGGGCGGGTGCAGACGGCGCTGTCGGCGTGCGGGGCCAGAGGAGGCCGGTGACTGGGCCGGTGCGTCAACTCTCTGCCTCGTCCGCGAAGTTTATACGACACGTGTTCACGCAGTGATTCCACTAGCCGTCGCAGGTATTGCCGACAAGGCGGTATCAAGACTTTATTATGCGGAGATTACGCTGATTCGTCGTCGGCGGCGCAGCCGCCGCCAGGGATTTTTCCCTCGACGCGGTCGGCCGAAACGCGTCGGTGTTTTCACTGTGCGCCCGGAGGCGAAAACTGCGAACTGCGCCATGCCGGCGGAATGTGCCGCGGACGACCGCCCTCAGATTACTGGGTGCGTGGCGATCGCGGGGCGTTATGGATCACCCGGTCTGGGCATTATCGACCGTGACGCGAGCGGCCTGAGCCGCGGGCCGCCCACTCGAGGGAGGGACGCTTCGATGGGGGAGAAGGTCGTGGCGGGCGCCTTTGATCTGTCCGATCCGTATCGGTACCGGAGGAAGCTCCACCAGTGCCTGGAGGGACTGGAGAGGCTCCTGGCGGAGCGGAGGTTCGACCGCCCCCGCAACCTCATGGGCATGGAGATCGAGTTGAATCTGGCAGGCGCCGACGGCATGCCGAAGATGATGAATGGGGAGGTGCTCCCGCGCATCGCGAGCCGTGATTTCCAGACCGAACTCGGGATGTTCAATCTGGAAGTGAACATAGTCCCGCACCACCTGGAAGGACGCGTTTTCGATCAGCTGGCCGAAGAGCTCAGGACCGGCCTCGGATATGCCCACCGGAAGGCGGGCGAGGTCGATTCCGGGATCATGATGATCGGAATTCTGCCCACCCTTGGGCATGCGGACCTCGTTGCGGCGAACCTCTCGGACGCGGCCCGCTACACACTGCTGAACGATCAAATGGTGGCTGCGCGGGGCGAGGATTTCTCCCTCGACATAAGCGGCGTGGAACGATTGGTCTGCACCTCCTCCTCGATCACCCCCGAGGCCGCCTGCACATCGGTTCAGCTGCATCTGCAGGTGACCCCGGCGCGCTTCGCGGCTGTCTGGAACGCGGCGCAGGCCGTCGCCGGGGTCCAGATCGCCCTCGGTGCGAACTCCCCGTTCCTGTTCGGCAGGGAGCTGTGGCGGGAGTCGCGGCCGCCGCTCTTCCAGCAGGCCACGGACACCAGACCGGCCGAACTCCGCAACCAGGGGGTGCGGCCCAGGACCTGGTTCGGCGAGCGGTGGATCGGTTCGGCGTACGAGCTCTTCGAGGAGAACCTGCGCTACTTCCCCCCGCTGCTGCCGATCTGCGACGAGGAGGAACCGCTGCGGGTGCTCGGCGAGGGCGGGGTGCCGCAGTTGCAGGAACTCGTGCTCCACAACGGTACGGTCTACCGCTGGAACCGGCCCGTGTACGGCCTGGTCGACGGTGTACCCCATCTGCGGGTGGAGAACCGGGTCCTGCCCGCAGGCCCCACCGTCACCGATGTGATCGCCAATGCCGCGCTCTACTACGGGCTCGTGCGGGCGCTTGCCGAGGAGTCCCGTCCGGTGTGGACCAGGCTTCCCTTCGACGCGGCGGCCGAGAACTTCGAGGCTGCCTGCCGCCACGGCATCGACGCGGAACTGATCTGGCCGCGTCCGGGCCGGTCGGGCGGGCTGACCCGGGTGCCGGCCGTCAAGCTCGTACGGGATGAACTGCTGCCGCTGGCTGCCGCGGGGCTCGATGCCTGGAACATCGAGCCCGGGGACCGGGACCGCTATCTCGGGGTCATCGAGGAGCGCTGCAGGCGACGGGTGAACGGGGCGTCCTGGCAGGTGGACGCCTACCACCGGGCTCGGGAGACCGGGCACGAACGGCGTGTCGCGCTGGCCGCGACCACCCGTCGGTACGCCGAACTGATGCACAGCGGCGAGCCCGTGCACAACTGGCCGACGGGTGTCCCGGCGCGGTGACCTCGTCGTGGCGGGCTGTTGTGGCGGGCGTCGGCGGACCGCCGCCACTCCCGGCCGACGTCGTCCGCCGTGGTTCCCGTCCGCGCGGAGTGCTACTCCTGGGCGGCGTGGTTGCTCTGCCCCGCCGTCATGACGGCCTGCAGAATCACGGCTTGGATATCCGCGGGGTCGGTGACCTGGTAGCCCCCGCCGCCGGTCACCTTCGCTATCTCGTTCAGCTCCTCGCGGTCGGCCTCCGGGCCGACCGCGATGGCGAGGAGCGGCACCGGACGCTCCGGGTCGGCGATTCGCTTCAGTTCCGCGATCAGGGCGCTTCGGGAGATGGAGCGATCGTCCTGGTTCGAGCCGTCGGTGAGGATCACCACGGCGTTGAACTTGCCCTCCACATACGTCGCCTGGGCGTCCTTGTACGCGGCCAGAGCGGTGTCGTACAGGCCGGTCGCGCCGCCCGGTACCGGCTGCAGCGCGGAGAAGGCCGCAGCGAGCCTCTCGCGGTGCGTACCGCCGCCCTTCGCCGGATCGCCGAGCCTGCCGGTCGGAACCAGCCTGCGGTAGTCCTTGTCGCCGTCGAGCGTGGTGGCGAACTCCCAGAGCCCGATCTCGTCGTTCGGGGTGAACTGGCTGAGGGCCTGGATCAGGGACGCCTTGGTGACATCCATCCGGGACTGGTTGCGCCCCGGCACGATCGTGGCCATCGAACCCGAGGCGTCGACAACCGTCGTCAGCCGCGCGCTCTGTACCGTGATCGTCCACATGCCGAGCGTCTGCTGGAGGTCCTCGGCGGACGGTGCCGCGGTAGCCGTGGTGGCGTACGGCTGGGGCTTGCTGCCGCCCGCCGATGCGACCAAGGACTCCCCGGCCGTCCCGTCCACGTCCCTGAAGCCGTGCTTCTTCAGCGTGGCTTGCGCGCCCGGCTCGTGCAGCAGCGTCATGAAACGCAGCGCCGCCCGGCCCTCGGACGTAGTCATCCTGGTCTCGTCGACCAGCGTGTACGGATAGTCGAGCAGCGGGGTGCCGTCCTTGGGGTAGAAGAGATCGAGCCTTCCGCCGCCGGTCGACTCCGCGTTGTGGGCGAACGCGGCCTGCTCGGAGAGGAGCACCGCCTGGTTGCGGTCCGGATTGCCCTTCTCGGCGCCCGAATCGCTCTGCGCCAGTGTTTCCAGTACCTGGGGGTCTCCGTCCGACATGCGCTGCGCGAGCAGCTTGGCGGTCTCCGCGACCCTGGTGTCGCTGTCACCGCCCTGCTTCTCGGAGGACGTGCCGATGCTGGAGAGGGCGAGCAGCCCGGTGGCGCTGCGTGCCGGGTCCGCCGAGCCCAGGCGCACCTTGTCCGAGTCCAGGGCCGCGGCCGTCAGCTCGGCCCACGAGTACTTCTTCTTCGGCCAGCCGAGCTTCTTGGCCGCCCAGGGCACCATGGCCATGGTGACGGGCGAGGAGGCGATGGAATCGCCTCCGTTGATCGGGATGCCGTCGCCGGAGCCCTTGGCCCGGTCGAGCCAGAGGTCGGAGTCGGGCAGCCAGATCTGGTAGTCCGGGGCACGGGTACCGGAGGAGATGGCGTCGGCGACCTTGTAGGAATCGCGCGCGACGACCCGCACATACAGACAGCGGCCGTCGGATCTCAGACCGTCCTCGCGCGCCTTGTCGGCGACGGCCCGCACGGCAGGGGCGATGTCCGGTGAGGCCACCATGGTGAGACGTACGGCGGAGTCCTCGCAGGACTTCGAGAACGACAGCAGGCCGCCCTGCGCCGCGACTACCGTTCCCGCCGCCACCGCGAGGACGAGCATGGTCGCGATCGCGACGATGCGCCGACGGCGCGGCGGCGGACCGTCCCCGCTTCCACCGGTCGCGTAGTCATCGGGCAAGCTGTGACGTCCCATGTCGGTGGTGCCCCTCCTTGAGCATGAACAAGGAAAAAGGGGGACCACACCATCGGCAATGGTGGTCGTCCCCCGGCCTGTCGCGCATGATCTTCGTACCTGCATTCGAGACCCTAGTGGCACGCGGCGGGGCATGGGGCGTGAATGCACAACTCAAGGCAGGTGTACAGGTGGAGGCGGGGCGCGTGGCTGATTCTTTTCCTCAGGAGGCTGTTTCGCAACGGATCTTGCGGTCCGAAACGGTGCTGGTACTGGCTCTGTCCCTGGGGGCCAGCGGGGTGTCTGCCCTGATCAGTTTTGTCGGATCACTGACGAAACCAGGCGGTTTGAAGGAACAGGCCGCGACCCTCAACAGCTCCTACGCGCCGGGGCGTCCATGGCTGGATCTCGCCTGGCAACTCTTCGGTATCGCGACGGCCCTGGTGCCCGTCGCCCTCGTTGCGCATCTGTTGATCAGGGAGGGCACCGGCCTGCGCGCCATCGGCTTCGACCGGTCCAGGCCATGGCCGGATCTGGGACGCGGCACGCTCGTCGCGGCAGGCATCGGAAGCGCCGGGCTCGCCTTCTACCTGGTGGCGCGGGCAGCCGGGTTCAATCTGACGGTGGTCCCGGAGTCACTGCCCGACGTGTGGTGGAGATTCCCGGTCCTGATCCTGTCCGCACTGCAGAACTCCGTAGTGGAAGAAGTGATCGTCGTCGGGTACCTGTTGTGCAGGCTCGGGCAGTTGGGGTGGACGCCGATGGCCGCCCTGGTGGCGAGTTCGGTGCTGCGCGGCTCGTACCACCTGTATCAGGGCATCGGTGGCTTCATCGGCAACATGGTGATGGGCGTGGTCTTCGTGCTTTTGTACCGGCGCTGGGGACGGGTCGGTCCGCTGGTGGCGGCGCATGCGCTGCTCGACATAGGGGCGTTCGTCGGATACGCCCTGCTGGCCGGGAAAGTGGGGTGGCTGCCTACGCCGTGAGCGGGGTGGGGGCGGTCGGGGTGTTCGGCGTGTGCGGAGGGCATCCGTGGGTGGTGTCCGGTGCGGAGGGCGTACGGGAGTGGTCCGTACGCCCTCCGTCGTGATGTCGTCGGAAGGTTCAGAGTGTCGTGAGCAGTTCGCCGTCGATGACCGTCACGGCGCTGCCGGTCAGCAGGGTGCGCTCGCCGCGCAGTGAGGTGCGGACCAGGCCGGAACGGGCGGAGGCCTGTAGTCCGGTCAGCTCGTCACGGCCGAGGCGGGCCGACCAGAAGGGGGCCAGCGCGGTGTGCGCGCTGCCGGTCACCGGGTCCTCATCGATCCCGACGCGTGGGAAGAAGCCGCGGGAGACGAAGTCGTAGCCGCGGGAGGGGTCCTCGGCAGCGGCCGTGGCGATGATGCCCCGTCGGGAGAGGCGAGCCACCATGGCGAGATCCGGGGTCAGCCCTCGTACGGTCGCCTCGTCGGCCAGTTCCACGACCACGTCGCCGATGTGCGGGCCGGTGTCGTGGACGGAGAGCGGTTCCGCGCCCAGGGCGGCGCCCAGCCCGGCCGGGACGGTCTCCGGCGTCAGTGGGGCTGTGGGGAAGTCGAGGGTGACCGTGCCGTCCGGGTGGCTGGTCGCGGTGAGGATTCCGCATCGCGCCGTGAAACGCACCGTGCCGCTCGCCGCCCGGGTGGTGTGCAGGACGTGAGCGGTCGCGAGGGTGGCGTGCCCGCACATGTCCATCTCTGTCGTCGGAGTGAACCAGCGCAGTGCCCAGTCCGCCTCGCCGCCCGCCGGCAGCCGGTGGGCGAAGGCGGTCTCGGAGAGGTTGACCTCCGTGGCGATCGACTGGAGCCGCGCGTCGTCGGGAAATGTGCCGGAGTCCAACAGCAGGACTCCTGCCGGATTCCCGGTGAAGGGGCGGTCGGTGAACGTGTCGACGATTCGGATCCTCATGCCGCCGACCGTAAGTGCGGCGGAGCGCGGCAGAACAAGGCCAATTCACTGTCGCTGGACCGAAATGCCCGGCCAGGGGCAGGGACTTCGACCGTCTGCCACCGATTCCGGCGGCCGCTCCGTCCGTGAGTCGTGAGCGCCGGGCGCGATGCGGCGGAACGGGGGTGTCAGAGGCGGGCGGTACGTTTCGCACAACGGACCGAGGAGGAGACCCCATGGCGATCAGGTGGAGCTTGACGATCGACTGCGCGCACCCGGCGAAGCTGGCCGAGTTCTGGGCGCTGGCACTGGGGTATACGACGAAGCCCGCGCCCGCAGGCTTCGGGAGCTGGGAGGAATGGTTCGCTCATCACGAAATCCCGAAGGACGAGTGGGATCAGGGCGCATACCTCTCCGATCCGGACGGGGTGGGCCCCAACCTGTCCTTCCTTCAAGTGCCGGAGTCGAAGGTGGTGAAGAACCGGTTGCATCTGGACGTGCAGGTCGGGGGCGGTCGTGATACGCCCTGGGAGGTGCGATGGCCCCGTGTGGTCCAGTCGGTGGAGCGGTTGACCGCCGCGGGTGCGACCGTGATCCGTGAGGACGAACTGCAGGGCAGACCCGATCACGTGGTGCTGGCCGACCCGGAAGGAAACGAGTTCTGCCTGGTCTGACGGTGACCTCAGTCCCCTTGCGGTGCTGAACAACGCCAAGGTCCAGAAGGTCCGTTGGGGCCTGAGATCGCTTCGGTGGGGGCGCTGGTTCCGTGGAACTCGACGTCGGCGGGACCAGTGGCCGCCCGGTGGTCCCGACGCGCGGTGTTCTTCGGCGAGGCGGTCGCGGCGCCGGAAGCGGGGAGACCGATGCCGGGGACAGCAGGCCGCTCTGCTCCGAGGGCCCGGGCGCACCGCGCACACCGAGCGTGACCGCGACGCAGGCCGCGCCGAACCGGGACAGGACCGGGCGCCGGCGAGGCCGACCACCATGTCCGAGAAGCTTTCCCGTTCGCCGGACAGCGGCCCCGGCGAACCCGGACCCCACGCGACGTGCACGCTTCAAAAGGCGTGTAGACCACGTCACTTGCAGCCCGGACAACGCCTCTCTCCCCGGCACGAGGTCAGCCCTGAACGCTCCGGCCATGCCGGGGAGACGCCCAGCTCAGGAGCTGTGCAACATGCTTAGCGCTCCTTGACGGCATGCAGCAGTGTGATGCCGAGCCACGGGCCGCCGTACCAGTACCTGGGGCCGAGTCCGCGCAGTGTGCCCTGGCCGATGTGCGCGGCGTACTTCCTGGCCATGGGCCAGAAGTCGGCGACGAGCAACTGCCCGCCCGGGCGCAGCACCCGCATGGCCTCGTCCACCGCTCGGTATCGCCCCTCGGGCGACGGGATGTTGTGGATCGCCAGCGCGCTCGTCACGATGTCGAAGGAGCCGTCCGCAAACGGCAACGCGGTCATGTCGGCCGTATGTACTTCCACCCGGTCGGCGACCCCTGCCGCAGCGGCGTTGGCGAGCGTGACTTCGGGCCGATTCCCGCTCTGGTCCTTTCCGGACCACAGGTCCACGCCCACGGCGTGTCCCATCGGCAGCCGCCTGGCCGCCTCGATCAGCACCGCGCCTCTACCGCAGCCCAGGTCCAGCAACTGCTCGTTACCCTTCAAGTCGGCCCGTTCCAGCTCCCGCCTCCAGATGCGCAGTTTGCCGCGCAGTGTGGTGTGCAGGTAAATGCCTGTGTGGGCAATCAGTACCGTCCCCGCAGTCACCATCGCGTTCCGTCCCGGCCGCCACCGGCCGGCAGCCAGGCAGCAGGCCGTGCCGACGGCGCCGAGTACCGCCGAGAACGCTGGAGCGTCAACGCCGTACCGCGGCCAGTGAAGGCGCGGCAATGGGGAGTCATTCCGGTTCTTGGACATGCTCGCAGTGTCACAAGCTCAATTGCCGGGCGTCTTGTAGAAATGTTCCCCCGTGACCCGCGCCACCGGCCTCGCGCCTGCCGGGTGCAGAGCGTGGGTCAAGGCTTGGACAGGTATTCGGGGGCCGCCCACGCGACATCGTCGACCGCAAGCCACGGCGCAACCGCAACGGCCGTGGGTGTCACTCCGGCGAAGGCCATGACATCCCGATGGAGGTGGGACTGGTCGACGTAGCCGATCTCCGCCGCCACCCGTGCGGCGCTGTGACCCGCGGCCAGACGGTGGGCCGCATGGTCGAAACGGACAAGCTGAGCGGCGCGCTTGGGGTTGAGACCGATCTGGGCTCGGAACCGGGACCACAGACGCTTACGGCTCCAGCCGACCTCGGTTGCCAGCCGCTCGATCCGCACACCTCCCAGGTTCGTGACCATCTTCCCCCACACGAAGGCGACTTCAGGCTCGACCGCTCGGCCTGTCTCGTGTCGTCGAACGAGCGCAGCCTCCGCTATCGCGAACCGGTCGTCCCATGACCCGGCAGCGCGCAGTTGCTCTTGGGTGCGCGCGGCGTCGCGGCCCCAGAGGTCGTCGAGGGAGACCACAGTGGCGCCCGACCCCGCACAGGCGCCCAGCACCGCGTGCGCGACCGGCGGCGACAGCCGCACCTGCAGGCACTCGATGTCCCGGCCGCGCCCTCGAACGCCGCCGGACGCGAGCCCCACGACGACGCTGCCGCTCTGTTGCCGGCCGCTGAAGTCATCGACGAGGAGCGGCCCGTCGCCGAGGTCGACGGCCACCGTGACAGCCGGGTACGGGACCAAACCCAGGTCGACGAGGCCGGTCGTACGGGCGCGGAATCCGGCCATGCTGACCCCCGGCAGCCGGCCGCGCTGCGACGGGGTGGCGATGTTCCACACCGACGCGGCGTCGTGGGCCGGCTCGGCAGATCGCATGGCGCCAAGCTACGCGACATTCATCCAAGACGCGACGTGCGGGACGCGACGACATTGACGGCTCCTGCAAGCCCCACACCAGAAAGGGCCGCCCGTGACGCGCTCGCCGATCGACCCGTTCACGCCCGCCGTCGAACTCGCTGCTGCGATCCGCCGAAAGGAGGTGAGCCCAGTAGAGGTGGCCGACTGCTTTCTTGAGCGGATGCATCAGTTCGACCCCCAGCTGAACGCCTTCTGTCACCGGGCCGACGACGATGTCCGCAATGCCGCGTCCACCGCGGCCGACGCAGTGGCGCGAGCCACGTCGGCCGAAGACCTCCCGCCGTTTCACGGCGTCCCGCTGCCGGTCAAGGACCTTGTCGACGTTGCCGGATGGCCCACCACCCATGGGTCCGCCGGCGCCGGGGAGAAACCGGCCGAGGCATCGGACCCGGTCGTGCGACGGTTCGTGGACGCGGGCTTCGTCCTGCTCGGCAAGACCACCACCTCCGAGTTCGGCAGCTTGCCCTTCACCGAGAGCGACGCCCTGGGCATCTCGCGCAACCCGTGGGACCCGGACCGCACGCCCGGCGGGTCGTCGAGCGGAGCGGGCGCTGCCGTCGCCGCCGGGATGGCGCCCATCGCCCACGCAGAGGACGGCGGCGGGTCGATACGGATCCCCGCATCGTGCAACGGCCTCGTCGGCCTCAAACCCACCCGCGGCCTGGTCACCAACGCCATCGTGGAGGTGGAGGGTCTCGGCACCAGCGGCGTGCTCACCCGCTCGGTGGCGGACACCGCGGCGGCCCTCGACGTGCTGGCGCGTCACGATCCGGCCGCGTGGTGGTCGCCTCCGACGCCGCGCACGTCCTTCGCCGCCGCGATGAAGACGGACATGCCGACCGGGCTGCGGATCGGTGTGCTCACCGACTCCCCGATCGACGGGATAGACGTGCACCCGGCGTGTACCGCAGCCGTCGACATCGCTCTTCGAACGCTGGAATCGGCCGGCCAGCACATCGTCGACACCCCCCTCCCGCTGCCGCCGACCGACGAGTTGGTCGCGGCGTTCACGACCCTGTGGAACGTCGGCGGTGCCGGAATCGCGCTCGCGGAGCCGGACCGTGTCGAGCCGCACAATCGCGCCCTGCGTGAGGCGACACGAGCGATCGACTCGTGGGCGTACGCGGAAGGGGTAGGGAAGACCCAGCAGTTGTCGCGGCGCATCGTCGAAGGCTTCCTCGCCGGCTTCGACCTCCTCGTCACGCCGACGATGGCCTGCCTTCCGCCGCTCGTCGGTGCCTGGCGGGCAGGCACCGACGACGATCCCTTGAGGGCACTGCTGAACAGCTACCCGATGGGGGTCTTCACGTCGGTGTTCAACGTGACCGGCCAGCCGGCGATCTCCCTCCCCGTCCACCACGACGAGGCCACCGGCCTGCCCGTCGGCATCCAGATCGTCGCCGCACCATGGCGGGAGGACCTCCTGCTCCAGGTGTCTCGCACCCTCGAACTCACACGCCCCTGGACCGGTCGCCGCCCGCCTGTCAGCTGAGTACGGAGGCTCTTCCCGACGCCAGACCAGAGAGAAGAGGGCCAGATCACCTGAGACGCAGACCAGATTCTTGGAGACAGGACAGCAGCGACCCGGCAGACGTGATTGTCAAGCGACCGATTCCGATATATCGTTGACGCATCGCGACAGATCGCCAGTGGAAGGAGCGTGGCGATGCGTTCACGTGGACACGAGCATGAGCACGGGCATGGACATGGGCACTGCGGGCCCGGCCATCAAGGCCGGGGTGACTTCGAGGGGCGGCGGGCGGCCTTCGGGCAGTTCGGCCCGCCGTTCGGTGGCGGTCCCTTCGGGGGTGGACCCTTCGGCGGCGGTCGCGGCCGGGGTGGTGGCCGGGGGAGGGCGCGCCGCGGTGACGTGCGTGCGTCGATCTTGGCGCTGCTGAAGGACCGGCCGATGCACGGGTACGAGATGATCCAGGAGATCGGCGAGCGCAGTGGCGGGGCCTGGCGGCCCAGTCCGGGCTCGGTCTACCCGACCCTCCAGCTGCTGGAGGACGAGGGCCTGATCGTCAGCGCCAGTGAGGGCGGCAAGAAGCTGTTCACTCTGACCGACGCCGGTCGCGCCGAGGCGGAGTCGGGTCCCGACGCGCCTTGGGAGGAGGCCGGTCGCGGAGTCGACTGGGAGAGTGTCAACGAGATCCGGCAGGCCGGTTTCGGTCTGATGGAGGCGTTCGGTCAGGTCTGGAAGACCGGCTCGGCCGATCAGCGTCAGAAGGCGCTCTCGGTCATCAATGACGCCCGTAAGAAGCTCTACCTGATTCTCGCCGACGAGCACTGAGAGGGCGGTTCGTAACTCTATGAGCAGTTATGTCGCCGTGTCCGCCCGCATCGTGGACGGAGTATTGTTCGAGACCGTCGTGGTCGAGAACTCCCCCGATCGGCAGACGACATGGTGAGGGTCGAAGAGCTGGAGGCCGCGCTGCCTTCGATGACACGGTGGCGTGTGCCAGGCGGACGCAGCGTGGACTGGGCCGCCCTCGAGGCGGGCCTCGGGACGGCGCTGCCCTCGGACTTCCGCTCTCTGGCGGAGGCGTACCCGGTGCTTGTCATCGATGATTTCCTCATGGTGTCCCTTCCGACGCCCGGCGACGAGGCGCCATGGGCGTCCGAGTCCGGGGACGACGAGATCCTTCAGGATCTGTACGAGATGGGCGACACCGAGGACTACGTTCCCTACCCGCAGCCGGGAGGCCTGATCTCCTGGGCGTCGTCCGATTCGGGGGACACCTTCTACTGGAGGACGAGCCCTGCGGACCCGGACGCATGGCCGGTGGTCGTCCGCACGGACAACGCCGACTGGATCGAGTTCCCGGTCGGCGTTGTCGAGTTCCTGGCCGGTGTGTACGGGCGCACCATCGACGTGCCGGGCATGCCCAGGAACTTCCCCAGCGACGATCCGAAGGTGCTGGGCCTGAGTGACCGCATCGACTGATCGGCAACTCGGAGGGTGCTATGTGAAGTTGGTGCCCGTGTTGCCCATTCGTTTGAGGCGAGCGGCCCGGCCGCGGGTTCGCTGGGGGGCTATGGCCGCAGCTGGGTGAACAAGCCCGGCTCGGTCCCGACCAGGATTCCGCGTTCGACCAGCCGCTTGAGCTTCAGGCGGACGTTGTTGATGTTGTTGGGCGCGATCTCCACGTCTATCGCCTCGCACACCGCTCGCGCCCGCAGCGGGGCGTCGTCTGTGGCGAACACTGCCATGATCTGGTGGTAAGCCGGATGCTCCGGCAGCTTCGCGGTCGGCGGCGCGGGCGGCCGCGGATCGAGCAGCTCGAGCAGCGTCTTGCGGGTGATCCGGATCTCCTCGGTGACCCTGCCGAGCCCGTCCAGCAGCACGGTCAGCTCGGCGATCTTCTCCCGGGCCGTCTCGGCCCGCGCGGCGATCTCCCGCTCCCGCTCCTCCAGGCGCGCCAGCACCGCCCCCAAGGTCAGCTCTCCGCCGGTCATGCGCCGCGCCAGGTGGAGGCGGAGGTCTCGGTCGGCATCCTCGACATGCGGTCGCTCATGGCCCAGTACACCCTCGACTCGGCCGTGGTGGGCCGATGCTCGTAGTCACGTACCAGCCTGCGGTGCACGGCCGAGTTCGCTGGTCAGCGTGGATGCTGCGGTCCCACACGTTCCAGCGACGACACATGCGACATCAGGTCACATAGCACCCTCTGAGTCCGTGGGGTGAGGCGCAAGGCGAAAGGCGCAAAGTGTCAGGGGTCTCGCGGCCGAGGCGCGGGGCCCCTTCCCCCGTCCGTCCGGTGGCTGTCAGGCCGCGACCAGGCCGCCCAGTTTGCGCAGTGATTCGACGAGCGCGGCGGTCGCCGAATCCTTGAGTTTGCCCGCCATCAGGGAGACCGCCGCGCCGGTGAACTCCCCGTCGATTCGTACCGTGGTCGCGTCGCCGTCGGGAGTGAGTGAGTAGCGCATGGCCAGGTTCACGCCCATCGGCCCCTTTCCCTTGGTGGTCAGCAGGCGCGCGGTCTCCAGCTCCGCCACCGTCCAGGTCACCTCTGCGGGGAAGCCCATGAGCTTCATGTTCTCCTCATAGGTGGCCGCGACTTCGAGTGCCGCCGGGCCACCCTTCGGGAAGCTGGTGTGGGTGGCGTTCCACTGGTCGTACGCGGTGAAGTCCGTCAACTGGGCCCAGACCTTCTCGGCCGGCGCTTCGATGCGTGCTTCTGCACTGACTTCGGCCATGGGACCACCCCTTCTCGGCGGGTTACGGTGTCGCGGAACGTAGCCGCAGTGACGTCAACATTCAATACTGATGAATCGTCAGATCTAGGTGATCCGGCCCTCCCGCCCCTGCCCGCCAGATCAGCGCGGCATCGAGCCGGTCGCAGGCACGCGGGTGCGGGCCGT
This sequence comes from Streptomyces sp. NPDC111516, assembly GCF_055635345.1. Classification (NCBI taxonomy): domain Bacteria; kingdom Bacillati; phylum Actinomycetota; class Actinomycetes; order Kitasatosporales; family Streptomycetaceae; genus Streptomyces; species Streptomyces sp. NPDC111516. Next base: position 152,575 of record NZ_JBVKBV010000015.1, on the reverse strand, counting down.
CGTCATGGCAGTGGAACGCGGCCCAGAAGAGGTCGGCGCGCAGCGCGTCCGCCGGTGCGGCGACCCGGTACACGTACTCCCGCCCGTCGAGCGCCGGTAAGGCGACCAACCAGGACACGTCCGCAGACTCCCTTCGGCTGCTGTGGGGGTGGTGTGGCCTGTGGGACGTACGGGGAGGGGCCCTTGGTTGCTCCGGGAGCGCGGTGCAAGGCGGCGCGCGCCGTTCCTCCGGATCGGATCCCGGAATGGCGAGATCTCATCCGTAAGGAGGAGGGACTGTTCGGGTGTGCCCAACTTGCGTGGGATGCCTAAATGGGCCCCTCCGGCGATGCTTCGGCGCTGCGGGACTGATGGGGTGAGAGGTGTGCAAAACCGGACGCCGCGGATCCCTCAGCAGCCCGCACCGAACCGTGCTGAGTTCGACGCCAGACTCACCGTGGAGCTGGCCGCGGTGGTGACAGGTGCCCGCAGGCGCGCACTGCGCGACGGCGATCGGCAGATCGACACGGCGCATCTGCTCCACTCCCTCATCGAATCGGACCCCGAGGTGCGGGCGGCCTTCGAGGGCGGACCCCAACTGGCCAAGGTGCTCGGGTATCTCGTACAGCGCAGTATCGGCTACGGGCTCCGCTGGCAGGGTGCAGTGGAGGACTCCGGCGCCGTCCCGGTCGTCCGGGGCCCGGATTCCGCTGTGCGCGACGCGGGCGTGGAAGGCTGGTCGCCCTCGGCCGCCACCGCGATGGCGGGAGCCCTCGATCGGGCGGAACTGCGGGGCGACATGAGGGCCGGCGGGCTCGACCTGCTCGCGACGCTGGCCAGGGACCACGAGTGCCGGGCCGTCGAGGTGCTGGAGCGGGCCGGCGTCGACGCGAAGCAGCTCGCGGTCCGGATCGTGGGGGCGTCCGGCCAGGGGTGGCGGGGCGCCGGGGGCTGACGGGACTGGCACCTTCACCGTGCCCGGTGTGCTGGTCCTCCGCGTCCAGGAAGGACTGATCACACGGGTTCGAGACTACATGGACGGCCTGGCTGTCGCCGGGCTGGGCGAATCGATGGCGGGGGCCGCGGTGGAGCCGAGCACCTGGCGGAGAGCGCACGTCAGGGGTCACCGAGGTGACGCTCCTGACTTCAGCTGTCATGATGTGCCGATGCACGCGTCTCAGGAGAGAAGCGCCAGCCTGGGACTTGCCCTGGTTTCGGCGTTCGCATTCGGTGGTTCAGGGGTGGCGGCCAAACCGCTCATCGAGGCAGGCCTCGATCCGCTCCATGTGGTGTGGCTACGGGTGGCTGGCGCCGCCCTCGTCATGCTGCCCGTCGCCTGGCGGCACCGGGAACTCATGCGCAGCAGGCCGGTGCTGCTGATCGGGTTCGGGCTGCTCGCCGTCGCGGGTGTGCAGGCCTGCTATTTCGCCGCGATCTCCCGTATCCCCGTCGGTGTCGCGCTCCTCGTGGAGTATCTGGCGCCCGCGCTCGTCCTCGGCTGGGTGCGCTTCGTCCAGCGCCGGCCGGTCACCCGGGGTGCCGCGGTCGGTGTGGTGCTCGCCGTCGGGGGGCTCGCTTGCGTGGTCGAGGTCTGGTCGGGGCTGAGCTTCGACGTGGTCGGGCTGGTGCTCGCGCTCGGTGCCGCCTGCTGTCAGGTCGGCTACTTCGTCCTGTCGGACCAGGGGAGCGCGGGCGGGGCGGAAGGCGCGGCACCGCCCCATCCGGTCGGTGTCATCGCGTACGGGCTGCTGATCGGCACGGTCGTTCTCACCGTGGTCGCGCGGCCGTGGAACATGGACTGGTCGGTTCTGGGCGCCGGCGCGGACATGGACGGCACGGATGTACCGGCATGGCTTCTGCTCCTCTGGATCGTGCTGTTGGCGACGGTGCTCGCCTACGTCACCGGCGTGATCTCGGTACGACTGCTCTCGCCAGCGGTGGCGGGTGTCGTCGCCTGTCTCGAGGCGGTCATCGCGACCGTGCTCGCCTGGGTGATGCTCGGTGAGCACCTGTCGGCGCCGCAGCTCATCGGCGGTTCCCTGGTGCTGATCGGCGCCTTCATAGCCCAGTCGGCGACACCGCGGACGCCCTCCGGCCCCGTCGCGTCAGGGCCGGGCGGCGGACAGCTCGCCGGAGCGGACGCAGATCGCGCCGCCGCCGAGGGGCAATTGTCCACGAGCCGCGCCGCGACGTAATGTGACGCTCATGTATTCGACCGTGCTTTCGCCGCCCGCCGCCTGACACGGGCGGCGGCCACTCCTGACGAAGACCGGGCTCGGGCAGTCCCCGAGCGGTTCGTCGCGGCCCGTGTGCGGAGCCGAGCGACCGCCGTCCTGTCCCCATCGGGAGAAGCCACGTGTCGAATCCTGCTTCCGGCCTGCCCATCGGGCGGAGCCTCTTCTATCTGATCCTCGCCGGAGTTGCCTGGGGTACTGCCGGGGCCGCCGCCTCGCTGATCTTCGGGGTCAGCGATCTGGGCCCGCTCGCCCTGTCGTTCTGGCGCTGCGCGGGCGGCCTCGTGCTGCTGCTCGCCGTGCTGGCGCTACGGCCCCGGCGGGCGGCCGCCCCGGCCGAACCGCGCAGCCGTCGGCTGCTGCGCGTCCTCGGTACCGGCGTGGGCCTCACCGTTTTCCAGAGCGCGTACTTCGCTGCCGTCGAGGCGACCGGCCTCGCGGTCGGGACCGTGGTCACCCTCGGGGCGGGCCCCGTGCTCATCGCCGTCGGTGCGCGGCTGACCATGGGAGAACGGCTGGGGCGCGGCGGACTGGCCGCGGTGGTGGGCGCGCTGGCCGGGCTCGCCGTGCTGGTGCTCGGGGGCGACGGGGCCACGGTACGGCCCGCCGGAGTCGCCCTGGCGCTGCTCTCGGCCGCCGGCTACGCGACGATCACCCTGCTGACCCGGTGGCTCGGCCGCGACGGCGGCACCACCGACTCGCTCGCCACCAGCGCCTGGGCCTTCGGGATCGGAGCCGTCGGGCTGCTGCCGATGGCTGCGGCCGAAGGTCTCGTACCGCACACCGCTCAGCCGGCGCAGGTTGTGACGCTGCTCGTGTATGTGGCCGCGGTACCGACCGCGCTCGCTTACGCGCTCTACTTCGCGGGCGCCGCGGTGGTGCGTGCCGCGACGGTGTCCGTGATCATGCTGCTCGAGCCGGTCAGTGCGGCGGTCATCGCCGTCGTGGTGCTCCGTGAGCAGCTCACCGCGGCGACCGTCGTCGGGACGCTGCTGCTCCTCGCGGCCGTGACGGGGCTGGCGTTCGCCGAAGCGCGCAGCGCCGCGCACGCCCGCCGCCGGGCGGCCGTACCGGCCTGACCGCTGGGGCGGGCGGGCCCGTAGCCACTGTGGCGGGCCCGCCCGGCCCTGGGACGGTTCAGAGTGCGGTGATGTAGTCGGGCACCCCGATCGCGGGGTCGAGGTCGTCCGAGGGGAGCGGTGCCGCATAGCCATGTGCCAGCGGGACGACGCCCGCCCAGTGGGGCAGCGTGAGGTCGCGGGGTTCGTCGTTGGGGCCGCCGGTGCGGATCTTGGCGGAGACCTCCTGGAGGTCCAGCCGGATCACCGCCGTCGCCGCCAGCTCCTTCTCGTCGGCGGGCCGCGAGTCCGCGGACCGGCCCGGCACCACCTGGTCGACGATTGCGTCGAGGGCGGTCCGGCGCTCCTGCGGGTCGGTCACCGTGCGTGCGATGCCGTGGACCACCACGGAGCGGTAGTTGATCGAGTGATGGAAGGCGGAGCGGGCCAGCACCAGCCCGTCGACATGCGTCACCGTCAGACAGACGGGCAGGCCGGGGTCGGTCCGGCCGGTCTCCCGCAGCGGCCGTGAGCCGGTGGAACCGTGCACGTAGAGCTGCTCACCGACTCGGCCGAAAAGCGTCGGCAGGACGACCGGTGCGCCGTCCCGGACGAATCCGAGGTGGCAGACGTACGCCTCGTCGAGTATCGAGTGGACCAGTTCCCGGTCGTATGCCGCGCGATCGCGGGAACGGGTCGGGACAGTGCGCTCGGTCGGCCGGTACCCGGCCGGGGTGTCCGGGCCCGTGGTCTGCGGCGTTGCGGTGTCCGACATTGCGTACTCCATTGCACTAGTGCATAATCTTGTTTGTGCTAGGAGAGTATCGGATCATCGGGCGGCGCGCATCGGAAATTGCCGCCAGTGTGGAGCGCGGGGTCGGCTCGGGTGACCTCGCGCCGGGGCAAGTGCTGCCGCCGATGCGGGAGTTGGCGGCGCTGCTGGGGGTGAATCCCAATACGGTGGCAGCCGCCTACCGCACGCTGCGCGAGCGGGGGGTGATCGAGACGGCCGGGCGCCGGGGCAGCAGAGTGCGGCCGCGCCCGGCGAGTACGGCGCGCGGTTCGCTCCGGGTCGAGGCGCCGCCCGGGGTGCGGGACCTGGGGGAGGGGAACCCCGATCCGGCCCTGCTGCCCGCGCTGGGGGAGGCGTTCGCGGCGGCCACGGGCGAGTATGCGCGACACCCCGGTATGTACGGACAGCCGCCGCTGGACCCGGAGTTCGCCGCACTCGCGCGCGCCGCACTGGATGCCGACGGAGTGCCGGGCGGACCCGTGGTCGCGACCTCCGGATCGCTGGACGCGATCGAGCGGGTACTGGTCGCGCATCTGAAACCCGGTGACGCGGTGGCCGTCGAGGACCCGGGGTGGGGCAGCATGCTCGATCTCGTTCCGGCGCTGGGACTACGCCCCGTGCCCGTCGCACTCGACGACGACGGACCGCTGCCCGATGACGTGGATCGCGTGCTGAAGGCCGGTGCCCGCGCGCTCGTGGTCACCGATCGGGCGCAGAATCCGACCGGGGCCGCGATCAGCGGCGGGCGCGCCTTCGAGCTACGGGGCGTCCTCGCCAGACACCGCGGGGTGCTCCTGATCGAGGACGACCACGGGCACGGCATCGTCGATCTCCCGCTGTACCCGCTGGCGGGCGCCACGGACCGGTGGGCGTTCGTGCGGTCCGTGGCCAAGGCGTACGGGCCGGATCTGCGCGTTGCCGCACTGACCGGCGACCCGGTCACCGTCGACCGGGTGTCGGGGCGGCAGCAGCTCGGCCCCGGCTGGGTCAGCAGACTGCTGCAACGGGCCGTGGTGCATCTGTGGGCCTCGGGCGCGGTCGACCCGGGCGAGGTGGCGCGGGCGTACGCGAAGCGGCGGGACGCACTCGTGCGGGCGCTGAAGGATCGGGGCGTGGAGGCGCACGGACGCAGCGGCATGAACGTGTGGGTACCGGTGAGCGACGAGACCGGGGCCGTGGCACGGCTGCTGCACGCGGGCTGGGCGGTGGCGCCCGGAGCGAGGTTCCGGATGACCGCGCCCCAGGGTGTCCGGCTCACCGTCTCACCGCTCACCGAGGGCGACATCGGGCCGCTGGCCGATGCGGTGGCGGTGGCGGCCGGACGGCCGAAACCGCTGAACTACGGCTGAGTCCCTGTCCTGCCGCCGCGCCCCCTGCTCTGGGTCAGGGCGGCGCCCGCCAGGACCACGAGGGCGCCGACCGGAGTGTTCCAGCTCAGCGGCTCGCCGAGCACGAGGACTCCGGCCGCGGTGGCGATGACCGGAATGAAGTAGGTGACCATCTGCGCGGTCGTGGGTCCGACCTCCTCCACCAAGCCGTACTGGATCAGCACCGCGAGGCCCGTACCGAGCGCGCCCAGGGCGACCACGGCCAGGGTGGGGAGCAGGGGGAATCCGTCGGGGGCCGAGGTGAACAGCGGGGTCACCAGAGCGATCTGCACCGTACCGAGAAACAGTTGGCTGCCGGTCAGGGAGAGCGTGGACGAACCGCTGCCCGCCAGCGTTCTGCGGACGTAGATCCAGCCGATCGGATAGCTGAGGGAGGCGAGCAGAGCCATGGCCGTACCGCTGAAGTCCAGCCCGGAGAAGCCCTGCCAGGCGCCCAGCACGGTCAGCACACCCAGGAAGCCGAGCCCGAGTCCGGCGACGCGGCGACGGGTGGGCCGATCCTCCGAGAGCGCGACGAGCGACAGCGCCATGCCCCACAGGGGCGAGGTCGCATTGCAGATTCCGGCCAGGGCCGACGGGATGGTCAGCTCGGCGTAGGCGAAGAGCGAGAACGGCAGCGCGTTCAGGAAGAACGCGGCGACGACCAGATGCCCCCACGTGCGGGCACCGCGCGGCGGACGCTCCCGCCGTACCGCCATCGCGACGGCCAGCACGGCCGTGCCCGCCAGGAGGCGGCCGAGAGTGACCTGGAACGGGGCGTACCCCTCGGTTCCGACCTTGATCAGAAGGAAGCTGAAGCCCCAGATGAGGGAGAGCGCTCCGAAGCGGATCCGCCAGTCCAGCCCCGGCCGCGCGGGCGGGGCCGAAGCGGACGTCGCGAGGGGCGCCGGGGCAGTGGGTGCCGGGGTGGCCGTCCCGATCGGCCGGGACGGGGTGGAGGATTTGGGGGGAGGAGGGGTTCTCGGTGTGACCGGCGCGCTCATGGGGTCAACGATGACGAAAATAATAACGTAGGACAAGTGAGATTTTGTGCGGGAATCTGCGTAGCATTGCTTACATGTTGAATCTGGAGCGCCTGCGCACTTTGGACGCACTCGCCCGGCACGGTTCGGTCAGCGGTGCCGCCGACGGGCTGCATGTCACCACGTCGGCGGTCTCCCAGCAGATGTCGAAGCTGGAGCGGGAGGTGGGCCAGCAGCTCCTGGCCAAGAACGGCCGCGGGGTCCGGCTCACCGACGCCGGCCGGCTGCTCGCCGACCATGCGGCCCGGATCCTGTCCCAGGTCGAGTTGGCCCAGTCCGACATCGAGGCGCAGCGCGGGGAGGTGGTGGGCGAGATACGGCTCTCCGCTTTTCCGACCGCCGCGCGTGGACTCTTCCCTGCGGCGCTCCAGGCGCTGCGCGCCGACCACCCCGAACTGCGCGTACGGACAAGGGAATTGGAGCCCGAGGAAGGCATCCGTGCGGTCATCAGGGGTGATATCGACCTGGCGGTCGTGCTGGACTGGAGCAACAAGCGGCTGCCGGTGCCCGGTGGGCTGGCCAAGGCCGGACTTCTGGACGACGTACCGGACGTCGCGATGCCGGCCGGCCATTCCCTCGCGGACCGGGCGGAGGTGGATCTGGAGGAGTTCGCCGACGACGACTGGGTGTCCTGGCCCGAGGGTGAGTTCTGCTACGACTGGCTGATGTTCACCCTGCGCTCGAAGGGCATCGAACCACGCATTGCGCATCTGGCAGGCGAGCATCACACCCAACTCGCCCTGATCGCCGCTGGGATGGGGGTCTGTGTGGCGCCTCGGCTGGGCCGTGGGCCGGTGCCGGACGGAGTGCGGCTCGTGCCCGTACGGCAGGAGATGCGACGGCACGTCCACGCCGTGTGGCGCACCGACGCGGACCGGCGTCCGTCGATCAGGGCGGCGGTGACGGCGTTGCGGACGGCCGGCCGGGAGATGGATGCGCCGGCGGCGTAGGCCGGGGCGCAGGGTTTCTCCCGTCGACGTCGCTCATGTTCTCCTCATCGAGGACGCTCACGTCCTTCTGTCGAGGTCGCTCACGTCGAGGACAGCCCTGCCAGCTTCCGGAAGTCCCAGGAGGTGATGGCGTCCGGAGTGAGCCGCAGCCAGGCGTGCCGCCCGTCGTGCGGCATGGTGTCCATCCCGAAGTACTTCGCCGCGAACAGCCGCTCCGGCACGTCGAGTTCGGGCCAGGGCTCGCCGGTACGGGGTGCCTCGCCGACCGGGACGGCCTCGCCGGAGAGTTCGACGCCGCACAGATCCGCGTACTCCACCCCGTCGTCCACGACCACCGCGATCCTCGGGTCGTCGCGCAGCTGGGACCAGCGCAGGCTGCGGGTGATCGAGTACAGCCATAGAGAGGCTCCGTCCCAGGTGAACCAGAGGGCGCCGATGTGCGGGCGGCCGTCGGCGGACACGGTGGCGACCCGGCAGGTCCGCTGCTCGGCGAGATAGGTGTCGCGTTCCGCGTCCGTCATCATGATCCGACGGCCCCGTCGCTGAATGGCGGCCATGGACGGCCCCCTCCCGGTAGCTGACTATGTGTCAGAGAGCATGGGGCCTCTTCCCTCGTCACGCAATGGCGGCTAGCCTCGCGCGCCCGATCCGCCACCGAAAGGGGCAGCCGTGCCGTCGAAGGAACAGCTCGCCGAGCAGCTCGATCCGGCCACCACCGTGCTGCTGACGGTCGAATGCCAGCAAGGTGTCGTGGGCCCCGACAGCGCCCTGCCGGAGCTGGCCGAGGAGGCGAGGTCCTCCGGGGCCCTCCGCCGAGTCGCCCGGCTGGTGGCGGCCGCCCACGAGGCCGGGGTCCAGGTACTGCACGCGGTGGCCGAACGCCGCCCCGACGGGCGGGGAGCCAACAACAACGCCCGCCTGTTCCGGGCCGCCGGCCGGTTGCCCGTACAACAGCACTCGGGCACCACGGCGGTACGGATCGCCGCGCCCATCGAGGTGGCGGACGAGGACCTCGTCGTGCGCCGGCTGCACGGCCTCTCGCCGGTCGCCGGTACGGACGTGGACGCGTTGCTCCGTAACCTCGGCTGCCGGACGCTCGTCGTCACCGGGGTCTCGGCCAATGTCGCCGTCCCCAACGCCGTGTTCGACGCGGTGAATCTCGGCTATACGGCGGTGGTGCCGTCCGACGCCATCGCGGGGGTGCCGGCCGACTACACCCCCGCGTTGATCCGCAACACACTGGCCCTCGTCGCCACCATCACGACCACCGATGATGTTCTCGGCTGCTGGCTGAGCCGAGGGCGGACCGGGGCCCGTCCGGCGGACCGCGGCCGGACGGGGCCATACGACTAGGACGTGAGGGTGATCGAATCGCCCTTGACCGTGATGGCCTTGGCCGGCAGCGGCCGGCGCGCCGGGCCCGCCGTCACGCTGCCCGTCCTCAGGTCGAATTTGCTGCCGTGGCACGGGCAGTTGATGGTGCCGTCCGACACGCTGGACACGGCGCATCCCTGATGGGTGCACTTCGACGAGAACGCCTTGAAGTCACCGGCCTCGGGCTGTGTCACCACGACGCCCCGGTCGGCGAATACCTTTCCGCCGCCCTCCGGGATGTCGGCGGTCTTCGCCAACGTGTCGCCGCCGCTTTCCTTTCCGCCGCCCTCCGGGATGTCGGCGGTCTTCGCCACCGTCTCGCCGCCGCTTTCCTTTCCGCCGGCGGCCGGTCGGACCGCATCCGGACCCCCCGAGTCCTTCTCGTTTCCGCACGCGGTGAGTACGGCAGCTACCGAGACGGCCCCGACCGCTGCGACAACGGCCCGACGTCCGGGACGGACCTCGTGGTCCTGCGATGCGCTCATTCCGGTATTCCCTTCTGCGATGTTCGCGACTGTCGATGTCCGCGACTTCTGTGGTTACGACCTCGGTGTTCACAACGTCCGTGTTCGACCAGGGGTACGCGCAGTGGGACCCCCGTGTTCGACGCGGCAGGGACTTCTTGAGGAAGTCCCGCTCCAGCAGCAACGGATTGCCCGCCATCTCCGGTGACCGGACGGCCGGCCCCGGACAACGGCAGCAGCGTGTGCGACCGGCCGGCGGCCGGCAGCACGGCGGAGAACCGCAGCATGCGGGCGACGGCCACATTGTCATCGGCAAGACGGTGCACCAGCATGAGCGGGTGCGTCAGCCCGGCGCCTGCGGGAGCGGTGAATTGCGCGCGTAATTCTCCGGAAGTACATCCGGGTGGCCGAGGAACCGTTCCTCCCAATGGGTGTCGTGGAGCCGCCGGTCGGCCGGCGCCACACGGGTGACCGCCGCATGGAAGACCGCCGCATGGAAGACCGCCGGCCGGAGCAGCACGGCGGCGGCCGGAGGTATTCGCTGAGTGACCGGCCGCGCATGGCGACGCGCGTCAGGTCCACCGCAATACTGTGCGGCAGTCGAGTGAAGCGCGGCCAGAGACCGGGCGTCGGGCGTGACCGGTCATGTGTGATCGGTCGGGTGTGATGGGTCACGCGTGACCGGTCGCGAGTGATTGTCAGAGGCGTCTGCGAGGCTGAGCGGCATGACGCTGACGAACTTCAACGACCTTGAGCAGGCCATTCGCGGCGGGTGGGGCGCGGACACCACGACGCCGGCCCACCGTCCGCACTGGACCCCGGACAATCCGGCACGCGACCAATGCGGTGTCACCGCGCTGGTGATGCACGACCTGTTGGGCGGTGAGTTGATCCGCGGCGAGGTCCACGTCGACGGCGAGCGCGTCGACTACCACTGGTGGAACCGACTGGGCATGGGGATCGAAGTCGATCTCACGCGCGAGCAGTTCGGCCCCGACGAGACAGTTGTCGGCGGGGATGTGATCGAACGGCCTGCGGAGATCGTGCGGCTCCGTGCGGAGTACGAGCTTCTTCGCAGCCGAGTGCTGGCAGCGTTGCGTTGTCGACCCGCACCGGCACACCCTTCGGCTCTCATTCGCACCCGCTGTTCTTGAAGGGGCCGCCCGGCCAAGCCGGTGACCGCCGCGCTCGCCGCGCTCTCCCTCGCGGCGAAGGCCGGGCTCGGGCTCGGCGAAGGCACCCGCGCCCGCGCAGCAGGCCTCCCGGCCCGAGCCGTGGATCGTGGTGTCCGGGCGCCGGATAGCCTGGGAAAATGCTCACCGAAGTCACAGCGACCCGCTACGTCACGCCCCTGCGGGAGGGCGGCTCGCTGCCCGGAATCGTCGAGGCCGACGACCTCGGCACCTATGTCATGAAGTTGTCTACCACGTCGCGCTGACCTGGAGCGATGCAGCTTCAGTCGCCTCTGACCAGCGGAGATGAATCTTTCAGGGTCTTTCAGGGCCGTGCCGTCTAATGTAGTCGATTCTCCCCAGACGCTCCCCATCAGCGCTGATCCTCCCCAGATTCTCCCCAGGGAGGGCCGCCGTGACGGACGGCGGGAGACGAAACTTGGCGCTGTCGCAGGCACGCTGAGTGACTGTAGCGGGCGCTCAGCTGGCACCCCAGGGGTGATCTCGGCTCCGAGATCACCGCCCTGTGCGTACCGATCCCTTCGAAGGCACTGGGTCCGGCCGCTGATAGTGAGACGGCTGTCCGTCCTGGGCCGTGACCGTCCCACCTGCGCAGGGCAGGGTTGTAGCCGGCGTCGCGTGCGCGCTGTTTGTCGTAGTAGCGGCGGGCGCCGGGCGAGGTGTTGATGGCGGAGAACGCCTGCTTGTGGAGAGCGTCGACGAGGCGGTCGTTGCGCGCGTGGCGGGCATGGACGGCGTGGGTCCTGCCGGAGGCGCGGGTGATCGGACTGGTGCCGGCGTAGTTCTTGCGGGCCTTGGCTGAGGTGTAGCGGGTGGGGTCGTCCCCGAACTCGGCCAGCACCCGGGCACCGGTGATCTCGCCGATGCCGGGCATCGACAGGTAGATCTCAGCGTCCGGGTGCGCGAGAAAATGCGCGCTCACCTGCTCTTCCAACGCGGCTATCTGCTCGTTCAGCGCGATCAGCAATTGGCGTGCGCGGTCGCCGCCGCGGCATAGGCAGCGACCGGGGCGGCGACGCCGAGCTGGGGCTCGCGCAGGCCGGCCTGGATCGTGGCGGCCCGCTGGTCCCGGTTGCGCCGGCGGTGCTGGGCCAGCACCGCGATGATCTGCGGCTTCGTCAGCTTTGCCGCGGTCTCGGGCGTCGGGGCCTTGACCAGCAGTTCCAGCGCGTCGGTGCTGGTCAGCTCCAGACCCGCGTAGGCGTTCAACGCGCCGGGGAAGTACTCGCGCAGTGTGTTCCGAAGCCGCTGGAAGGCGCAGGTGCGTTCCCGGATCAGGGTCTGGTGGGCACGGGCGACGACCTTGATCGCCTGGGCCTGGTCGCTGTCCCCGGCGACCGGCCGCAGCTGGCCGCCGTCGATGCGGACCATGTCGGCCAGCGCGTGGGCGTCGCCCTTGTCACTCTTGGCCCCCGAGGTGCCGTACCGCTCCTTGAACCGCGCCGCCTGGCGGGGGTTGACCGCGTAGATGCGGTAGCCGGCCGCGATCAGCGCCTGCACCCACGGGCCGCGGTCGGTCTCGATCTCGACCGCCACCTGCCCGGGCTCCAGGCTCTCGCCGCCGTGGCGCGCGATGAGGGCGTGCAGCTTCGCGATGTCCTCCAAACCCTCCGGCAGCCGCGCGGTGCCCAGTCTGCGGCCCGTCTCGTCCTGGACCTCGACGTCGTGGTGGTCTTCGGCCCAGTCGTCGCCGATGAACAACACCAGCACCCGCCCCTTCGCTCTCGTCCCATCATGATGCGCAGCCCGCGGAAGGCACGGCTCGCTCTCTAATGGATCAAGTGCTCACGCCCAACCGCCCGGCGGGCACGCCATCCCATCAGCAGCCAGGCCTCCCCGCCGACCAGCGGGGGCACGGTCTTGTTGTCGCTGTCTTGCTTCATCTCGGTGAGGTAGCGCAGGGGGCCGAAATGCACCATGACGTCGGCGCGCCCCATGCCGACATTGTTCGTCTCTACCTGTACGACGTTGTGCAAGGGTCCGGTGAGCAGCCATTGGTGGAAGTCGCGTTGTAGGTCGCTTTCGTTGGCGTCCCGCTGGCCTCTTTCCGGTTTGCGGCGGTAGTCGTAGGGCGGGTCGTCTTTCCTTCCAGCGCCGAAGATGTGCGTGCGTTCCAGATCGGTACGGGACTTGAGGAACAGCAGCGTCTGGGTGAGCAGAGCGCTGAATGTCTGGCGGACGTGTCCGGTGAACTGCTCATGCTGTGACAGGTGTGGCAGGAAGCCGTCGAGCAAGGGCACGATGACCGGGTCGTCGGCCTTGAGGCGTGCGAGGTCACTGTCGTAGGCGATGCCCTCGATAGCGGCGAGAGTGGTATCAGACAGCCCAGCCAGGCGCAGAGCCTCCTTCGCCGGGAGCCGGCGAGCCACGGTCGGTGCGATGCGGTGCGGCCGTTCGCCTGCGGCCCGGGCGGCCCTTGTGGCCTCACGGCTCACCCCGCTGCTGGACGCCGCTCCTACCTTCCGGCCGCCTCTTCGAGGCCGACCGTCAGCGTGCGGGTGCTCCGGAACCGGCGGGACCACTCACTTTGGCAACTCCCACATGTCATTCGGCGTCATCCGCGTTGCGGCCGCCGGGCGTCGGCCTTGCGCTTACGCCCTCCGGCAGGATTCCCAAGGCGGCGTCCCTGGCCGCTTGGGCTTCGCGGCGGACCAGGCGGAACCACATGAAGATGCCGAAGCCCACGAAAGCGAACCACTGGCAGGTGTAGCCGAGATTCACGAACGCCCTTTTGTCCAGGCCGCTGCCTGCCGCCGGGGCCGGCGGAACGGCATGCAGCGGGGCCAGTGGATCGGTGAGCGTGATCCAGGCGTCGTGGACACCGTACGGCACCATGTTGACCAGCGACGCCGCACTGATCATGCCAAGCTGCCCCTTCGGCAGTCCGCCGCCCGCATGCACCTCGGCCGTGCCCTGGTTCTCCGACGCCTGCAAGGCGCCGGTCACCGTGACCTCCCCCTCCGGCGGCACAGGCACCTTCGCCGTCTCGGCCTTGTTGTTTGCGTCACCGGGGAGCCAGCCGCGGACGACCGGGAGCGCCTTGCCGCCGTCCGTGCGCAGCAGGGTCAGTACGTAGAAGCCCTGCCGGGAATCGCTCCTGCCCCTCAACGTGCGGTTCGGGACGAGGAGTTGATGTTCGGCATCGTAGTGGCCTCGGGCGCTGGCGCGGCGGCCGGAGGTGACCTTGTCGACCGGCAGCAGACTTTCCAGCGGCTTGGGAGTGGCGACCTTGGCGTCGGCGACCCGGATCGCCTGCTGCTGGTGCGAGACAACGCGGTCCTCGAAGCGGGCCAGCTGCCAGTTGCCCATCAGGAGGCAGAAGGGAATGGCCAGGATGACGAAGACATTGATTCCCCACCACTGCGGGGTCAGTAGGAATCGATACACGCACCTCACCGTACGGGGTTATCCCGGCACGACCGCACCACCCTCGCCATCACACTACCCCCGGCTATGGTGAACACTTCGCGCGTGGCGTCAAGTTGGCATTCGCGCGGCAGTCCCGCACGCCGTCAGGGCGGATTGTGAGAGAGCACAGATGTCGTGCAGGATGTGCTGTCGTTCCAGCCTGCGCCCGTCGAGTTCCCCAGTTTGGGGGCGGGACCCCGGGAGAGTGTGCACGAGCAGGGAGACGTGCTGGCACTCGTCGTTGGACTCCTTGAGCTGCGCCTCGAAGTCCTCGCGCTCCTGCGTCTTCACGCACTTTCCTGGCGACTTGTCCGGGTGAGAGCGGCGTCCCGCTGTGGAGCACCTCGGCCGGAGGCGATGCGAACGGCTGTGGAAGTCGAATTCAAATGTGAACAAGGCGTGGGGACGGCGCACTCGGGGGCATACCCCTGGGTTCGCTGGGGTTCCCTGCCCTGCCAGGAGGGTGGATCATGGCCGCAGTGCACGGAAGGTTCCAGGAGGGGCGCAGGCGCACCGCCGACCAGCGCGCCGACCGTAAGCTCAAGATCATCGGGGCGGTGTTCGGCTCGGCGCTGCTCGGCTTGATCGCTTGGTTGGGCATCTCCTACATCTCCGGTCAGGACCTCAGCGGCCGGTTGATCAGCTGGGAGGTGGTCTCCGACCACGAGATCAAGGTCCACCTGGAGGTCATCAAGCCCACGGATGTCACGGGGGTGTGCACGCTCAGGTCCAAGGCTGTCGACGGTTCGGAGGTCGGGCGCAAGGACATCACCATCGACCAGCGCACGCACCAGGTGGACGCCGAGGTGTCGGTGCAGACGATAAAGCGAGCGACCACCGCCGTCCTGGTCGGCTGCACGGCGTCATCGTCCGGCACCGGCTGATCCGTCGTCGCTACTGACGGCGTGCCGCAGCTGCCCGCGGAACGCGCACAGGCGATCAGTGGCTCCAGCAGCCGACCGGCCCACCCCCGGCCCGACCGGCCTCTGATCAGCCGCGATGCCTTCTCTGCGGGCGTTGCGGAAGCACGGCCCGAAGTGACGGGATGCGCTGGGCCTCCTGGAAATGCCGTGAGGCACTGAGCCGCCGCAGTCACGTCGAAGTCTCAACCAACTCTGAGGAGGCATGTCATGCAGCACACAAGAATGAGCGCCTGTGCCGTTTCCCGCACGCGTCTGATTGCGTCGGCCCTCTGCCTGGGGGTGGTCATGGCTGTCACAGCCACCGGTTGCGGGAAGGAGACGCGGAAGGCGAGCTCCACACCACCGCCTGCCGACGGCAAGGAGGTGTTCGATCAGCGGGCTGCACAGATAGTGCGGGACTGGCCGAAGGTTTCCCCTGTGGAGGGGCATCACGAGAAGCTGATGCCGTTGCCCGGTGCCGACCGTCCCAGGGATCGAGAGGTCCGGGAGCTGACGGTCACTGTCGGCCACGGAGCCTGCGACACCGGCTACGGTGCTCACACCCTGGAGTCCGAGCGCGTGGTCGTGATCTCCGGCTGGAGCAGTCCGAAGTCCTCGGTGCAGTGCTCCGAGCAGTTGATCATGGACAAGGTGAAGGTGCATCTGAAGCACCCGCTGGCGGATCGCGCTGTGGTGGACGCGGTCACCGGTCGGCGTCTGCTGGACGAGTAAGTCGGTATCCGGTTCCCAGGCGTCCGTGACGCCTGATCACGTCTGGCAACCCCGTCGTGGCGCCCTGCCGAAGGTTCAGCGCTGCGTGTTCGGTGCCGCCTGGTTGCTGACGCCACGCTAGACGGGGCGAGCCCTCCGCCAACCCAGTGCCGGCGGAGGGCTCGCTCCGGACAACCGCCGGCTGAGCATGTTGATCGCGTGCCGACGGACTGGCTCCGCCCGTATGGGGCATGCCGCGATCTGCTTAGAGTCGGCGATACGAGGCGGTATCGGCCGCATGGAACGTCATCGAGGGATCGCCGGTCATGGAGCTGAGACAGCTGCGGTACTTCACCGCTGTCGTGGAAGAAGGAACGCTCACCCGGGCTGCCCGGCTTCTCCGTATGGGGACGTCGTCGCTGAGTGAGCAGATCATCTCGCTGGAGCGGGAGGTGGGCACGGCGTTGTTCCGGCGGACGCCCTCGGGGATGGCGCTCACCGGTACGGGACAGGTGCTGCTGCCACATGCCCGGGCGGCTCTTGCCGCGGTCTCGGCGGGTGAGCAGGCGGTCCGGGTAGCGGCTGCGGCCGCACGCTGGCGAGTGGGAGTGACGCCGGGGAGCCCGCACGCGGTAGTCGATGAGCTGTGGGACCGGCTGCGGCGGATGGAGGTGGACGTCGAACCAGTGGATGCCTCGACTGCGGAGCAGTTGGAAGCGGTGCGCGGGGGCGCGTTGGAGGCGGGCCTGGTGTGTCTGCCGGTGGATGCGGACGGCTTGGAGCTGGCGCTGGTCAGCGATGCGCCGCTGGGGGTGTTGATGGCTGACCAGCACCCGCTGGCGCGCGCGGGGGAGGAGGCGGTGCGGTGGGAGGAGCTGCTGGGACAGGAGCTCTTGTGGTTTCCCAGGGAACTGGCACCTGGCTATCACGATGACGTGCTCAGCGCTTGCCGTGCCGCCGGATGGTGGCCGCAGCTGCGTGCCCGGCCACCGAGGCGCGCGCTGTTCACCGCCGAACTCCGCTCCGATGGAAGTCAGTTGGTCGCTTTGCGCCCTCGGACCTCGCTGGTCGATGGTGCCGGGCTGGCCTGGCGGCCATTGGCCGGTGCGCCGCGGCTGCGCCATGCGCTGGTCTGGCGGCGGACCGAGACCCCTGGAGTGCGGCACTTCGCGCTGCCGGATGAGGCTGTCCGGGATCCCGGACATGGAGGAGCTGGCGAGGCCCCGGTGACGGCTCCCGGGACTGTGACGAGCGTCATACAAGCCCTGGTGGCCTCGCTGTCCAGCTGTTGACCTGCGGTTTCCGGACTTCCCGGAGGGGCTTTCCGGAGGTACCGCGTGGACGGCGTGCCAGCCGGTCGGTTTCAGTGAGGGCGTTCTTGTCTCTGCCACCGTCCGCGCCGCCGCGGGCGGTAGGTGTTGTGGAGGTGTTGCGCCGTGCTATGGGTGTTGCTGATCGTCGCGGGCCTGCTGGAAGTGGGCTGGCGATCGGGCTGAAGTACACCGAGGGCTTCACCAAGCTCGTCCCCAGCCTGCTCGCCGGGCTGGTATCGCAGTCAGCGTGCTGCTGCTGTCGCTGCCGATCGGCACCGCCTACGGCACCTGGGCAATCGGGACGGTCGGGACAGCGCTGGTCGGCATCGTCGTACTGGGTGAGCCCGCCACCCTTTCCCGACTGGTGTTCCTGGCCCTCATGGCCATCCCCATCATCGGTTTGCAGGCCACCTCGGGAAACTGACCGCGCCACCTCACCATCGCTGTCCTCCCTCACCGCCTTCAAGGAGATGCCTGTGTCCTTCTTCTCCCACCGCGCTTTCGTCCGCGATCTGACCTGTGCGTCCAGGACGGTGACCTGCTGCACACCGGCCTCCACGACGTCCCCCAGCTGCCCGTCGCCCTCACGGCGGTCGGCGGCTGGATCGTGCAGGACACCACCGCCCTGCTGTACGACAACAAGAGGAACAGACCTCTCATGAACCCTATCGACCAGCTGGAGATCACCGACGCCACCGCCGAGGACTGGCCGCTGATATGGCCGTTCTGGCAAGAGATCGTCGCAGCGGGCGAAACCTTCACCTGGGACCGCAACACCGACGAACAGTCCGCCAAAGCCCTATGGATGGCACCCGGCTCCCACGTCTTCGTCGTCCGGGACAACGGCACACCCATCGCCTCCGCCTACCTCCGCCCCAACTACGGCGGCCCAGCAGCCCACGTCGCCAACGCCGGCTTCATGGTCGCCCCCACCCACACGGGCCGCGGCATCGGCCGCCGCCTGGCCGAACACGTCCTCGACCAGGCACGCCACGCCGACTACCGCGCCATGGTCTTCAACTCCGTCGTCGCCACCAACCCCGCCCTCGATCTCTGGCATTCCCTCGGCTTCGCCGTCGCCGGGACCATCCCCCGCGCCTACGACCACCCCCACCACGGGCCGGTCGACCTCCACGTCCTGCACCGTCATCTGTGAACCACCCTCCTCCGAAACAACAGCAACCGGGCCCGCACGGCGTGCACTTGCGTGCACGGGTGACGCCGTTGCTTCTTCCGTTCAGCGAGAGTCACGTCATGACCTATCCCTGCAGATCGTCGGATCCTTGCCGCGAGAGAGCCCGCAGACGGCGTGCAGCACCCACCGCATCCATGCGTGTCCGGATCACCGAGCGCCCCGTCACCGCCGAACCCAGGAGGCTTCCCGGACCAGTACCGCTCACACCGCTCCCCGCAACCAACCGTCACCCGACATCTTGGCGCCGGCCCGACTGGGGTCGGTGACCTTGCGTCACCGCATCATCAAGGCCGCCACGTTCGAAGGCGTCACCGCGGAGGCGCTCGTCACCGACGAGCTGATCGAATACTACGGACGGCCGGCCGCGGGCGGTGTCGGGATGACGATGGCGGCTTCCGACACGGACATGGACACGGGCACGGCGTCGGCCGGTTCCGGCGCCTGCGCTGTGGCGGAGATCACGGCAGGCGTAGCGGCTGTCCTGCGTACCCGGTGACCTGTGGCGCGCGATGACGTCGGACGAGCGTCCGGGATCACCGCGTGGACAGTTCCGAGCACCCTTGGTTTCAGTTGGCGTGTCCCGCGTTCGGTGCGGGGCGCACGTCGGGTCGGATGGCGCGTGCCGCAGGAACCGCCCCGCTCGTCCCGGCGACGACTCTTGGGCTCCGAGGGCTTCTTCGGCTCGGTGTCGACGATTTCTCTGCCCGTTCGGGCGTTCGTGGGGCCGGGGCGAGCAGTGGTGTGTGAGGGGAGATGTGATGTTGTCAGCTCTGGGGATGGACGACCTGGCCTCAGCCGTCTACCGGGGGCTGCTGGCTCGGCCGCGGGCCACGGTGGACCAGCTGGGGGTGTGCGCCGGTGCGTCCGGTGACGACGTGCGGACGGCGTTGTCCCGGCTGCTCATGCTGGGTCTGGTGCGGCGGTCCGGCGGGGATGAGGACCGGTTGAGGGTGGTGAGTCCGGCGGTGGGTCTGGCGCCACTCGTGGCCCGGGCCGAGGCGGAGGCGGCTGCCCGCGTGCACGCTGTGGAGGTGTTGAAGGCACATGCGGCCGAGTTGTCGGCCTGTTTCGGCGGGGATTCCGCGTTCGTGGTGGGAGAGGAGGAGGCCTGGGACTGCCTGGACCAGATGGCCGCGCGGGCGCAATGCCAGGTGGACGTCCTGGCCGGCGCCGGGCCGGCGCCGGGCCTGGACGGTTCCGGTGCCGACGGCTTCGAGCCGTTGTGGCAGCTTGCGGCAGCGGGCGCCCGGAGGGGGGTGCGGATCCGGATCGTGTGCCTGGAATCGGTCAGGGCGAACACCGAGTTGTGGGACGGGACGCGCTGGATGGCAAGTCAGGGCGTCGAGGTCCGGACGGTCGCCGCGACACCAGCATGGCTCTTCCTCGTCGACCAGGCGTACGGCCTCGGGGCCCTGGACCCGGGGGGTCATCGTGCGGGGCTGGAGTGGTTCAGGGAGCTGGGGGCGATGGCGATCGGCAGTGACCTCTTCGACCGCCACTGGCGCGAGGGCCGACCGGTGGAGGGCGTACGCGCCGATGCGGGCGACGGTCCGACTGCTCAGCAGCGCGAGATTTTGCGCCTGCTGGCGGAAGGCGCGAAGGACGAGACGGTCGCGCGACGCTTCGGTGTCTCCACCCGGACGGTCCGTCGGATGATCGCCGAGATAAGCACTCGACTCGGTGTGGAGTCCCGCTTCCAGTTGGCGGTGCGCGCCGCGGAGCGAGGCTGGCTCGACTGCGTCAAGTGATCGGATCGTCACCGAAAGATCGCCTCTTCCGCCTGTGGCCATGTCCGCCACAGGACTCAACAAATTGTTGAATCGGCTGGCCGGTGGTTCGTAACGTCAATCTCGCGACCTGGTTCTGGCAACCGGACTCCCGCTACCCCTCTGTGGGGCCGGCGTCGGATGGCTGGGTCGCCGCCCGTCACTTCCTCGCCGGACTGGAGACGTCATGTCCCGAACCCTTCCCCCTGCGCGCACTCGCAGGCCCGTGCGCAGATTCTCCGCGCTGGGCCTCGCCGCCTTGTCGGCGGCCGGCGTCCTCGCCGCGGCGATTCCCGCCCCGGTGCAGGCCGCGACGACCCCGCGACCTGTGTTCAAAGCGCCGTTCAGTTGCAATGAGACCTGGGTGGGTGAGAACGGGTCGCACCACTCGGACCCTGACTCGATCGACTTCAACTGGGGCGCCGGCTCCCAGGACAAGGGCAAGGCGGTACGGGCGAGTGCCGCCGGTACGGTCATCAGGTCCGGCCTCTACGGCGACGGCGTCTCCGCTGTCGAGATCGATCACGGTGGCGGGTGGAAGACACGCTACCTGCACATGCAGACGAGCAGCCTGATTCCCAGGGGCACGAAGGTTGTCGCCGGAACGATCGTCGGCAAGGTCGGCAACGTCGGCTCGCCGGCGTACCACCTGCACTATGACCAGTACGACGGCACGAAGATCGTCCAGTCGTACTTCGACGGCGTGCCGTGGAGGCACACCACCAGCCGTACCCCGCTCAAGAGCACCAACTGCGGCCAGTCCACCTCCGGTCACGACTTCAGCGGTGACGGGAAGGCGGATGTGCTGGCCCGCACTACGGCGGGGGAGCTCTACCTGTACAAGGGCAGTGGCACTGGCGGCTTCCAGGCGGGCCGGACCAAGATCGGCAACGGCTGGCGGGTCCTGAGGAAGCTCCGTTGCAGCACCAACCGGATCACCGCCGTCGTCCGAGCCGTTGTGACCCTCGAACTCGCCAGCTGATCAAGATGGAGAGCGCTCAAATCTGCGGGGTCAGGTCACCGAGATTTGCCACTTGCCGTGGTCGGACAGGGTGACGTATCCGTGCTGCGGGAGACGCAGGGTGCCCTTCTGGTTGACAGCGGAGGTGAAGCGGATCAGCTGCTTCCCGCCGTTGGCCGGCGTGTAGATGATGGTGCCGGGGGAGTCGATGAAGTCGTAGTGCACGACCGGGGCGTATTCGAAGTACGGCTTGGGGCTGAAATAGCCGAAGGTCTCGGTTCCCTTTCCCCGGGCTGTTTTGGTCGGGAGCCGAGGCAGCGCGTCGCTGTCCACGATGCGCAGCTTCCACCGGCCCAGGCCACTGGCGGCCTCGTTGCCCACCATGACTCGCCAGATGGCGAGGGCGTCACAGTCGGCAGGCAGGACGATGTGCGACGGCCCGGCCCGGTCGATGGTGACGAACGCGTCCTGGGCCCGCTGGTGATAGGGGCCCTTGCGCACGGTCGACAGGTTGAAGCTCGTAGTGAATCCCGCGCGGAACTCCAAGAGGACCGGCTTCCCGTCCCCTGCGCCGGGTATCTCGACAGTCCGGCTGCGCCAGCCGGACCATTTAGCGGACGTGGTGCTGCCCACGTTCCCTCCCCTGTGTCGGTTGCGAAGCGCTCCGGAGGCATGGTGGCACGCGGGTCCGGGCACCGGCTCCGGCTGCTGTGCTGGAAAAGAACCTGACAATCTCCTGGGTGCCAGGCACCGCCGACGTCGGGGCGGCCTCCGTCATCGGAAGACCGGCTTCCGCACCTCGCGGGGTACCGACCGAAGAGGGGCAAGGAGCTTCGCGTCCTCGCCCCTGTTGAACCATCCGTCAGGTTGGAAGAGGCTCAGTGGGGGCCGCCAATGACCGCTCGGACCTGTCCCACCCGTGCCCCTCAGAACCTCAATGAGCCGGTCCCCGGCGGGATCGGCGGCAGTCGGCTGCTCCCGGAGGGGACGCTTGAGGTGGCCGGCGCCCGGCCGCGCCGAGCCCCCACCGTTTGTCAGAGGAGTCATCATGACCACGTACGCCGAACAGAAGAGCATCCAGGACCTGGAACGTGCCTGGATGGACGAAGCCATCAACATTGCCACCACCAGCGTGAAGAACGGCGGCGGTCCGTTCGGCGCGCTGATCGCCCCGGCCTCGTTGTTTCATGACGGTGGCCGGTTGATCGTGTGCCCGTGATGTCGCGTTGGTTCCTGTCCGTGGGCGGTCCCGGTCAGGGGTGCGCGTCGGCTGACGTGCCGGAGGGCGCCGGGTTCCACGGTCCCGGGGTCTGCCGGTGGCCTCCTCTCGATGTTTGGTGGGGTCGTTCGAGCTGGTCAGATGGGATAGGGCAGGGCGAGGATCCGTTCGAAGGCGTGAATGATCGCCGTGGCCCACGGCCAGGTGGAGGGGAGTTTGAGGCGTCGTTTGCGCTGGCCGCGCACGAGGCGGGCGGGGACGTGGAGGATGCGGTAGCGCAGGGTCTTCGGGGTGGCTTTGGCGAGCTCGCCGTCCAGGGCGAGGAGTTGGAACCAGGCGCGGAGATCAGCGGCCAGGTTCGTCGCCATGAGCCAGGCGGTGTTCACCCTCATTTCGCGGGAGGGCAACAGGCCCATTCCGGACGCTTTCTGGTCGCGGATCCTGGGCTCGACCCTTGCGTGCTTGCGGTGCCGGGCGTCCAGGTGGGCGATCTGGCCGCGCCGGCTGTTGGTCGCGAAGGTCTGGTAGCGCGCCTCGTGCTTCAGCTCGTAGGCGCTGGCGTCCTTGACGTAGCGGGGATGCAGGAGTTCCTTGCGGGCGATCACCCGGCGGTGCGGAGGCCAACCGGTCAGCTCACCGAGCAGAGCGGTGATGTCGACGACGAACGCGCCCTCGCGCACGCCGCCGTCCACTCCGCCGCCGGCCGGTTGCCACAGTCCCCGCTCATCGACCAGCTCGATCGCCGCCTGCTCGCGTGCGGTGAAGGCCCAGCCCGCCGAGTACTCCCAGCGGAAGGTCGGGCTGGTCCGGCCGCCCGCGGAGGCGATCCACTCGATCAGCTTGTGCGAGAACCCCGCCCTGTCCACCCGGAAGAGGATCTTCTGCCGTCGCCACCAGGGGGGTTGGGCCACCGCACGGGTCAGGATGTCGATGTTCACGTCCGCGTCGTTCGCGCTGACGTTGCCCGGATGCAAGGTAGTAGCGAGTTCCTCGCCGGTGTTGTCCAGAGTCGCGACGAACACGTGGTGCCCCAGGAACCCTTGTAGGTGCCATGGGTCCCTTCCTTATCCGACGGCGCCGCGATCAGCGTCCCGTCGCTGTCGATCACCGTCCAGCCGGACAGCGGCACCCCCTCGACGGTCACCTCGGGAAACCCCTCGGGACGGTCCCGCAGCAGCCCGTACACATGGCGGCGCACCTCCGCGCGGGCCTTTTCGACCCGGGCCAGGCCCGGGTCACCGATCTCGCTCAGCGTCCGCCAGGCCGTGGAATGGGAGGCGACGGGGCCGAACACCGGCCGCTGATGCTCCAGCAGGTGGATGTCGCGGATGCAGGTGGCGCCCAGCGTGATCGCCATCGCGAGGTCGACCATGACCTGGCCCCGGTCGTGGACCGGTGCGAACCCCGGCCGCGCGAGCGCCGCCGACAGCGCCCCGGTCAGCCCCGTCCGCTCCGCGAGCAGCCGCAGGTGCACCCCTCCCACATGACCGACCTGCCCCTTTCCGTCCCCCGACATCGCCAGGCCGCGTGTCCACTCGCTACCCTGCACGTGAAAGGTGCCCCCACCCGCTCATGATCCAAGCTTTCAACAAGCCGGATCATCGCAGGTCAAGGGGCACCTTTTGCAATTTGTGACGCGCCGTCACCACTCCTGGAATTCACGGCGAAACACCGAGGCAGGGGTGAGGAAATTATTGCGATCGGCAACAACGTCACTTCGCGCCTGGACCCGACCGCGCACGGCGAGGTGAGCGCGATCCGTTCCGCCTGCCAGAAGCTAGGCACCTTCTCCCTCGAGGGCTGTGTCCTGGTCACCTCGTGCGAGCCGTGCCCGATGTGTCTCTCCTCCGCGCTGTGGGCGCGAGTCGACCAGATCATCTTCGCCGCAGACCCGGACGATGCCGCGGTGGCCGGTTTCGACGATCGCAAGTTCTACGACCTGTTCGAGAAACAGCCCGCGGAGCTGTGGCCGATGGCGATCAAGCGGGTGGACATGTCGAAGCGTAGGGCGCCCTTCGACGCGTGGCTGGCCAAGCCCGACCGCATCGACTACTGACAACCCGGTCGCCGGCCGAACCGAACCAAACAGACCACTGACCCACTCTGTAAAGCCCCAGGACCCACTTTCCGTGGCCTGGGGCTTTTGGTGGCCCACGGGTGTCCAGGACCGCCGGCTCTCCACCGCGGCGATCCGAAGGGGACCGGGACCGGCCGAGCCGGAGGGGCGTCCGGGAACCGAGCCCGGTCATGCCGAAGGGGTGCCCCGCATGTGTGCGTTCGCACGAGTACGGGACACCCCTGGCAATCCGGGGGAATCAGTTCCCGTCGGCCTCGAAGGTGAGCAGCAGGTCGGCGGCGACGCTCACGGCGATCGTCGCGGGGGCCTTCCCAGTGATGCCGGCCAGTCCGATCGGGGTCTTGATCCGATCGATGGTGGCGTCGTCGTGGCCGCCCTCGGTCCGGAGGCGCTTGCGGAACCGTACCCACTTCGCCGCCGACCCGATCAGCCCGATGGAGCCGAGGTGGGTGGTGCGCAGGGCGGCGTCGCACAGTGCGGCGTCCTCGGCGTGATCATGGGTCATGATCAGGACGTGGGTGCCGGGCGGCAGCTCTTCCAGCACATCCTCGGGCAGCAGCGGTGTGTGGTGCACATGCACCTGCGCCACCGAGTCCGCCAGCACGTCGAGCCGCTCCTTGGTGAGCATTTCGGCGCGGGTGTCGACCAGATGGAGGTCGAGGTCCTGACGTGCCAGGATGCGCGCCAGTTCCAGCCCGACGTGTCCCATGCCGAAGACCGCGACCGCCCGTACCACCGGCAGGGGCTCGAGGAGCACCGAGACCGTGCCTCCACAGCACTGGACGCCGTGTTGGTTGCTCACTTTGTCGTTCAGGGCGAAATCCATCAGCTCTGGCTCGGGCTTGGTCGCGACGATCATCTCCCGGGCGCGATCGATCGTGACGGCCTCGATGTTGCCGCCGCCGATGGAACCCCAGGTCTCGCTGTACCCCACCACCAGCTTCGCACCGGCTTCACGCGGGGCGTGGCCGCGCACGATCGCGACGGTCACCAGCACGCCGGACTCCCGGCGCGCCCGCAACCGCGCGACCGCGGTGACCCATGTCATGTCAGGCACCGCTCAGTACTGCTGCGTCGGTGCGCGGCTGGCCGTTTCCGGCGTGGCCGGTCGCGGCGAACTCATCGCGGGCGGGGTCGTCCTGGGAGGCAGCGCCCCGGCGGGCCTGCTCTATCGCCCAGAACACCGCTTCTGGTGTCGCGGGCGAGGCCAGCTCGACGCTGACTCCACCCGGCCCGAACGCGGCGGCTGCCTGACGCAGCGCCTCTCGCACCGAGAACGCCAGCATCAGCGGAGGCTCACCCACCGCCTTGGAGCCGTAGACCGCGCCCTCTTCGGTGGCGTTCTCCAGGAGGGTGACGTTGAACACCTCGGGCATCTCCGAGAAGCTCGGCAGCTTGTAGGTGCTCGCGGCCTGAGTCAGCAGTCGGCCGCGGTTCGGGCCGTCGGTGGCGTCCCAGCGCATGTCCTCGAGCGTCAGCCAGCCCGCTCCCTGCACGAAACCGCCCTCGACCTGGCCGATGTCGATCATCGGGGACAGGCTGTCGCCGACGTCCTGCACGATGTCGACCCGCCGGATGCGGTACGCCCCGGTGAAGCCATCCACCTCGACCTCTGCCGCGGCGGCGCCGTGGGAGAAGTACTTGAACGGCGAGCCCTTGAACGACTTGGCGTCCCAATGCAATCCCTCGGTCCGGTAGAAACCGGCGGCTGATAGCTGGACCCGCTGGAGGTACGCGGTGCGCACCAGGTCGTCCCAGGCCAGCTCCTTGTCGCTGCCCAGGGTGCGTGCGACTCCGTCGACGATGCGTACGTCCGAGCCGTTCGACCCCAGCTGCGAGGCAGCCACCTGCAGCAGCCGCTCGCGCAGCTGCTCGCAGGCGTTCTTCACCGCGGCGCCGTTGAGGTCCGCTCCGGCACTGGCAGCGGTGGCGGAGGTGTTGGGCACCTTGTCGGTCCGCGTCGGGGCCAGCCGGACCTTGTGCAGCGGGATGCCCAGGGTGGTCGCGGCCACCTGCAGCATCTTGGTGTGCAGCCCCTGGCCCATCTCGGTGCCGCCGTGGTTGATCAGGACGGAGCCGTCCTTGTAGATCAGAACCAGCGCGCCGCCCTGGTTGAAGGCGGTGAGGTTGAACGATATGCCGAACTTGACGCCGGTGACCGCAAGGGCCCGCTTGGTGTTCGGGTGCGCGGCGTTGAAGGAGGCGATCTCGCGCTTGCGATCGGCGACACCGCCGTTCTCCAGGGTCTTGCGCCAGACGGCGGGGATCCGCTCGTGCTGGACGATCGGCTGCCCGTACGGGGTCGCCTGGCCCTGCTGGTAGAAGTTGCGCTCCCGCAGCTCCATCGGATCCAGGCCGAGCAGCGGCGCGCACCGGCCCATGATGTCCTCGATGACCAACATGCCCTGCGGTCCGCCGAAGCCGCGGAAGGCGGTGTTGGAGACCTTATTGGTCTTGGCGATGCGACCGGCGATGCGGGCGTTGGGCAGCCAGTAGGTGTTGTCGATGTGGCAAAGCGCACGGGCCACCACCGGCTCGGAGAGGTCGAGGCTCCAGCCGCCGTCCCCGGTCAGTGTGGCGTCCAGTGCCCGGATCCGGCCGTCGGCGTCGAAGCCGATCTTCCACTGGGCGTGGAACCCGTGGCGCTTGCCCGACATGGTCATGTCCTGCGTCCGGTTGAGCCGCACCCGGACCGGTCGGCCGGTCAGCTTGGCGCCGAGCGCGGCGACGGCCGCGAACCCGTGCGGCTGCATCTCCTTGCCGCCGAAGCCACCGCCCATCCGCAGACACTGCACAGTGACCTCGTGGCTGTGCAGACCGAGCACATGCGCGACGATTTCCTGGGTCTCCGAAGGGTGCTGGGTGCTGCTCTGGACGAACACCTGCTCGGCCTCGTCGATGTGGGCCAGTGCCGCGTGCGTCTCCAGGTAGAAGTGCTCCTGGTCGGAGAACTGGAACTCACCGGTGAACACGTGCGCGGAGTCGGCGAAGCCCGCGTCGACGTCTCCGGTCACCATCAGGGGCCGGGCGCCGTGGAAACTCTCGACCGCGATCGCGTCCTGCAGCGTGACCACGGAGGGCAGCTCGTCGAGGTTCACCTCGACGGCCTCCGCACCCAGCCGGGCCGCCTCCAAGGTCTCGCCGAGCACCCAGGCGACAGCATGGCCGTAGAACATGACCTCGTCGGGGAAGACCGGCTCGTCGTGCTTCATGCCGGCGTCGTTGACACCGGGCACGTCGGCGCCGGTCAGCACACGGACCACACCGGGCACGGCGAGCGCGGGCTCGGTGCGCAGCGCGGTGATCCTGCCGTGGGCCTTCATGACCTGGACCGGATAGGCGTGCAGCAGGTTCTTGGCACGGTAGACCAGGTCATCGGTGTAGAGCGCGGTGCCAGTGACGTGCTGAGTGGCACTCTCGTGCGGCATCGAGACGCCGACAACGGGCCTCTCGGGGCGTTGGGACAAATGACTCATGGCGACACCGCCTCAGTGGTTTGCGTATACAGCTTCAGCAGGCTCTGACCCAGCATTGCGGAGCGGTACAGGGAGCTGGCGCGGTGATCGCTCATCGGCGTTCCCTCTCCCCGCAGCACGCGGGCCGCGGCCTCGACGGTCTCCGTCGACCACGGCTTGCCCTCCAGGGCCGCTTCGGTGGCGAGGGAACGGATCGGGGTGGCGGCCACGCCGCCCAGGCCGATCCGTGCCTTGCGGACGATCCCGCCCTCGATGTCGAGCGCGAAGGCGACCGCCACGCTGGAGATGTCGTCGAAGCGGCGCTTGGCGATCTTGTGGAAGGCCGTGACCGGCGACAGCGGCAGCGGGATGCGTACCGAGCGGATCAGCTCGCCGGGACGCCGCACGCTCTGCCGGTAGCCGGTGAAGTACTCGGCCAGCGGGACCTCGCGCTCGCCGTCGCCGCCTGCGAGGATCAGCGACGCATCCAGTGCGAGCAGCACCGGTGGGCTGTCACCGATGGGGGAGCCGGTACCGAGGTTGCCGCCGAGGGTCGCGCCGTTGCGGATGAGCCGGGACGCGAACTGCGGGATCAGCTCCGCCAGCAACGGGATGCCGCCGTCGAGACGGCGCTCGATCTCGGTGAGCGTCAGCGCCGCACCGAGCTCGATGTGGTCGGACTCGACCCGCAGCTCCCGCAGCTCAGGCAGCCGGTCGATGCCTACCACGCAGTTCGCCCGGCGGGACCGGATGTTCACCTCGACGCCCCAGTCGGTGGATCCGGCGACCAACACCGCGTCGGGCCGCTCGCGCAGCAACTCCAGTGTCTCGGCCAGGGTGTTCTTCCGCAGGAACGCGCTGTCGCCCTGGACGTACTCGGTGGCGACCGATGCGGGCGGGGACTGCTCACGACGCTGCGCCAGTAGGTCCTCGTCTGTGGGCATGCCGACGGCGAACGCCGCATCGCGAATCGGGCGGTAGCCGGTGCACCGGCACAGGTTTCCGCTCAGTGCGTGCAGGTCGAAACCGTTGGGGCCATGCTCGGCGTCGGCGCTGTCGGCCGCGTCCGTACCGCTGTCCGGCTCCGCGTGCGCGCACCGGTTGGGCCGGTAGTACTCGGCGGCCATGCTGCAGACGAATCCCGGGGTGCAGTAGCCACACTGAGAGCCGCCGCGGACCGCCATCTCCTCCTGCACCGGGTGCAGGGTGACCGGTGTGCCGGCTTCGTTAGCGGTGGCGAGGCCCTCGGAGGTGATGATCTCCTGGCCGTCGAGCGCCACGGCGGGGATCAGGCAGGCGTTGACCGCCACCCAGTCGGTGGGCTTGTCCACCCCGGGGCGGGCCACCAGGACCGAACAGGCGCCGCACTCACCCTCGGCGCAGCCCTCCTTGGTTCCGGTGAGGCCACGCTCGCGCAGGAAGTCCAGCGACGTAGTGTGCGGCGTGGCCGGCGAAATCAGTGTCTCTTTCCCGTTGATCGTGATTTGCGCCGCTACCATGACAGGCCTTCAATTCGGTGCGTGATCGGTCGGTTCATCAAGTTCGCCAATTTTCAGGCAGCTTTCCGTGTTCAGGTGCGCCAGGTGCGAGAAGTGGGCGCAGCAGGGCACGCAACAGCGACGCGCCGACAGGTGGTGACAGGAAGACTGTGATGTGCCACGAACGGGCACATCAGAACGGCGCGATCAGCAGCCGTGCGCGATCCGACCGGGGACCCAGACTGTGCACTGGGCGAGGCGACCGAGGTCAGAGCTGGTGTACATCTGAGGATCGCCTCCTTCCGGTAGCTGTGAATAGACGCCGATCGCAAATTAGTGGCTTGGGACCACCGAGGTCAAGAGGCCGGTCTCCACCGCTCGGGAACCGGCCGGAGGGCGGCCGGGTCGCCGCCCTGGAAACTGCGTAACCGCCAGTGGGCCCGCTGCGAGGACCGCATCCGAGGCGTCCGCGACACCGGTCTGCGAAACCTTCCCCCCACGCACAGACCCCGGCCCGGCTGGAGATCGTCCAGATCGCCCTCGACCTACCAGCCTGCGTGCCGCAGGCGGCGGTGAGTTCGGCGTCGGCGGCAGCCGCGCGGGCGACCTCGCGGATCTCGTCGATGAGGACGTGCACCGACGTGTCCAGGCCTGGCAGCGGGTCTGTGGTGTCGATCGCCTCGGCGACCGCGTCGAGCAGCAGCCGTCGGGCCGCGGGCGTGGCCCAGGCAGGCCGGGGCGGGGTCGTGAACCAGCTGACATTGCCTCGGCCGTTCTCCTGGTGTCCTGCCCCGGCCAGGCAACGGGCCAGGCCCTTGAGTCCGTCATCTTCTCTGTCAAGTTCAGCGTCTTGAACTGAGGTGTTTCTCTTTGGCAGCCGGCTAGTTCGACGGTGCGCCGGCAGTATTGAAGGATGTTGACGGAGTCTGCGAGTGACGGCATGATGACCGACTGCGTGGCCTACGCCGAACCTCTCGCGACCGTCCCCAGCACGGTCTCCCATTCGGAGGCAAAGGGACCAGCGTCTCAGGTCGTTGTTGCAGCCCGATCGCCTCGGGCGAGGTTGCTGGGGAGCTGTCGCTGTAGTCGACGAGCGCGGCCATGACCATCGTGAAGACGCCCTGGGTGTTCTGTCCACGGCGGCCTTGACGAGGAGGTCGCCCTCCAGTCCCTGCCCTTGCCGAATACTTCATCCATGCAGGTGAGATGGCGTTGGGGTTTCCGGGTGGTGGCCAGGACTTCGTACCGGTCCAGCGGTGTCGGATCGAGGGGGCGGCCGTCTTCGAGCAGAGCGGTGGTGCCGTTGATGCGTGCTCGGAGCGTGGACAGAGTACGGCGTGCATCTCCGGGTTTCATGATGTCCGCGAGTTGCGTCGAAGGGGCGCAGGGAGGCGTGGTCGTACTACGCGCTTCCGAACTGACAGCAGACGTGATGTATCGGTTATGGGGAGTGTTTCGAGTTGGTGCGGCTTCGTAACGGCATACCACGGACCCTCACCGCTCGGGCGGTGATGGCCGTGTGTGCCCTGACCGGGCTGGTCTCGTTCGATGTGCTGGTCTACATGTTATTGCGGCTCTGGCGGCAGCAACCGGAGGTCGGCCGGGACGGGGGGTCGCGGAAACGCTCAATGCCATCGTCCTCGGCGCCGGAGTCGTGGTCGCGCTGGTGACCCTGACGGTGGCCGTAACGGTGGGGGTGCGTGGGCTCCTGGCCACCTGGCGGGCCGCCCGGTGGATCGACGGGCATGCCCTTCCGCCCTGCGAACGGCTGTTGGCGATCGCCCAGTCTGTCGGTGGTGTGGGTGATAACGATGTCAGGCTTGTCCAGCTCGACGCGGACAAACCCATTGCCGTCACGCATGGTCTGCTGCGGCCCGTGGTCGCCATCAGCACCGGCCTGACGCAGCGAACGACCGACGACGAACTGGCCGCGGTGCTCGGACATGAGCTGCACCACGCCCGGCGCCGGCATCCGCTGGGGCGGCTCGTCGTGGAGACGGTCGCCTCGACTCTGTGGTTCGTGCCGGGCCCGCGCGTCGTCGCGCACCATGTGAAGACGCGTCAGGAACTGTCGGCGGACCAGGCCGCCCTGGCCTTCGCCGCGCCCAGCGTCGTCGCGAGCGCCCTGGTGAAGTGTCTGCCCGATTCCGCTCGACCGGGCATCGGCGCAGGAATGGGCGGTGACACCGCGCTGGCCGCCCGCGTCGAGCAGTTGGAACACGGCGCGAAGCGGTTCGCCAGATTTCTGCGCTGCTGTCACCTGCGCCGCTTGCTGCTGTGCGTCCTGGTCCTGCTGGCACTGATCCTGTACTGCTGCCTGGCGGCCGTCGTCGGAGAGCCGCTCACGCCCTTCTACTGAGCCGCTGACCCGTTCCTCCGTCTCCCGCCCGCACGGGAGACGGAGGAACGGGCCTGGGAAGTGGTGTCCCCGCCGTCACGCCACGCGCGCGTCCGCGACAGTCAGCGCCTCGTCGATCCTGGCCAGACCCTCCCGGGCGTCCTCCTCGTGGTCGGAGGCGAACCAGGCGCCGGTGCGGCCGAAGCCGACCATGATCTCGTCCAGGATCAGCATGATCCCGTACCGGTCGCACAACTCCCGCACCCCGGCCAGGTAGCCGTCCGGCGGGACGAGCACGCCACTGCTGGTGCCGCCGACCGGCTCCAGCACGATGGCGGCGATGGTCCGCGCGCCCTCCAGGACGATCACCTGCTCCAGGTGCTCCAGCGCCCGTGCGCACTCCTGCGCCTCGTTCTCGGAGTAGAACGCCGAGCGGTACAGGTACGGCGGGAAGAACCGGACCACTCCCGCCGTACCGGTGTCGTTGCGCCACTGGCGGGGATCACCAGTGAGCTGGATGGCCGTCGAGGTGGCGCCGTGGAACGAGTGGTGGGCGGCCAGCATCTTGAACCGTCCCGTGTGCAGCCGCGCGAGCCGCACGGCGTGCTCCACGGCCTCGGCGCCGCCGCTGGTGAACAGAACCCGGTTCAGGCCCTCGGGAGCCAGCTCCGCGATCTTGCGGGCGGCGGTGGCGCGCCGTTCCTCGGTGAAGTGCGGGGCGATGGTGCACAGCCGGTCGGCCTGGGCCTTGATCGCGGACACCAGCCGCGGATGCTGATGCCCGAGGTTGGCGTACACGAGCTGGGAGGAGAAGTCGAGATAGCGGTTGCCGGCGTAGTCCCAGAACCACGATCCCTCCGCTCCGGCCACCGGCAGAGCCATGTGCGTGCCCTGCTGCACCCAGCCGCGGAAGACATGTGCGGCGTCATCGGCGGCGACCGCCTTGGCTGCTTCAAGTCCATTGCCTGTCTCGGATGTTGTCATGCGTAGCACGGTAGGGCGGAGCCCTTCCTCCTCCTAGTTCCGTTCGGGCGAGCTGATCGGGTACGTAGTGCAGGTCACCGGTGCTTTCTGCGGTAGGGCCAGTTGTCGGTGAGCACCCCGTCCCCGGTCTTGAACCAACTGGTGCAGAAGCCGGCCCACACGGTGCCCGCGGAGCCGTCGTCCACCCGGCGCTGCCAGGTGTCCAGCGCGAGCGGCGGTCAGGCCGGCGAATCCGGCGCCGATCACCGCCACTCGCGCGGACGGGCCCTGACGTTCCGTCATGGCTGGACGGGGCCCGTCTTGCGGTACACCGACACATGGGCCTGGCTCCCGGCGGTGAAGGCGCCGCCCTCCCAGTCCGCGTACCGGTGCTCCAGGGTGAGCCCGGCCAGCCGGGCCATCAGGTC
Organism: Streptomyces sp. NPDC111516; assembly: GCF_055635345.1. Lineage (NCBI taxonomy): Bacteria > Bacillati > Actinomycetota > Actinomycetes > Kitasatosporales > Streptomycetaceae > Streptomyces > Streptomyces sp. NPDC111516. Next base: position 119,906 of record NZ_JBVKBV010000015.1, on the reverse strand, counting down.
CAGCTCGCTCGGCCACACGTAGCGGAACCGTACGGTGTGCTCCCGCTCGGTGTCCGAGTCCTTGAGGCTGTAGTGCGGGTACATGTGCTGACGGACCGGGTCGTGGCGGGCGATGCCCAGGTTGAGGCTCGTGACGCCGCTGCGCGCCACCTCCATCTGCTGCCCGCTCTGCCGCGCCATCTCGAAGCGCGCGGTGTCGGGCACGAAGCCCTGGAAGACGAAAGCGCCGCCGTCCGGGAGCAGCGCCGCCGCACTGGCGAGGCAGCGTGTCTGTTCCTCCTGGGTGGCCAGGCTGTAGAGGGTGTTGAAAACGACGTAGACCAAGCCGAAGGGGCCCTGCACGTCCGGTGTCACGAAGTCGCCGTGCACCAGCGACACCGTGTCGCTGCCGGGCTTGCCGCGAAGTCCGGCCAGCATCTCCTCGGAGGCGTCGATTCCGGTGACGTCCACGCCACGGGCGGCCAGCGGCAGCGCCACGCGTCCGGTGCCGACGCCGAGTTCGAGTACGCGCCGCTCCCCGGTGTCCTTCGCGACGTGCTCCGCGAGGTCGGCGAGGAAACGCACGGTGGGCTCGGTGTCCTCCTGGAGACGGACGATCCAGTTGTCGTAGATGTCGGCGAGTTCCTCGCCGTAGCTGGTGGGGCCGTAGTTCTCCTGAGTGGTCATGCTGGGAGTCAACCTCCGAGGAGAGAAGTGCGGCCAGGCTCCATCGGCCTGGCCGTCGGGGGCGGGTTGAGCGGTCAGTCCGCCGACAGGCGGACGGCGAGCCGGGCGAACGGTGGGAAGGGGATCCAGGCGAAGGCCCGGACCAGATCGTGTTCCACCGCGGCGCCGGCGAACTGGGGGGCCGTGGCCACGGCTCCGGTCGGCAGGGTGGCCGTCACCGAGCGGAAGTCGTAGACCACGAACCGGCCCCCGGGCCGCAGCACCCGGGCCACTTCACTGATGGCGCCGGGGACATCGTCCCAGTGGTGCAGGCTGAGAGTCGTGACGACCAGGTCCATCGTGCCGTCTTCCAGCGGCAGGTGCGCCGCGTCGCCGAGGTGCACGGTGACGCGGTCTTCCAGCCCCTGGGCAGCCGCATGGTGCCGGGCTCGGCGCACTATCGAGGGAGCGATGTCGAGCCCGTGCAGTGCCAGGTCCGGGCGCCTGCGGGCGGCGGCGAGCAGGAGGTGCCCCGGGCCGGTGCCGATGTCGAGGATGGCGCCGCCGGCGGGCACGGACGAGGTTTCCGAGGCGGCCCGGCGGTACAGCCCGCCGAGTAGCCGCCCGGAGAGCCGGTCGTACCAGACGCTGCTCATGCCCATCCCGCCGGGTTCCCGGTGGGCGTGGCGGTGAACGGGAGCGAGGCGCATGAGGCCGCGGAGTGCCGTGTTCAGCGGACGGCGCATGTCGATTGTCTCCGGTGCGTGGTGGCGGTGAGGAGAGGCTGTCGTGCGGCCTCTCCTCACCTGTGGGTAACGGTCGGTTTTCCGAAAGGGGATCAGGCCGCGGAGGGCTTGGCCTCGGTGTCCGTCTTCTCCTGGGCGGGGCCCGGCCTGACGCGGGGCACCAGGACCAGCAGCAGGAGCAGCAGCATGGCCAGCGGCACGCCCCAGACGAACACGTCCGGGATCGCTTCGGCGGTGGCGGCCGGGGAGACCGGGCCGTCGCCGACCTCGCGTGCCAGCAGGTTGCCGAAGAGCGCCACACCCAAGGCCATGCCGAGTCCCCGCATGGAGAGGTTGGCCGCCGTGGTCGCCGCGAGGTCGCGCGGTGCCGCCGCGTTCTGCGACACCACCACGAGGTTCTGCATCAGCAGCCCGAATCCGGCGCCGAGGACCACCATGGCCCCCGCTGCGTAGAAGTAGTCCCGGTTCGGGTCGATGGTGGCCAGCAGTACGAACGCCCCGATCAGCACCACCGCGCCGGCCAGCAGGTACGGCTTGAACCGCCCGCTCTTGCCGGCCTTGCCGCCCGCGATCGCCGATACGACGATGAACGGGATGAAGTACGGGGTCAGAGCGAGCCCGGCGCGGGTGGCGCTCCAGTCGTACGCGGTCTGCAGGAAGGTCGGCATGAACACCACCGACCCGTACAGCAGCGTGCCCAGGACGGCCGTGGCGGGCAGGATCAGACGCAGCGCGGGATTGGCGAACAGCCGCATCGGCAGCAGCGGATCGGCGGCGCGCTTCTCCCACTGGACGAACGCCGCGAACAGCGCGACGCATGCCACAGCGAGCCCGATGATCTGAGCGGAGCCCCAGTCGTACTCGCGACCGCCCCACTCGGTGACCAGCAGGAGACTGACCACGGCGGCGACCACCAGGACCGCTCCGGGGTAGTCGACACGGTCTGTGGCGCCGGCCCGCGGCAGCCGCAGCGCGATGGCGCAGAGCGCGACGGACAGCACGCCGATGGGTACGTTGATGTAGAAGATCCAGCGCCAGCCGGGCCCGTCGGTGATGGCGCCGCCGACCAGCGGCCCGCCGACGCTGGCGAGCGCGAACACCGCGCCTGTGAGCCCCTGGACCTTACCGCGCAGATGCTGCGGGTACAGCTCCGACAGGGCGATGGTGGGGATCACGAACAGCGCGCCGGCGCCGATTCCCTGAACCACGCGGGCGGCGATCAGTTGCGGCATCGACTGCGCCATGCCGCACAGCAGCGAGGCGACAGTGAACAGCACGACGGCGGCGATGAACACCGCACGCCGTCCGTAGCGGTCGCTGATCCGTCCGTAGAAGGCGCCGGTCGCCGTGGCCGCCAGCACGTACGCGGTGACAACCCAGCTGAAGCTCCCGGCACCGCCGATGTCAGCGGTGATCTCCGGCAGCGCGATGACCACGACGGTCTGGTCGAGCACGTTCAGCAGCATGCCGAGGACCAGGGCGATCGAGGCGAGCGGTACGTTGCTGCGGTTGGTCTGTTCCTGGCCGGAGGTGTCGCGGGTGGACTCTTCGGGCTCAGCGGGAATGCTCTCGGTCATGTGCTCTCACGCCCTCCCGGACGCGAACGGGTTGGGTAGCTTGAACTCGGCGCTGAGCAGGTCCTGGTCGATGATCGCCCCGGCCACCGTGCCGCTGGCGGCTGCCGCTATCACCGCGGCCATGGGCGCGGGCACCGTGGCGCGGCGCGCCATGTCGCCGGCGGCGTAGACGCCGGGCACGCTCGTCTGCGCGAACTCGTTCACCTCGACGCTGGCGTCGGGGAACATGGCGCAGCCCAGGAGCTGGGCGAAGGGGGCACGCTGGTGCAGCACGGTCTTGATGAAGACGGCGTCCCGCCCTAGCGTTCCACCGCCCTCGAAGGCGATGTGGCGCAGTTGGCCCGTCTCACCGACCAGCGCGGTCACCGGCTCCGGCCGGACCGTGACGTCATTGGTCTCCAGTACGTTCTGGAGCATCGGCTCCAGCGGCTCGCCGCCCGTGCACAGCACTATGTCGGCGGCGAAGCGGCTCAGTTGGAGGGCGAGCCTGACCCGCTCGGGGCCGGTGCCGAGCACCGCGATGTTCTTGCCCGTGACCTCGTATCCATGGCAGTACGGGCAGTGAAAGGCCGATTTGCCCCACAGCTCGGCGGCGCCGGGCACGGGGGGCATCTCGTCCCGCAGCCCGGTGGCGAGCAGCAGCCGACGCGACTCCACCACGGTGCCGTCGGCCAAGGTCGCCTCGAAGTGCTCATCGGTCAGTCGGCGCACGGCGTCCACCGCCACGGAGCGCACTTCCACGTGCGGGTAGGCGGCCAGGTTCTCCCGGCCGAGTTCACGCAGGGCAGCGGGCGAAGTGCCCTCGTGAGTCAGGAAGTTGTGCATCGCCTCGGCCGGCGCGTTGCGTCCGTCATCACTGTCGGCCAGCAGCACCCTGTGATGAGTCCGGCCCAGGGTCAATGCCGCCGACATCCCGGCAGGGCCTCCGCCGATAATGATGACGTCCTTCATGTCCATGTCCATGTCCATGTCCTGTGCCCGCTCCCGTTGTGTCGTGTGACGTGTCTGATCGGCTTGACCTGGACCCAACTCTGCAAGTTAATGTCAACATGAAGTCAAGTGGTGCGGAGCCGACAATGACCATTGGTGAACTCGCCGAACGGTTCGATCTGCGCCCCCATGTGCTGAGGCACTGGGAGTCCAGCGGGCTGCTGTCCCCCGCCGAGCGGGTGAACGGCAGGCGCCGCTACACCAAGCGCCATATCGCCCGAGTCGCGATGATCGTTCGGGGCAAGGCCGCGGGCTTCAGCCTCGAACAGCTTCGCGACGTCCTCGACGCAGGGAACGCAGACGCCCGTCAGGCCCTGCTGAGCGCCCACTACGAGGACCTGGAGCGGCGCATCCGGGAGATCGAGGCGTCGCGCACGCTGATCGAGCACGCGATGAGCTGCCGCGCGCACGACTTCACGGAGTGCCCCGGCTTCAGCCGACTGGTGGAGTCGCTGAACGAGGGAACACAGACCGCCAAGGCACACTCGGTGGAACTGCGCGGGCACGTCCACTGACGTCAGCCGCCGCGGCGGCTGACGCGAGGGGTTCTGCTCGCGGAGTTTCACCGAGCGCCTGCCCGGCCCCCGCGCCCCGGGCCGCTTCCACAGACACCGGGACGTCAGGCCTTACCGGACCCCCGAGAACGACACCCGCATCTTTTCCGGACCCCGGAGAATCACGTGCGGGCGGTACTCCAGGGACTCCGTCACCACTTGCGGGTTCTCCACCCGGGAGAAGAACGCCTGCAGCGCGAGGGCCGCCTCCAGCTTGCCCAGGTTCGCGCCCAGGCAGCGGTGCACTCCGCTGGAGAACGACAGGTGGTCCAGCCGTCGGCCGGAGGCGCGGGTGATGTCGAAGCGGTCGGGGTCGTCGAAGACCTCGGGGTCGCGGTTGGCGGCCGCCGCCAGCAGCAGCACATCCATGCCCGCCGGAATCTCGAAGTCGTCCAGCTGGATGGGTTCCTTCGCCATGCGGTGCAGGATCTGTACCGACGGCTCGAACCGGAGGATCTCCTCCACCGCCGGGAACGCGAGGGAGGGTTCCTCTCGCAGCAGAGCCAGCTGGTCGGGATGGCGCAGCAGCGTGAGAATGCCGTGCGAGATCAGGTTGGCGGTGGTCTCGTGCCCGGCCATCACCAGCAGCGCCAGCGTGGCGAGCAGCTCCTTCTCGGAGAGCCGGTCACCCTCCTCCTCCGCCTGTGCCAGACGAGCCAGCAGACCCTCGCCACGGGCGCCGCCGGACGCGATCAGGTCGCGGAAATACTGGTAGAAGGCGGCCCGGGTCTCGGTGTCCTCCTTGTCGATCTCCGGCGTCCGGTTCGCCGCCATCAGCGGGTCGAGCGCCCGCCCCAGCACCGTGGACCAGGTGCCGAAGATCTTGTGGTCCTCCGCCGGGACCCCGAGCATCTCGCAGATCACCCGCACCGGGACGGGATAGGAGAACACGCTCGGGATGTCGACGGGCGAGCCGGACCTGGCCACCTGGTCCACCAGGTCGTCGACGATCTCCCTGATCCGGCCCTCCAGGCTCTGAACCATGCGCGGCGTGAACGCCTGGGTGACCAGGCCCCGCAGCCGGGTGTGGTCGGGAGGGTCGAGAAAGGTCATGACATCCTTGCGCGACTCGACCGCATCCGTACTGAGAATCCTGGACTTGCCGCGGTCGGCGCTGGCCAACGGGGAGCGCAGCACGGTTTCCACGTCCTTGTGCCGGCCCAGCACCAGCAGCGCGCCGTCCATCGCGTAGAAGGGCGACGCCTCACGCATCAGGTGCAGCACGGGGTACGGGTCTGGGCGGTTCGCCGGGTCGAAGAAAGTGATCAGATGCTCTTCCGGGCTCCGCGTGGTGGAAGCCGTCGTCGTCTCCGTCATGGGCCGAGGATCCGGCCACCGTCCGGTGTCCGACCAGCCGCCGACGCCGTGGTCGTTCGGGCACCTCGCATACACCCTCCAAAGGGCACTCCCTCCCGCGCGCGCCCAGCCCCGAGGGTAGCCAGCCATGGGAACCGAACCGCTCGACCCCGTGACCGCGATGACCGCGTACGCGGCACCGCCGCCGCGGGGAGCAGCTTTCGACGCCTGGCGTGCCTGGGAGAGCCGGGACGGCGCGGACGGAGTGATCGCGGCGGGCATCCTGGCGGCCAACGCCCGCAACGTCCAGCCGTGGCGGTTCACCGTCGGCGACCACTCCACCCGGATCGACGTGTACGCCGACCTCAACCGCCGGCAGGGCGCACTCGACCCGTTCGACCGCGAACTCTACGTGGGACTCGGCTGCGCCCTGGAGAACATGGTGCTCGCTGCCCGGGTCCGCGGACACGAGCCCGAGCTGTGCCTGATGCCCGACCCGGCCCGGCCCGAGCACGCGGCGGTCATGCGGCTCACCTCCGGCGAATGAGTCCCGTCCGAGCTGTACGACGCCATACCGCACCGTCGCACCAACCGTGGCCCGTTCCTGCGTCAGTCGCTGCCCCGGCCACTGCTCGACGAGATCGCCGCGCTCGCCGGTCACGACCCCGGCGGCCCCGCCTTGCTCTGGTTCGCCGACGAGGGGGAACGGGACCGGGTCGCGCGGCTCCTCGTCGAGGCCACCGAGGCCGTCATCGCCGACGAGGGTCAGTCGCTCGCCGGCCACCGCTGGTATCGGGGCACCGACCGTGAGATCGAGCGCAGCCGTGACGGGATGACCGTGGACACCCAGGGCATGCCGCCCCTGATGAGCACGTGGGGCAAGCGGCTGCCCGCGCCCTCGCGGCGCACGGCCGACCGGTTCTGGCTGCGCAACACACGCAACGTGCACGTGGCCACGGCCGCCGCCTTCGGAATCATCACCGTGGCCGACGCGGACGACAGGGCGCAACGGATGCGTGGCGGGCGGCTGCTCCAGCGCGTCCACCTGTTCGCCACCGCCAGAGGGCTGGCCGTCGGCCACCTCAACATGATGACCGTCCGCGCCGACCGGGAACGCGAACTGGGCCTTCCGCCGCGCTTCGGCAAGGCGCTGGAGGAACTGGTCGGCGACCCCGGCAGACAGGCACTCGTCACGTTCCGCATCGGTCGTCCGGGGCGTGCCGCGGGCACGAGCCCCCGGCGGCCAGTCGCCACCGTCCTCGGCACCGACGCCGGGTGATGCGGGACTCCCAACCCACCGTAAGGCGGACCTGCTCCGCCACCATGCCGAGGAGGCAGAGACCACCATGTACGACGCGATAGTCGTCGGTGCCCGGGTCGCCGGAGCGACCTCGGCCATGCTGCTTGCGCGGGCCGGCCACCGGGTTCTCCTGCTCGACCGGGCGACCTTCCCCAGCGACACCATGTCCACCCACTACGTGCACCAGCCCTCCATCGCCCGGCTCGCCCGGTGGGGCCTGCTCGACCGCCTCGTCGCCACTGGCTGCCCGCCGCTCGACGTGGCCCGATGGACCCCAGATCCGGGACCTGGGCGCCCTGCGCTGGCTGCATGCGGGCGAGTCCGTAATTTTGTTCGGCCCGGTCGGGGTGGGCAAGACGCATATCGCCCAGGCGCTGGGACACCTCGCCGTCCGGCAGGGCGCCCACGTCCGCTTCGCCAAGACCAGCCGGATCCTCGCCGAACTCGCCGGCGGCCACGCGGACCGCACCTGGGAGAAACGGATCCGCGAACTGGTACGGCCCCGACGTGCTCATCCTCGACGACTTCGCCATGCGCCAGCTCTCCGCGGCCCACGCCGACGACCTCTACGAACTGGTCAGCGAGCGGCAGGGGCGGTCCTTGATCATCACGAGCAACCGGGCGCCCAGCGACTGGTATCCCCTCTTCCCCAACCCCGTCGTCGCCGAGTCCCTCCTCGACCGGCTCATCAACACCAGCCACCAGGTCATCATGAACGGCCCCAGCTACCGTCCGAACAAGCGCCCCAAGAACCCCACCGACAAGCCCGCCAAGCCGTCAGTCAAGTAGCCGCCATCGGCGCCCGGGGCTGGGGAATTAGGTGAACTCAGCCCCGGGGAAATACGGGCTCTGGCGCTGATCTTGTGACGGCCGGGTCCGGGTGCCCGGAGAAGTTCGGCGGGCGGCCGCTGAGCGGCGTGGTGGGGACAACCCCCGGAGGGATCCACCGGCCAGCAGGCGGGCCGCAGCCGTGCCGTGCCTGGAGTATCGGGAATGCAGAACGACCGCTCCTCCCAGTTACGAATCGAGACCACGATGTGGCGCACTGCGCAGCAGGACCCGCCCGCCAGCCCTTCCTCTGACTTGGGCGCCGCGTCCGCGGCTGTGCGGGTGCCGCCCGCGCCGGTTCGTGGCGCATGCGCGTTGTGGATGACGGCTGTGGCCGCCGGCGCGTTCGAAACCGTCTTGGCCGTTGGCAGAATGATCGCTGATGGCTCGACGCCCCGCCACAGACGGCCTGGCACCCCATCCGACCGCCCGCGAGGGCCCGACACCTGTGGACATGTGGAAAAGCTGGGCAGACCAGCGGACACCCCACGCCATCCACCTCGTCCACCGACCTCAACGATCCGAAACCCCCGAAACGACCACTTCGGAATCAAGCCGGTGGATCAGGGCTGAGTCGTGACGATCGGGCCTTGGATCCTGCACGGTCGCGGCATCTGTGGATGCGTGGCGCTGGAGGATGGTCCTAGTGATGTTTCGTATCAGGGTGATGTCAGGCCGGTTGTGGTTCTTGGAGAACCAGGTGAGGGCCATGGTGCAGGGCGGTATGTCTACGACGTCGCGATACCGGATTCCAGGGCGTGGGTAGAAGTCGCGGACTGAAGCGGGCAGGAGCCCGATGGCTTGTCCGCGGGCGATCACGGAGAGCACGCCCTCGATGTCCACGGCCAGCGGCCCGAAGCGGATGGGGATGCCCTTGGGGCGCGGGTTGACGGCCCAGAAGTCCCGCCACACCTGCGGCGATTCCGGCGGCATGGTGCACATGGTGTGAGCGGAGAGTTCATCGAGTGTGAGCCGGTCGCGGGCGGCCAGGGGATCGTCGGCTGGAAGGCCGGCGATACGGGGCTCCTCGGCCAGGAACTGGACCTGGATACCGGGAGGCACGGGCGGGCGCAGGAAGGCCACGTCGACTTCACCGCGGGCGAGGGCCTCGTACTGGTTGACGAAGTTGAGGCTGCGCATCTCGATGGTCAGGTGCGGGCGTTGAGTGTGCAGTTCATCGAGGATGGCGCGGGTGTGGGGCATCGCGGGCTCGGCAGTGAGGGTTCCAATGACCAGCCGTCCCGAAATCTCACGGGACCGTGCCTCGGCGGCCAGGCGCAGACCGTCCATGGCGTCCGCGACGGCGCGGGCCTCGGGAAGGAGAGCCTGCCCGGACGAAGTGAGCTCGACCGCGCGGGTAGTGCGCTCGACCAGCTGTAAGCCAAGCCTGCGTTCCAGGGTGCGGATCTGCTGGCTGAAGGCCGGCTGCGACATGAACAGCCGCGCGGCGGCACGTCCGAAGTGCAGCTCCTGGGCCAAGACCAGGAAGAGCCTCAACTGCTGAATGCTTGGGTCCTTCGATCCCACCGTGTTCATTCGAAGACCTTATCAATCCGGCGTCAACTCCGATCGCGAATGTCTTTCGCGGGGACCTGCCATCACGCAAGACTTCTCTCCAAGGGCGGTGTGACTCCGGCAGCCACGGCGCCTGTATGCGGGGTCGGCTCGTCGACTTCGCAGACACCGGCTGCCCACACGTCAGGCCGCGGTGACTGCCTGGCAGGTCGATCACACCCGGCGCGACGCTGATGGGTCGGGACCAGCAATTTAAACCGGGGGAGAAGCGGTGTGTCTGCGTTACCGCGAAGGCTGAGGAGAGGGAACAAGAAGCGGCAACTCGCGGTCGCGGTCTGCGTCCTGTGTCCGGAACGGGCGGTACCAGCCGTCATCTACGCCGCCTCCGGTTCCGGCGCCGGCGACCCTGATGCGCCTGGACGGCTACGGAGGCAGCACCTATGAGTGCAATTTCGACAACAGCTTTCAGAAGTGGACCATCCGGCGTTGAGCGGACAACACATACGAGCTGAAGAGTGTTTACGCGGGAACGTGCCTGGATGACAGCGAAGCCTACGGACTGCAGACCTTCCCCTGCAATGCGACGCCGTACCAGAGCTGGTGGATGTGACCCGGAGCCAGCACCTAGTCCGGCGCCCTGCCACGAACCGAATTGAAGGGTGCTCCAATGGCGTCAGACCCCAAGGTCCTCACTGCACAGCAGTGGGTGAACGCGACCTATGGCAACGTATCGGGATACGAGCGGTGTCCGGAAAACGGCCGTACCGGCTGGTCCACCATGTACTCCCTGACCATGGGTCTGCAGCATGAATTGAGTATCAGCCCAGTGGCCGCCTCGTTCGGTCCCACGACCGTGTCGAGGCTTGCCGCACTGGGCGACCTCAAGGTGGGGTGGAAGAAGAACGACAACATCGTCCGGATCCTCAAGCACGGCCTGTTCTGCAAGGGGTACTGGGGAGGGTCGGAGGAAGGCGAGATCGACTCGGTGACCACTGATTCGATCAACGAGCTGAAACGCAACATGGGGCTCTTCCCCGACAACACAGTCCAGGCGAAGGTGTTCAAGAGCGTCCTGAACATGGATGCCTACGTCGTAGTCGCAGGTGGCGCCAAGGAGGTCCGGGAGATCCAGCAGTGGCTCAACGGCCGGTACTGGCAGAAGGCCGCCTACAACATCGGCCCCGCCGACGGGATCTACTCCCGTGACGTGCAGAAGTCTCTGATGACAGCCATCCAGTACGAGCTGGGTATTGCCGAGCCCAACGGGAACTTCGGTCCGGCCACCCAGGAGGGGCTGAAGAAGCACACTCTCGTTCAGGGCGACTCCGGGCTCTTCGTTCAGTTCTTCTCCGCCGCGTGCGTCTTCAACTCCCCCACGTACGACAAGGTCGGCGAAGCCGTGCCAACGACCTGGCGGTCCAGCTACGATGCGAAGCTTGTCGAGTGGGTCGGCTATTTCCAGGAGTTCAATCGGCTGGCGGTGAACGGCAAGGGCACTTACGAAACCTGGGCCCAGTTGCTGGTCTCCATGGGAGACCCTAACCGCGGGGCAACCGGATCGGACACGCGGTTCGAGATCACCGGCTCCCGTGCGAAGTGGCTGCGGGACAACAAGTTCGAAATCGTCGGGCGTTATATTTACGACCCTCCCGGGTCCAAACTCGACAAGGAAATCAAGCCTGGCGAGCTGGACACCATCTTCGCGAGCGGCCTGAGAGTTTTCCCGATTTATCAGGACAACGCTCGTCAGCTCTCGGACTTCACCTACAGCCAGGGGTATCAGCACGGGCTGAATGCTCATGCGCGCGCCTCTGTTTACGGGTTCGAGCGAGGGGCCACCATCTACTTCGCCGTCGACTACGATGCGACCGCCGCAGAAATCGAATCCGCCATTATTCCCTACTTTCACGGGGTGCAGGCTGCGCTCGCCAATCAGGGGAAGAAATACACGCACGGAGTGTACGGGTCGCGGAACGTCTGTATCAGTGTCAGCAACAAGACTTTCGCTCGGTACTCCTTCGTTTCGGGCATGTCCTGGGGGTTCTCGGGGAATCTCGGATTTCCCATCCCCAGGAACTGGTCCTTCAACCAGATCCAGGAGACCAAGGTCACCAACGGCTCCGACGTGTTCGACCTGGATCGCGACGTCGTCTCCGGAATCGACCCCGGCGTCTCGTCGGTAGGTGGCGTGGCCGGCCCTGCGGACGACTTCATCACCTACATCACCGCGCTGTACGTGATGGCCGGGAACTACGACCCCGGAGCGTCCGTTCAGGATCGAAGCCGACTCGTCATGGAGTACATTCGGCACTACGAGTACGGAAACAAGAGCTGGGACAACGAGTTCGGCTGGTGGTACCTCATCGGCGGCTACAACTCGGGATTCGTCGATTACTGCAAGTCCCAGTCCATGTTCATCAAGACCAGTTTCAAGGATCCCTTCACGGGCTACGAACTCGGTACCGAGCACATGATGGCCACCGCCAACGCGCACCTCCTGAAGGCCCAGCCGGCGATCCAGGGGGAAGCCAACGGAGGCGACGTCGGTGGCTGGGCCGGCGACCTGATGACGTTCTGGGCCGACTGGCGCAACTCCGAAGCGCGGTACGCCGACCCGCTCCAGTTCTGCCACGAGCGGCTCGCAGTTCCCGGTGTCGCGTCGACCTTCTCCTTCACCGACCTCATAGAGGACGCCGACGGATATCTGCTCGCCCGCGCGGTGCGCAACGGCAAGAGCATCGTCGAAGCGGTGCGGGACCACTACAACGGCACGGGTGGTCTTCGCCGCTTCAGCGAATACTTCACCCAAAGGTGGGGCAACGCCGCCGCCTGCAAGACCTCCGCACACGGCGCCATGATGACGGCGGAGAAGGTCCTCACCCCTGCCCGGCTCTACCTCATCACAGGCGCCGGTGCGGTCCTCCCGTATCAGTACGTGGAACTTCTTCCCGGCGGCGCCGAGAACCTCAGCAGGTTCGAGCAGGGCTTCGTCGACGCCTTGCTGGCCCGCATCGATATGGAGAAGAGCAGCATTTCCACTTACCGGAAGACACACGAGAAGTACCTGCAGTCGGCACGCTCCCGCTCCGCTCGCCGGGAGCGCCAGTGAATAAGAAGAGCAAAGTGCAGGAAGAAGAAAGAACAAGAAGGAGAAAGAAGCAGCCATGCTCTCAGCCGAAGTGACACGGCGTCGGCTTCTCGGCACCGGTGCCGGGATCGCCGCCGCTGCAGCGCTGGCCAACCTCGCCGGGCCCGACCAGGCCGTTGCGGGTACCCACGCCGGCCAAGCCGTTGCGGGTGCCCGTAAGTGGACGGGGTCGACCTCGGCCAACGGCTGGCCGGTGCTGGGCGAGGCAACCAGTCACATCATCGAGGGCAGCGGCCAGAAGGTCTCGCTCGCCGGCGGCGACGCCGCCACGGTCCTGCTGCACGTGGCCCGCCGCTTCCACTACGAGATCGACTCCCTGCGCTCAGGGGACGTGCACGGCTGGTCCGGCGACCGCGAGGTGACCGAGGACTACGAGTCGAACCACCTCTCCGGCAGCGCGATGGCGATCCGCCCCGCGTGGTATCCGGTCGGCTCGAAGGGCAACCTGTTCCCGAACGAGCTGGTCGTGATCCGGGACATCCTCGCCGAACTCGACGGAGTCGTCGCCTGGGGCGGTGACTTCACGAAGCCCAAGGAATCCCACTTCGAACTCACACTCAAGGCCGGTCACCCCCGGCTGAGAGGCGTCGCCGGCAAGATCCGCCGGTGGGACGACGAACCAGGGCCCGTGGGCGCGGGCGTCACCGACGCCTTCGACCCCGAGCGCCGCGGCGCTGCGCGGGCCTATGCCCGGCGTAAGGGGTAAGGCCCCGGCGGGCGAACCCGTCGGCTCCGTACGGCCGGGCCGTACGGAGCACAGGTATCCGAGAAGTGAAGGAAAGGGAAAGCATGTTGCGTGTCTTCGCAGGCTGGCGAGAACATCTCGCTGTCCTGATGGTCTTGGTGGCGGTGTTCTCCGTGGCCCAGGCAACCACGGGTGCGACGCCGGCGAGTGCGGCCGGAATCAAGTGCCGCGACCTCGGCAATGGCCTGCTGTGCTCCAACGCTCGCTGGCCCCACGGCCAGCGCGAGGGGGGCTACATCGATGTCTGGTACGACAAGAAAGCAGGTCCGCCGGTCACGATCATCAACGTCGGCATCTTCACCCCAGGAGGCGCCAATACACATACGCTCAATAGGGATCTCTACCCGGGGCAGCGCGTCATGGAACATTTCTATTGGGGCCCATACGGCGGCCCGTTCTGCATCACGCCGTTTACCTGGACTGGCCCTGCGACGCGGCGCTTCGACGGCGTGCAGAACTGCTTCTGACGCAGCAATCGAGGGCACTCACCGGTCCCGTGCCACCAGGAGGGGCACCAGCATGGCGCGCCCCTCCTGGTGGCAATACAGCGTCCGGCGGGCCGTGCACACGGTCTGACCAGGTATAGCTCTCCTACCAGGGTGTTACCCATCAGGCACTGCACGGAGCAGACGCCGTGGCGGAACCTTCGGTGCGGCTCGTGAGCGGGCACTGTCACGTTGACTGACCGGGTGGGATGATCTCCGTGTTGATCATGCTGGGAAGGGGATCGCTGGTGGCGTCTGTGCCGCCGTCGTACAGGGGTCACCGGTACCCGGTCGAGGTGATCTCCCACTGCGTGTGGCTGTACTTCCGCTTCCCTCTGTCGTTCCGCGAGGTTGAGGAGCTGATGCTCCAGCGCGGCGTGATCGGAGCTTGTCCTTGGCTCCCGCAAGGCTGACACGCAGACCTTCGACTTCGCCGAGCCACCCCTCGCACTCCGCCTCGGCGATCCGGGCGATGAGGTTGTCGCGGATCTCGACCAACCGGTCACGCTGGGCAGGGTCGGGCCAGAGCATCGGGCAGCGCATGCAGGCTTCTCTGAACTAAGTAGCGGTTTCTCTTCCGAATTTGGTGTGCGAGTTTCCGCAGGTCAGGCATGGCGTCTGCGTTGTCGAGGCAGGCTTTGGCCGTCTTGTTCGTCTCAGGTGACGTGGAGGTGGCGGATGCCGTCGATGCGGGCAGTGCTCGAGCGCCGTGAGAAGGCCGCTTTGGTGCGGGTGGAGGAGCTGCGGGCCGAGTTCGAGCGCGTGCCGGCGGCTCTCGCCGAGGCGGAAGACTGCTGAACCGGCGGGTGATCGGCCTGGAAGAGTATCTCGAGGCGCTGGCCGTGCAGGACGAGCCCGCCGTGGCGGGGGCGTTGGGGCGGTCTGCGGCCGAGGCCCCGGTGGAGGAGCCGGTGCCGGTGGCCGGGCCGCGCAGGACGGTAGCCCGCCGTGAGGACGGGGTGCTGGTGGAGGTTCTCGGTCCGGACTACCGGCGGATCATGGCCGCTTTCGATGATGCGGGCGGTGAGGGTCTGACGGCGCGGCAGGTGCCCTGACCGGTAGTTAGGCGCGGCGGTCACCGTGCGGGGCGGGGTGCATGTGCGGGCCGCGATCGGTCAGGAGGGCTGACCGGCACGTCGGCCGAGAGCCCCAGGCCTTTCACGTAGAGGCGTCCGAGGGCAGCAGTCGGTCCAGGTAGGCGTCCAGCGCAGCCTCCAGTTCGGCCGCGGGCAAGGTGCCGGGCGCGCTGACGGCGTCGAACATGAGGCCGTCGACCACGGCGAGCAGCAGCCGCGCCTCCAGATCGGTATCGAGGGGCTGCTCCTCGGCAGGCTCCGGGCCGCCGGGCCCAGCGCCCTGGGACGCGGCCGCCGCGCCGAGCGCCTGCCGCAGTTCCGCGTGGATCGCAGCCAGCGTCTCCTTCTGCACGGCGGCGAGAGCCGGGGAGGTGGCGGCGCGGGCCCCGAAGGCGACGTAGACACGGCACTCGGCCAGCCGGGCCTCGTCCAGCGGGAGCAGTTCGCTCAGGGCCTTCCCCAGGGTCCGGCGCGGTTCGTGCCGCGCGTCGAGGCCCGCGAGGCGCGCGCGGGTGCGCTCCACGACCTGCCGGAAGGCGAAGACCAGCATGTCGTCCTTGGTGGCGAAGTGGTGCTGCACCGCGCCGATAGACACCCCGGCCGCAGAGGCCACCTCCCTCACGCTGACCTGGTCGAGCCCGCGCGTCGCGGTGATGCGGAGCAGGACGTCCGTCAATTCCTTCTGTCGCCGTTGTCCGATGTCACCCATGCGCCTACCATACAGTCGTATGGAACCATACACTCGTATGAACGGCCGCAGGGCGGCCGGATTGCTCACCGCAACGCTGGCCATGACAGGTGCGGTCTGGGCGTGGTGGTTCATCGATCCCACCGCGCCACGCGGTGTCCCGCTGCCACTGGCCCTCAGTGCGGCGCTCGCGGTCAATGTCCCGCTGACCCTCGCTCATGCGCGGTTCAAGCGCGCGGTGGTGGCACGCGTGCAGCGCTACCTCCTCAATCCGCCGATACGCCTGCTCCTGAGGCTGGGGCTGATGCCGTTCGGGTACGCGCTCCTGGAGACCCGTGGCCGGGTCAGCGGGCTGCCCCGGACCACTCCGGTCGGCAACGGCCGCGAGGGTGCGATGTTCTGGATCATCGCCGAGCATGGCGCGCAGGCGGGCTACGTCCGCAACATCCAGCACTGCCCCGACGTGCGTGTCAGACTCCGTCAGGGCTGGCGCTTCGCCTGGGTGGACGGCACCGCCCACGTCCTCCCGGACGACGACCCCTACGCGCGCCAGCGGCGCCTGAGCCGATGGCATCCCCTGCGCGCGCTGAACGCGGCGGTTGTGCGCGTCATGGGGACGGATTTGCTCACGGTCCGGATCGACCTGCACTGAGGCCGGAGCCCGGGGCGGCTCAGGATTCGGTGATGTTGGGGTCGGCGCCCTGCTGCTGCTCGTACCACTCGATCGCCAGGTCCGCCAGGCCCTGTGCAATCTTCTGGGTCGCCGGGACACCAGCCTGCTTCCAGGGCGCTGATCGTCGTGCGCAATACCGCGCGATCGAGCGCGCAGCGCTCCAAGAGCCGGCATTGCGAGAGAAGGCACTCTGCGGCTGTAAGGACATCAGGAGGGGCGAGAAGCTCCAGTGAGGCGTAACGGGTTTCTACCGGGATAGCGTGATTGGCCACGAGCGCCTGGCGTTCATCGTGATCGAGGCTCGGGAGTCGCTTCACCACACCTACCAGGGCATCGGAGACGCTCAGGAACTCCATGCACGCGCTGCCGAGTGCAATGTGCCGTTGCTGATCCCGATGGAGGAAGCTCTGGGTCTGTACCGCCGAGATGGCCGTGTCGGCCTGGATACGCCCGGCGAGGAGCGCGGCAGACGTTGCGCTTTCTGCGCTGCGCTTGGTCCACCATGCTGCGACTAAAGCAGTGGGAACGGAGAGAAGGGCTGCGACCGCACCCAAGTCGACCATGTCCATGGACCAATGCTGGGTGAACAAGACCTGCCATGAGGGCGGGTCGGGGCAAATTGATGAGACCGGACGTTTGTTCCCGCTCGTCCGGCTGTTGAGGCAGTCCATTTCGATGAGACGCCAGCAGCGTGTAGGGAGATCCTGAAACCTACCGCCAGGGCAGCGTGGCGGAAGCAGACGAGGATGCGTTAGCCACGATGCGGGCGGCAGGGGCGAAGTCTTGAAACTCACTGCGGTCATACCGCGCGCACGGGCTCACGCGGCGCCCGCAGGGCCAGTTCCATATCAGCGCCTTCGGCCGGCGGGCTTTTGACTACTGGGCCGCGCCTGGGGGAATGACCTGGGTCTGACGGCTTGGTGCGGTGATGCGGCGGGCGGAGGCCGAGGTGCCGAACAGGTACGTGAAACTCGCGGGTTCGGTCGCAGGCTGGGTCTGACCGAGCCGGATCTTGGGGTGCCTGGCGGTGCAGTTCTCTTGGAAAGCTTGCTGGTGGACCGCAGGCTTCACGTCAGGCGGTGAGGGTGGTCACGGGGGGGAGGGGGAGCATGATGGTCAGGGTGACCGCGTTGTGGACGTGGAGCTGGTCGGCTCCGTTCTGCTGTGCGATCGAGCGGGCGTCGATGGCGAGCTGCGCGTAGATGTGGGGTGCGGGGTCCTCGTCGAGGGCGAGGGCGAGCGGGCGGGCGATCTCCCGGGCGATCCATCCGAGGGAGACGCCCTGGTGCTGGATCTGGATGGCGTTCGGGTCGGCATCATTGCCGGGGTCGCGGACGACGTCGAGGGGCGTGCCGGCAGGCAGCTGCGCCAGGTAGGCATCGTTGCCGCTGTGGCGGATGCCGCGCAGGGGGCAGGTGAAGGTCCCGTTGCCGCTGAGGATCGCGGCTTGGGTGGCGCGGGGGCTGCGGCGTTCGGTGCTGCGGATGAGGAGGCGGGCGGTGTCGGGGTCGGTGAGTGTGGTGATTTCGTCGGTGGTGAGTTGGCTGAGCCAGTCGAGGAACTGCCGGAAGGTTGGCTCCGGGTAGGGGCAGTTGGCGGCGAGGGTGGTCGCGGTGGCGCGGTCGTGGATGCCGATGCTGGAGGCGTAGAAGGCGGCGGGGCTGCCGACCCCGTATTTGATCATGGCGGGGAGCGCGGCCAGGTGGCCCTCTGCGGGGACGCCGCGCCGGAGTTCGAGGAGCTGTAGCAGCGCGGAGACGACCCAGGCGAGGTCCTGGACGATGATCTTGTCGATCGCGCTGGTCGTCGCGGTGATGTCGGGGGTGAGTAGGTTGCCGTGGTGCGTCTGGTGGAGGTCGGCTGCCGGGAGGCCAGCGATCCAGTCGGTGGCCATGGGTATGAGCGCGGGGGCGGCGACCTTCTTCTGGCGGACGCTGCGTTGGACTTCGTGCACGTCGGCGGCGAGGCTCAGGATGAGATGTTGCAGGTGGGGCCAGTGCTGTCGGTGAGCAGTTCGGGTCGTACGTCGAGGACAGTTTGGATTTGCTCGGCGGCGGCGAGGGCGTCGATGCCGCCCTGGACGCTGAGGCCGGAGCGGACGATCGCGGCGCGTGTGGGTCGGTCGGGCAGGCGGTGGGCGATGGCGGTGACGCGGCGGGCGGAGAAGCGGGCCAGCGGGGCCAGGGACCATTCCTGAGCGCCGAGTTGGTGGCCTGCCAGCGTGTCGCCGAGCAGCGCCTGGGCTGCCTGCTCGAGGAGATGCTGGTCGGGGGTGTCGACGACTTCCTCGGCGAGCAGGGCGAGGAGTTGGATGTCCAGTCCCTCGGCCCACTCGGCCAGTTGCTCGCCGGTGGGGTCGGCCAGGTCGAGCGCGGTGAGGTCCTCGCCGGTCTCGGGCCGGTAGCCGAGGCGGGCGGTGACTACAGTAGCCGCATCACAACATCCGCTTGGTCACCCCATGAGAGCGACCACAGCCCGTCCTGCACCCGCTACCAGGACATCCACTCCGCGATTCCGCTGACGCCCACCCGCTGCCACCCCACCGCCCACTCACAAGTGGCGCCGCGCAGCCCCAGGCACCCCTGCAGAACGCTGGGTGCGGGGCTGCGCGGCTCACTTCACCGGGACTGCTCCCGTGACTCGTATGAGCCGCGGTGCAGTCGGATTACCGGCGCGGGCCGGGGTCGCTGATGCTCGGTCGCCCGTTCTCCAGGTGCTCGGCCCAGCGGCGGCGGAAGGCGGCGCCGTCCTGCGCCGTCACCGAGATGTCGTACCAGCGGGACCGGTCCCCGCCGACCGGCATCGTCAGCTCGATGGTGGCACCGGGGCGCACCCGCCGGAGGTCGTCGTTCGAGGCCCGGTAGGCATCGGCGACTCGTACGGTGCGGGTCTCCGAGCCGGTGTTGCTGATCTTGACCTGGACGGTTTCCTTGCGGTCGTGCGAGATCACGGCGCGCAGGCCGCCCTGGCCGGTGCCCTCGAACTCGTACAGGGAGCCATTGGGTCCGTACGCGGAGAGGTGGTAGGCGCCAGTGGCTCCGGTCATCCAGTAGTCGCTGAGCGTGTCCCCGGCGGAAACGGTGTAGGTGCGCGGTGCGGCCTCGGGCTGCGTACGGTCGTAGATGTACAGCGAGGCACCCGCGCTTCCGCGGTTGGCCAGGTCGAGCTGGAACCGGCCGGACTGGGTGTCGCTTTCGTTCACCAGCAGGTTGTACGGCAGCGCACGGGCGGGCCGGGTGCCGGGCTCCTGGGTCGGCATGCTCTGCGGCAGCGGGACCTGGAAGGCGTTGCCCGTGCCGGTGATCGGCGCGGGCACCTGGAAGGAGACCGGGGTCGGGTCCGCACCGGAGAAGTCCAGGGTGGAGGTCAGGTCACCGGCGATGGAACGGCGCCAGTCGCTGATGTAGGGCTCGTGGATGCCGAACCGCGCCTCCAGGAACTGCAGCACAGAGGTGTGGTCGAAGGTTTCGGAGCAGACATAGCCGCCGCGCGACCAGGGGGAGATGACAAACAGCGGCACTCGCGGGCCAAAACCGATCGGCTCCTTGCCCACCAGCTCGTCGTCGAGGCTTGCCACCAGGTCGCGGGAGACCATGCCCTGGCCGTTGGGGACGTTGGTGACCGGCGGCATGGGCGGCACGACGTGGTCGAAAAGACCGTCGTTCTCGTCGTAGTTGACGATGAAGACCGTGCGGCCCCACACCTCCGGGTTGGAGGTCAGCGCCTCCAGCACGAGGTTGATGTAGTAGGCGCCGTCGGTCGGCGAGGAGCTGGGGTGCTCGGAGTACTTGGCCGGCGGGACGATCCAGGTCACCTGCGGCAGCCGGCCCTGCTCGACGTCGGCGCGGAACTCCTTGAGCGTGTGGTTGGAGGCGCCCTTTTCCACCAGCGGGCCGGAGGCGCCCTCGGCGACCTGGTACCGCTCGAAGAACTCCAGCGAGTTGTCGGTGAAGTTGTCCGTGGGGCTGCCGGGTTCGCCGGTGCCGCCCTGGTACAGCTTCCAGCTGACCCCCGCTGCCTCCAGCCGCTCCGGGTAGGTGGTCCAGGTGTAGCCGTTGGTGTCGTTGCGCTCACCGAAGCCAGGGCCGTTGGGCTTGCGGCCGTAGGCATTGCGCAGATCGAGGGTGCCGGTCCAGAACATGACCCGGTTGGGCGCGGTGTCGGCGTGCACCGAGGTGAAGTAGGAGTCGCCGACGGTGAACGCCTCGGCCAGGGCGAAGTGGTAGAGCAGGTCCTGGCGCTTGAGGTAGCCCATGGTCAGGACGTCCTGCTTCGCCTCCACCCACTGGTCGTGGCGACCCAGGTTCACGGCCTGGTGGCCGCTGGTCCAGCCGTGGTCCGTGCCGGGCGTGTGCTCGGTGGTGCTGCTGGGGTCGAGGTACCAGGGGAGCACCTCGGTCTCGCTGTCCGGCAGGCCGCGCGACTTGTAGTGCGAGCTGTGCGTGGTGGCAGCCGGCTGGTGCCAGACGGACTTGCCGTTCGGCAGCAGGGCCGGGCGCGGGTCGCTGAAGCCGCGCACGCCGCGCAGGGTGCCGAAGTAGTGGTCGAAGGAACGGTTCTCCTGCATGAGGATCACCACGTGTTCGACGTCCTGGATCGAGCGGGTGCGCGAGATGGCGGGCAGGGCCATGGCCTTGCTGATCGCCGGGGGGAAGAGGTTGAGTCCGGCAGCCGCTGCGGAGGCGCCGCTCAGCTGAAGGAAGCGCCGACGGTCAAAGACAGACATCGATTATCAACTTTCTGTCGGAAGCGGAGTGGAGCGCCGCGCGTTGCCTCCCCTTTTGGGGGAGGCAACGCGCGGACGGTTGATCAGTGGTCGTTACCGCGCAGGTGGCGGGCGGCCAGTGCGTGGATCGTGCCGTCTTCCGTAAGGGCGAAGACGTAGTCACCGCTGACGGTGAGCGCCGAGGTCACGCCGGAGCCGAGGTTGTACTCGGTCAGTCGCTCGCCGGTGGCGCGGTCCAGGACGAGCAGGCGGCCGTCCCAGGTGCCCGCGTACACCAGGTCCTTGGTGACCCGGGCGTGCATCGTGGGCGATCCGGGGCCCTCTGTGCACCCCTGGGCGACCCGCCACTTGTCGTCCATCGGGCTCTTGCCGGGCAGGTAGCCGACCTTGGTCTGCCAGACCGGCTTGGACGGGTCGGCCGCGCTGGTGTCGTAGGCGCGGATGACGCCGTCGCGGTGCGCGATGTAGGCGATGTCGCCCCAGACTGCGGGGCTCGTCAGCGGAGCCATGCCGGGCTCGCAGACCCAGGGGTCGTACGACTCAGCGGTCTTCCACAGGACCTTGCCGGTCTTGAGGTCGTGCCCGCGGACACCGCTCTCGGTCACCGTCACCAGCTGCGGGTCCCCGTGGGCCGGATCGGTCAGGACCGGGGAGGAGTGGCTGCCGATGCCGCCTCCGGTGTCCGTCGACCACAGCTGTCGGCAGCCGACAAGGTCCATGGCGACCACCGAGTTGCTGGAACCGGTGTGCAGGTAGGCGATGTCGGAGCCGGGCTGGCGGATCGCCGTGCTGTGGAACTGGCCCCAGCTCGTCGCGCCGTTGAAGCCGCCCAGCAGTTCGCCGGTCTTGGCGTCACGGCACTGGACCCGGTCCCAGTCCTGGTAGACGGCGACCGTGCGATGCTCGGCGTTCAGGTCGAAGACGGTGACCGGACCACCAGCGCGCCCATAACGGCGGACGGTGTTGCCGTGCTGCTCCTCCCTTTCGATCTTCTGCCAGACGACGTGGCCGTCCTCGGCGTCCAGAGCGTAGATCCGGCCGACGGCGGTGGTCAGGTAGACCTTGCCGTCGTGGTAGGTCGGCGCCGACTCGGCGTCACCGTCCAGGTAGGTGCGCCAGATCTCGCGGCCGGACTTGATGTCGTAGGCCAGCATCATGTGGTGCGGCGAGTCGAACGCCCGGGAGGAGACGATCACCTTGCCGTCCGCGACGACCGAACCGTTGAGGTTGAACTGCTCGCCGGTGTTGGCCGCCCACTGCAGGTCGAGCTCGGCACCCGGGTTGTCGCCGCTGGCGGAGCGACCCGCCTCGTCGCGGCCCTGACGCAGCCAGTCCTGGCCGGTCTTCGGCTTGGCGATCTTGCCTTCGGGCACCACCGTGAAGGTGTTGGTGACGGTGGGCCACGCCTTGCCCCGGGTGTCGACCGCGGTCATCTCGGCCGTGTAGGTGTCCGGCTGCATGCCGGGGAGGTTGCTGCTGATCCGGGTCCAGGAGGTCCGGGCGGCCGGGCAGGGCTCCGGGGTGCCGCCGGGGGCGGTGTAGCAGTTCTCGATACCGGTCTTGCGGACCTTGCCGCCGAACTTCATCCGCTCCTTGTGCCAGCGGACCTGGCCGTGCGAGTCGCGGATGGTCAGCGAGGCCGTGGCCGGGGTGCGACCGGCGTCCTCGGTGTACAGCTCGATCGGTATTCCGGCGCTGTTGCCGTGCACACTGCCCTGGGCGGGGCTGACCAGCGCGACCGCGTCGCGGACGTCGAACTGGCGGTGGGTGCCCATCACATAGCCGGTGTCCTCGTTCTCCTTCGTGTTCGGGTCATCGTAGATGCCCTTGAAGTCGAGGATCTTGAAGTCCGGGTGGGAACCGTCGATGCCGTACTTGCCCTGGTTGTTGATCTCAACCGAGCGGTCGAAGGCGCCACGGCGGTACTCGGCCTGCTGGTTGTGGCCCGCGGCGAAGAGCCGCACGTCGTACTTGGACAGCTCGTCGACGGTCGGCTGCATGCCGGCGCCTGGACCCCACTGGGTGAACAGCGAGCGGTGTGCGAAGACCAGCACCTGCTTGCCGACGGCGTGGCGCTTGAGGTCCTCGCGCAGCCACTCCAGCTGCGGCTTCAGGCCACTGGAGTCGTAGTTGTCCTCAAGGACGACGATGTGACGGCCATTGCGGTCGAAGCTGTACCACTCCGGGCCCATGTTCCGGCGCCAGTACTCCATACTGCCTGCATAGCCCCTGGAGTCGGCGGCGCCACCGAAGTCGTGGTTGCCGATCACCGGGTAGAAGGGCATGCCCAGCTTGCCGTCGACCAGGCCCTTGTGCAGGAGGTCGTAGCCACCCTGCCGGCGGGACTCCGGGGCGTAGTCGGTGACCGTCAGGTCGCCGGTCGCGATCGTCATCGTGGCGCCGTCGACCAGGCCCATCGCCTCGACCTGGCCGGTCCACTCCGGCAGCGTTTGGAACGCATGGACGTCACCGACGTTGGCCACCTCGCCGTCGGAGTCCATGATCCACTTTTCGGTGGGGTTCGCGGCGTTCTTGTCCGGCACCAAGGCGAAGTCGATGCCGGAGCCCCCGTTCTCGGGCACCTTGTGGAAGTACTCCGGGACGTAGTCGTCGCGAAGGACAGGGGTGTAGCCGTTCGGGGAGACGATGCTGATGAGGTCCGTCTCCCGGCGGGCCGGGTCCATCTGCACGCTGTACGAGCCGTCGGGGCCGGTCGTGGTCCAGACGGAGCCGTCGGTGACGTCGACCCCGGCCATCGGAGCCTCACCCGGGTCGCGCTTGCCGTTGCCGTTGGTGTCCTCAAAGACCGTGCCGGTGACGGTGACCGTATTCGCGGCCGCCGCTGCGTCCTCGAGCATCGGCGCCGCCGCGGCCACCTGGGGAACCAGGCAGGACAGCGCCACCGCGCCGACGGTGGCCAGCTTGACCCGCTTGCGGCTGGCGACCTTGGCGGCCAGCTGAGCGAGCTGGAGCCGCCCGGTGCGGATCTGCCACACCGCGAACAGCAGCGCGGCGGCCAGCGTGACGCCGAGCGCCACCACGGCCCACGGGAAGGTGGGAAGCGCGTGGGCACCCGAAGCGTCGACAACGGGGGTGGCCGCGTTGGCGTCGACGGTGGTGCCGTCAAACTCCGTGACGACCTGGGTCATCCCGCCCTGCTTCAGCATGGCGCTCAGGTCGACCTTGTCGACGTGGCAGTTCCACGCGAGCTCGACCACGACGCCGCCGGGGACGCCGCCGGCGTCTCCGGCGACGCCGGAGCCGGTGGCGGGGCAGCTCGACGTGCTCAGCAGACGCGAGGCCCAGGCGCCCGCGTTCTGCGGTGACACCACGTCATGGTGGACGATCAGCCGCCCACTGGTGACATCGGCCTTGGTGGAGACGACGAGTTCGCCGTGCTCCGGCGACACATGCGCCGCGGCGGGCTGCGCACAGAAGCCCAGTATGGAAAAGAGCAACGCAAGGCCAAGCCCTGCTGCTCTGCTGAGGAATCTCATGGGCAAGGAAACTAGCTTGGCCGGACAACTTTCCGGTCCTGGAACGTAAGGTCTTCATCGAACGGTCCGTGGGAATTCATGCGGGGCCCATGGCGGCGCCGCCCGCCCTGCATCCAGCAGGTGCCTGCCCTGCCATGACGCCGCATCTACGCCGGGTGTGACACACACCGGGCCAGAAAGCCCGGTCGTGTCCCTTCTCGTGGTGTAGCCGATCATCTGAGGTTGATCCCCGGGAGTGGACACCGGGTTTCATGCGACGAGTGGCAGCGTACGTGATGTGGTCAGTTGTTGTTCGAAATCGGCTGGTGTGAGGTAGCCGAGCGCGGAGTGGCGACGGTGCTGGTTGTAGTACGACAGCCAGCGGAACAGCTCGAGCCGGGTCTGTGTCTTCGAGGTCGTGGAGCAACTCGCGCTTGAGGCCCTGGAAGAACGACTCGGCGAGGGCGTTGTCGTAGCTGGAGCCGACCCGGCCCATGCTGCGGCGGATGCCGTGCCGGCGGCAGACGTTGGCGAAGGCTGCCGCGCTGTACTGACCAAGTTCTCCGCCGTTACCGCCTCCACCAGCTACTGGCGGCGGACCTCACGGCCCGTGGGCCGGCGGCTGCGGTGCTTGTAGAACCACGACTCGCTCACGCCCAGGGCGCGGCAGGAGACGCGGTGCGGGATGCCGTGCATGGTCCTTTGGTCGCCGATCGCCCCGACAACGGACGCCGGGTCCGCCACAGCTACTTCGCCCACAGGACCATGCAGCGTTTGAGGACATCACGCTCCATCGCGAGTTACTCGTTGTCCCGTTTAAGCTGGGCGTTCTCCCGCCGCAGCCGCCCCAGCTCGTCATTCCCGCCTCCCGGCCGGGACACTTTGAGCGGCAGGCGGTGTCCGCCAAACACAAAAGCGGCCCCGCCGCCCGGATTGAGGTCCGGGCCGCAGGGCCGCTTCGTGTGTGGTCAGGCACTCAGGTCGATGTCGGGTGGGAGGTCACACCGAGCAAGGGCGTGGCGGCCGCAGCATCGGGAGCGAGCGGTCACGGGCGCGGGCCCCGGCAGCGCCCCGGCGCTCAGCACGGGCCCTCCTGGAGCAGGCCGCCGAGACCCGACCCTTGTCTTGACGCGAACCCACGGGTCCATCCCCCAGAATCAAGGCAGTGGACCCTCCGGTTCGCGCTGAAGACCCTTCAGTTTCCATGAACTCGCGGGCCTCTCGGCCCCGGACTCCTATCTCTGGCCCTAGCCGCAAAGTAGCGGTCAGGGCTTCGCGGGCGCAGTTCCCTTGGGCTGCCGCGGCACGGTCTTCTCGCGGTCGAGGTGGCCGTAGACCGTGGAGCGGGGCACGCCGAACAGATCGGCGATCTGCTGGACGGTCTTGTCCCGGGCGTCGTAGAGCTGCTGGGCCAGCGCAGCTTGATCCTCGGTGAGACTGGGGCGCCGGCCGCCCTTGCGGCCGCGGGCCCGTGCGGCGGCCAGGCCGTCCATCGTGTTGGCCACGATGAGCTCGCGCTGGAGCTCGGCCAGTACCGACAGCATGCCGAACATGGCGCGACCCTCGACGGTGGAGGTGTCGATGCCCTGCTCGATCACGTGCAGGCCGATGCCTCGGCAGTTTGGAGCCGAGGGTCACCAGGTGGAGGACGGAGCGGGAGAGCCGGTCCAGCCGGGTGATCTTCAGCGTGTCGCCGGGGCGAAGCAGCTGCAGTACGAGGTCGAGCTTCGGGCGGGACGCCTTCGCGCCGCTCGCGGTGTCGAGGTGGATGTCGCTGCGCTCCACCGTGCCGCAGGAACGCATCGATCTGATGATCGGGATTCTGGTCCGCGGTCGAGACCCGCACGTAGCCGTTTGGCGACACTTCGGGCGAGGCACCGAACAGGCACTCACCGCGTATGGCAGGGCAATGGCGGTTCGGCCAGATGATTCGGACTCATGCCCTCGTCACAGACCGAGGATGGTGACGAGGCGGCCGGGGAGTTGGGCGTCGATGGGCAGTCCGGTGACGAGCTGGCGGTAGAAGACTGCCCCGGCCAGGGCGTCCATGAACAGGTCGATGTCGGTGTCGGCGGGTAGGTCGCCGCGGTCGATTCCGCGGCGGATCACCGCGGCGCAGTTCGCGCGGCGTTCGGTGAGGAATGCCGCGCGGAATGCGTCCAGGGCTCCGGGGCGGCCAGTGAGGTCGGCGATCAGGGCCGGTATGGCCGTACCGGCGGGGGTCGCGGTGTAGTTGGCGATGGTGCCGCACAGCCAGGTGGTCAGGTCCTCGCGGGTGTTGCCGGTGTCCGGCAGCGGACCGGTGTCCATGCGGGAGGCCAGGGCGTCCGCCACCAGTGCGGCCTTGTCCGGCCACCACCGGTACAGGGTGCTCTTGTGTACGCCCGAGGCGCTTGCCACGCCTTCGACGGTCAGCCGTGCGTACCCGGTCTGGGTGAGCAGCGCGAGCGTTGCGTCGAGTACCTGGCCACGGCTCCGGGGGCCCTTGGTGTCGGCGGGGGAAGGGGTGGGCGCGGGCGGGCGCGCCTGGGACCTGGTGCTGTGGCGGGATGCGGTCATGTCGTCCACCATGCCACAATGCGACGCGACGTCGCGTCGCATATGGAGGTCTGATGCGCTTCGCAGTCTTCGCCGGATCCGCCGCCGGCCACCGCACCGAGCACGCCGCTCTGGCAGCCGAGCTGGGTACCGCCCTGGCCCGCAAGGGGATCGGCATCGTCTACGGAGGCGGCCGGGTCGGGCTGATGGGCGCGCTGGCCGACGCGGCGCTCGCCGCCCGTGGCGAGGTCATCGGGGTCATGCCGAGGGACTTGGTGGACAAGGAAATCGCCCATCGCGGTCTGACCCGCCTGCACGTGGTGGAGAACATGCACCAGCGCAAGGCCGTCATGGCTGAGGCGGCCAACGCGTTCATTGCTCTTCCCGGCGGCGCCGGCACCCTTGAGGAACTGTTCGAGGCGTGGACTTGGCAGCAGCTCGGACTGCACTCCAAGCCGGTCGCCCTGCTCGGTCCGCCCGGCTTCTGGCAGCCGCTGACCGATCTTACCGACCACCTTGCCGACAACGGCTTTATCCGCCCGGTCCACCGGGATCTGATCAGCGCCGAAGATCCTTACGTCCTGCTCGACGCCCTGGACCGGTGGCAACCACCGGCGGCCAAGTGGTCGGCCCCGCCGACCCCGGCAACAAGTGCCGCGGAGCGGATGGACGATGCGCTCCTCGATTCCGTGGGCTGGATCTGTGTCCGCGACCAGCACCTGCTGGCTGTCCGCACCCGCGGCAAGGACGCCTTCTACCTCCCCGGAGGCAAGCTCGAACCCGGCGAGACTCCGCCGCAAGCCTTGGCTCGGGAGCTACGCGAGGAGCTCGGCCTGGCCTGCACCCCTGAGCAGCTCACCCACGTCCGCACGGTCGAGGCGCCCGCCCACGGCCGTCCCGGCGTCCGGCTGCGCATGCACTGCTACACCGGCCCTGCCGAGGGCACGCCGACTCCGGGGGCGGAGATCGCGGAACTCGCTTGGCTCACCGCCGCCGACGAAGACCGATGTGCACCCGCAGTGCGGGAGCTCATGGTCTGCCTCGACCACGCGTACTTGCGATGATCAGCGGCCATTACGCGGCCGACTCCGCGCTGCTGGAACTGGAAGCGCTGCGATGACGGGCACATCCATGAAGGGCCGTGAGCCGGTCGTCGGTGTCGGGGCCATCTTGGTGCGGTCCGACGGCGCTGTGCTGATCGGCCACCGGATCAAGCGAGGAGAGACCGCGTCCTGGTGCCTGCCCGGTGGGCGTGTCGAGGCGGGTGAGTCCTTTGAGGTCGCTGCCGTTCGGGAGATCGCCGAGGAGAGCGGCATTCGGGAGGTAACTCAAGCCCGGGTGTCCGCCGTCGCACTCCACACCGACGCGGACCGGACCCAGGTGACCGCAGGCGTAGTGGCACGGTCGGCGGACGGGACTGCCGTAGCGGCCATCGCAGAGCCCGAGGTCTTCGACCGCTGGGTATGGGCCCCGCCCGAAGAGCTCCCCGTTCCGCTGTTCCCCGCGAGCGCTGCGCTGCTCGCCGCCTGGCAGGCAAAGCCCGTACCCGACGGGTGGACGGTGTATCCAACGGCCGACGCCGTGGTGCTTCGGGGGGAAGGACAGTGAGCCGCCTCCATGTCTTCGACATGGACGGCACCTTGCTGCGTGGCACCACCGCGAGCCTGGAGATCGCACGCCGCCTGGGCTGTCTACCCGACCTGCTCCGGCTGGAGGCGGACCTCGCGGTCGGCACGGTCGACACCCGGGGTTTCGCGGCGGGAGTCTGCCGGCTGTGGCAGGAGCTGACCCCCGAGCTCGCGGCGGACGTCTTCGCACGGGCGCCCTGGATCGACGGGCTGGCGCACGTGCTCGCGGACATCCGCCGCCGCGGTGAGCGGTCGATCGTGGTGACCATGTCCCCGGACTTCTTCGCGAACCGGCTGCGGACGTACGGGGTCGATGAGGTGGCGGCCTCCCGCTTTCCCTCATTGCCGTTTCGCACCGCGCCCGATCCCGTGGGGATTCTCACGCCCGCGGACAAGGTCACGGCCGTGGACCGGGTCCGTACGGCGCTGGGACTCGGCCGGGACGCGTGCATCGCCTATGGGGACTCCGGTTCGGACATCCCCCTGTTCCGGGAGCTGAGCCACACCGTGGCCGTGAACGCCGATGGCGCCCTTCGCGACCTCGCCCGCCACCAGTACGACGGTGACGATTTGCGGGTGGCCTACCGGATCGCCCGGGCGCAGTCACCCGAGCGTGGCGGGCTGCCCTCCCCCCACTTTGAGGTGCGTCAGTGACCACCAGTTCTCCGGCAGTTCTCGCCTCAGCCCACGGGATCACCCGACCGGCTCAACGAACCGGTGGCCCCGGAGCAACGGGCGATCTGACGAACACAAGGCGCTGGCTACCTTGCGGCTGGGGTCAGAGATAGGAGTCTGGCGCCTCCTGCACGGGGTCGTTGGGTGAGATATGCACCTCCTCCCCGACCCTGAATCCCACACCATCCATGTCCGGCCACCACCGCAATGCACGTTGCCGGGCACCGACACTCGGGCGAACCTGCCCGCGCCGACGCGGAAACCGCCAGCGACGTGGCCCGCCAGGGGCTCGCCGCCTGGACCCAGGGTGACCGTGCTGCTGCCCGCGCCTTGGCCGATGTCGCCCGCGTCTACGCCTGTCTTGCCAACACGGCCGCATGTATGGACCTGGCTGCCGCTGAGCTGAGGGCGGGTGCCGCACGAGCCGAAGCTGCCGCTGAGGCCGCAGACGACTATGCCCGGCTCACCCCGCGTCAGCGCTCGGCACGCCGGGTGGCACGCATGCTCCTTGCCGCACAACCGAACCTGCCGGTCGACAAAATCGACCACGAGGCCGTGCCACTGACTACGATCACGGAGCGGCTGGGCATCTCCCAGACCACTGCTGGCGAGATCCGCAAAGAGGCGATGACTCTGCTGCTGTCCGGCTACGGCCACCAAGACGCCACCGCCGACGCGGCCTACGAACCCGTGGGCAAGGGCTGACCAACCGCAGCACCCGCGCCAGCCGCGACCTCAGCTGGCCTCGCGAGGGCTGTCACCATCCCGATCCGCTTCCTCGGTCACCACGAGGGCATCTGGCACCTGCCGCTTGAAGCGCGCCAGGACGACATCCTCGGCTTCATAGCGCCGACCGCCGCAGACCGGGTCGCTGACACCTCCCGTATCGACGGCGTCCCTGCCGGCCGACCTTGACCTCACTGGGTGCTGCTCAGAGCAGCGGCACCCAGCCGCAGAAGGCATGGCCGGCAACCACGGCGGGGGCCAGGGTGTGGCACGTTCAGCTGTCGGCGTCGCGGGTTCGCAGGTTCAGTCGAGCAGGTCGTACTCTCCGGGCGTCCAGTCGGCAAAGAGAGTGAGCGCCTTCTCCTTCTCTGTCCGTTCAGGCGTGGTGCCAGTGGCCGGCCACCAGTTCTCCACGTGGTGGGCGTCGACAAGGACGGATTCGCGGTACCCGCCGAAGTCGCCGGGGTCTTCGGC
This sequence comes from Streptomyces sp. NPDC111516, assembly GCF_055635345.1. Taxonomy (NCBI): domain Bacteria; kingdom Bacillati; phylum Actinomycetota; class Actinomycetes; order Kitasatosporales; family Streptomycetaceae; genus Streptomyces; species Streptomyces sp. NPDC111516. Next base: position 89,397 of record NZ_JBVKBV010000015.1, on the reverse strand, counting down.
GACACCAATGTGAATGGGGGTGTCGTCAGGCAGGTCCTTGAGTGCTGCGCAGAGCTGCGCGGCGTTCCATACCTGCGGGGCGTGGTCAAAGACGTCGGTCATGCGCACAGAGTGCCGAACCATGCGGTGTTGCTGGTGGAGACACGGCTGTACCCCGGGCCAGAGCGCTGATCCGGGGTACAGGGGGCTGGGGTGAAGCAGGCCGAGCCGGTGGATACCGTACCGGGCGGCCGCGCGGTCAGTCCGCGTCAGGGAGGGCCCAGCCGTCGGGCCAGCGGTGTCGGCTCTCGCCTACGGACGTGGCCAGGTGGCGGGGACGCTTCCGCCCGGCCGGGGCGCGGGCCAGCGGTGCTGGACGCAGCCGATGCCCAGGCCGACGAGGACCAGGAGCAGGATGCTCGCCCGGGGACACACGTAGACGTGCAGGACCCGCTAGCCCAGGGTGAACCACAGCCCGGTGGCGACGCTCTCGACGTAGTGGCGGCGCCACCGCCCCGCGGCCTTAAGGATCAGGGGCCGCTGTGCGCTGCTGAGGGCCCCACGGCTGGGTAGCTGGGTGCTGCTGACGAGCCGCGGTGATCCGCTCATGTCTACACCGGCTGCCTGAGGTTGGTCGCCTTCTTGCCGGCCGTTGCCGTCTCGTGGGGCTGCTTCGCCTCCGCGTTCTGCTTGCGGTCCTGCTTGCTGGGCTTCGTGTCTGCCTTGGTCTGTGTGGTCTTGGCGGCCTGTTCGCGGAGTTGGCGGGTTCGTTCGGTGACGCAGGTGTCGTAGCCGCCGCACTCCTTGCGCGCCCGCTGGTAGAGCGGGTCCTTGCTGGACTTTTCCGCTGCGGCCTTGGTGTGATCGAGCACCTTCTGATGCTCGATCAGCTTGGGGCCGATGTCCCGCGTGGCGCCCTGGGTGAATCCCTTGGACGTGTCGAAACCACGAATGAGGTTTTCGAACGGATCGTCGTCCTTGATCTGGTGGTAGTCGTCGATGATGCGCTTACGCAGCGCGTCGTCCGCGAGCGCCTTCTTCAGGAGCTGTTCGTGTTTGTTGTCGAGGCCTTCCGCGTAGGCCTGCCCGGCCAGGTCACCGAGCATCTCGGTCATTCCGGTGCCTTGCCCGCGGCCTCACCGGGGAATCTTCAATCCGAACTTCGGCGGCTTGATGCGGCTGACAACGGACCGCTTCGGCAGGTTCGTGCCGCCTGCTGAGGGCCCCTCGGGCGGGTTCTTGGGCCCGTGCTTGGTCGGGCGCGCTCCGCCGGCCTCGTCCGGGCCGTTATCGCCGCGGAGCCGGTCGCGTTCGGCCTCGACCTGTGACAGCGCTTCCCGGGTGTCGTCGATCTGCTGCTGCGCCTCAGCGCGCTTGGCCTTCTTTTGCTGGGGGTCGTTCGCTATGCGTTCTAGCTTACGGACCTTACTCTTGAGTTTGCGGGCCTGCTCGTTGAGGTTCTTGACCTGCGTGTCACGGATCTCGGGAGCCGTTTCCTTGAGTTCGCGGAGCTCGCGCGAAACCCGGTTGTACTGGTTGACCGACGCCTGCCGCTTCTGCTTCGCCTGCGCACGCTCGGCACGGGTCATGGCCGTGGCAGCCTGCTCTTTGCGCTCCCGGATGTTCTTTTCGGCCTTGGTGAGCTGCTTCTTGAGGCCCTTCTCGGTCTGACGCGACTCCCGGTACCAGGTCGCGCCGTCGTCCAAGGTGTTAGGCACGTCACTCTCGATCGACAAGGACGTCTTGCCCTCAGCCATCCACTTGTACATCCGCTGAACGAAAATCTTCGCAGGCAGCTTCACCTGGTAGTACCGGTCATGACGGTCCAGCGGGTGGTGGGCCCAGCCGTATGCGTACCAGCCCAGCTTGTACAGCAGGCTGGGCTCGTTCGCGGGGGAGCCGGCTGCCGGGCCAGGCGGGGGCGGGGTCGGGGCCGCCGAAGCATCGGTTGCCGGGCCGGCCAGGATGAACCCGACCGCCGCTACGAGGACCACCAGAGCCATCCGTAAGGGCATGGGCCAAGCGCTGCGGGCTCTCTGGCCGATGGGGGTCGCGTGTGGCGCAGTGTTCACGAATCTTCTCCTTGATCGATCTGGTCGTCACGGGCCGCGGATGCGGCCAGGGAGCCGCCGGCAAGGGGCACAGTGAGGAGATCGCGGTCGACGGCGAGACGGAGCCAGTGGTCGTGAAGCTGGGTGTGTGGATCTCCAACACCAAGGCCCGCCGCGACAAGCTCACTCAGGGGCAGCGTGCTGCCCTCGCGGAGCTGGGGGTTGAGTGGGCATGACTGCCTGCGTTTGCGGGGTGCCCAGGCCGCTCAGGGTGGGCGTAACCGGGTGGGGCCCGCAGATGGTTACGGGACCAGGGCTGACCGACGGCGTCGGACGGTGGCTGCAGGGGTGCAACCGAACACAACCGAACGCGAGTGCTCGGCTCTCACCCTGAACGCGAAGCTTCAAGGGTTTTGACGCACCGTCGGCCAACCGTTACTGGACCTCTTCCAACAGGCTCCAACAAGGCCTACCGTAAACGCTCAGAGTTGCCACGTACATGACGTCGTGTTCGCCCTGCGAGGACGGAGGACCGTCAGCGATGCGCCATCTTCCTGTCCGCACCACCCGCCGAAGAGTCATTGGATCCCTGCTCACCGCGGTGCTGTGCGGTGCGGTACTCACCGCACCGGCCTCGGCAGCGACCCCCGCTCCCGAGACCGCGGCCGCCGCGGCGCCCGGCGACGGGCTGGCTCTTACCCCTCCGATGGGCTTCAACAACTGGAACTCGACCAACTGCCGGGCCGACTTCAACGAGGCCATGGTCAAAAACATCGCCGACATCTTCGTCGAGAAAGGCCTCAAAGACGCCGGCTACGAGTACGTCAACATCGACGACTGCTGGGCGCTGTCGCAGCGCGACGCTCAGGGCAAGCTCGTCCCCGACCCGGTGCGCTTTCCGAACGGCGTCAAGGCCTTGGCCGACTACGTCCACGCCAAGGGCCTGAAGTTCGGGATCTACACCAGCGCCGGCACCAGGACCTGCAGCAACCTAGGCTTCCCGGGAGCACTCGGCCACGAGTACAGCGACGCACAGCAGTTTGCCGACTGGGGAGTCGACTACCTCAAGTACGACAACTGCAACAACCAGGGTCTGGACGCCAAGCAGCGCTACACCACCATGCGCGACGCCTTGCGGGCCGCCACTCGCACAACAGGTCGGCCCATCGTCTACAGCCTCTGCGAGTGGGGCGACAACAAGCCGTGGGAGTGGGCGTCGGAGATCGGCCATCTATGGCGTACGACCCATGACATCACCGACAGCTGGGGCATCATGCTTTCGCTGCTGAAGAAGAACCTGCCACTCGCTCCATACGCCCGCCCGGGTGCCTGGAACGACCCCGACATGCTCGAGGTCGGCAACGGCGGCATGACCGCCACCGAGTACCGCACCCAGTTCTCCATGTGGTCGATCATGGCCGCTCCGCTGTTCATCGGCACCGACCTGCGCAAGGCGAGCGAGGACACCTACCGGATCCTGGGCAACCGCGAGGTCATCGCCGTCGATCAGGACCCGCTGGGCAAGCAGGGCCGGGTGCTCTCCTCCGAGGGCGGCCGCTGGGTCGTGGTGAAGGAGATGGCGGACGGCAGCCGCACGGTGGCTCTGTTCAACGAGAGCGGCAGCCCGCAGCGCATCTCGACCACTGCGACGGAAGCGGGCCTTCCGAAGGCGGGCGCGTACCGGGTCCGCGACCTGTGGCAGCACCAGCACCAGGACTACAACAACGCCGGGATGATATCGGCGACGGTCCCCGCACACGGCACCGTCCTGGTCCGTGTCTCCGTCGACGACGCCTGGGCGTCGTACCCGCCAGCCGTGGAACTGGGCCTCGACGGCAGGCTGCTGGTCGAGGCCGGTGCCACGAAGCAGATCACCACCTCCGTCACCGACCTGGGCCGCACGCCCGCCCGGAACGTCTCGGCGGAGCTGAGCGCGCCCGAGGGCTGGACGGTGCGGGCGACGTCCCCCAACACCGCGGCCGTCCTGCCCACCGGCCACACGCTGACCGCGACCTGGGCAGTGACCGTGCCTCCGGGAACTCCTGCCGGGTCCTACGACCTCGATCTGTCAGCGGCCTACCGCTCGCCGACGGGCGTCCGCGCCCAGCCAGAGCTACCCGCCCAGGTGCAAGTGGTGGTCCCCCCTCCGGCCGGCACCTCGTACCTCAGCGACCTGAGCCCCCTCAGCAGCACGAACGGCAAAGGTCCGGTCGAGAAGGACACCAGCAACGGTTGGGAGAGGGCCGGGGACGGCAATCCCATCACCATCCGCGGCACCGTCTTCTCCAAGGGCCTGGGTGTGCATGCGCCCAGCGCCGTCGAGTACTACACCGGCGGGCGCTGCTCCACAGTGACGGCGCAGGTCGGGCTGGACGACGAGACCCGCGGCTGGGGCACTGTGACGTTCGAGATCTGGGCGGACGGCAAGAGGGCAGCCTCGACCGGCGTGCTCACGGGCGCCATGCCGGCGCAGCCGCTCACCGCAGACGTTTCCGGCGCAGAGACCGTACGGCTGATCGTCACCGACGGCGGGGACAACATCGACTGGGACCACGCCGACTGGGCGGACGCCAAGCTCAGCTGTTGAGACGCGCCCCGTAGCTGAAGCAGCCAGGCTCAGCTGCTTCAGCTACGGCGGCTGCCGCTGCTCGGGCTACTGTAGCTGCGGCGTCGAAGGCCGGGCCACCAGCGACGCTACGCCCCCAGGCACACCGAGTTCCCCCAGAGCCCAGTCGAGCGAATCAGCTTCGGCGTCGTACATTCTGGCAATCAGGGCGGTCTGTTCAGGCAGAAGGATCCGCCTGGGGATCACGATCGTTTCGCGGACCCTGTCGAGAGGCAGGCCCCGGCGGAAGCCCTGCGCGGCGGGGCGAAGCGCATCCTCGTTCGGCGGAAGCGGGAAGCATCGCCGGGCGCCGTTCGAGACGACGATCCCGGCGACGTGGACGTACTCCGCCAGCAGAGGCTCCAGCAGTTCTGCGAGCGCATCGGTCTTGGCGGCGAGCGACATCTCGGCGAAGGGCGTCGGGAAGTGGAAGAGGCCGCTGTGGTCCTCGACCCAGATCCACGCCGTGCCCGCTCCCGTCGTCTTGACGCACTTGCCGCGCACCTTGCCCAGAAGCCTCCTGCCTTGGTCGCTCTCCACGGTGTCCCCAGACAGGATGGTTCCCAGGGGCGCCTTGCCGGGGTGGACGGTCAGTCGCCTTCCGGCGTTGCTGAGTACGTCGATCGAGTCCCCTGATTCCGCACACCGCTGGGCGGCCTCCGCGGCCCGCCTCTTCCAGCTCTCGAAGTCGTCGCCGTTGAGGAGTTCGGGGAAGTTGCCTTCCCAGTAGATCTCACGACCCCTGTCGAGGGCGAAGAGGTGCATCCGGCAGTCGTTCCGGAAGCGCTCGTAGTCGTTGAACTTCTGGTCCTCGGCGAAGGTGAACACCTCGATGAAGACGCGGTCGATGCGGACGTCCCCGGGGCCACCGCTGTCCTTCGCTGGCTCCAACTCGACAGGGAGCCCTCGGGCCGCTCCCATGAGCGCGAGCCGGACCTGCGTTTGGGTGTGCAAGAAACGAGACAGAGTGACGTCCTGGCGGGCATCCCGCTTGACCGTGGCCAGTCCGCCTATCCGGGCTTTCTCCAGGTAGGCGTACGCGGCCCACCACCTCACCGCCTCCACCCATGCTCCTGGCGCGGCTCCGCTCGTGAACTGCAACACCGGGGAGGACCTACCTAGACCCACGAAAGCGTCGCCGGTCCGGCCCGAGGCAGAGGAAGGACTCACGGCCCTGGGCAGCCAGCGGCTGTCGAAGAAGGCGGTGAGGCCGGCCACCGCGCGTTCGGTCACGGCATGACCGGCGGTCGTGAGGTAGTCGGCGCCCTCCGGGCTACCGAACCACGCCGCCCAGTCGATCGGCCGGAGGCCCTGGTCGATCGCCCGCCATATCTCTTCGTCACGAAGGTGCATGCCCGTCATCATGTAGCACCCGCAGACGCGGGCGCGGGATTTTCCCGAGGCCCCAGCGCCTCTTTCCGGCCCGCCCTGGACCAACCCTTCCGGTTCCCACACCACAGCACTTGCGGACAGCGACCGGAGAATACACGGCCATGACCCCTCCGGTACCCGTTTACGGGGAAGCCCTTATTGTGCCCAAAGCGGGCGGCTCCCCGTTGGGAGACAGCGGGCATTCGCTCACGGCAGACGACATTCAATTGCAAAAGACTGGAACCTCGGGCGGATTCATGTCAACGTACAACGACCCGGAAAACACCAGGTCAGAGGAGGGTTGCTCGATGAGTAAGGTCGGAAAGACCGAAATTCCAGCCATGCGAGACTCTCGTTCTGGCGCTATTTCTGCTTAGGGGGTCTGTCTGTCTGATTATGCTATCCGGTAAGCGGACTCTACCGGACTCTGTGTGTGCGTCTGTTCGGCTGGCCTATTCGGTGAGGACCTGCTGTAGCGAAGCTACCGCCACGACATCGCAATTCTCGCCCATATTGCGACGCACTCTGGGGTCGCGAATAGGGATGTGGCCCGGGTAACGGGTATTTCTCAGCGCCTCGCGGCGCGAAATCTTGACCGCCTCGTAGATGGCGCTCTGCTGGTGCTTGTCGCGGACGGCGCGGCCCCGGCTCTGCGCTCGTACCGAATGGATTCATGACCGAGGCTGCCCGGAGCTCCTGCCGATCTCAACCGACGCGGCGCGCGCAACATAGCCGACCGTCGCCGGTTAGCCAAACCGGCGATCGTCAGGACTATTCAGGTGTTCGCCTCCGACTGTGCTTGGCGGTGGAGTCGTAGCGGACATGGGCCTCCTGGGCCCGCTTTGCTTCGTCCCTCACAGGAAGTGCTCCATGCCTACACGACCACTGCTCGTCCCCCCGACCGTGCCCGAACCTACGAGCGCTGTACGGACCTGCTTCCTCAGCGTCAAGGACGCTGCCGCGTACCTCGGCATTTCACCGCACACGCTTTATGTCTGGCGGCACCGACGGCAGGGGCCGCCGAGCTTCCGCTTGGGCCCCCGTGGCCGAGTCATGTATCGGCGGACAGCTCTCGACGCCTGGGTCGATGAGCAGGAAAGCGCAGACTCCCGCTCCAACCCTGCTCTGAGTCCGCTGCGTACACCTCCGCAGCGACGTAACCCCGGTGCTTGATGCCTCGAAGGTTGTCGCGAGCCGTTTCGCTCCCTCCTGAAAGGAAACAAAGTTGGCCGGCTATATCGAGGATCGTTGGCTCAAAAAGAAGAAGGATCCGGTCACCGGGAGAAGAGAGAAGACCGCTCGCTACGGTAAGGGGTAAGCGGTACAAGGTCGCCGGCGTGCCTGGGGTGCGAGACCGATCCTTTGACGTGCTGGAGGACGCCAAGGCGTGGCTTCGCCGCGCCGCTACGGACGAGGAGCGAGGTGAGTTCGTAGACCCGCGTGACGGGTCCATCACGCTGGCCGACTACATCGCGACGCACTGGGCACCGGGGCGAGGCGGTGCTCCGAAAACCAAGGACGGTCAGGAGCGCAGAACGCGTCTCCATATCGTCCCGTACCTGGGGCAGATTCCGCTCAGGAGTATCGCCGCAACGGATCTGCGGGCGTTCATAACCAAGCTGGAGTCGACAGTCTTGTCGGTCGGCTACCAGCGCGGCATCCTGTCCGAGCTTTCCTCCATTCTGGAAGCGGCCGTCGACGACAAGCGCCTCGTGCGCAACCCTATGCACGCGAAATCTGTGCGGTGGCCCAAGTCGCCGCGGGAGCGGCGCGACGCGTGGTCGATGGCTACGGCACTGCGGGTCCGCGATGCCATCAACGAGCGGAACAGGATCGCTGTCGTGGTCGGCTTGGGGTGCGGGCTCCGCCAGGGCGAGGTGTTCGGGCTGAGTCCTGAGGACGTCGACTATGTACGCGGCATGTTTCACGTTCGGCGCCAAGTGCAGGCGATTCACGGAAGGCTGTACTTCGCCCTGCCGAAGGGGAAGAAGATCCGCACGGTGGATCTGCCCCCCTCGGTAGCTGAGGAACTCAAGCGTCACATCGAAGCGTTCCCGCCGGTAGAGGTGGAGCTGCCGTGGGGGAAGCCGGAGGGGGAGAGGGAGAAGTTCTCCCTGTTGCTCACCACGCGCTTCGGCAACGCCGTGGCGGTGAACACATGGAACACCTATACCTGGAAGCCCGCCTTGGCCAAGGCGGGAGTCATCCCGCCACGTGCCGAGGGGCGAAAGCCTGGCAGTGGGCGGCGGCCCCGAAGGACGGTTTCCACGTGCTTCGGCACACCTACGCCTCGATCATGTTGGAAGCCGGAGAGTCCGTCGTGACCCTGGCTCGGTGGCTCGGACACTCCTCGCCGGCGATCACCCTCGGTTACTATGCTCACTTCATGCCGGAAGCTGGCAGCAAGGGGCGCGGCACCATCGACGGTCTGCTTGGGGAGCGGGGAGACCGGCTCGCCAGCCGAAACTCCCCAGATTCTCCCCAGCGCCGTTGACCGGTGATTCCTGCCTCTACGCCCCGGAGAAGTCGTCCGTGGATTGTAAGGCTGAAGAGATAGGTGGCCTGGGAAAGTGTTGGAAGAAGTCGTAGCGACCCGCTATGTCACGCCCTTGCGTGAGGGGGGCTCGCTCCCGGGGATCGTCGAGGCCGACGACCTCGGCACCTATGTCATGAAATTCACCGGCGCCGGACAGGGCCGCAAGACGCTGGTCGCGGAGGTCATCTGCGGACAGCTCGGCCGCAGGCTCGGCCTTCGCGTCCCCGACCTCGTACAGATCCAGCTCGACCCGGTCATCGGGCTCGCCGAGCCCGACCAGGAGGTGCAGGAGCTCCTGAAGGCCAGCGGCGGGCTCAATCTCGGGATGGATTTCCTGCCCGGATCGATCGGCTTCGACTCGCTCGCCTATCAGGTGGACTCCCGGGAAGCCGGCCGGGTCGTCTGGTTCGATGCGCTGATCAATAACGTCGACCGGTCCTGGCGCAATCCCAACATGCTGATCTGGCACGGCGACCTGTGGCTCATCGACCACGGCGCCACCATGATCTGGCATCACAACTGGCCCGGCGCCCAGACGTCCGCGGCCAAGCCGTACAACGCCTCGGACCACGCGCTCGCCCCGTTCGCCCCCGATATCGCGGCGGCGGCCGCCGAACTCGCCCCGCTGGTCACCGAGGAACTGCTCACCGAGGTCGCGGCCGACGTCCCCGACGAATGGCTGGTGGACGAGCCCGGCTTCGACTCCACGGACGAGCTGCGCCGCGCCTATGTGGAGGCGCTGCTACCGCGCGCCGCGACGATTCATGAGCGGATCACGCTGGAGGGCCCCACCGAGCCCAAGCCGTCCCAGGCCCCCGGCTGGCTCACGGAGCACCTCACCCCGTGGCCCCATCCCACCAAGAAGAAGAACGACAAGGACGGCCAGCGGTGAGCGAGCGCGATGTCTTCGAGTACGCGCTGCTGCGCGTGGTGCCACGGGTGCAGCGCGGCGAGTTCTTCAACGCGGGCGTGGTCGTCTACTGCCGCGCACGGGGTTTCGTCGCAGCCCGTACCCATCTCGACGAGACCAAGTTGAAGGCCCTGGACCCGACCGCCGACGTGGTCGGTGTACGGGCCGCTCTGCGCGCCGTCGAGGGTGTCTGCCGCGGTGGTACGGACGCGGGCCAGGCGGCCCGCGACGACGCGGGCCGCCGCTTCCGCTGGCTGATCGCCCCGCGCTCCACCGTCGTCCAGCCGAGCCCCGTGCACAGTGGCCTCACGAACGACCCGGAAGCCGAGGTCGAACGGCTGCTCGACCTGCTGGTGCGCTGATTCCCCGTCCCCGCGGCGCCGCCCGTGACCACCGCGGCAGCGGCGCCGCCGGGTGTGACATGCGCCCCTGCGGCCGTGAGCCGTTGACACCCGGTGCCAGGGCTTCTAGCGTCTCGTCTGCTGAAGGTACTAAGCGGTTGCTCAGTCATCGGGGAGGTTCCGCGCACGCGAAGGATTCGTGCCGGGAGCGCCACGACGTCCGCTGAGCCCCGATCCAAGGGCGAGGAGAACCAAGCATGTCCACCACCGAGCAGCGCGTCGCCATCGTGACCGGAGCGGCGCGGGGCATTGGCGCCGCCACCGCTGTACGCCTGGCGGCCGAGGGCCGCGCCGTCGCCGTACTCGACCTCGACGAGGCGGCCTGCAAGGACACCGTCGAGAAGATCACCGCCGCCGGGGGGACCGCTCTCGCCGTCGGCTGCGATGTGTCGGACAGCGCCCAGGTGGAAGCCGCGGTCGCGCGGGTCGCCGCCGAGCTCGGCGCCCCGACGATCCTCGTCAACAACGCGGGCGTGCTCCGCGACAACCTGCTCTTCAAGATGACCGAGTCCGACTGGGACACCGTGATGAACGTGCACCTCAAGGGCGCGTTCCTGATGGCCAAGGCCGTCCAGAAGCACATGGTGGACGCCAAGTTCGGCCGTATCGTCTCGCTCTCCTCGTCCTCGGCGCTCGGCAACCGCGGCCAGGCCAACTACTCCGCCGTCAAGGCCGGGCTGCAGGGCTTCACCAAGACGCTCGCCAAGGAGCTCGGCAAGTTCGGCATCACCGCCAACGCAGTCGCCCCCGGCTTCGTCGTCACCGAGATGACCGCGCAGACCGCGGCCCGGATCGGCATGGGCTTCGAGGAGTTCCAGGCCGCCGCCGCCACCCAGATTCCGGTGCAGCGTGTCGGCCGACCCGAGGACATCGCCAACGCCATCGCCTTCTTCACGGGCGACGAGGCCGGCTTCGTCTCCGGCCAGGTCATGTACGTCGCCGGCGGACCGCTCAACTGACCCGAAGGGTTATGGACATCATGACTGTGCAGGACAGCGGGAAGGTGGCGCTGATCACGGGCGCGAGCCGGGGTATCGGCTACGGCATCGCCGAGGCGCTCGTGGCCCGCGGCGACCGGGTGTGCATCACCGGACGTGGCGAGGACGCTCTCAAGGAGGCCGTCGAGCAGCTCGGCTCCGACCGCGTCATCGGCGTGGCGGGCAAGGCGCACGACGAGGCCCACCAGGCGGCGGCGGTCGAGCGCACCATGGAGGCGTTCGGCCGGGTCGACTTCCTGATCAACAACGCCGGTACGAATCCGGTCTTCGGCCCGATCGCGGAACTCGACCTCGATGTCGCCCGCAAGGTCTTCGAGACGAATGTGATCTCGGCGCTCGGTTTCGCCCAGCAGACCTGGAAGGCCTGGCAGAAGGAGAACGGCGGGGCGATCGTCAACATCGCCTCGGTCGCCGGTATCTCAGCCTCGCCCTTCGTCGGCGCGTACGGCATGAGCAAGGCCGCCATGGTCAACCTGACCCTTCAGCTGGCGCACGAGTTCGCGCCGGTCGTCCGGGTCAATGCGATCGCCCCCGCGGTGGTGAAGACGAAGTTCGCCCGGGCGCTGTACGAGGGCCGCGAGGCGGAGGTCACCGCGGCCTATCCGCTCGGCCGGCTGGGAGTCCCCGAGGACATCGGCGGCGCCGCCGCGTTCCTCACGTCGAGCCAGAGCGACTGGATCACGGGACAGACCCTGGTGGTCGACGGCGGAATGTTCCTCAATGCGGGCGTGGGCTGAGAACAGCCTGAGCGGGTTTGGACCTTATTGACTCAAGTGCCCTGTCGGGCCTGTGGATTGACCCGACGGGGCACTGCGGTATGGTCTGCCGACCCATGGCTGATCGAGGAGCGTTCACGTGTTCTACCGGGCCAGTTTGCAGGCCGCTGCAGTCCTTGCTTCCCTTTCCCTGCTGGCCGGCTGCGGACTTCTTTCCGACAGCGGCTCGAATGTGGAGCAGAAGATCGTCGTCGGTACGACCAGTGAGCCCTCCACCCTCGATCCGGCGGCGGCATGGGACAACTCCTGGGAACTGATGCGGAATGTCTTCCAGACCCTGGTGAGTTTCCCCACCGGCAGTACCACCCCCGAGCCCGATGCCGCGGAATGGTGCAAGTTCACCGATGCGACCAGTACGGCCTACCGGTGCAAACTCCGCAAGGGCCTGAAGTTCTCCAATGGTGACAATCTCGACGCCGAGGCCGTGAAGTACTCCATCGACCGGATCTCGGCCATCAAGGTCAAGGGCGGCCCCGCCGGCATGCTCGGCTCGCTGGACCGGGTCGAGACCAAGGGCGACGACATGGTCGTCTTCCATCTCACCAAGCCGGACGCCACGTTCCCCTTCATTCTGGCCACGCCCGCGATGTCGCTGGTGGCGCCCAGCGACTACGCGAAGCACAAGATCCGAAACGACGGGAAGGTCACCGGATCCGGTCCCTACCTCCTGGATGCGTACAAGCCGGGGAGCCGGTCCGAACTGGTGAAGAATCCGGACTACAAGGGGTTCGCCAACCGTAAGAACGACGCTGTGACCATCCGGTACTTCAAGGAATCCGCCCCGGTGGTCGCCGCGTTGAAGAAGAAGGAGATAGACGCGATCTATCGCGGCCTCACCGCCGAGGAGGTCGTCAATCTGGAAGACAACGAGGACAAGAACAGCGATCTGCAGATCGTGGAGACCGTCGGCGCGGACATCCGGTTCCTGGTCTTCAACCCCGGGGATCCGGCTGCCGGGAACGTCGCCGTGCGGCGGGCCATCGCCCAGCTCGTCGACCGCGATGCCTTGGTCGCCAAGGTCTACCAGGGCACGGCCGAGCCGCTGTACTCCATGGTCCCCAAGGGCATCGGGGGACACACCACCAGCTTCTTCGACGCCTACGGCGACCCCGACAAGGCCAAGGCGAAGCAGATCCTCGTCAAGGCCGGCATCACCGAACCCGTCGCGATGACGTTCTGGTTCGCGACCGACCGGTACGGCTCCTCCACGGCCCCCGAATTCGACGAGCTCAAGCGTCAGCTGGAAGCCTCCGGACTGTTCCGGATCACGCTGAAGAGCAAGCCCTGGAAGGAGTTCCAGGAGGGCTTCACCAAGGGCCAGTACCCCGTCTTCGGCCGCGGCTGGTTCCCGGACTTCCCGGACCCGGACAACTTCATCGCCCCCTTCGTGGGCAAGGACAGCGTCACCGGGACGCCCTACATGAAGCGTGAGATCTCCGAGCAGGTGCTGCCGCAGACCCGCAAGGAGAGCGACCGGGGCGCGGTCAGCAAGCAGTTCGAACGGGCCCAGCGGATCCTGGTCGACGACGTGCGACTGCTGCCGCTGTGGCAGGGCAAGCTGTACGTCGCTTCGGGCGAGGACATCGGCGGCGGCGAGCGCGCCCTGGACCCGCAGACGGTCATGCAGATGTGGGAGCTGTACCGCAAGGCCAGCTGGTAGGCCCCGGCCGGGCTCGCGAGGTCCGTTGTCAGTGGCCCCCGGTAGGTTCTCGGGTGAAGAACGTATTACCTACCGGAGGTTGTAGACGTGACCGACACCGACCTGTTGCCCGAGTCCTGGCGCGGCGTCCTCGGCGAAGAGCTGCAGAAGCCCTACTTCAAGGAGCTCACCGGGTTCGTCGAGGAGGAGCGGGCCAAGGGGCCGGTCTATCCGCCGCGCGACCAGGTGTTCGCCGCCCTGGAGGCCACGCCCTACGACAAGGTGAAGGTCCTCGTCCTCGGCCAGGACCCGTACCACGGAGAGGGACAGGGGCACGGCCTGTGCTTCTCCGTGCGGCCGGGTGTGAAGACGCCGCCCTCCCTGCGGAACATCTACAAGGAGATGAAGGACGAGCTCGGTCTGCCCGTCCCGGACAACGGGTATCTGATGCCCTGGGCCCAGCAGGGCGTCCTGCTGCTCAACGCGGTGCTGACGGTGCGCGCGGGCGAGGCCAACTCGCACAAGGGCAAGGGCTGGGAGAAGTTCACCGACGCGGTGATCCGCGCGGTCGCCTCGCGGCCCGATCCGGCGGTCTTCGTGCTCTGGGGCAACTACGCCCAGAAGAAGCTCCCGCTGATCGACGAGGAGCGCCACGCGGTGGTGAAGGGCGCGCACCCTTCACCGCTGTCCGCCAAGAAGTTCTTCGGCTCCCGTCCGTTCACGCAGATCAACGAGGCGGTGGCGGCGCAGGGGCACGAGGCCATCGACTGGCGCATTCCCGACCTGGGCTGATGCCGCGGTCCGGGCCGGGGCCGGTGGAGGGCGCCCGGTGGACAGGCCCGGACGCCCGCCCGAGCCTCAGCGGGATTGGCCGCGGCTGCGGCTAGCGTCGACCGGGACCGGTCGGTCGGGAACGGGTGGACAGGGACAGGGAGGCCGCGGTGACGGAGCAGCGGGAGGCGTCGAAGGACGCCGTCATGACCAGGATCGGCCAGGCCATCATGCTCCTGCACGGCGGTGACCGGGAGGAGGCCCGCAATCGCTTCGGCGGCATCTGGTCGGAGATCGGCGAGGACGGTGACGCCCTGCACCGGTGCACCCTCGCCCACTACATGGCTGACACCCAGGACGACCCCGGTGATGAACTGGCTTGGGACCTACGAGCGTTGACCGCGGCCGACAGCCTGACCGACGAGCTGGCGGCGCAGCACTCCGACGCGCTCGCGGTGCGGGCGTTCTATCCCTCGCTCCATCTCAACCTCGCGGCGGACTATGTGAAGCTCCAGCGCCCCGAGGCGGCCCGGATCCATCTGGACCGGGCGTACGCCGCCTCCGGCGTGCTCGCGGAGGACGGGTCGGACGACGGATACGGGGGAGGGGTCCGGGCGGCGATCGTGCGGCTGGAGCTGAGGCTGCGGGGGATGTGAGCGGTGCCTCGCCCGGGCGGGGCACCGCTCACATCCCCCGGCACCGGGAGAGCGGCGTTCCGGTATCGGATGACGGCTTGGCTCTCCAGTGCCGGGCTCAGTGGTTGCTTCGCCTGTGCCGGACGACGGTCTGGCGTGCCGGGCTCAGTGGCCGTAGGTGTTCTCGCAGATCCGGGACTGCGGGCTGTCCGCGGGCCAGTGCCCGTACCCCCGTCCCAGTGCGCAGACGTCCGTTCCGGTGACGGGGGTCGGTACGGCCGGGACGGGAGCGGTCACGGCGGGCGGGGCGTGACGCGGCCGGGGCCGGGCCGCCGCGGGATGGTTCCGGTGCCGCGGTGCGCGGGCCGCGGCGCGGCCGGCGTCCGGCGGTGCGCCCGCCGGGGTGGACGCGGCGGCGGACGGCGCGGGGGCCGGTAGGGCTTCCAGACTGTCGTGGACGGGTGGCCGCGCGATCTGCGGCGCCAGGTCCTGGGCAGGGCTGCTGATCCGGGGCGGAACATCCGGCTGCGGGGTCACGGACACACAGCCGGACAGCGTCGTGACCGCGACGCCGAACAGGAGGTTCAGGGTGATTCTGGTTCGTTGCACCTGATTAACTCTGCTGTGCGGAACCGGCTTTCAGTGAGCCGGGAAGCCGGGATTGGCCCGCACGAGTGACGCCGGTCAGCGCAACGCCCCAGCGGATCCCAGCATCCCGCGCAGCAGTTCGGCGAAGCCGGTACGCAGTTCCTCCTCCGTCGGTACGGAGCGGTGGTACGACCCTGCGGCGCACGAGAACATCAGCCCCTCGCACCAGGCCACCAGGGACAGGCTGTGTCGCTCGGGCTCGGCCGATCCGGCCGCCGTCATCAGCGCCATCAGCGGCTCGCGGAACTGCCGGCCTGTCGCGTCGAAGAACTCCCGCAGCTCGGGGCGGCGGGTGGCCTCCAGGGCGAGCTCGTAGCGGCAGATGAGCAGTTCGGGATGGCGGGTGAGATAGCGGTGCAGGGTCAGCGCGAGACCGGCGACCAGCGGCTCCGGGCCGTGTCCCTGTGCGGGGTCCGGAACCGGAAGTTCCGCGGGGGTGAGCACCCGCGCCTCGCGCTCCGCCAGCCGTCGCACCGTCGCCTCCAGCAGGGACTGCCGGGTGCGTGCGTAATTGGACGTCGACCCCTGGGGGAGTCCGGCGCGCTCGTCCACCGCGCGGTGGGTCAGCCCGCGCATCCCGCGTTCGGCGAGGAGCGCGAGGGCGGCATCGGTAATGAGATCGGCCCGAGAGGTGCCGGTGGTGCGTGTGGCCATGAGGTCAACCTACCTTCGACACTACATCTGTAGTACGGTGAATGGGTCACTACGGGTGTAGTTTCGAGAATTCGAGGAGAAGCGATGAAGCATCCCCACGCCGTCGTCATCGGCAGCGGAATCGGAGGCCTCACCACAGCGGTGGCCCTGCACACGAGCGGTTGGCGGGTCACCGTTCTGGAGCGCGCCGCCTCCCTGGAACCCGTCGGCGCCGGTATCGCCCTGGCTCCCAACTCCCAGCGCGCCCTGGACGTCATCGGCCTCGGCGACGGGATCAGGTCCCTCGCCGCCTGGCAGGGCGAGGGCGGCATGCGCACCCCGGGCGGCCGCTGGCTCTCCCGTACGAACAGCGCCGCCGCGACCGAGCGGTTCGGCGGCCCGCTCGTCCTGCTGCACCGGGCCACCTTCGTCGACAGCCTCGTGGCCCGGCTGCCCGACTCCACCGTCCACACCGGCGTCGCCGCGGAACTGCTGGACCCGGGCGTCGCGGGCGGTGCGCGCGCCGTGGTGCGGACGGTGTCCGGGACCATCGAAGCCGACCTCGTGATCGGTGCCGACGGCATCAGGTCCGGCGTACGCGATGTCCTCTTCCCGGCCCACCCCGGGCCCTCGTACGCCGGATTCACCACCTGGCGCCTCGTCGTCCCCGACGCAGGGCGGCTCTTCGCCCCGCACGAGACCTGGGGGCGCGGCGCGCTCTGGGGTACCCAGCCGCTCAAGGACGGCCGGATCTACGCCTACGCGGCCGCCGTCGCCCCCGCCGGAACTCATGCCGCCGACGACGAGAAGGCGGAGCTGATGCGCCGGTTCGGCAGCTGGCACGACCCGATCCCCTCCGTCATCGCCGCCGCCGAGCCCGGCCAGGTGCTCCGTAACGACGTGCACCACCTGATCGACCCCCTGCCCGCCTTCCACCGGGGCCGCACCGTCCTCGTCGGCGACTCCGCGCACGCCATGGCCCCCACCCTCGGCCAGGGCGGCAACCAGGCGGTCGAGGACGCCATCGTGCTCGCCCATCACGTGACGCCGGACCGGGACCTCGGCGCGGCCCTGGCCGGGTACACCGCCGACCGGCTGCCCCGCACAACGGCCATCGTCCGCAAGGCAGCAAAGGCCTCCCGGCTGATGCGCCTGACCGGCGCCCCGGCCGTATTGCTGCGCGATGCCCTGATTGCCGGCGTCTCGCGGCTCGGGCCCACTCTCGTCCTGCGCACCTTCGACGGCATCGCGGACTGGCAGCCGCCGGGGCACACGTATGCTGCCCGGACGAAGGACGCGCACCGGCCACCGCGGTAGACATCCGCTCGCACGAACAGCTTCACGGGCGACCCTCACCGGTGAAAGCCGCGCCGGCCGGCGCCGAACAGTGAGAGGGAGAACCCCGTGAAGGTCGGCTGCATCGGGCTCGGCGACATCGCGCAGAAGGCGTATCTGCCGGTTCTGACTACTTTGCCCGGGGTCGAACTGCATCTGCAGACCCGCACCCCCGCCACCCTGACGGCGGTCGCCGAGACCCACCGGATCCCGTCCGGGCAGCGCCACACCGACCTCGGATCACTGCTCGCCGAGGGCCTGGACGCCGCGTTCGTCCACGCGCCCACCGCCGTACATCCGGAGATCGTGGGGCGGCTGCTGGACGCGGGCGTCGCCACCTACGTCGACAAGCCGCTGGCCTATGAACTCGCCGATTCCACGCGGCTGGTGAGCCTGGCCGAGGAGCGCGGGGCGAGCCTCGCAGTCGGATTCAACCGCAGGCTCGCGCCCGGATACGCGCAGTGCGCCGAGCACCCGCGCGAGCTGATCCTCATGCAGAAGAACCGGGTCGGCCTGCCCGAGGAACCACGCACCATGGTGCTCGACGACTTCATCCATGTCGCCGACACCCTGCGCTTCCTCGCCCCGGGGCCGATCGAGCACACCGTCGTACAGGCCAGGATCCGTGACGGTCTGATGCACCATGTCGTGCTGCAGCTGTCCGGTGACGGATTCACCGCGATCGGCCTGATGAACCGGCTCAGCGGCTCGACCGAGGAACGGCTGGAGGTCTCCGGCCAGGACTCCAAGCGCGAGGTCGTGAACCTCGCCGAGGTGATCGATCACAAGGGCCAGCCGAGCGTACGCCGGCGCGGCGACTGGGTTCCGGTGGCCCGTCAGCGCGGCATCGAGCAGAGCGTGCTGTCGTTCCTGGACGCCGTACGGGCCGGAAAGGTGCTGAGCGCCAGGGACGCCCTGCAGACGCACGAGCTGTGCGAGCGCGTCCTGCGCGACCTGGATTGCGCCTAGGGCCTTTCGGGCCCTGGGAGGGTGCTGAAGGTCGGGGCCCGGCCAGGATCTTCAGCACCATCCTGGGCCTTCCGATCCGGGATGCGTGGGGACCCGCTCCGGTGCAGGCTGAGGAGATGGACCACCGGCCCGTGGAGGTGACCTCGTGAGGCCCCACGACGAGCCAAAGGGCTGGGGAGCGCTCCAGCCGCCGCCCGGCTACTACTCGGCCGACGGGCGGCCGCCCGACGCGATGCAGCGCGGTCTGATCCTCGACTGGGCGGTCAACCAGCGGATCGCGAGCGGCTGGCGTGTGGAGTCGCGGTCCGAGACGCAGGTCGTCATGGTCCGGGGCCGGCCGCTCAACCATGTGCTGCACGCCCTCCTGACGGTGTTCACCTGCTTTCTCTGGGGCGCGGTGTGGCTGGTGCTGGCCGTGACCAACAAGGTCGAGCGGGTCTCGCTCACCGTCGACGCCCAGGGGCACATCATCTCCGTGAACGGCCCGGGATAGTCCGGCGGCCGGCCCCCTCCCCACCCTGGCTCACTCCGCGGGCCCGCCGCGTGAGCCGACCGCCGGGGCGTTCGCACCCCTCGCACGGCCCGGCCCACCCCCGTCACGCCTCCTGAGCATCCGCACCGCCTCGCACGCGAAGAACACGGCCAGCACCGCCCACGCCCCGTGCACCGGCCAGTCGCCCAGCCGCACATAGAGGGTGGTACCGGACGCCAGCGGTACGTCGAACACCGCGGCCCCACTCGTATCCGTACCGAGCGGGGCACCGATCCGCGCGCCCTGCGGGCCGTACACCGCACTGACGCCGGTGAGCGTGGCGTGCACCATCGGGCGGCCGTTCTCGGCGGCCCGCAGTGCCCCGAGCGAGGCGTGCTGTTCGGGAGCCCAGCTGTGCTGGAACGTCGCGGTCGAGGACTGGGCGATCAGAATTTGCGCGCCGTCCCGGGTCAGCCGCCGGCTCATGTCGGGGAACGCGGACTCGAAGCAGATCAGCGGCCCGATGCGCAGACCCTTCCCGCCGTCGGCTCCGGGGAGCCACATCGTGACCGGGTGGGTGCCGCGCAGCCGGTCCTGGCCTGCCGCCTTGCCCACGGACGTGGCCCACCCGAGCACCGAACGGGCCGGGACGTACTCCCCGAACGGCACCAGGCGCATCTTGTCGTACCGCTGTCCCGTCAGCCCGTGCGGACCCACCAGCACCGCGGACTTGAAGATCCCCGTCCGGCCCGATGCGTCGGTCTGCCGGGCATCCATGTTGACCAGCACATCCGCGCCCACCCGACGCGACAGGGCCGCGATCCGAGCGGTGATGTCCGGGTGCTGGGAGAGATCCATCCCTACACTGCTCTCGCCCCACACCACAAGATCGAGACCGCGTCCCGCCAGCGATGCGGTCAGCCGCTCACTGACGGCGAGCCGCCGCTCGACGCTGTGGGGACCCGCGAGCACACCCGGCTGCACGACGGCGACCCTGGCCACGCCCGACGGCTCGGGGCGCGGCGCCCACTGGACCATCGCCCCCACCGCCAGGGCGCAGGTCACGACGGAGACGACGGCGACCGTCCGGGCGGCCGCGCTCACGAACAGCAGGACCACGGCGGTGTTCACAGCGACCAGCAGAAGACTCACCAGCCACACCCCGCCGACCGATGCCACCCGGAGCGCCGGGGCCACCTCCCACTGGCTCGCGCCGAGCAGCCCCCAGGGACCGCCGAGCCCCTCCCAGGAGCGGACCAGCTCGATCATCAGCCAACCGCACGGCACCACCACGACCGCGGCCGCCGCGGATGCGACGCGCACCCGCCCGCGCAGCGTCCGGAAGACCAACAGCCCCCACGGCGCCCACAGCAGACCGAGCAGGGCAGCCAGGATCACGATGAACACATGGACACTCGGCACCAGCCAGTGATGCACGGCGAGCAGATAGCCCATCCCGCCGAGCCAGCCGTCGAGCGCCGCCCGGCGCCCCGTACCGGCGGAACGGATCAGCAGCAGCCACGGCACCAGAGCGACGTAGGCGAGCCACCACAGGGAAGGGACGGGGAAGGCGAGCGCGGGCAGCGCACCGGCGAGCAGGGCGAAGCAGCCGCGCCACCCTCCGGACCGCGGAATCCGCTGCCACCGCTCGCGCCGACCCGCCGGAATCCGCATGCCGCGCCTCCCTGGTCAGCAGTGTCGCCCCTGGGCTCCCGTTCCGCAGTTCTTCCCCGGCGCCGGCGAGCGGAAGCACCCGGTGGGCCGGGTCAGCCCGCGACGTGCGAGCCCGCTGTGCCGCGCCACTTCTCGTCGACGGTCACGGTACGGATTCCCCAGCCGCTCCCCGTACGCGAGAGGGTGAAGGCGTACCGCCCGCCGGAGACGAAGTTCGGCGCGCCCGCTTCCGCACCGAATCCGCCCGCGCCGCCCGCCGTGCCCTCCAGCCGCATCGGGTTCAGGTAGTCGGCCCGCACCTCGGCGCGGTCGCCCGGGTAGCCGCCCAGATCCTGGATGTCGAGCCGGCGGTTCACGATCAGATGCTGGCGTACGGGGAAGAGCCGCATGGTCTCCGCAAGCCACTGGGCGACCTCGGCGGCGGGCCCTTCGATGCCGCCCGCGCTGCGGTAGTCGGCGCGGCCGTCCGCGGTGAACAGGGCCCGGTAGTCCGCCCATGCGCCGTCGTCCACCGCCCTCGCATATCCGGTGATCACTGCATCGATGGACAGCTGGTCCATCACGGTCGAGAGATCCACGCGCTGCGTCATCGGGTCAGTGTCTGCCCGCGGGAGTGCGACGCCAAGAGGCGTGCACGCACGGGCGGGTCGCGCCGATCTCAGCAGGGCACCACGGCCACCGGGCCGAGCGCGTGCGTGAGCGTGGTCTGTGCGACGGGGGAGAGCCCGAGCCCGAGGGACTCACCGCCCTTGCGCCGCCCGATCACGGTCAGCGCCGCGGTCGCCGAGGCTGTGACCAGAGTGCGTGAGGCGGAGCCGCCGACCGGTTCCCTGACGACCTCGACCTGCGGGTACCTCTCCTGCCGGCCCGCGGTGAGTTCGGCGAGGGTGCGCTCGGCCGCGCCCGCCGCCGCGTCCCGGTCGAAGACGGGGCCGCCGGACAGCATCGAGGAGAACATCGTCCAGCCGTGCACGATCCGCAGCCGCGCACCCGGCCGGGACGCGGCCGTCGCGAAGGCGAAGTCCAGCACCGCTTCACTGCTCTCGTCGGCGGCCACGCCCGCGACGATGTCGGGGTAGGCCTCCGCCGCCTCCCTCTCGTCCTCTTCCGACGGTCCGCTGTGGATGACGACCACGGGGCACTTGGCCATCGAGGCGGTCGCCAGGCTGTTGGAGCCGAGCATCAGGGACCGGAAACCGCCCAGACCGCGCGAGCCGACGACCACCAGCGACGCGTCGCGGCTGAGCGCGGTGAGCGCCGCCGCGGGGAAGTCCAGGGGTGCGAGCGTCGTCGGGTGCAGATCCGGAGCGATCTCGCACACCCTCCGTACGGACCGGGTGAGCAGCTCCTCCGCCCCGCGCAACTGCGTCTCCCGGACGACCGGCCCGGTCGGCGTCCGGGCATGCACGATCACCAGCGCGAGCCCCCGGCGGACGGCTTCGCGCGCGGCCCAGTCGAGTGCCTCGCGGCTGTGCGACGAGCCGTCGACGGCTGCGATCACGGGACGGTCGGCGGTGGTCATGATTCCCTCCAGATTCCGGCGGTACGTGTCCCAGGGTGGTGCGCGCACAAGCCGTACGGCAGGGCCTTTCGGCCCCATCTGCCCGAGGCCGGCCGCCCGGACCGGTCGACTCGTGTCCGGTTCACCCTCGACCACCTTGTGCCGTTCAGCCGTGGCGGCAGTCTCCTCGCCACGGCCAACGCCCGCTCAGCGCACCGCAAGTGCAACAGCAGCAGGGGCAACCGGACCGAGGCGCGGCGTTCCGCGGTTTCGGCGGGCACCGACCGGCACATGGGAACCCGGCGGGCCGCAGATCAAGAACCTGGACGAACCCGTTCAAACCCCTCGTCTAACCCGCCGACTCACCGGCGTGCGGGCTCAGGACACCGGCTGCCACCAGCGCGAACAGGGCAATCCCGAGAAGCACGCGGTAGATGACGAAGGGCATGAAGCTCTTGGTCGTGATGAACTTCATGAACCACGCGATGACGGCGTACCCCACGCCGAACGCGATGAACGTCGCGAAGATCGTCGGCCCCCACGACACATGCCCCTCACCCGCGTCCTTCAGCTCGAAGACACCCGAGGCCAGCACCGCGGGGATCGCCAGGAGGAAGGAGTAGCGGGCCGCCGCCTCGCGGGTGTACCCCATCAGCAGACCGCCGCTGATGGTGGCGCCGGAGCGGGAGACACCGGGGACCAGCGCCATGGCCTGGCAGAAACCGAAGATCAGGCCGTCCTTGACGCCGAGTTCCCTGAGAGTCTTGCGCTCCTTGCTGGCCCGGTGCCTGCCCCCTGCCTCGTCACGGGCGGCGAGGCGGTCGGCGATGCCGAGGACGATGCCCATGACGATCAGCGTGGTGGCGATCAGCCGCAGATCGCGGAAGGGCCCCTCGATCTGGTCCTTGAACGTCACACCGAGCACGCCGATGGGGATGGAGCCGACGATGACCAGCCAGCCCATCTGGGCGTCGTGGTCGCCGCGCATCGACCGGTCCATCAGCGAGCGGAACCAGGCAGAGACGATCCGGACGATGTCCTTGCGGAAGTAGATGAGGACGGCCGCCTCCGTGCCGATCTGGGTGATGGCGGTGAACGCCGCACCAGGGTCGTGCCAGCCGGCGAACGCAGCGGTCAGCCGCAGATGCGCGCTGGAGGAGATCGGCAGGAACTCGGTCAGTCCCTGAACGAGGCCCAGGACGAACGATTCGAACCAGCTCATGGGGCTTTGGCCATCCCGGGAATGATCGTGCATCGGCCGACGGTCATGGGTGCCGTCGGCCAAGTGCGGATTTGCGGTCGAATGAGGGCAGGGCCGTGCCGCGCCCGGAGATCTTCGGTCGGTCGCGGGCAGGGTACCGCCCTCAGATGAACAGCTTGATGAACAGCTTCACGCGCACCCGTGCCGCCCTCGCTGCTGCCCGCTCCGACGCGCACCGGACCACACGGCTCACTCGGCGGAGAGGCGGTGGCGCTTGCGCCAGGCGACGACGGCCGCGCCGAGCCCCGTCAGCACGATGAAGCCCATCGCCGCCAGGAACGCGGGCGATGTCGGTGACGAGGCCTCACTGCCCGCGACGACATACGCCGCGGTGTTCGGGATCGAGCCGAGCCCGGTGGCGGCCAGAAACGGCGGATACCCCATGCGTGAGACCGCCGCGCAGTAGTTGGCCGCCGCGAACGGGACACCGGGGAACAGCCGCAGCGCCAGCATCGAGCGGAAACCGTGCCGGCTCAGCTGACCGTCCGCCGCCCTGAGCCAGCGCCCGCGCAGCAGCGTTCGGAGCGCGTCCTGCCCGAGCACCCGGCCCAGCCCGAACGAGATGCCCGCGCCGAGGACCGTGCCCGCCAGCGCCGCGGCCAGACCCGCCTGCGAACCGAAGAGCGCGCCCGCGGCGACATTGAGCAGGGGCCGCGGTACGAAGGCCACGGTGCACGCGCCGTACGCGACACCGAACAGCACCACTGCGGCGGCGCCCCCGCTCAGCCGGCCGGGCCAGTCGGCGGCGAGCAGCCGCTGGGGTTCGAGGAGCAGCATCGCCGCCGCGGCGGCCAGCAGCACCACCACGAGCAGCGAGAACCGGGACCAGGGCGACAGCAGCGCCCTCATGCAGCGCGCGGCGAGACCGGTGGCGGGCCGGGCGGCGGGGACGGGGTCGAGCATGCGGGGAGACTAACCGACGCCCGTGGGTGATCGCGGTATCGCGAACGGTGTGGTACGGGCGGCCCGTACCACTCCCGGCGCCCTGCCGGACGCCTTGCCCCCGCCGGCGCCCGGACGCCGAACTCCTGTATCCCGCCCGCCATGTCCGCCGGAAAACCATTCGACGTCGCCACATCCCTCGGCCATGATCGGACCCATGTTCCGGTACGCCTTTCCCGCAGCGCGGTCCGCAGTCGCGGACGCGCCGAAGGCTGCCGTGAACCCCGTCATCGCAGCGGCACTTGTCGCCGCGGCAGCACTCACCGCTGCTGCGGCGCCCCTCGGCGGCGCCCGAAGCTGACCCTCCCCCGACAGTCCGGCGGACCCCGTAAGGGGAGGGTCGGCGGGGCCCTGGGGTCTTCTCTCTCAGCTTCGAATTCCAAGGAATGAGCCATGCCCAAGACGGCGTACGTGCGCACCAAGCCGCACCTCAACATCGGCACCATGGGCCACGTCGACCACGGCAAGACCACCCTGACCGCTGCCATCACCAAGGTCCTCAGCGACCGGGGAACCGGCACGTTCGTCCCGTTCGACCGGATCGACCGGGCGCCGGAGGAGACGCAGCGCGGCATCACCATCAACATCGCGCACGTCGAGTACGAGACCGACACCCGCCACTACGCCCATGTCGACATGCCGGGCCACGCCGACTACATCAAGAACATGGTTACCGGCGCCGCCCAGCTCGACGGGGCGATCCTCGTCGTCTCCGCGCTCGACGGGATCATGCCGCAGACCGCCGAGCACGTCCTGCTCGCCCGGCAGGTGGGTGTCGACCACATCGTCGTGGCCCTCAACAAGGCCGACGCGGGCGACCCCGAGCTGACCGACCTGGTCGAGCTGGAGGTCCGCGAGCTGCTCTCCGCGCACGGCTACGGCGGTGACTCCGTCCCCGTCGTACGCGTGTCGGGCCTCAAGGCTCTGGAGGGCGACCCGCGCTGGACCGCGGCCGTCGAGGCGTTGCTGGACGCCGTCGACACGTACGTGCCGATGCCGGTCCGCTACACCGACGCGCCGTTCCTGCTGTCGGTGGAGAACGTCCTGACCATCACCGGCCGGGGCACCGTCGTCACCGGAGCCGTCGAGCGGGGCACCGTGCGGGTCGGCGACCGGGTGTCGGTGCTGGGACCGGACATCGAGACGGTCGTCACCGGCCTGGAGACCTTCGGGAAGCCGATGGAGTCCGCGGAGGCCGGCGACAACGTGGCCCTGCTGCTGCGCGGCGTGGAGCGCGACCGGGTCCGCCGCGGCCATGTGGTCGCGGCGCCAGGCAGCGTGACGCCGAGCCGCCGCTTCACCGCGCAGGTGTACGTCCTGTCGGCGCGGGAGGGCGGCCGGACCACGCCGGTCACCACCGGCTACCGGCCGCAGTTCTACATCCGCACCGCGGACGTCGTCGGAGACGTCGACCTCGGCGCGGTGGCGGTGGCGCGCCCCGGCGACACGGTCGACCTGACCGTCGAACTGGGCCGTGACGTCCCGCTGGAGACCGGACTCGGCTTCGCGATCCGCGAGGGCGGCCGCACCGTCGGCGCGGGCACCGTCACCGGACTGCTCTGACGCGTGCCGCACCAAGGGCCCGCTTCCCGTACCCCGCGGGAGGCGGGCCCGACGGCTTGCGCAAGACTGACGGCATGACAGAAACAGCACTGGTGCTCGGTGCCGGCGGCGTCACCGGCAGCGCCTGGGAAACGGGAATTCTGTACGGACTCGCACAGGCGGGTGCGGACCTCACCGATGCCGACCTGATCATCGGCAGCTCGGCGGGCGCGGTGGTCGGCGCGCAGCTGGCCTCAGGGCTGCTCGGCCTTCCGGAACTGTACGAACTCCAGCTCGCCGACCCGCAGGACATGACCGGCGGCAAGCTCGGCGCACTCACGCTCCTGCGCTACGCGGGGGCCGTACTGACCGCCCGTACCCCCGAGGCATACGGCCGGAAGCTGGCCGGGATCGCGCAGGGCGCACGCCTCGGTGTCACCGCGGAAGAACGGCGCGCGGCGATCGCCGAACGCCTACCGACGACCGACTGGCCCGAGCGGCCCCTGCGCGTCACCGCGGTCGACGCGACCACCGGCGAACTCCACACGTTCGACAAGGACAGCGAGGTGCCCCTCGTCGACGCCGTCACCGCGAGCTGCGCCGTCCCGGCCGTCTGGCCGGTCGCCACCGTCGGGGGACGGCCCTGGATCGACGGCGGGGTGCACTCCCCGGCAAACGCCCATCTCGCCGCGGGCTACGGACGCGTCGTCGTCATCGCGCCGACGGCCAGTGGCAACAAGGCCATCGCGTCGCCGCGCTCACAGGCGGCCGAACTCGCCGCGAAGGGCGCCCGCGTCGAGGTCATCACCCCGGACGCGGCGGCGAAGAAGGCGTTCGGCCACAACCCCCTCGACCCGGGCCACCGGGCCGCGGCGGCCCGCGCCGGGCTCGCCCAGGCGGTGGCGCACGCCGAAGCCGTCGCCGCGGTCGTGAACAGCTGATCCGGCACCCCACAATGGGGGAGTGAACGAGCCGATACCTGTCATCCGGGACGTGGACCAGGGCACCGCCAGACTCCTGCCCGACGTGGACCGGGACCGGGCCTGGCTGCTCACCGTCGACGGCGCGCCCCAGTCGTACGTCGACCTCGACGCGCCGGACCACCTCGAATTCGAGTACGCGCGACGGCTCGCCCACGTCGTGGACTGCGCGGCGGCACCGGGCGCACCGCTGGACGTACTCCACCTCGGCGGCGGTGCGCTCACCCTGCCCCGCTACGTCGCCGCGGCCAGGCCCGGCTCGCGCCAGGACGTCGCCGAGGCCGACCTCGGGCTCCTCGCCCTGGTCGCCGAGCACCTGCCGGTCCCCGAAGGCAGCGGGATCACCGTGCACGGCACGGACGCCCGCAGTCGGCTGGAACAGACCCGGCCCGGCTCCGTAGACCTCCTGATCGCGGACGTCTTCGGTGGCTCCCGGGTGCCCGCCCACCTCACCACCGTCGAGTACGCGCAGGCCGCCCGACGGGCGCTCCGCGACGGCGGGATCTACGCCGCCAACCTCGCCGACGGCGCGCCCTTCGGGTTCCTCCGCTCCCAACTTGCCACCTTCGCGGCCGTCTTCGAGGAGCTCGCGCTGATCGCCGAACCCGCGGTGCTGCGCGGCCGGCGCTTCGGCAACGTCGTCGTCGTCGCGTCCCTGCTCCCCGTCGACACCGCGGCACTGACCCGTCGCTGCGCCGCCGACGCCTTCCCCGCCAGGGTCGCGTACGGCCCCGCGCTGGACCGGTTCGTCGGAGCCGCCCGGCCGGTCGGGGACAGCGAGGCGGTCGCCTCACCCGAGCCGCCCGACGGAGCCTTCGGCATCGGCTGAGGCCGACGCCCGGGCCTCGGCCGTCACGACCTCGGTCGTGAGGGTGGTGCGGGTCAGATTGCGTACCTCGGGTACGAACAGCACGGCGCCGGTGACCAGCACGATCAGTGCGGCGCAGCCCCACAGGGCCGGACCACGCCCGACCAGGGCCTCCACCGGACCGGCGAGCGCGGTGGCGACCGGCATCATCGCCACCGAGCCGAACCAGTCGTACGCCGAGACCCGCGACAGCTTCTCCTCCGGGATCTCCTGATGCATGGCCGTCATCCAGGAGACCCCGAACACCTCGATGGCGACGCCGCTGACGAACATCAGCCCGCAGAGCCCCGCCACCGGCAACGGCACCGCGAGCCCCGCCGACGGCAGCGCCAGCGGGAAGACACAGAGGGTCCCGGCCAGCAGCATCCGCCGGGGCCTCCAACGCGTCATCAGGAACGCCCCGCCCAGCGTGCCGGCCCCGAACGCGGCGAGCGCGAAGCCCCAGGGGCGGGCGCCACCGAGCTCGTCCCGGGCGACCAGCGGCCCGTACACCGACTCGGCGGCCCCCACCGCGGCGACCACCACCGAGAACTGCGCCACGATGCTCCACAGCCAGGGACGGCCGACGAACTCCTGCCAGCCGTCCCGCAGATCGGCGAGCAGACCACCGCCCGGCGCGCGCGACGGAATGTGGCTGACGTCCAGGAAGGCGCGCAGCGCACCCGCCAACGCGAAGGACGCGGCATCGATGGCCAGCACCCACCCCGGGTCCATCGCGGCGATCATCGCGCCGCCGAGCGCCGCACCGCCGATCGTCGCGCCCTGCATGGCCATCCGGAAGAGGGCGAAGGCACGGCTCGCCTGCTCACGGCTGACGCTCGACATCAGCATGCCCTCGGCCGCCGGGTTGAAGAACGCCTGCCCGGTGCCGCACAACGCGGTGAGCAGCATCATCTGCCACAGCTTCGGATCACCGGCCAGGACCAGCCAGGCGAAGGCGGCCTGCGAGACGCAGTTGAGGGCATTCGCCGCGACCATCACCCGGTGGCGCGGCAACCGGTCGGCGACCGCCCCGCCGATCAGCAGGAAGAGCACCAGCGGCGCGGCCCTGGCGGCGGCCACCAGCCCGACGTCGCCGCCGTCACCGCCCGCCTCCAGAACCGCGAACGCCGCCGCGATCAGCGCGCCATGGGTACCCAGACCCGTGATGATCGCGGCGGCGGTCAGCAGACGATAGTTGCGGCCGGAGCGGCGCACGGGGGAAGCGGGAGCGGCAGTCACCAAGGGACTATCGCCGCCGCGGCGCCGCCCTGCCAACTGCTTTCCCGGATGCGGGGAAGCGGGTCAGGGGGACCTGACGACGTCCACCAGCCGCACGGTGCTCAGAATCTTCTGGATCGTCGCGTCAGGGAGTTCGTCCTTGACATTGTCCGCTCCGTACAGGACCCAGGACGCGAAGTCACCGTTCTTGTTCTTGAAGGTGAAGGCGATCGACTTGCCGTCGCTGTCGCACTTGTTCCGCTTCGTGACGCCGGGAGCAGTGGCCGT
Source organism: Streptomyces sp. NPDC111516 (assembly GCF_055635345.1). Lineage (NCBI taxonomy): Bacteria > Bacillati > Actinomycetota > Actinomycetes > Kitasatosporales > Streptomycetaceae > Streptomyces > Streptomyces sp. NPDC111516. Next base: position 60,412 of record NZ_JBVKBV010000015.1, on the reverse strand, counting down.
GACGACCTGGCCGGTGAGCCCCGACTTGGTGGTGTACTGCTTGGCCGGGGTGAACTTGATGGTGCTCTGCGGCATGTGCTGCGCATAGGCGGCCCATACCCAGGTGCCGGCCTCGCTGTGGGCGTTCTTGGCGGCGTCGGTGGCACCCTGGGCGCCCCTGGTGCCGGCACTGGCGAGGCTGATGTCCTCCGTGATGCCGTTCTTGTCGGAATCGTCCACGCACCACTTGCTCCGGTAGTACGACGGTGCGGAGAAACCGATGAGGGGCGAGCCGTCACCCTTCTTGTCGTCCTCGAAGAACGAGGACGTGCCGGGAGCGCCGACCTCCCAGTCGCCGGGCACGTCGAACTGCGTTCCCCACTTGGGGTTGGTGACGACCTTCCAGCCCGCGACCAGGGGTTTGGCGTCCTCGTCGGTGCCGCGCGGGTTCGCCTCGGGCGAGGAGGCGGATTCGGACGGCTCGGCGGGCGCCGAGGAGTTCTTGTCGTCGGCGACGTCCTTGCCCTTGGCGTCGCCCTTGTTCATCACGACGACACCGGTGACCACGGCAGCCACGACGACAGCGGTTGCCGCGACGATCGCGACGGCGGTGGTCTTCTTCTTGTCGCCGTCGGGCCGCGGACCACCGGGCGGGCCGGGCACCGCGTACTGCGGCACGGTCGGCTGCTGGTACGGGTTCGGCTGCGGGTAGCCGGGCTGCTGCCCCTGCTGCGGGTACCCCGACTGCTGCCCCGGCTGTCCTTGCTGCTGATATCCCGGCTGCTGATAGGGATTCGGCTGCTGGTAACCCGGTTGCTGATACGGGTTCTGACTCTGGTCCTGCGGGTTTTGCTCGCCCCCGGGCGGCTGCTGTCCTGGCCACATGGCGAGTAACGATAGAGGGGCGGTGCCCGGTCGGCTACGCCCGCCCCCGCGAGCGGACAGTGAAGGAAGCGACGGCGGTACCGGACGCAGGAAACCCCGGGATGGCCAAATTGTTCTACTCGTAAGTAACATCTGGTCATGAGCGCTGAACAGACGACCGTCGGCGAGATGCTCGCCGCGACGGTCCCGATGGCCCGGACCCTCAATCTCGAGTTCCTGGAGACGACCGCCGAGCGTGCGGTGGTCCGTCTGCCGGACCAGGCCGACTACCACAACCACGTCGGCGGACCCCATGCCGGCGCGATGTTCACGCTCGCGGAGTCTGCGAGCGGTGCGATCGTCATCGCCGCCTTCGGCGACCAGTTGTCCCGCGCTGTTCCGTTGGCGGTGAAGGCGGAGATCGGTTACAAGAAGCTGGCCAAGGGTGTCGTCACGGCCACGGCGGCCCTCGGCCGTCCGGTGGCCGAGGTCGTCGCCGAACTCGACGAGGGCAAGCGTCCCGAATTTCCCGTGGCCATCGAGATCCGGCGCGCGGACGGCGCGGTGACCGCTGAGATGACGGTCGTCTGGACGCTGCGTCCGAACGCCTGACCAGGAACGGCTCCCCGAAGGGCCGCCTCGGACTCCTTGGACTCCAGGGGGTGTGGCGGTCCTTCGCGCTGTTCGGGCGGATGGCCGGACAGGTAGCATTCCCGCGGTGCGCCGAGGAGTTGGCCGGCGGGCAACCGGACATCAGTTGCGGGAGGAATCGGCGTTGCACATCCAGGAGTGGCTGGAGACCGTCCCGGCGGTCAGCGTGTACGCCCTGGTGGGCGTCGTCATCGGGCTGGAGAGCCTCGGCATTCCGCTGCCGGGCGAGATCGTCCTGGTCAGCGCGGCGCTGCTGGCCGTCGGACACCACGAAATCAACCCCTGGGTCCTCGGTGCCTGCGCATCGGCGGGCGCGGTCATCGGTGACTCGGTCGGATACGCCATCGGCCGCAAGGGCGGACGGCCGCTGCTCGCCCGGCTCGGCGGGAAGTTCCCCAAGCACTTCGGGGAGAGCCAGATCGGCATGGCGGAACGGTCGTTCCAGAAGTGGGGCATGTGGGCGGTGTTCTTCGGCCGCTTCGTCGCACTGCTGCGGATCTTCGCGGGTCCGCTGGCCGGCGTGCTGCACATGCCGTACTGGAAGTTCCTGATCGCGAACGTGCTCGGCGGCATCGTCTGGGCCGGTGGCACCACGGCCGTCGTCTACTCGGTGGGTGTCGTCGCCGAGGCCTGGCTCAAGCGGTTCTCGTACCTCGGCCTGGTCGTCGCGGTGCTGATCGGTGTGACCTCGATGCTGGTGCTGAAGAACCGGGCCAAGAAGGCGGCGGCACAGGCATCGGCGCCCGACGCGGAGACCGTGCCGGCAGTGGACTGACCGGGCCGGGACTGTACGGGGCGGAACGGTCCGGCGGGAGTCGTCGTCCGCCGCCGGCCCGCCCGTGCTCCTCGGTTCCGCTCCGTGCCGTTGCCGCCCGGTCAGCTCTCGTGTGCCTGGCGGTGTGCCTTGGCCAGTTCCACGTAGCCCACCGCGTTGAACTTGATGCCCGCGAGCTCTTCCTCGGTCAGCTGCCGCTTGACCTTGGCGGGAACGCCGGCGACGAGCGACCCCGGCGGTACCTGCATACCCTGCGGAACGAGTGCCTGTGCCGCGACCAGCGAACCGGCGCCGATGCGGGCGCCGTTGAGGACCGTGGCCCCCATGCCGACCAGGACGTCGTCCTCGATGGTGCAGCCGTGGAGTACCGCGTTGTGCCCGACCGAGACACGCTCGCCGACCGTCACCGGGAACCCGGGGTCGACATGCACGCTGCAGTTGTCCTGGATGTTGCTGTCGGCGCCGATGAGGATGGGACCGCAGTCGGCACGCAGTACGGCCTGGTACCAGACGCTGGAGCCCGCCGCCATCGTGATCTCGCCGATCACGACCGACGTCGGTGCGGTGAAGGCCTCCGCATCGATGTCCGGCTCCTTGCCGCCCATTCCCGTGATCAACGCCTGCTCTGCCATCGCCCGTTCCTCCGTGCTCCGGTGTGGTGCGGTCGCGGTCGTCCGACCGCCACGGCTCGGCCGCCGCTGTCCGATCGCGTCGGAGAAACGGTATGCGACGGGCGGAGGGCTGACGTCGAGTGGGGTGAACATCACAGGTTGGCGCGGTGATCACGCCGGGCGCCGCCGACTACCGTGTGCGAGTGTCCAAGAACAGGAACGCGTTCTCCTCCCTCGCCGCCTGGCGGCGGCGCGCCCTGTCCCGGGCCGTCCATCGCGGCTGGCGCTGGGTGCAGGAGTCGGGCGCGGTCACCGCGGAACACCCCGGTGGGCTGCGGTTCGGCCGGATCGGGGAAGGCACCCGGCTGGCCTTTCCGCAGGGCACGGTCTTCGGGGAGCCGTGGATCGAGCTCGGCGCGCACTGTGTGATCGGTGAGCAGGTCACGCTGACGGCCGGGCTCATGCCCGACCTGGACCTCGGCGCCGAGCCGATCCTGACCCTGGGGGACGGAGTGGTACTCGGACGCGGCAGTCATGTGGTCGCCGACACCAGGGTGACCATCGGCTCGGACACGTACTGCGGACCGTATGTGTACATCACGTCCACGAACCACAGTTACGACGATCCGCACGAGCCGGTCGGCAAGCAGTGGCCCCGCATGGAGCCGGTCGTCATCGGGCCGGGCTGCTGGATCGGCACCGGAGCGGTGATCCTGCCGGGGGCCGTGCTGGGGCGCAACGTGGTGGTCGCGGCGGGGGCGGTCGTACGGGGCGAGGTGCCCGACCACGCGGTGGTGGCCGGTGCTCCCGCCCGTGTCGTGCGCGGTTGGGACCCGGAGAAGGGCTGGCAGCCTCCGCTGCGTACCCCTGCCCCGGTACCGATTCCGTCGGGTGTGACGCCCGAGCAGCTGCTGTCCCTGGCGGAACCGGGCGAGGCTTCGGGCCCGTCCGGCGACTGAGCGCGGTGGCGGCCGGGAGCCCTCAGCCCGTCGCCAGCAGCACCGTGCCCACCAGCGCGAGACCGGCCCCGGCTGCCTGCACCCCGCGCAGCCGTTCCTTGAGCACGCCGCGCGCGGCCAGGGCCGTGACCACCGGATAGAGCGAGGCGAGCACGGCGGCCACAGTGACCGGGCCGTGCTGTGCGGCGATCGAGTACGTGCCGTTGGCCGCCACATCCGCGAGTCCGACGAACGCCAGGGCGGGCAGCGCCGCCAGCACCACGGTGACACCGCCCTCCTCCGGCAGTGCGCGTGCCCCGCGCCGTACCGATACGTACAGGGCCGTACCGCCCACCGCGATGTTGGTCAGGCGCTGGACGAAGAGCGCCAGGAACAGCCCGGTGACCGTGGTGGACGCCTCCGCGATCAGGGACATCACCGAACCGAAGCCGAGCGCGGCCACCAGGGTCAGCAGCACCGCCCGGCGCTGCACCGGCGCCCCGCGCAACTGCGGACCACCGGCCAGCACGACGCCCACCACGGCAACGCCGACCCCGGCGAACTGGAGCAGCCCCGGGCGCTCCCCGACGATGAGCCCGACGCTCACCGGCACAACGACACCCAGCGATCCGAGCGGGGAGACGACGCCCATCGGGCCGAGCGCCAGGGCCTTGTAGAAGCTCAGCATGGCAACCGGCCCGACGGCGCCCGCCGCGACGGCGAACCAGAGTTGCGGGCCCGCCTCGCTCCAGCCGCCGGTCGCGATCACGATGACGCAGAGCACCACGGCCGCCGCGGTCTGCGAGACGACGACCACGGTGAGCGCGGGCGTACGTCGCGTGAGCAGCCCGCCGCCGAAGTCGGCCAACCCCCAGAGCAGGCTGGTGGCCAGGGCGAACAGTGCTGTCATGGCATGCCTCGCAGTACAGTGCGATGAACGGTGCGGTCCACCACACCGTAGTGCAGTATTTTTGACCCTGTCATCCAAAATATTGGACGGAATGTGTCTGACCTGGATCAGCTCACTCAGTCGCTGGCACGCAATCTCAAACGCTGGCGGGGGGAACGCGGCTTCACTCTGGACGCACTCGCCGCCCGTGCCGGGGTCAGCCGCGGCATGATCATTCAGATCGAGCAGGCCCGCACCAATCCGAGCGTCGGCACCACGGTCAAGCTCGCCGACGCGCTGGGGGTCAGCATCACGACCCTGCTCGACTATGAGCAGGGCTCACCGGTCCGTCTGGTGCCCGAGGGCCAGGCGGTACGCATGTGGTCCACGGAGGCGGGCAGTACCACCACCCTGCTCGTCGGTACGGAGGCCAGGGGCCCGCTCGAACTCTGGTCGTGGCGCCTGATGCCCGGCGACAGCAGCACCTCCGATCCGCATCCCGAGGGCACCGTCGAACTGCTCCACGTGACGGCGGGCGAGCTCACCCTGGTCGTCGACGGCTCCTCGTACCGCGTACCCGCCGGTGGATCCGCCACCTTCGAGGCACACCACCCGCACGCCTACCGCAATGACGGCTCCGAGCCCACCGAGGTGACCATGGCGGTCTCGATCCCGCCCGTACGGTGAGACGGCCAACCGACCGCCTCCGGGACGCTGTTAGCGTGGTGCGCATGCGCGCACCCATCGGATCGTTCGAGAACGCCTGCCCGGCGGCCGACCGCCTCGACCTGCTCACCGAGCCCGTCGCCGCAGCCGTGACCGAGGGCTGGGGTGGCGTCCCCGCCGAGCACGTCATCCACGTCGACACCGATCCGGCCATCGCCGACACCGCGGTCTTCGTCGAGCACCACGGCGTGGAACTGCTAGACCGGTCGGCCAACTGCGTCGTGGTGGCGGGTAAGCGCGGCGGCGAAGTGACGCTGGCGGCCTGTCTGGTCCTCTCCCACTCCCGCGTCGACGTGAACGGCGCGGTCCGCAAGCACCTCGGTGCCCGCAAGGCGTCCTTCGCCCCGATGGACACGGCGGTCGGCGAGACCGGCATGGAGTACGGCGGCATCACACCGATCGGACTCCCGGCCGGATGGCCGCTGTTGATCGATCCCGCCGTCGTCGACGAGGAGTGGGTGCTGATCGGCAGCGGCAGCCGCCGGGGCAAGTTGATCGTCCCGGGCAAGGCGCTGGCCGCGCTGCCGGGCGCGGTGATCGTCGACGGCCTGGGCGTCAGGGGCTGAGGCCGCCGCTCAGCCGTGCGCGCGGCCGAGGGCCCTCACCGGCACCCGCTCCGGTGTGACGGCAGCCAGCGGGACGCGAAGTCGACGGCATCGGTCAGGCGGAACAGGCGGCTCGTCGACGCGCCCACCGGACCGGTGCGGACGGCCGCACCGTTGTCCGAGCGGGCGAAGTCCGCTCCCAGGGCGGCGAAGTCGCCGTCGTCCAGCGCGACGTCCTCGTACTCCCACCAATGGCGTCGGCCCTCGGTCGTCACCACGCAGCGGTAGGTGCGGCGGGGTGGGGCGGGCACTCGGTACTCGCCGAGATGGAACGCGGTGCAGGTGTCGAAGCCGGTGCCCAGCAGGAGCACCTGGGCCCGCAGATCGTAGAGGCGGGCCAACGGGGAATCCTCGCCGAGATGGCAGTCGGAGCGGTGGTGCGCCACCAGCCTCCGGCCCAGCGGGCCGAGCGCGGCGAAGGACGTCTGGGGGTGTCCGCTGCGTACCGCCCCCTCGGTGAGCCGCACGGCCTCCGCGAGGCGGCCCATCGACGGCGCGGCCGTGTTCGCCGCGTCGAACGGCGGCATGCTCGCCCGTACGGCCTCCCGGGCTTGGTCGGTGAGACCACGCACCCGGTCGAGATAGTGCGGAGAGGTGTCGGAGTTCTCCGGGGTGAAAGCCGGGACGACGAGTGTGCCGTGCCTGCCGAGGGCGTCGCCCAACGCACCGACCAACGCCCCGACCCCGCCGCTGATCGCGCCCGCCGCGCGCATCGACGCATGCACCAGAAGGACGCCGTTCCGCTCCACTCCGAGTTCCGACAGTTGCCCGGCCAGCCCGGTTCGGCCGTGGCGGACGATCGGCGCAGTCGTAGTACACACAGCCGGCCATTCTCCCAGCCGGACCGCGAGTGTGACACCACGCACATTCGGACGAGAGACGGGCGTGCTGCGGTTATCGGCTCAGCGCCGGAATCTCGATGGCCGGGCAGCGGTCCATGACCATGTCGAGCCCCGCGGCGCGCGTGCGGTCGTACGCCTGGGTGTCGACCACCCCGAGCTGGAACCAGACCGCCTTCGCGCCCGCGGCCACCGCCTCGTCGGCCACGCCGCCCGCCAGTTCGCTGTTGACGAAGACGTCCACCACATCGACCGGGAACGGTATGTCGGCCAGCGAGGCATAGCCGTCCTCGCCATGGACCCGCTCCGCCTTCGGATGCACCGGGACCACCCGCTTGCCGAAGCGCTGAAGCACCTCGGCGACGCCGTACGCCGCGCGCGACCGGTTGTCGGACAGGCCCACCACGGCCCAGGTATCGCCCGTGTCCCGGAGGATCCTGCTGATCGTCTCTGCGTCTGCGTACATGATCCGGACAACGGACGGCGGCCCCGGACTGTTCCCGGCCGGGGCATAGGCTGGCCTGATGCAGGAGCAGTACCGGACAGTCGCCCGAGCGGGCGTGCACGAGACCGAGATCAACCGGTCACGCTTCATCTGCGCGCTCGCCCCCGCCGCCACCGAGCAGGAGGCGCAGGATTTCGTCGCGCGCATCCGCAGGGAACACCCGACCGCCACCCACAACTGCTTCGCCTATGTGATCGGCGCCGACGCCTCAGTACAGAAGGCGAGCGACGACGGAGAGCCCGGCGGCACCGCCGGTGTCCCCATGCTGCAGATGCTGACGCGCCGTGAGATGCGGTATGTCGTGGCCGTCGTCACCCGCTACTACGGCGGTGTGAAGCTCGGTGCGGGCGGACTGATCCGAGCGTACGGGGGAGTGGTCGGCGAGGCCCTCGACGCCATCGGCACCCTCACCCGGCAGCGGTTCCGACTCGCCACGATCACCGTAGGCCATCAGCGCGCGGGCAAGCTGGAGAACGACCTCCGGGCCACCGGACGGACCGTGCGCGAGGTCCGCTACGCGGAGGCCGTCGTCATCGAGATCGGGCTGCCGGACGCCGATGTCGAGGGATTTCGCGGCTGGCTGGCCGACGCGACAGCGGGCGAGGCCCGGCTGGAGCTGGGCGGCGAGGCGTACGGAGACGTCTGACCGGATCCCGGCCTCCTGGCCAAGGCCCCCGGGTGCAGCCGTGGCGTGCTCCTCCGCACGGAGCAATGGGCGCGTGGAGCAGCGATCTCTTGGCCGTCCCCGGCCCGGCGGTCAGTGGGGACCAGCAGGACGAGCGGGTGGTGCATTGCGTTTCACCTGTCGGTGATCTCGGAGAGCCAGGCCGCGTCCTCAGCGCCCGGCGCACCGGAGCCCGGCTCGGGCAGCCAACGCACCTCGCCCGTGCCCAGAGCGACCGTGGCCCGCGGCCGCATCGGCCCGTCACCCCTGCGCGAAAGCAGGACGAGTTCCCAGAGCGTCGCTGTCATGGCCTCGAGCCGAGCGGCGCAGTCCGGGGCGACCCGCCGCGGATCCTGGGTCCGGCCCAGGGACAGATGCGGGGTGAAGCTCTTCCCACGCCCACGACAGTGCGGGAACCGCTGCTGCAGTGCGCGGTACAGGCCCTCCCACGGGGCCGCGCCGGACGCCGCCGGGTCGAGCCACACAGTGAAGTACGCCCGGTGCCGGAAGGTGCGTACCCCGTCCAGCCGGGCAGTGAAGACCGGCGTCTCGGCCGCCGCCGCAGCGAGCAGCGGCGCCGCCCGCTCGAAGTGGGACTCGGGCACGAAGCCGAAAAGCAGATTGACGTGCGGCGGCCAGCGGTGGATCTGTGGATCGTAGTCCCGGCGGATGTCCTGGATCGGCGGCCACATGTGCGAAGGCGGGATCCAGGCAACTGCCGTGCGGGCGGTCGGGGACACGTCGAGGACGGCCGTGGGCTCGCTCCCGCCGGAGCCCGGGGCGCAGCTCAGGTCGGCTTCCACGCCGCAATGGTCCGGGGCGTACCAGCCCTCCGGGGTGGGCGCGTCACCCCGCAGAACCGCTCTGGTCGCACGCACCCTGCTCCCGCGCAGCAGAATCCGGTCCAGGGGCGAGGCCCGGCCGGACAGCGAGGAGAGGGGGGCGGGCCGGTTGACGCGCGGATCGAGCACCGGGGTCCGGTCATCGCGCCCGTGCACTTCCGTCCAGGCGTCCCACAGGCCCAGCGCGAGAGCGGGTCCGTCCCCATGGTCGTGGAAGTCGCCCAGCAGGATCAGGTCGTCGCCCATGGCAGGCAGCCCCTCGGCGAGCTGTGTCAGTTCGGCCTGCCGCCGGGCCGGGCAGGCCTTGGAGTGGTCCCCGGTCAGCGTGGTGGAGGCCACCACGAGCGGGCCGGAAGCGGTCTCCACGGTGATGGCGGTGACGGCCTTGTGGGGGCCGAGGACGTGCCACCCCGCCTCCCGTACGGGCAGCCGGCTGAGCAGCAGCAACCCGCTGTCGTCGATGTCCGTCCTGGTCGGATCGGTGCCCAGCGTGTAGTCGGCACGTACCCAGGGGGCCTGCAACAGCACGGCGAGCAGCCCGGCCTCGACCTCCTGCAGTGCGATGACGTCCGCGTCGGCGTCCTCCAACGCCCTCAGCAGCAGCGGCCGGTGTCGGGCGGTGTCGATGAGTCTGCTGTCGTACGGGGCATATCGCGTGTTCCAGGTCAGGACGCGCAGGCCCGTCGCGGCCGGCGCAGCTGTCCGACTGGTTGCGGGGCACCACCCGGCGGCCGGGTCCCACAGGTGCGGTGTCCTCGCTGTGAAGAACGGCGCGCGCAGGAGTCGCGGGTCCCGCACCCGGCCGGCGTCCGATGCGTCGATGCGGTCCACACCCGTGGCCCGGTCCCAGACCACCTCGCCGTCCGCCTCGATGAACACCACCCGGTGCCACGGGATCTCACCCCCGGGCACGAAGGAGGGCAGCGGGATGCGCTCGGGGGGACCCTCGCGCCGCCTGATCCCGAGTACGAACCGGGCCGGGTCGAACCGTGGGTCCCAGCGGACCCGGTGAAAGATCTGGTCGCTGGTCCGCATCACCCCTCCTCTGGCGCCCTCACACCTTCTTCCTCCAGGGTGCCGTGCATCCTGCCCTTCCGGTGCCTGTGTCAGGCCGGCATCGACCACGCATGCGCGTGCCTCGCCCCCGCCTTCCGGGCCACACGTCGGACGAGCTCCGGCAGATGCGGTGGGCGACCGGCTGTGGGTGAGAAGGCCCGGGACCCCGGTGGCAAACCGAGGTCCGTGAAGGATCAGGTGCTGACCGGCGCTAGCGTGGTGGGTGATGGTGGCGAGGGCCGGCGCCGGCCCAGTGCTGGTTCTGGGAGCGGAGTGAGGGGAAACGTGCAGGTCGGAGCGGAACATTGAGGATTCTGCACACATCGGACTGGCACCTGGGGCGGTCGTTCCACCGGGTCTCCCTGCTCGAAGCCCAGGCCGCCTACCTGGACCACCTGGTGGCCACGGTGCGGGCACACGAGGTGGATGTGGTCCTCGTCGCGGGTGACGTCTACGACAGGGCCGTCCCGCCGCTTTCCGCCGTCGAGCTCTTCGACGACGCGCTGCACCGGCTCGCCGCCGCCGGTGTGCCCACCGTGATGATCTCCGGAAACCACGACTCGGCACGCAGGCTGGGCGTCGGCGCGGGCCTGATCGAGCGGGCCGGAATCCATCTGCGTACCGACCCCGCCCACTGCGCCACCCCCGTCGTCCTGCGCGACGCGCACGGCGACGTGGCGTTCTACGGGCTCCCCTACCTGGAACCGGCCCTGATGAAGGACGTCTTCAGGGCGGAGCGCGGCGGGCACGAGGCGGTGCTGACCGCGGCCATGGACCGGGTGCGCTCCGACCTCGCGAGCCGCCCGGAGACCACCCGGTCCGTGGTGCTCGCCCACGCATTCGTTGCCGGCGGCGAGCCCAGCGACAGTGAGCGCGACATCACCGTCGGCGGGGTGGCCGCCGTACCCGCCGGGGTCTTCGGCGGCGTCGACTACGTGGCATTGGGGCATCTGCACGGCTGCCAGACCGTCACCGACCGGGTCCGCTACTCGGGCTCCCCGCTGGCCTACTCCTTCTCCGAGGTCGCCCACCGCAAGACGATGTGGCTGATCGACCTCGATGCCTCGGGATCGATCGCCGCCGAGCGCGTCGACTGTCCGGTGCCCCGTCCGCTCGCCAGACTCCGCGGCCGCCTCGACACCCTCATCGACGACCCCGTGCTGGAGCAGCACACGGAATCCTGGGTGGAGGCCACGCTCACCGACCCGGTGCGTCCGGCCGAGCCCATGGCCCGCCTCGTCGAGCGGTTCCCGCACACACTCAGTCTCGTGTTCGAACCCGACCGCGCCCCCGACAACCCGCTCGCCTCGTACGCACAGCGCCTCAAGGGGCGTGACGACCAGCAGATCGCGGAGGACTTCGTGGCACATGTGCGGGGTGGGTCCGCAGCCGACGACCAGGAGAGAACGGTGCTGCGCGGCGCCTTCGACCACGTTCGGGTGGACGACAGCGTCCGCGAGGTGAACCGTTGAGACTCCACAGGCTCGGCCTCACCGCCTTCGGGCCGTTCGGCGCCACCCAGGAAATCGACTTCGACGCACTTTCCTCGGCCGGGCTCTTCCTGCTGCACGGTCCGACCGGCGCAGGGAAGACCTCGGTCCTCGACGCCGTCTGCTACAGCCTCTACGGCGCGGTGCCCGGCGCCCGCCAGGGCCCCGGCACGTCGCTGCGCAGCGACCACGCCCCGGCCGGCCTCCCCACCGAGGTCACGCTCGAACTGACGGTCGGCGGCCGACGCCTCGAGGTCACCCGGCGCCCCGCACAGCCCCGCCCCAAGAAGAAGGGCAACGGCTTCACCACGGAGAAGGCCCAGAGCTGGCTGCGGGAGTACGACCCCGACGACGGCTGGCAGCCCCTGAGCCGCTCGCACCAGGAGATCGGCGAGGAGATCACCCAGCTCATCGGGATGAGCCGGGACCAGTTCTGCCAGGTGGTCCTCCTGCCCCAGGGCGACTTCGCACGCTTCCTGCGGGCGGATGCCGAGGCGCGCGGCAAACTGCTCGGCAGGCTCTTCGACACCCGCCGTTTCGCCGCCGTCGAGGAGCGCCTCGCCGAACTGCGCCGTACCGCCGAAGCACAGGTCAGGGCCGGGGACGAACGGATCCTCGCGGTCGCCCAGCGGATCGCCCAGGCGGCCGGACCCGCCGCCCGCGAATCGCCGCTGCCCGACATTCAGCCCGGCGAACCGGGGCTCGCCGACGGCGTGCTGGAGTGGGCCGCGGCGGCCCGTAGCAACGCCCGGGAACGGCTCGACATCGCCGAGTCCGTACTGGCCATGGCCGAAGGCCGGCAGTCGGCCGCCCGCTTGGCCCTCGACAGCGAACGCGAACGTGCCGCGCTCCAGCAGCGGTACGAGGAGACGCAGCGCCGCTCCACCGCGCTCGAAGCCGGCCGTCCCGACCACGACCGGCACCGTGAACGGCTCGCGCGGGCCCGCAAGGCCGACCTCGTTGCCCCCGCGCTGGAGCTGCGTGACGAGGCCGAGCGCGCGTACCGCACGGCCCGCGAGGCCCGCGACGGCGCCCGGGCACTGCTGCCCGACACCCTGGCCGACGCCGGTGCCGAACAACTGGCGGAACTGGAACGGAGACTCCGCCAGGAACTCGGCGGGCTCGACGCCGCGCAGCGGGCGGAGCGGCGCAGCGCGCAGATCGACGCCGAGCGGGCCGGACTGGAGCGCCAGGCCCGGGTCGACGACGAGCTGATCCACGAGGCGGAGGGCTGGCTGGCCGACTGGGAAGCCACCCGTTCCGGGTTGCGGGCACGCATCGAGGAGGCCCAGGAGGCCGCGACCCGCGCCGAACAGCTCGCCGGCCGACTGGAGCCGGCCCGCGCACGACTGGAGGCGGCCCGCCGCCGTGACGCGCTCGCCATCCAGGCGGCGACCGCCGCCGAGCGGCTGGCCGAGGCCCGTGAGCTGACCTCGGGCGCCCACGAGACGTGGCTGGAGCTTCGCGAACGACGGCTCCGCGACATCGCCGCGGAACTGGCCGCCGAGCTGGTGGACGGCGAGGACTGCAAGGTGTGCGGCTCCGCCGACCACCCCAGGCCCGCACGCGCCGGCGACGGCCATGTCGACCGGGCCACCGAGGAGCGGGCCCTCGACGCGTACCGGCGGGCCGAGGAGGCGCGCACGGAGGCCGACCGGGAGCTCGGGATCGTACGCGAGAAGCACCTGGCGGCCCGCGCCGCCGCCGAACAGGCGACGGTGCCGCAGCCGAGGGACGGCGCCGCTGCCGTCGGCCCGGGTGCGTCCGGGCGCGGGGCCGGGGGCGTTGCGGCCGAGTCGACTGTGTCCGCGTCGGTGGCCGGCGGCGTTGCTGCAAGGTCGGCGCCGTCCGCGTCGGGCGCCGGGGCCGAGGTGGTTGCGACCGATGCGGCCCACGGCGAGCGGCCCCTTCCGGGTTTCGGGGACGAGCCCGTCGCCGATCCCACCGTCGCCGAACTCGCCGCGCTCGTCGAGAGGCTGACGCTCAGGCACGCCGAGGCGCACCGGACCGCCGCCGGCATGCACGCGGCACGTGAGGCACTCGCCGTGGCCGAGCGGGAACACGCCGAGCGCCTCGAGAGCCGCCAACTGGCCGAGCGCAGGGCCGCGGCCCGTACCTCCCTACGGGAAGGACTGGAACGTGAACAGGCCACGCTGGAAGGAGAGTTGACGGTTGCCCGAGGGGATTGCGGCAGCGTCGCCGAGCACGCCGAGCTGCTGGAGCGCCGGGTCGGTCTGCTCGCCGCGGCCGCCGCGGCGGTGCATGAGGAGGAGTCGGCGGCACAGCGCCGCAAGGAGGCCGACGGTCGACTCGCGGACGCCGCGTTCCGGGCCGGGTTCGACACCCCGCAGGCCGCGTCCGCGGTTCTCCTCACCGACGCCGAACAGCGCGGACTGCAGCGCCTGATCGACGCCTGGCAGTCCGAGGCGGCAGCCGTCGCCGACCGTCTCGCCGAGACCGCGACCCGAGCCGCCGCCGACGGCCCGCCCGCGGCGGTGGACGCCGCGCAGGCCGCGTACGACACGGCCGAACGGTTGCTGCGGGACGCCTCCGCGGCACTGGCAGCCGCACGCGAGCGCTGCGCCGAGCTGCTCAGGCTGTCGCGCAGCGCCACGGACGAGGTGCGTGGACTCGGGCCGCTGCGCGAGGAGTACGACCGGGTGGCCCGGCTGGCCGGGCTCACCGCGGGTACCTCCGCGGACAACGAACGCAAGATGCGGCTGGAGTCCTACGTGCTCGCCGCCCGGCTCGAACAGGTCGCGGCCGCCGCCACCGCACGGCTGCAGCGCATGTCGTCCGGCCGTTACACGCTGGTCCACTCCGATGCCCGCACGGGAGGCCGCCGATCGGGCCTCGGCCTGCACGTCGTCGACGCCTGGACCGGACGCGAACGCGACACGGCGACGCTCTCGGGCGGAGAGACGTTCTTCGCCTCGCTCGCCCTCGCGCTCGGCCTCGCCGATGTCGTCACCGACGAGGCCGGCGGCGTACGGCTGGACACCCTCTTCATCGACGAGGGCTTCGGCAGTCTGGACGACCAGACACTCGACGAGGTGCTCGACGTGCTGGACTCGCTGCGCGAACGGGACCGCAGCGTCGGCATCGTCAGTCATGTCGCCGACCTGCGCCGCCGTATCCCCGCACAACTCGAAGTGGTGAAGGAGCGACATGGATCGGCGGTGCGGCACCGCACCGCGGGCGAGGCCGGCGGCTGATGGCGCGCCGGGGGAGCGGCGAGGACCAGGCGATGCTCGTGGTGACGGAGCCGAGGGCGCCGATCCTCCCCGAGACCGCCTCCGGGTGAGGCAGCGAGCGGGCGGTGACCTTCAGTAAGAAGCGGTCGTCGCCGGTGACACGGTGGGCCTCCACGGTCTCGGGATTCGTATCGAGCAGATCGTGGAACGGCTTGTTCACGCGTGCCCCCTCCCTGCCGCCCCAGCCGGTGCGTTCCGCGAGTGGTGCGGAGGACCGGGGGCGACGGGAGGGGGCGAGAGACAGGTCAGAGTTTGGACAGCTCGTCCACGAGATCGTCGAGACCGAGCGGCCCCTGCGACAGCGCGGCCATGTGCCAGGCCTTGGCGTCGAACGCGGCGCCGTGCGCCTTGCGGGCGTTCTCCCGGCCGAGCAGCCAGGCGCGTTCGCCCAGCTTGTAGCCGATCGCCTGCCCCGGCATCGAGAGATAGCGGGTGAGTTCGCTCTCCACGAAGTCGGCCGGACGGCCGCTGTGGTTGCCGAAGAACTCCTGGGCCAGGTCCGGGGTCCACCGCTCGCCGGGGTGGAACGGCGAGTCCGCCGGAATCTCCATTTCCGCGTGCATGCCGATGTCCACGATCACCCGGCAGGCCCGCATCATCTGCGCGTCCAGATAGCCGAGGCGGCGCTCGGCGTCCGGCAGGAAGCCCAGCTCGTCCATGAGCCGCTCCGCGTACAGCGCCCAGCCCTCGGCGTTGGCGCTGACACCGCCGATGGACGCCTGGTAGCGGGAGAGGCTGTCGGCGACATGCGTCCACTGGGCGATCTGCAGATGGTGGCCCGGCACACCCTCGTGGTACCAGGTGGAGACCAGGTCGTACACCGGGAAGCGGGTCTCGCCCATGGTGGGCAGCCAGGTGCGGCCGGGGCGGGAGAAGTCCTCGGACGGGCCCGTGTAGTACGGGGCAGCGGCGCCGCCGGGCGGGGCGATGCGGGACTCCACCTTCCGTACCCGCTCGGCGAGTTCGAAGTGCGTACCGTCGAGCGCCTCGATCGCCTCGTCCATCAGACTCTGCAGCCAGGCCTGGACCTCGTCGACCCCCTCGATGTGCTTGCCGTGCACATCGAGATGGGCCAGTGCCTCCCAGGGACCGGCACCGGGCAGGACCTTCTCGGCCTCGGTCCTCATCTCGGCGAGCAGCCGGTGGTACTCGGACCAGCCGTACGCGTACGCCTCGTCGAGGTCGAGATCGGTGCCGTTGAAGTAGCGCGACCAGCGCGCGTACCGCTCACGGCCCACCGTGTCCGGCGCGCCCTCTATCGCGGGGGCGTACACATCGCGCATCCAGTCGCGCAGCGCCACGACCGACTCCGTGGCCCGGCGGGCGCCGTCGTCCAGATCGGTACGCAGGGACGCCGGGCCGGCGGCCGCGAAGTCATGGAAGAAACCCGTCCCGCCGTCACCGGCCCACTCGTCGAGCTGGCCGATGAAGGTGGCAGTGGCGCGCGGGCCGCCGTACAGCTTGCGCTCCAGGCCGAGCGCGAGCGACTCGCGGTAGCCCTCCAGCGCGGCGGGAACCGCGCGCAGCCGGTCCACGACCGCCGCCCAGTCCTCGTCGGTCTCGGTCGGTGTGACCGTGAACACCTCACGGATGCTGTGCGGCGGGGAGGAGAGGTTGGAGACGGCGCGCAGTCCCTCGTCGGCCTCATGGACGGCGAGTTGCGCCGTGAGACGCTCGCGCAGAAGGCGGCCGCAACGGCGCTCGGCATCGCTGTCCGCGCCGGGCAGCTGCTCAGCGGCGTCGAGCTTCGCCAGGGTGGTGCGGGCGAGTTGGGCGAGGGCTTCCTGCCCCGCGGGGGAGAAGTCGGGAAGGTGGCGCGAGCTCTCCGCGACACCCAGGTAGGTGCCGGCGATCGGGTCGAGCTCGATGAATGCGTCGACGTAGGCGTCGGCGACCTGGCGGGGCAGCGCGCTGCTGGGAATATCTGACATGCGGACATCCTCGTACGTCGACGGCCTGCGCGTCACCATCATTCGGCCTCGGCGGCCTGCCGGGCGTGCGTTCTCAGCCGCCGGTCCCGGGCCGTCCGGCGGCGGGTGGCAGCAGGGGGCCGCACTCCCACTGCTGGAATATCAGCCGGGTCTCGACCCGGGCCACTTCGCGGCGTGAGGTGAATTCGTCCAGCACCAGGCGTTGCAGATCCGCGGTGCCGGTGACCGCGACATGGACCAGATAGTCGTCGGGCCCGGTCAGATGGAAGAGCGCGCGGGACTCGGGCAGCGTCCTGATGCGTTCGACGAACGGGCCGATGAGCTCTCTGCGGTGCGGACGGACCTGTACGGAGAGCAGCGCCTGCAGACCGCGGCCGAGCTTCGCCGGGTCCAGACGCAGTTGGTGGCCGAGTACGACGCCGGAGCGGCGCAGCCTGGCCACCCGGTCCAGGCAGGTCGACGGCGCGACGCCGACTTCGGCGGCCAGTTCGCGGTAGGTGGTCCGGGCATCGTTCTGCAGCAGCCGCAGAATGTGCAGATCCACCGGGTCGAGTACGACTGAATCAGCCATCTGCCGAACATAGCACGGGATGGAGTCGTGATCACCCGGTGTTTGTTCAGAGTGCTGACATGGACACCGAAGCCATGCTGGAGCCCTCGACGATGACCCCGTCCAGGGCGCTGGCCACCGAAGCCGTGCACGCGGGCCGCGACGATCTCGCGGCGCTCGGCCTGCACGCCCCTCCGATCGATCTGTCCACCACCTACCCCTCGTACGACTCCAGGGGCGAGGCCGAGCGGATCGACACCTTCGCCGCCACCGGCGCGAGACTCGAAGGGCCGCCCGTCTACGCACGGCTGGACAACCCGACGACGGCCCGTTTCGAGACGGCCCTCGCCCGGCTCGAGGGAGCGGAGAGCGCGGTGTCGTTCGCCAGCGGAATGGCGGCGCTCACCGCCGTCCTGCTGGTCCGGGCCAGCATGGGACTGCGCCATGTGGTCGCCGTCCGCCCGCTCTACGGCTGCAGCGATCACCTGCTCGGCGCCGGCCTGCTGGGCACTGAAGTGACCTGGACCGACCCGGCGGGCATCGCGGAGGCGCTCCGTCCGGACACGGGTCTGGTGATGGTGGAGACGCCCGCCAACCCGACGCTCGCCGAGGTCGACATCCGGGCGATCGCGCACTCCTGCGGTTCCGTGCCGCTGCTCGTCGACAACACGTTCGCCACACCCGTGCTCCAGCGTCCTGTAGAGCACGGTGCGCGGATCGTGCTGCACAGCGCCACCAAGTACCTCGGCGGGCACGGCGATGTGATGGGCGGGGTCGTCGCCTGTGACGAGGAGTTCGCGGCCCGCCTGCGGCAGGTCCGCTTCGCCACCGGCGGAGTGTTGCATCCGATGGCCGGGTACCTGCTGCTGCGCGGGCTCGCCACGCTCCCGGTGCGGGTACGGGCGGCTTCCGCGAGTGCCGCCGAACTTTCCCGTCGGCTGACGGCCGATCCGCGTATCGCCCGGGTCCACTACCCGAAGCTGGGTGGGGCGATGGTCTCGTTCGAGGTGTACGGGGATCCGCACCGGGTGATTTCGGCAGTCCGGCTCGTCACGCCCGCGGTCAGTCTCGGCAGTGTGGACACCCTGATCCAGCATCCGGCCTCCATCAGCCACCGCATTGTGGATGAGGGAGACCGGCAGGCGTCCGGTGTCGGGGACCGGCTGCTGCGGATGTCGGTCGGTCTCGAGGACGTCGAGGATCTGTGGGCCGACCTGTGTCAGGCGCTGAGCTCACAGGAGCCGGGCGTCCGCAAGGAGAGCGGTCCGCACGGCGTCGGCCGGCCGGGCCTCGGTCAGCAGGGGAGTGTCAGCGGCCGGCCTGCTCGTACGGAGGCAGTGAACGGACGGGAGTCGCATCCAGCCGGGCGGTGATGACCAGCGTGCCCTCCTCGATCTGGTAGTCCAGCGGCAGGGACAGCGCACGCATGGCCGCGACCATGCCGGTGCTGGATGCCTGGGTGACGGCGTAGACGTTCTCGCAGCCTGCCTCGATGGCGAGCGCCACCAGGCGGCCGAGGAGTTCGGAGCCGATTCCGCGACGCTGCCACTCGTCCTCGACGAGCAGGGCGACCTCGCTCTCGTCACCGTCCCACAGGAGGTGGCCGAGGGCGACCAGCCGGCCCGAGGTCGTCTGCACCGCCAGGGTTCGGCCGAAACGGGGACTCAGCAGGTGGTCCAGGTAACGGTCGGCGTCACGGACCGGCCCGTGGTAGCGCAGCCGCAGCGTCTGCTCGGAGCATCGGTCGTGCATGGCGCGGGCGGCTTCGAGGTCGCTGCGGTCCGCGTGGCGCACGGTGATCTCGTTGCCCTCGGGGAGCGTGAGGAAGCGCTCGCTGCTCGTGGCGCGGGGGCCGAGCCGGGCGTCCAGCTCCGCCAGGGCGCGGGCCCGGGCGAACTCGGTCGGGGTGAACGGAAGATAGGGCCGCTCGATGATGATGGCGCCTCCCGACGGGTCGCGCAGCCGCATCACCGTCTCATCCAGCACACCCTCCACCGGGGCGATCTTACCCGTTGTACGGCCGGTGATCGAGCCGGCGGGCAGCGAGCGGATCGCGCAACGGCCGAGCAACTGACGTAGCGCGAGGGGGAGTTCGGTCGCATCCAGGGCCGTACGCGTGGCGAGACCCAGGACGCGTGTCGGCGCGTCCGCCAGGTCGTGCGCATCCGCCCGCTCGATCCAGGTCGAGCCGCCCCCCGCTGTGGAGATTGCCCGGCTCAGCTGCTGGGCCTGGAGTCGGGCGGGGGCGCGCAGCAGGAGCTCGTCGACCGTGCCCTGTGCCAGCGGGTGCGTTTGCAGGGTGAGGATGTCGACCCGGTGCCTGGCGAGCGCGCTGCACAGCGCAGCCAGACTGCCCGGGACGTCCCGAACGGTCGTGCGCATCCGCCACAACACCGTGTCCTCGGGGGAGGGGCCCGAGCCCTTGGCGACGGTCGCGGCGGTGTGATTGTCGTGGCCGCTGTGGGTGTTGTTGCAGGTATCGGTGATGAGGCCGGTGCCGGTCGGCGGCGGGGCATGGCTGTGGCGCCGTGCCCACCAGGTGTGGAACGCGGCTGTCACAGCCAGGGCCACGGCCGAGGCGATCAGGAGATACGGTCCGTCCGGCTGGTGCCCGATCAGGTTGGCGATCGCGTCGGCCACGGCGACGGCGGCGAACAGGGCGGCCAGTTCGGTCACGTCCCGCCGCCAGTGGTGGGAGCGTCGGGCAGTCTTGGCGGAGGTCGCATCAGTCATGCCTGCACTGTGACTGAGTGGTGTTGCCCGATCACGAACGCTCTGTGACTGATGGGTTAAGTGTGGATCTAGTCCACTATCACCTATTTTGGTAGATTGATGTCTTGATCGATTGCGGTTCGGAGCAGTACGGCTGGGCCGCCGAACCCGGGTTGTGAGCCGGCGGGTACGGCAGCTCCTGCCCGGCCCCGGACAGCTCCTGCGAGGGCCCGGAGGGCGGGCGACGACGGGCCCGGAGAGGTGCCCTCGGGCCGGACGACGCCGCGCAGACCGCGGTGCTGCCCGGACGCTGTCACCCGGCCCGGGCGGAAGTCATCGCTCCTCCCGGCCCGGGCGGAATCCACTGGTCCTACAGGTCGCTACCGGTTACGCCACGATGTCCTGGGCCGTTACCTCGGTCCCGGACTCTGCTCCCAGACCGTCCTCAGGCGCACCGCTTGACGTACCAGCTGTGACGATCCGCCGCGCCCGGCCGTTTCGGCAAGCCCGGGTATCGGCTCGGTGCCCACCGGTGTGGTTCGGTGCCGCGCGGTGTGAGGCCACCCGAAGACTCCGGGCCGAGGTTCTGTCCCGGCATGCGAGAACTCCAGGGCGGACGGGCGTGAGTAGGCCAATGCCTGCACGGATCGGGTCATGCAAGAACCGTAGAACCCGGCACTGACAATCGGCCCCGGACCACGACCCGGGGCCTCGGCACAGCAGGCCCGTTCACTGTCCTACGCGGCCCGGGTACAGCACCTTGCTGAACAGGACCGAGCCACCCTGTGCCCGCAGTCGCACTGTCAACTCACCGCTGTGGCCGTCGATGTCGACCTCACCGAAGTACTGCGGAGTCTCCATCGGCGACACGTTCGCGCGGTCGGGCGCCCGCACGAAGACCCGGTCGGGACCGAACGTCGCGTCGAGTGCGTTTGCCGGGAACTGGCCGGCGGCCAGAGGGCCCGACACGAACTCCCAGAACGGTGCGAAATCCTTGAACGCCGCACGCTCGGGCTCGTAATGCTGCGCCGATGTGTAGTGCACATCGGCCGTCAGCCAGACGGTGCCGGTGATCTTTCGGTGCTTGATGTACCGGAGCAGTTCCGCGATCTGGAGCTCACGGCCGAGCGGCGCTCCGGGATCGCCCTGCGCGACCGCCTCGAAGTCCGTCGCACCGTCCGTGACCACCAGCCCCAGCGGCATGTCCGCGGCAATCACCTTCCACACCGCGCGGGATCGCGACAACTCGTGCTTCAGCCAACCGAGCTGCTCGGCGCCGAGGATCCCGGTGGTGTCGTCGGGCTGCCGGCCGGGGGAGTTGGCGTTGCGGAAGGACCGCATGTCGAGAACGAACACATCGAGCAGCGGACCGTGCCGCACCACGCGGTGCATCCGGCCCTCGCCGGCCGAGGCACGCAGCGTGGACACCGGGAAGTACTCACGGAACGCCCGCGTCGAACGGGCCGCCAGCACATCGACGTTCTTCTCGGTGTAGCGGGAGTCGTCGAGGATCTGCCCCGGGTACCAGTTGTTGCGCACCTCGTGGTCGTCCCACTGAACGATCGAAGGCACCTGTGCGTTGAACCGGCGAACGTTCTCGTCGAGGAGGTTGTAGCGGAAGTTCCCACGGTACTCGGCAAGGGTCTCGGCGACCTTCGCCTTCTCCTCGGTGGTGATGTTGCGCCAGACCCGCCCGTCGGGCAGGTTCACGCTGGGCTCGATCACCCCGTCCGCGTAGATGTTGTCGCCGCTGCAGAGAAAGAAGTCCGGGTCGAGGCGGCGCATCTCGTCGTACACCACATAGCCGCCGATGTCCGGGTTGATGCCCCAGCCCTGGCCCGCGATGTCGCCGGACCATAGGAAACGCACCCCGTCCCGGCGCCGGGCGGGCGCGGTACGGAAGGTTCCGTACACCGGTTCGCCGGTGCGGCGGGGGTCCTCGGGGTCCGCGAGCGTGACCCGGTAGTGCACCTGCTCACCCGGCGGCAGCCCGTAGAGCGGTGTCGTCCCGGTGTAGTCGGTGCCGGAACCGACGAGCGGACCGTGCCAGGTGCGGGCCCGCCGGAAGGACTCCGTCGCCGACGTCTCCACGACCATCCGTGCCGGGCGGTCCGAACGAACCCACACCAGCGCCGAGGACGAGGTGACATCGCCCACCTGCGCGCCCCATGCGGCGCGCGGCCGGCCGGACAGAGCGAAGGCGGGGGCCGCGGCACCCACCACGGGGAGCGTGAGCGCGGCCGATGCGGCGAGCGAACCGCGCAGCACACCACGGCGGTCGAGGGACGGAATACGCGGACGGTACGACATCGAGGCGCCTCCGGGCAGGGGTCGGCGGACGAAGCGGCGTGGCCGGTCGGCCGATCCCACCCTTGTGCCCGTCGGCGGCGCACACACCAACCTCAGATGAATACCCGGCTCCTGCTCTCACCGGTGTCCGGCCCCTTCGCATCCCGCTGAGCCGCCGCCAGCAACCGCACCCCTTCGGCGATGTCCGGGGGAGGCAGATGCGCGTAGCCGAGCACCAGGTTCACCGTTCGGTCGGTGAAGGGCAGGGCGCCGAAGTCCCTCAGTGGCCGCAGGGCCACCCGGGCCTCGTCCGCGTGCGCCAGGAACACCGGCTCGGGTCCGTACCGTTCGGGCAGTCGGGCGATGATGTGCAGACCGGCAGCGATCCCGCTCACCTCGGTACCGGGGAAGCGCTCCGTCAACGCCGCGGTCATCGTGTCGCGGCGCTCACGGTAGGCGCGCTGGCAGCGGCGCAACTGCCGGTCGTAGCCGCCGCGCCCGATGAAGTCGGCGAGGACCGCCTGGTCGACGGCCGGATTGCCCAGATCCATCGTGCGTTTGCGGGCGACGATCTCGTCGGTCATCGTCGCCGGTGCGAGCAGCCAGCCCAGCCGTAGCCCCGGGGCCAGCGATTTGCTCACCGAACCGGTGTACGCGACATGTTCCGGGTCGAGACCCTGCAGCGAGCCGACGGGCGCGCGGTCGTAGCGGAAGTCGCCGTCGTAGTCGTCCTCCACGATCAGGCCGTCCGTGGTGCGTGCCCAGTCCAGGAGCCTGCCCCGTCGGGCGGCTGAGTAGGCGATTCCGGTGGGGAACTGGTGTGCCGGAGTCGTCACGACCGCGCGGACGCCCGAGCGTCCGAGAGCCTCGGCGGCCAGTCCCTCGTCGTCGAGCGGCAGCCGGGTGGTGGTGACGCCGGCCGATGCGAACAGCGCGGGATGCTCAGGACTGCCGGGATCCTCGACGCCGACGGTCCGTATTCCCCGCCCGTGCAGAACGAATCCGAGCAGCGTCATCGCCTGCGCCACGCCGGAGCACACCACCAGGCGCTCCGGATCGGCGACCACTCCCCGTCGCCTGGTCAGCAGGGCGGCCAGGGCTTCGCGCAGTTCGGGCAGCCCGCGTGGATCGGGGTATCCGAGTGCGCTGTGCGGCAGCCGACCGAGCACCGAACGGTAGGTCGCGGCCCACGCGCTGCGCGGAAACAGCGACAGATCCGGCGTACCTGGACGGAAGTCCACACGTGCGCCGGGCGCGCGCGGAGCGCGATCGCGCGCGGCCAGGGCGGCGGCCCGAACGGTCTCGCTCACCCATGTGCCCGCACCCCGTCCGCTGCGCAGGTACCCCTCCGCGGTGAGCTGTTCGTACGCCTCGGTGACCAGTCCTCGCGACACCCGCAGATCGGCGGCGAGCGCCCGGCTGGACGGCAGTCTCGTACCCGGAACGAGACTGCCGGAGCGCACGGCTTCGCGCAGAGCCGACTGGAGCGCGCGGCCGCGCCGACGTGCCGGGGTGGCGGCAGCCGGAAGCAGCAACTCCCAGGCAGCGGAGCCGAAATCCCCGGTCTCCTTACGGTCCGATGACGGATTGGTCCCCGAAGACGTCATGAAAGTGGACCTTAAACCGGACCGCAGGGCTGCCTAGCGTCGGCTCCATGAACGCCACTTCTTTGCGCGGGGCGCTCCTCGCAGCCTTCGCCTGCATGCTCGTGGGCGCCTCCTTCACCGCCAACAGCGTCCTCGGCCACTACCCGTACGCGGGCGGTCAGGCACTGCGGTACGGCCTCGCGGCGCTGTTGCTCCTGCCCCTCCTGGCCCGTGACGGAAAGCCCCGCCCGGCTGCCGCGCTGCGTGCCCTCACCCTGCGCGAGTGGGGACGGCTCGCGCTGCTGGCGGCCGTCGGCATGGTCGGCTTCAATCTGGCCGTCCTCGGCGCGGAACGCTCCGCGGAACCCGCCGTTCCAGGGGTGTTCGTCGGCTGCGCTCCGATCCTCGTCGCCGTTCTCGTGCCGCTGCTGGACGGGCGTCGGCCCACGCGAACGGTCCTGTACGCGGCCGTGCTCGTTGCCGCCGGAGCGTTCGCCGTCCAAGGGTGGGGCCGTACGGACCTGGCAGGCATTCTCTTCTCGGCCGGCGCACTGGCGGGCGAGGTCGGCTTCGCCGTCCTCGCCGTACCGGTGCTGCGCCCGCTGGGGCCGAAGCTGCTGTCCGCCACCGTTTGCGGAATCGCCGCCGCGGAGTCCGTGCTGCTCGGTGTACTGCTCGACGGCGGGGGCGTTCTGCGGACGCCGACACCTGGCGAGGCGATGGCGCTGCTCTGGCAGGCGGTCGTGGTCACCGTCGTCGGTTTCGTCTGCTGGTACATGGGCATGCACCGCATCGGCGCCGAACGCGCCACGCTCTTCTCCGGCCTGATCCCGGTCTCCGCCGCGCTCACCGCACCGCTCGTCGGCACCGGTTCGTACGGCATCCCGCAGGCCGGCGGCAGCCTTCTGGTCGGTCTGGGCGTGGTGCTGGGTTCGGGATGCCTGGCGGGGCGCGACGTGGCGCCGGGCGTCGATTCAGCGACTGGTGTCGAGGACGACGCGCGCCACGAGGGCCGGATCGTCGTTCATCGGAACATGGCCGCAACCGGGCAGCCGCACCAGCCGGGCGCCGGGGATGGTGTGCCTGGCCCGGATTCCCTGACGGCGCAGCAACAGCCGGTCACGGCTGCCCCAGGCGACGGTCACGGGCAGCCCCGGCACATCGTCGGTGAACGCGACACTCCGCCCGACGGCAAGCGTCTGGTGGAAACCGGTCGCCTCGCGCAGCGCGAGGGTCTCCGCGACAACGGCACCGGGTGAACGGCGCCCCGGCCGGGCGTAAATGGTACTGGTCAGGGCGGCCCGGCCAACCGCGCTGCGCGAGAGCCGTTCGATCACCGGCATGGGCATCGACAGTGCGCCCTGCCGCATCGCGCGCAGCGTCCCGGGCGCATAGCGACGCTCACCCTCCAGAAACCGGCGGGCGACAGCGCCGTCACCGATCGCACGAGTTTCTTCCGGCCCAGTTCCAGCGCCAGCAGACCGCCGAGCGAATTGCCCGCCACGTGCGGACGGTCCAGGCCGAGTTGTGCGCAGAACGCACCGAGCACCGGGACCACACTCGCCAGGTCGTACGGAACCTCCTCGGGCAGCGCCGGAGAGGTACCGAAACCGGGAAGGTCCACAGCGATCACGTCTCGTTCCGAGGTGAGGCCGGGCAGCACCGGATCCCAGGCCTGACGGTGGTGGCCAATGCCGTGGAGCAGCAGCAACGGCTCACCGGAACCGGTCCGTTCATACGCCACGGACACGCTCCGAGGGCCTTGCGGTGAGTCGACGTCGAGCGAGACCGTGGTGGCCATACTGGTGCTCCCGGGATGATCCGGCATGAACGAGCCATGCCTGAAGGTGACTTAGAGGAGCTCACAAAATGGGCGTCCGGCTCGCGACGCCTGGCACGCACGCTCGCTGCGTTGCCGAAACGCCCTAGTAGCTCCGCTACAAGGACCTTCCAGCGCCTTGCGATCGCACGCACCAGACGCCGCGAGCTGATCGGACTCCCATTTTGTGAGCTCCTCTTAGACGTCTCGTCAATAACGATCACTGTTCGGTAGCTTGCGGTTCAAGCGGGCTGGGTGATTCGTGCTGGACAGGGTGCGGCGGGTCGGCTGGGATGAAGGGGTGACGACTGACACCGCGACCCACGTCTTCGAGGAGCATCGCTCCATGCTCACCGGGGTTGCCTACCGCATGCTGGGCAGGATCGCCGACGCCGAGGATGTCGTGCAGGAGGCGTGGCTGCGCTGGTCGTCGGCATCGCGCGAGGATGTGCGGGAGCCGCGCGCCTTCCTCGTAAGGGTCACCACGCGACTGGCCATCGACCGACTGCGGCAGACGAAGTCGCGGCGCGAGGCATATGTCGGGCCGTGGCTGCCGGAGCCCGTGGTCACCGACTTCGGGCCGGCCGTGCCCGATACCGCGGAACAGGCCGTTCTCGCCGATTCCGTGTCCGTCGCCGTGCTTGTCGTCCTCGAATCGCTGTCACCTCTGGAACGGGCCGTCTTCGTTCTGCGCGAGGCCTTCGGTTTTCCGTACACGGAGATCGCCACCACGCTGGACCGGTCCGAGGCGGCGGTGCGCCAGCTCGCGGGACGTGCGCGGCGCCATGTCGAGGAGCGCAAGCCGCGCTACGACGTCGACCCGGTCCACCGCCGTGACCTTACTGAGCGGTTCCTCGCCGCGGCGGCTGGCGGCGACATCGAGGAGCTGCTGATCCTTCTCGCACCCGATGTGCGGCTCATCGGTGACAGCGGTGGCAAGTCCAAGGCGCCGCTACGGGTCATCGAGAGCGCCGGCAAGGTCGGCCGTTTCCTCTTCGCGGTCGTTCACGATCAGGTCCCGGACCTCGACATCCGGTTCCTGGAGCTCAACGGCGGGCCGGGCCTGCTGGTGCTCTCGGGCGGAAGGCCCGACTCCGTCCTCCAGGTGGATGTCAGGGACGGACTCATTCAGTGCGTATATATCGTGCGTAATCCTGACAAACTCGCCAGTCTGGCTGGGGAATAGCCGCACATTCTGGCCGCTGGACCGTGCGCTTCCAGCTGGCGCAAGCACCTCCGGTTTGTGCAGGAACCCGTCTGTCGCGCTGCCTCGAAGCCCCACGGTTGCCCGAAGCCCCACGCGGCCTGGCCGTGGGGCCTTGTGCTGCGGGCGGCGCTCGCGGCACCAAGAACATCCCGTGAACGCTCTGCGGCAGGGGTCCGTTTCGCTGCGTGACCGGAGGAGGATTGGTCTTGACCAAGGGGGTGTCCCGTCCTATGGTCTCAACGTTAAGACAGGAACCTTTAATAAATAACGTCGCGGAATAGCCGCTGGGCGATTGCGGAGGACAGGGTGGGGACCACGCAGCTGGAAACGGTGCAGGAGCCGAAGTACTGGCACCTCAAGACCGTGCTGAGTGAGGCACTCGACTCGGACTTTGCGGTGGGCGAGATCCTGCCCAACGAGCGTGAACTCGCCGCCCGGTTCGGAGTGGCCAGGGCGACGCTCCGGCAAGCTCTGGAACAGCTCGAACTCGAAGGCAGACTGCAACGCCGTCGTGGCGTCGGGACCACTGTCGCCCCGCCGCGGGTCGGGGTCGCCGTCTCCACGGCACAGCGCGAATGGGCCGACGGCGGTGCCGGCGAGGCATGGCAGCCCGTGGACTGCACGACGGCGATCGCACCAGCATCAGTGGTGGCCGTGCTCGACGTGGAAAGCGACGAGCCGGTGCACATCGTCCGCCGGATCCGGGTCGCCCACGGACAGGCGGTCGCGGCGGAACTCCTGTACGTCCCGTCGGCGTCCGTGCCCGAACTCTCCGGGATCGACGCCCCCTCCGGCCCTGCCCGGGCCCGCAGTGTCCTGCGTGAACTGCACCGGCTCGGCCTCGACGGCCAGGACCGTTCGGTGGAGCTCGGCTCGGCGCGCGTGGACGATGCCAAGGAGCTCGACCGGCTTCCCGGCGCTCCCGTTCTCGTTGTCACCACCCGCTACCTCGCGGCCGGCGGCACTGCTGCGCTCTCCGTCGCCACTTACCGGGCCGACACCTGCCGTCTCACCTTCGGCGACTCGGGTGACCTGGAGATCAGCCATCACGGCCAGGAGCGCCAGGCCTCCTGACACGGCCGGCCATGCGCGCCCGAGACGTTCACTTCGCGTGCCGCCCGTCGCACTCAGCGGCGGGCCGTCACCGTTCCCTCCACAGCGAAGAGCTGCTCCTCGACATGGTCGAGAGCGAGCCGCAGGGCGCCCGTGGCCACCGCCGCCTCGCCGAGCAGCGACAGTGTGACCCGCGGTGGCCTGAGGCAGTAGCGGGCCAGTTCACAGCGGAGAGGGTCCAGCACACCGTCCAGTCCAGCGGCCCAACCGCCGATCACCACCAGCTCAGGGTCCAGGGCCAGCACCAGCGCCGCGACATCGTGCACCAGACGCTGAATGAACCGCTCCACCGCCGCCTGCGCCCCGATATCGCCGTGCCGTGCCTCCGTGAACACGGCGGCGACCGCAGGCTCGTCCAACGGGTCCAACGGTGTGTCCGTCGTCGACAGGAGTCTCTCCGGCGTCGCCTCGCGGCCGAGTAGATGCAGCGCGCCGATCTCCCCCGCCGCACCGCCGAAACCCCGGTGCAGCCTTCCGCCGATCAGTGAACCGGCGCCCGGGCTCAGCCCGGCCAGGACGAACACGATGTCGTCCGTTTCGGTGGCCGCGCCCTTCCAGTGCTCCGCGACCGCCGCGGCATTGGCGTCGTTCTCCACGAGAACGGGGCAGCGGAAGGAGCGCCTCAGCCGCTCGCCCAGCGCCAGACCCGTCCAGTCCGGCAGTGCGGTGCCCAGCCGAACGGTCCCGTCGGCCTCCACGATGCCCGGGCTGCCGACGCCGACCGCACGCAGACTGCTCCGGGCAACACCCGTCCGCCGGAGAACATCGGCGACCACGGTTCTGACCTTGTCGAGCCGGTCGTCGGCGCAGGCCGTCTCCGACACCTCGCGTGAGCCCGCCCCGATGATCCGGCCGTCGAGCCCCGACAGCAGAGCGGAGATCCGATGCGGGCCGATCTCGATACCGAGCAGATGCCCGGCCTCGGCCCGGAACCGGAACCGGCGGGCCGGCCGCCCCTGACGCCGGGTCTCGCCGCCGTCGGGTACCGACTCGACGACCAGCCCGGCCTCGAAGAGCCCCTCCATGACGCCCTCGACCGTCGGCCGGGACAGACCGGTGATCCGGGTAAGGTCCGTGAGGGTGGGGGAGTCGGCGCCCCGGAGGGCATGCAGTACCACCGCGGAATTGATACGTCGCAGCAGCGACGGATCCCCACCGGTCAGCCGGCCCACGGTGTGTCCTCCCAGCTCGTGCGCATGTCAGGCGGATCGTACTCGCTGCCCGGGTACAGGGCGACCGTGGGCCGGAACGGACAGCGGGAGGCGGCGGCCCTCAGCCCGGAGCGACGAACCCGGACTCGTACGCAGCGATCACCGCCTGGGTGCGATCCCTCGCACCCAACTTGGCCAGTACGGCGCTGACATGGGTCTTCACCGTCTCGACACCGACCATGAGCTTGGCTGCGATCTCCGCGTTCGACAGACCGCGCGCCATCAGCCGGAGGACCGCGGCCTCCCGCTCGGTCAGTGATGCCCGGTCCATGGCCGCCCGCGCTTTGCTCGTGCCGTACTCGGCGGCGAGCTGCCGGACCGCCGCCGGGAACAGCAGCGACTCCCCCTCTGCGACCAGGCGCACTGCATGCACGATCTCGGCGGGCCGGGCACGCTTGAGGAGAAATCCGTCCGCTCCGGCACGCAGCGCCTCGTACACGTACTCGTCGTTCTCGAATGTGGTGACCACCAGGATCTTCGGTGGATCCGGCACGGTGCGCAGCACCACCCGCGTCGCCTCGATGCCGTCCATCAGCGGCATCCTGACGTCCATCGCCACCACGTCGGGGCGCAGCTGACGCAGCAACGGGATCACCGCGGCGCCGTCACCCGCCTCGCCCACCACTTCGATATCGGGCTGAGCCTCAAGCACCGCGCGCAGCCCCGCACGGACGAGGGGCTCGTCGTCGACCAGAAGAACGGTAATCGGCATCAGGTCAGCCTAGGCCGTTCAACGGAAGGCTTGCGTGCACCCTCCAATCGCCGCCGTGCGCACCTGTCTTGGCTATTCCGCCCAGCAATGCGGCCCGCTCACGGATGCCCCGCAAGCCGCTCCCGCCTCCAGGCGTACCCGCCGACCCGGTGAGCGGATTGGTCACCTCCAACTCCAGCCGGCCGTTGGTGACGCTGATCCGTACCCGGACGGGAACCGTCCCGGAGTGACGCAGCACATTGGTGAGGGACTCCTGAAGGATGCGATACCCCTCACGGGAGACCGCCCCCGGAACCTGCTCCAGCGGACCGGACACATCCGCATCGATCTTCGCCCCCGAACCACGAGCGGAGTCCAGGAGCCGGTCCGCTTCCGCGAGCGTCGGCTGCTGTCCCACCGGACCCCCCGATTCGCGCAGCACCCGCAGAACCCGCTCCAGATCGTCGAGCGCGTCCCGGCCGGTCTCCTCGATCGCGGCAAGTGCCCGCTCGGTGAACTCCGGGTCGCGAGCCGCACGTGCGGCACCCGCCTGCACGACCGCGACCGTCAACGCGTGCCCGATCGAGTCGTGCAGCTCCCGGGCGATGCGGTTGCGCTCGAGCAACTGCTCGGTGCGCTCCTCCAGGGCGGTCAGCCGCTGCACCGGCGAGGGGCCGAGGAGCCGACGAGCGGTGGCGGTGACGAGCTCGCCGCTCGCCACGACCACGGCCAGCAGCACCAGGATGGGCAGGGGCGAGAGCAGGGCGTACCACCAGTGCGGTTCCACTTCCCGGACCAGCCACTGGCCGCTCGGGCCGGTGCCCGAGGCGGTGAGGACGAGATCGACCGCGGTCGCCGACAGCCACACCGTGGCGTACCCCACGACGACGGTGAACAGCAGTCGTATCTCCAGCCACAACACGGTTCGCCAGCGATCCGACCAAGTGGTCGCAGCGCTTGCGGAAATCGTGGCGTCGGACCTGCCCCGCTCCGCAGGCGTGAGCAGGAGCTGTGCCTGAACGCCCTCGGCCAGCCGCATGCCGGGCAACAACCCCACCGGCACAGCGAAGACCATGAGTGCCCACGGCTTGTCCATGGAGATGAAGAGCCACACGCTGCAGGCCGCCCCCGGGATGAGGAGATGCAACCATCGGGAGTAGGTGGCAGAGGCGGCCAGCGGGCGGAGAAAGCGGAACATGCTGCCATCGTGTCAGCCCGTACGGGTGCGACGGCTCCCCCGAGCGAGGGAGGTGATCCCCACCCCCGGGGGAGGCCGGGAACCCGGCGCGGCCGCGAGTCTGAGGACATGACCAGCATCGACGTGCATGAGCTCACAAAGGAATACGGCAAGACCCGCGCCGTGGACAGCCTCACGTTCAGCGTGCGACCCGGTCGCGTCACCGGCTTTCTCGGGCCCAACGGTGCCGGTAAGTCCACCACCATGCGACTCGTTCTCGGTCTCGACCGGCCCACCAGCGGCACGGCCACGTTCGACGGGGAGCCCTACGCCGCCCTCGACGATCCACTGCGCCGGGTGGGCGCCCTGCTCGATGCGCAGGCCGCCCATCCTTCGCGTACCGCGCGGAATCACCTGCTGGCCCTCGCGGTCAGCAACGGCATGGGGGCGCGGAGGGTGGACGAAGTCCTGGAGGAAGCAGGCCTCGGCCAGGTCGGCGGAAAACGCATCAAGACCTTCTCGCTCGGCATGCGACAGCGGCTGGGCATAGCGGCCGCGCTGCTCGGTGACCCGGAGGTCGTGATGCTCGACGAACCGTCCAACGGACTGGATCCGGAAGGCATCATCTGGATCCGTGAGCTGATGAAGCGGCTCGCCCGAGAGGGCCGCACGGTTTTGGTCTCAAGCCATCTCATGAACGAGACATCCTCGTTCGCTGACCACTTGGTGGTCCTAGGCCGGGGCCGGCTCCTTGCCGACCTGTCGATGCAGGATTTCCTGGACTCCCGCAGCCGGCCCCGGGTGCGAGTGCGCACGACCGAATCAACTCGCCTGCGTGATGTCCTGATCCGCAAGGGATATATGCCTGCGCACGATGGCGACGGGCGTTGGACCGTCGACGGTGCCAAGGCCGGGGAGATCGGTGCGATAGCCGCCGCAGAAGGTATTGCCGTGCTTGAACTCATGGACGAGCAGGCCACGTTGGAGCAAGCCTACCTCGACCTCACCGCTGACGCGATGGACTTCGCCGCTGCGGCGACCTCGTCCACGAACCGACAGGAGGCCTGACCGTGTCGACCACAGCAGTGCTGCGCTCTGAGTGGATCAAGATCAGATCGGTGCGTTCCGTCACCGGATCCCTGATAGCGGTCCTTCTCGTGACGCTCGCCATCACCGTGCTCGCATTCGCCAGCGTCGGCCAGTCCGAGGCCGACAACGCTGACACAGAGCTGCTCTTCGGCGCGTTTTACGCATTGAACTTCGGCCAGATCGCGGCCATCAGCTTCGGGGCGACAGCGATCTCGTCCGAGTACCTCAACGGCGCTTTGCGGATATCACTCGCAGCCGTGCCGCGCCGTAGCGTCTTCTACGCGGCCAAGATGGCCCTCGTCGGTGTGCCGGCTCTCGTCGTCGGCCTTGTCACCAGCTTCAGCGCCTTTCTGGTGGGACAGACGTTCATGGGCAAGTACGCGATCGGCCTGGGGGAGCCGGGTGCCCTGCGGGCAGCCTTTGGTGGTGGGATATATCTGGCCCTGATGGCTCTGTTCGCCGCCGGATTGACGATACTGCTGCGGAGCGCTGTGGCTGTCCTCAGCCTTCTCATCCCGTTCATTCTCATCGTCTCCTTCGTGGTCGGAGATGTCGCGGGTGGGGCGGCGCAGTATCTGCCCGACCGGGCAGGACAGTTGGTGCTCCACCAGAACCCCACCGGCAGCCTCGGACCGTGGAGCGGCCTCGCCGTGACTGCCGCGTGGGCAGCGGCCGCACTGCTGGCGGGCTGGTGGGCGATCCGGCGCAGAGACGCATAGTCGGTTGTCGCGGCAGGCATATGCTGTGAGTGGGCCCGGAACCCGCTGTCCGTGACGGCCCCGCCGCGCCCCGGGGTCGCAGCCCCATGTGGCCATCGGTGTCGAATCCTTGTGGAGTTGCCGAGGCTGTCAGGCTTCTTCGGTGGTGAGGGTGTCGTGCTCGACGGAGGCGCGAAGACGCCCGTACTCCTCCGCCATCGTCTGAGCGGTCCAGTGGGCATTCAGGCCGCTGGGGTTGGGCAGGGCCCAGACGCGGGCGCCGCCGATCGTGTGGTCCTGTGGACCGATTCGGGCGGTCCGCCTGCCGAAGGCTGTGCGGTACGCGGTGACCCCCACGACGGCCAGCCACTGCGGTCGCAGCTGCCCGGCCTTGGCTGCGAGGATCTGTCCGCCTTCCCGGAACTCCTCGGTGGACAGCTCGTCCGCCCGTGCGGTGGCCCGGGCCACCACATTGGTGATGCCCAGGCCGTAACGCAGCAGCTCGGTCTGTTCCGCCGGCTTCAGCTGCCGAGGGGTGAAGCCCGATCGATGGAGTACCGGCCAGAAGCGGTTGGCGGGATGGGCGAAGTGGTGGCCCGTCGCCCCTGTCATCAGGCTCGGATTGATCCCGCAGAACAGCACACGCAGGCCGCCCGCGACCACATCGGGAACGGTGCGGTCGCGGGCGGCCTGGAGCTCTTCGGGTGTCATCCGGGTGTGGTGGCGGCCGTCAGAGGATGGAGCCCGGCGTGTAACCCGCGGCTTCGGGATGCTGCTTGGTGATCTCTTCGATGCGCGAGATCAGCGCGCTGACCTGGTCGCCCGCCGCCCCCGTGAAGGAGAGCTTGTCGGCCATCAGTGCGTTCAGCTGTGCGCGGTCCAGCGGGATGCGATCGTCGGCGGCCAGCTTGTCGAGCAGTTCGTTGCGCTCAGCACCCTGCTCGCGCATGGCAAGGGCCGAGGCGACCGCGTTCTCCTTGATCGCCTCGTGGGCGACCTCACGGCCGACACCGGCGCGCACCGCACCCATCAGGACCTTGGTCGTGGCGAGGAACGGCAGATAGCGGTCGAGTTCACGGGCGACAACGGCCGGGAACGCACCGAACTCGTCGAGCACCGTCAAGAAGGTCTCCAGCAGACCATCGAATGCGAAGAACGCGTCGGGGAGCGCCACGCGGCGGACCACGGAGCAGGACACATCGCCCTCGTTCCACTGGTCGCCCGCCAGTTCACCGGTCATCGACGCGTAGCCGCGCAGGATCACCATCAGGCCGTTGACGCGCTCGCACGAGCGGGTGTTCATCTTGTGCGGCATCGCGGACGAGCCGACCTGGCCCGGCTTGAAGCCCTCGGTCACCAGTTCGTGCCCGGCCATCAGACGGATCGTCTTCGCGACCGACGAGGGCGCCGCGGCCAGCTGTACGAGCGCGGTCACCACGTCGTAGTCGAGTGAGCGGGGGTAGACCTGGCCGACCGACGTGAAGGCCTGGGCGAATCCCAGGTGCGCGGCGATGCGCTGCTCGAGGTCGGCGAGCTTTCCGGCGTCGCCGCCCAGCAGGTCGAGCATGTCCTGGGCCGTGCCCACGGGCCCCTTGATGCCCCGCAGCGGGTAGCGGTCCAACAAGTCCTCAAGCCGTCCGAAGGCCACCAGGAGCTCGTCCGCCGCGGTAGCGAAACGCTTGCCGAGCGTGGTCGCCTGGGCGGCGACGTTGTGGGAGCGGCCGGCCATGACCAGCTCGCGGTACTCACCCGACAGCTTGCCGAGCCGAGCCAGGACCGCCACCGTGCGGTCGCGCATCAGCTCCAGGGAGAGCCGGATCTGAAGCTGTTCGACGTTCTCGGTGAGGTCCCGGGAGGTCATTCCCTTGTGGACCTGCTCGTGGCCGGCGAGGGCGTTGAACTCCTCGATCCTCGCCTTGACGTCGTGGCGGGTGACCTTTTCACGCTCGGCGATCGAGGCAAGGTCGACCTGGTCGATGACACGTTCGTAATCGGTGAGGGCGGCGTCCGGCACCTCGATCCCGAGGTCCTTCTGAGCGCGCAGCACCGCCAGCCACAGCCGGCGTTCCAGCTTCACCTTCTGCTCGGGGGACCAGAGGACGGCCAGCTCCGTGGAGGCGTAGCGGCCGGCCAGGACATTGGGGATGCGAGGCTTCGCAGACACAGCAGTCACGTGTCCAGATTCTACTGGCGGTTTGTGCAGGCCAGCGCCGCGGTCCGGATTGTGGGTTGCTACGAGAGCGGAGGCGCGTCCACCTGGCGCCAGGTCGCCACGGGGCCGGGGTCGCGGACATCCTCGGGGGTGACCCAGAATGCCCTCCCCAGTTCCGCGCTGTACTGCGCGCCTGTCCGCCCGTCCCCGGACGAGCGGCCGGTCAGACGGCGGCCGATCCACGGCATCAGGTGCCGGCGGGCGAAGCGGAGGTCTTCGGCGCGTCGTATCGCCCATCCCGGGGGCACGGAGATCGGGAGCGGCCTCCGCCAGTCACTTTCGGGCGGCAGCCCCAGCGTCTGCCAAACCGCCTCCGCCACCCTGTGGTGCCCGTCGGCCGTCAGATGGAGCCGGTCGACGTCCCACAGCCGGGGATCGCCCAGGGCCGGTGCCCCGTACAGATCGACGACCAATGCACCGTGGCGGACCGCCAACTCGTCGACCAGGGAGAACAACTCCTCCATCCGCGGCCGGAAGCGTTCCATCACCGGGCCGCTGCGACCGGGGCTGCGCATCAGCACAAGCTTCTGGCACGAGGGCGCGAGACGTTCCACGGCCTCCTCGAGCCGTCCGCGGACCATGCCCATGTCGCACTTGGGTCGCAGGGTGTCGTTGAGACCGCCGACGAGCGTGACGACATCCGCCCGCATGGCGGCCGCCGCATCGACCTGCTCGTCGACGATCTGGCCGATCAGCTTGCCCCTCACTGCGAGATTCGCGTAGCGGAATCCCGGCGTACGGACCGCGAGCCGTCCAGCGAGGACATCGGCCCAGCCCCGGTACGAGCCGTCGGGCAGCAGGTCCGACATGCCCTCGGTGAACGAGTCGCCGACCGCGACAAGACTGGTGTACGAGGCATTCACTTTCATGACGGTGCGATCGTATCGCGGTGCCTACGAACCGTTTCCGGGCGGTGAGAGGGAGTGAGTCCTGTCTCACCGGTACGCTCCGAACGGTCTTGGGCGCACTGGTCCTCCGCTTTCGCGGCCTGGTCGGCGACGCATATCCCGGATGCGGTCCGTCCCGGGCGGGCGGAATCCCTACGACCCGGCCATGTGGGTGTGGCCAGAGGCGACGGGGAGGCCCCGAACCATCACGCTGGTGATACGAGGCCCGACTTCTGACGCCACACCCGGCGTCCCAGATCGCGTCACACACATGACGCAGCCCCGCCAGGCACACCCACAGACCGAAACACCAATCACTCGATCGTGCCTGTGTTCGCTAAAACAAGGTGTTGGCCCAGCGGTTGTGAACCCTTCCGAGCGACGTCGGCCTGGCACGAGGCGTGGCAGTGGCCTGCGAGCGGCCGCGTTCTCATCCGCTCAGGGGAGGCCGCAGGACGAACACAGGACGAACCCGGCGTTGGCGAGCCCGCGCGGAGCCCGTCCGGCTCGCCCCCACCGCCCCCGCTCACCGGTCAGCGTGCCTGCGGTCGGCCCACCAGTTCCCGCAGCACGTCCTCCATCGTGACCAGTCCGGCCAGTCGACCGTCCTCGTCGAGCACCGCCGCCAGGTGCGTACGGCTGCGCCGCAGCGCGGTCAGTACGTCGTCGAGCGGCGTGGCGGCCCGCACCCGGGCGATCGGCCGCATCGCCGGGACCGGGAACGGCACATCGCGCGGTGTGGCGTCCAAGGCGTCCTTCACATGGAGATAGCCCAGGATCCGCTCCTCGCTGTCCATCACCGGAAAGCGCGAGAATCCGGTCTCGTACGAGAGCTGTTCCAACTGCTCCGGCGTCGTTCCGATGCGGGCGTACACCACCCGCTCCACCGGCAGCACCACATCCCGCACGGGGCGTCGGCCCAGCTCAAGAGCGTGGTGCAGCCGTTCGGCCGCGCGGTCGTCGACCAGCCCCGCGTCCCCTGCGTCCTTCACCAGCCGGGCCAGTTCGTCGTCTGAGAACGTGGCGGACACCTCATCCTTCGTTTCGACCCGCAACAGTTTCAGCAGCGCGTTGGCGAAGGCGTTGATCGCGAAGATCACCGGACGCAGCGCCCTAGCGAGAGTCACCAGCGGCGGTCCGAGCAGCAGCGCGGCCCGTACCGGCTCGGCCAGCGCGATGTTCTTCGGCACCATTTCGCCGAGCAGCATGTGCAGATACGTCGCCAAGGACAGTGCGATCACGAATGAGATCGGGTGGATCAGTCCGTGCGGCATACCCACCGCGTCGAAGACGGGCTCCAGCAGATGTGCGATGGCCGGTTCGGCGACGATGCCGAGGACCAGCGTGCAGAGAGTGATGCCCAGCTGCGCCGCCGCGAGCAGCGCCGATACATGTTCGAGGCCCCAGACGACGCTGCGCGCCCGCCGGTTCCCGGCCTCGGCCTCGGGTTCGACCTGGCTGCGGCGTACCGAGATCAGCGAGAACTCCGCGCCGACGAAGAAGGCGTTGACGACCAGGGTCATCGCTCCGATGAAGAGCTGGACGGCGATCATCGTGCGTACTCCGTCCGGTCGTCGCAGTCGCCGGGCAGCGGCGCGTGCAGCAGGGCTCGTGCGGCACGGCGCCCGGAGGCGTCCACCACATCGACCCGCCAGCCGGCCAGCTCGAACGAATCACCCACGGCAGGTATGCGGCCGACCTCGGTGGCGACGAGTCCGGCGAGCGTCTCGTACGGTCCGTCCGGCACCCGCAGCCCGATCCTTTTCAGCTGGTCGATGCGGGCGGCGCCGTCGGCCGACCACAGGGTCCGACCGTCGGCGTCCTCGCCGGCCGGTGCCAGGTCGGGTGTCTCGTGCGGGTCGTGCTCGTCGCGCACCTCGCCGACCACCTCCTCGACGATGTCCTCCAGAGTCACGACGCCGGCCGTGCCGCCGTACTCGTCGATGACGACGGCCATGGTGAGCCTGCCGGACAGCCGGTCCAGGAGCCGGTCCACGGTGAGGGTCTCCGGTACGAGCAGAGGTTCGCGCAGCATCTCCGAGACGCGGGTCCGGGGCCGCTGCTCGGCCGGGACGGCCAGCACGTCCTTGATGTGCGCCACCCCGACGACGGTGTCGAGGCTGCCGCGGTAGACGGGGAAGCGGGACAGGCCGGTCGCCCGGGTGGCGTTCGCGACGTCCTCGGCGGTCGCCTGCACCTCCAGCGCGGTGACCTGCACCCGCGGCGTCATGACGTTCTCGGCCGTCAGCTCCGCCAGGTTGAGCGTACGGACGAACAGCTCCGCGGTGTCCGCCTCCAGTGCGCCTGCCTTCGCCGAGTGCCGGGCCAGCGCCACCAGCTCCTGCGGGCTGCGCGCGGAGGCCAGCTCCTCGGCGGGCTCCAGGCCGAATCGGCGCACGATCCGGTTGGCGGTGTTGTTGAGGTGGCTGATGAACGGCCGGAATACGGCGGTGAAGGCCCGTTGCGGGGTCGCCACGGCCTTCGCCATGGCGAGCGGGGAGGAGATGGCCCAGTTCTTCGGGACGAGTTCGCCGACGACCATCAGGAACACGGTGGACAGGGCAGTTCCCAGGACGAGGGCGACGGAGGACGCCACGCTCGGGGACAGACCCACGGCCTCCACCGGACCGCGGATCAGCTTCGCGATGGACGGTTCGGAGAGCATGC
Source organism: Streptomyces sp. NPDC111516 (assembly GCF_055635345.1). Lineage (NCBI taxonomy): Bacteria > Bacillati > Actinomycetota > Actinomycetes > Kitasatosporales > Streptomycetaceae > Streptomyces > Streptomyces sp. NPDC111516. The sequence goes on along the minus strand of NZ_JBVKBV010000015.1, from coordinate 21,885 downwards.
CGACCACCAGATTGGTGACGGTGATGCCGAGCTGTGCGCCGGAGAGCTGGAAGGTGAGGCTGCGCACGGCCTTCATCGCGCTCGCCGCGCCGCGCTCACCCCGCTCCACGGCCCGTTCGAGCTGGCCGCGCTCGACGGTCGTCAGAGAGAATTCGGCCGCGACGAAGGCGCCGCAGGCGAGCGAGAGCAACACCGCCACGAGCAGCAGAAGCACTTCGGTCATCGGTTCACCTCCGTCCCATGATCGGGCAGAGGCGGGTGGATCGCTCGGTGCCGGAGCTGTCGACTACTGGGGGGCTCGCCCATGGGCGGACGCTCACACCTTTCGGAAGGATCGGTCAGGATTCCACCCATCGTAAAGGATCGGCAAAGAGGGTTGCTCTTTTCGGGTGATCACCACTTCAGTCCGTGAGGGGCTTCACCCAACGGCTCCACTGCGGTTCGGGCCCATAGCCCGCGGCGCGCCAGGCGTGCTGCGCAAGTTCATTGCGGTCGAGCACCATCGCGTCGCCACGTCGCCCGCCCAGCCGCACAAAGCGTTCCTCCGCGGCGGCGAGCAGTGCGCTGCCGACACCTCGGCGCCGTCGGTCGGGATGGACCGCGAGCCGGTACAGATGGCACCGCCAGCCGTCGAACCCGGCGATCACCGTTCCGGCGAGTACGCCGTCGGACTCGGCAAGGATCAGCGCCTGCAGATCACGGCCGACGAGCCGCTCGACCCCGTCCCGGTCGTCGCTGATGCTGGTTCCCTCGGCCGCCACCTTCCAGAAGGCGAGGACGGAGTCGAGGTCGGCAGGTGTCGCGGCCCGTACGACGAGATCGTGCATGTCGGCATCGAGGTTGGTCATGCCGGGATCCCATCACCGGGACGGCGGGAGCGACGAACGAATTCCACCATGTGGTCACGGACGGCCGGGCCGGGACGCACGACCGCGCAGTCATGGCCGACCGGTGCAGTCGACGGCGACCGGTGCGGTCACGCACGAACGGTGTACGGGGCACCGTAAGGCTCCTCTTGCTGGTGCTAGCACGCCCGCGCTAGCGTGTTGCTGTGCCCAAGACTCAGCTGAATGTGAGAGTGGACGAGGCCACCGCCGAGGCCGCGCGACAGCGCGCGCTACAGAGGGGGATGAGCGTGAACCGCTACATAGAGGAACTCGTGAAGCAGGACGCGGGCGAGGCCGGACACACCTTTGTCGAAGCTGCGGCCGACTTCATGAAGCAGTACGAGTCGGTGTTCGCCGAGGAGTTCGGCCCGGAGTGCAAAGGCACGCGTTGAATCTCCAGATCGACCTTTCCTGGCTGCTCATGGTGGCCGAGCACAAGACCCCCGGCGATCCGCAGGTCGTCGACTGGGGTGCGCTCGTGGCCGCGGTGGCCCGCCACGAGGCCGAGATCTTCGGCAGCCCTGTCTACAGCGACCCGCACTCCAGGGCCGCGGCCCTTCTGCAGTTGCTGCTCCATGTCCCCGCGCTCGAACACTCCAACGCGATGTTCTCCTCCGCTGTCGCGTACGGCTATCTCGTCGCCTCCGGGCTGAAGGTCATCACCTCGCCCGAGCAGGTGCGTGACCTGGCCCGACTGGTGAAGGAGGGCAAGGCGGACGTCCGGGCCATCGCCGACGAACTGCGCCAGTGGAGTCTGTGAGGTCTCCGGCCGGCGGGACGTTTCCGGCGCGCGGGGTGGACTGCTCGGCAGTGAACCGACGGGTCAGTCCACCACGGCCGGCCGCCGGGCCACGCCCAGCACGCAGTCGGACGTGGGCAGCCGGATTCCCCAGTCCGGCATCCTGACCCGCCGGTAGGTCTCCACCGTGAACCCGGCACTCTCGATGGCGGCCAGGGTGTCGCGCGCCGTGTGACACCCGCCCGTCAGCAGCGGCCAGACCGTACGGTCCAGTGCCCGCTGGGTTGCTGCCATCACCCGGTCATCGGCTCGCACATGCTCGAAGAAGCGCAGCTCGGCGCCGGGCCGCAGCACCCGCACGATCTCCGTGAGCGATCGCTCCACATTCTGTACGGTGCACAACACCAGCGAGGTGACCGCCCCGTCGAACGCCTCGCTCTTCACCGGCAGGGCCTCCGCCGTGCCCGGCACCACATCCACCGGAATTCCGGCACGCAATGCCGACGCCACCGCCAACTGCCGCAGGCCGCGCTCGGGTTCGATGGCCACCACCTCCGATACCGCGGGCGGGTAGTGCGCGAAGTTCAGGCCGTTGCCCGCACCAATGTCGATGACCCGGCCGGACAGACCGGCCAACAGCTCCGAGCGCACCGTGGCCAGCCCCGCCCCGGTCTCCGCCGCCACGCTCATCCGGGCGTAGATCCGGGCGAAGACGGGATGGTGCACCGCGTCCTCCGGGATTTTCGTGCTGCGAAGACGCATGACGCGCATGGCGGACCTCCTCGACACGGCACTCGACCCGCAAGGTACGGCTACTTCGATTCTCCCCCGTCATGCACGGCTCAGTCGCTCATCCGGGGGCCGGTTCCCGCCCAGCTCCGCAGCCAGCCAACTCCCGGCCCGCGCACGGAAAACGGTCGGTTCCAGCGCCCCCGCACCGGCCGGCACCGCGCCCAGCAGCGGGGCACCCGCCGCCACCGGAAGATCCGACAGATTGCAGCGCGCCGCGAGGTCCGGCTCGGTGGGCATGCTGCCCACCACCACACCGAGGCACTCCAGCCCTCGGGTCCGCAGGGCCTCCGAGGTCAGTGCGGTGACATTGAGCGTGCCCAGTCCCGCCTGCGTCACGACCAGAACCGGTGCGGTCAGCAGCCGGGCCGCGTCGGCGAGGGTCGCTCCGCCGTCGTCGAACCGCACGAGCAGTCCGCCCGCACCCTCGACCAGCACCAGATCGTGTTCGGCCGCCAGCTTCTCGGCCGCCTCGGCGATCTCGTACGGCCGTACCGGTGGGAGACCGGCCCTGCGGGCGGCCGTGGCCGGGGCCAACGGCTCGGGGAACCGGGCCAGTTCAACGGCGGTCACATGGCCGCCCGCCAGCCGTACGACCTCGGCGGCATCCCCGGGCTCGCCGGGGGCCAGCCCTGTCTGCGCGGGCTTGAGCACCGCGACGCGGCGATCCCGGTACGCGGCCGCCACGGCCGCGGTCACCACCGTCTTGCCGATCTCCGTGCCCGTACCCGTCACCATCAGAACCGTCATCTCAGCCCTCCCGCGCAGCCGCGGACACCGCGCGGCAGATCCGCGCCACGTCGTCGTCATCGGTCACATACGGCGGCATCGTGTAGACGAGATCGCGGAACGGCCGCAGCCACACACCCTCGCGTACCGCTGCCCGGGTCGCGGCCGCCATGTCCACCTCGTGATCGAGTTGTACGACGCCGATCGCGCCCAGCACCCGCACCTCCCGCACGCCGGGCAGCTCTGCCGCCGGGGCGAGACCTTCCCGCAGCCCCGTACCGATCCGCCGGACCTCCCGCTCCCAGTCCTGGCCGAGCAGCAGGTCGATGGAGGCGCACGCCACCGCGGAGGCGAGCGGATTACCCATGAACGTCGGTCCGTGTGCCAGCACCGGCACGTCGCCGCGCGAGATACCCTCCGCCACGCGAGAGGTGCACAGCGTCGCCGCCATCGTCAGATAGCCGCCGGTCAGTGCCTTGCCCACGCACATGACATCGGGCGAGACCCCCGTGTGCCCGGCGGCGAACAGCTTCCCCGTACGGCCGAACCCCGTGGCGATCTCGTCGAACACCAGCAACACGTCATACGCGTCGCACGCCTCGCGCAGCACCCGCAGATAGGCGGGGGAGTGGAACCGCATACCGCCCGCGCCCTGCACCACCGGCTCCACGATCACCGCGGCCAGCCGGTCGGCGTGCTCCGCGATCAGTTCCCGCAGATGACGGGCGTAGGCCGCATCCGGCTCCGCGTCGAAACCGGACGGTGGCTCGTCCGCGAAGATCTGCCGGGGCAGCACGCCCGACCACAGCTCGTGCATGCCGCCCTCGGGGTCGCACACCGACATGGGCTGCCAGGTGTCCCCGTGGTAGCCGCCGCGCCAGGTCAGCAGCCGCTGCTTGGCCGGTCGCCCGGCCGAGCGCCAGTACTGCAGACACATCTTCACCGCGACCTCGACCGACACCGAACCCGAGTCGGCGAGGAAGACATGCCGCAGCGGCTCGGGGGTGATCTCGACCAGCCGGGTGGCCAGCCGCACGGCGGGCTCATGGGTGAGCCCGCCGAACATCACATGGCTCATCCGGTCCAGCTGGCCGCGTGCCGCCTCGTTGAGCACCGGGTGGTTGTAGCCGTGCACCGCCGACCACCACGACGACATGCCGTCGACCAGCTCGTGCTGTCCGTGGGCCGGTTCGGCGAGCCGGAGCCGTACTCCGGACGCGGACTCCACGACCAGCGGCTCCTGACGTCCCGGCATGGGGCCGTACGGATGCCAGACGTGGGCCCGGTCCAGGGACCGCAGCTCGGCCGGGGCGAGGGCCTCAGGCATTGGGGGCGAGGTCCGTGCCCGCACCGCGACGGCGTACCGACACCAGGTCCGTGCGCGCTGCCGGGACCTCGCCGGGCTCGGCCACGGCATCCCGGGGCGCGTCGCCGCACGGCGCGCACCCGCCGTCGTGCGAACCGCAGCCGCCACCCGTCGGCGCACGGTGCGCGGGCAGCGTCGTCGTCCCCGCTCCCTCCACCTCGAAACCGGCGTCCGCGATCATGTCCAGATCCGCCTGCCCCGCCTGCCCCTCACTGGTCAGGTAATCACCCAGGAAGATCGAGTTGACCAGGTGCAGAGCGAGCGGCTGCATCGAGCGCAGATGCACCTCGCGTCCGCCCGCGAGCCGGACCTCCGCATCCGGGCAGACGAACCGGACCATCGCCAGAATGCGCAGGCACCGCTGGGGGGTGAGGTTCCACTCCTTGGCCAGCGGGGTTCCCTCGAACGGGATCAGGAAGTTCACCGGCACCGAGTCCGGGTCCAGCTCCCGCAGCGAGAAGACGACATCCACCAGATCGGCGTCGCTCTCGCCCATCCCGGCGATCAGCCCGGAGCACGCCGAGAGTCCGGCGGCCTGCGCCTGCTGCACGGTCTCCACCCGGTCCGCGTAGGTGTGGGTGGTGGTGATGTCCCCGTACGTCCCCTCGGACGTGTTGAGGTTGTGGTTGTACGCGTCGGCGCCCGCCGAACGCAGCCGGTCGGCCTGCCCGTCGGAGAGCAGACCGAGACAGGCGCACACCTCGACGCCCTCGTGCTGATCCTTGATCGCCTCGATGGTCTCCGACACCCGGTCGACATCACGGTCCGTCGGTCCGCGACCGCTCGCCACCAGACACACCCGCTTGGCGCCACCTGCCACCCCGGCCGCGGCGGCCTTCGACGCCTCATCCGGTTTCAGCCAGGTGTACTTGAGGATCTCGGCCTTCGAACCGAGCCGCTGCGAGCAGTACGAGCAGTCCTCGGGGCAGAGCCCGGACTTGAGATTGACCAGATAGTTCAGTTTCACGCGCCGCCCGAACCACTGACGGCGCACCCTTCCGGCTGCGGCCACCACGTCGAGCAGATCGTCGTCCGAGGTCGCCAGTACGGCGAGTGCTTCTTCGCGGGTCGGCAGCTCGCGCCGCAGCCCCTTGTCCACCAGCGTGTTCAGGAGGTCCATGACGTTGATCCTGGCCTACGGCACGGCCCGCAGCCAAGGAGGAACCGGACAACAGAGCCCGCCGAGGGTGTGTGTATTGCCACACCATGACCTGTTGCGCGCCCGGCTAGGCTCTGTGAGCTGCCTACAAAAGGGACCGCTCATGTCGTTCGCCCCGTTCGACTGGATCGACGACGAGGCGCGCCGCCGCGCGGACGCCGGACTCGTCCGTACGCTCCGCCCGCGGCCCGCCGAACCAGAACTCCTGGACCTCGCGAGCAACGACTATCTGGGCCTGACCCGGCACCCCGAGGTCACCGCTGCCGCCGCCGAGGCCGCCCGCCGGTGGGGTGCGGGTGCGACCGGATCGCGGCTCGTCACCGGCTCCACCGCCCTGCACGCCGAACTCGAACACGAGCTGGCCGAATTCTGCGGGTTCGAGGCGGCTCTGGTCCTGTCATCGGGGTACGCGGCCAATCTCGCCGCCCTCACCGCGCTCACCGGCCGCGGCTCGCTGATCGTCTCCGACGCGGGCAACCACGCTTCGATCGTGGACGGTTGCCGGCTCTCCCGGGCCGAGACCGCCGTCGTGCCGCACGCCGACCCCGGCGCGGTGCGCAAGGCCCTGCAGACACACGACGGCCGTGCGCTGGCGGTCAGCGACTCGGTCTTCTCGGTCGACGGCGACGCCGCGCCGCTGCCCGAACTGGCCGACGTCTGCCGGACGGAGGGCGCCGCACTGCTCGTCGACGACGCGCACGGTCTGGGCGTACTGGGGGACGGCGGCCGGGGCGCGCTCGCCGCCGCCGGTCTCGCGGGCGGCGACGGAATCGTCACCACGCTCACCCTCTCCAAGTCCCTGGGCAGCCAGGGGGGAGCGGTCCTCGGTCCTGCCCAGGTCATCGAACACCTGGTCAACACGGCCCGGTCATTCATCTTCGACACGGGTCTCGCGCCGGCCGCCGCGGGCGCCGCGCTGGGTGGCCTGCGGCTGCTCGGCCGCGAGCCGGAGCGCGCCGAACGAGTCCGTGACGTCGCCACCGCGCTGTACGAGCGGCTGACCGCCGCCGGCCTGACCGCCGTACGCCCAGACGCCGCCGTGGTCTCGGTACGGGCGCCCTCGGCGGACGCGGCGGTGCGCTGGGCGGCCGACTGCCGTACCGCGGGACTCGCGGTGGGATGCTTCCGGCCGCCGTCGGTGCCGGACGGCATTTCCCGGCTGCGGCTGACCGCGCGCGCCGATCTGACCGAGGAGCAGATCGCCGAGGCGGTGGCGATCGTGCGGCGGACCGCTCCCGTCAGCTGACCGAACCCCGGTGCAGGCCGGAGACGAAAGAGGTCCAGGCCGCCGCGGAGAACCGCAGCGGTGGCCTGGACACATCCTTGGAGTCCCGCACGGCCAGCTGTTCGTCACCGAACGGCGCGGCCTCCACGCAGTTGTTCATCCCCGTGCTGCGGCTGCTGCGCCGCCACCGTAACGAGTGCTGTGCGAAGCAATCCGACATGACGCCCCCCTCGGGCGGTCCGGGTTCACTGATCGTCGCGGTCGATCGCGGCGATGAGGTCCAACGAGTGCTGCGGCGACAGCGCGTGCGCCTGCATCGTGCGGAAGGCCGAGCTGTACGCCTCAAGGTCTTCTTTCCGCTCCAGATAGAGGCTACTCGTCAAATGGTCGAGAACTACCACGTCCAGATCAGAAGTGTTCGGAAATGAGAAAATAACGAAAGGTCCGGTGAGGCCGGCATATTCACCGCCCGAGAACGGCAGCAACTGGAGTCGCACATGGGGAAGTTGAGCCACTCGGGTCAGATGACGCAGCTGATTTCTCATCACCCGGCGCCCGCCGACCCGGCGCCGCAGCACCGCCTCGTCGAGCACCGCGCTCAGCCGCAGTGGCGGATCGGTCCGCAGCACCCCCTGCCGGGCAAGCCGTACCTCCACCAGGGAATCCAGTTCGCCGGCGGGCAACCCGTCCAGCGACGCCCGGGTCACCGCACGGGCGTAGTCCGCCGTCTGCAGGAGCCCGGGCACCACCGAGGTCTCCAGGGTGCGCGCGGTCCGAGCCTGGGACTCCAGACTGATGAAGTCGCGGTACTGGGGCGGAATCAGACCGCGATACGCATGCCACCAGCCGGTGCCGCCCCCACCCGCCGAACCCGCCAGTCCCTCCAGGAGCGTCCGCAGTTGCGGGTCGTCCACGCCGTACGCGTCCAGCAGCCGTGCCACATCGGCCGGCCGCACTCCACTGACACCGGTCTCGATCCGGCTCACCTTCGACTGGTGCCAACCGAGCATCCGCCCGGCGTCCCGGCTGGTCAGCCCCGACGCCAGACGCAGACTCCGCAGCTCCTCCCCGAGCTTGCGGCGTCGTACCACAGGACCGTGCTGCATCTGCGGCCTCCCTCCCTCTCCGCTCCTCTTCCTGCCGAGCGGACAGTGTGACGCCCGCATACGGTTTTGCGTGGCTGGGTTCACCGCATTGAGCGATAGATATATGCATATCTTGGTGGATCGCCGCCAGAGGGGGCAGCATCAGTGGCAATCTGGCGCGAAGCGCAACCGGGTCCGATCGCGAGTCGGTCCGGGTGGGAAAGGGACGGCTCGCCATGGCAGACCACCAAGAAGCAAGCATCACTCTGCCGAGCGAGCCGGTGTCGGTCGCGGCGGCCCGGAGATATGTGGACCGGGTACTCACCGAATGGGGCCTGGCCACCGCCACGGAGTTCGCCGACGGCATCCGGCTCATCGTTTCGGAACTCGCGACCAACGCCGTCCAGCACACCTTCGGACAGTCGCCCACCTTCACCGTGGACCTGAGGCTGGAGCGGGAGGAGCAGCTGCATCTGGGGGTGACGGACAGTCACCCGCGCTGGCCCCGGCGGCTGCCCGCCGCCGTTCAGCAGGACAACGGACGGGGCATGGTGATCATCCGCTCTCTGGCCAAGGAGTGCGGAGGCCGGCTCACTGTCACCCCCACCGCCGACGGCGGCAAGACGGTCTGGATCGCGCTCCCGTGGAGCATCCCCGTACAGAACTGACCGGCCTTCCGATCTGCCCCGTTCCCCGGGCAGGCCGACGGCTACGCCTCGCTCGCTGATCGAACACCCGGGATGCCGCGCTAGATTGACGGACCGATTCTTGTCCATAGGCAGTTGGAGACCCTCGGTGACCGAAGTTGTGGTGTTTCACCATGCTCAGGGCCTCACCTCGGGCGTGACCGCCTTTCCCGACGAACTGCGCGGTGACGGGTTCGCCGTGCGTACGCCCGACCTGTACGACGGCCGTACCTTCGACACCCTGGAGGCGGACTGGTGTACGCGGAACAGATCGGCGTCGAGGCACTCGGTGACGGCCGGTTCCACGTCCGGGTGGGCGCGACGGAAGGCGCTCAGGACCGGCGGAAACAGATGGACGCCCGCGGTGGTGAACGTACCGACGCGCAGACGTCCGCCGGAGAGCCCGGAGAGGTGGGCCAGCTCATGGCGGGCCTGGTCCATCTCGTCGAGGATCCGTCGTGCGCGTCCGACCAGCAGCTCGCCGGCGGCTGTGAGGTGGGCCCCTCAGTGGCGGCGGACCAGCAGCGCGGCGCCCGCCTCCCGCTCCAGTTCGGCGGGCTGCTGGGAGAGGGCGCAGGCGCGGTAGCGGCTCCCGAGGGCCTTGCTGCTTGCGACGATCGTCGTGCTGCTCACGTTGGTCTGGTTCCACGCCGTGGCGCTCCTGGTGGACCGGATGGGCCGGTGGCTGCGCAGGCCGCGTACCTCCCGCGCCATCGAGGGCGGCAGTGGCACGGCGCTCACCGCGTTGGGGCCGGTGCCGGCGTCCGGCCCTCTGCTGCACTGAGGTTCTCAGCTGCGCTGAGACCGCGTCAGCGGACCCGACCGTAAGAGACGCGCTTCGTCCAGATCTTCTCCAGCCGGACCACCGCACCGGTCCTCGGTGAGTGCCAGATCTTGCCGTGACCGGCGTAGATCCCCACGTGGTAGACGAAGCGGCCGGAGTGGAAGAAGACCAGATCGCCGCGTTGCCTGTGCGAGGCCGGGATATGACGAGTCTTGTTGTACTGCTGCTGGGCCGTGCGGGGGAGCTTCTTGCCCGCCTTCCTGAACGAATAGACCGTCAGCCCCGAGCAGTCGAAGCGGTTGGGGCCGATGGCCCCCCATCTGTACGGCGATCCCTTCTTGGACGCGGCGACCTTGAGCGCCTTCATGGAGAGGGGCGCCGCTTGGGCCTCCGTTGTGGCGCCCGGGGCGAGCATGGTGCCGCCGACGGCGGCCAGAGTCAGAACCGAGGCCGTACCGGCCCGGGCGAGCAGAGACGGGACATGAACCTGCGCAGTCATGCGCAACCCTTCGTCAGCCGCCTGTGAAGGATGACCTGTCGGGTTCGGGCTGGCGAAGTTGCCCGGCCGCGCTCGGCGGCTTCACCCCGAGGGCCGACCGGAGATCCGGTCGACCCGTTGTGCTCGGGTCCTCCACTCCTGCCGATCCACTTTTGTCGACCAGACATCCGGACGGCGGCAGGACTCGGCGTCCGCCCGGACCGCCCCGTCGCTGTGGCGGGGGCTTGTCGTCCCAGGGATCTTGACTCACCGACTGCCGGATTTCCGAGGAGGAACGACGAATTGTGTGGCTCCTCACGGATGACCCGTTCGGGTGGAGCCGACGGTTTCGGGAGTGCTGACGGTCATTCGGACCGGTCCCCGTACCAGGGGTGGAATCGCAGATTCCGCTCATTGCCCGCCCGGAGAACGCAAGTGGAGAATTCCCTCATGAGAGGAAGTTTCTACGCCGAAAGAGCGAGGAATTTTGATGTGACCACCGGGCGTGTCGCGAAGGGGAGTTGGGTGCCTCCTTCCGGGTGGGGGCAGGGGAGCCGGCTGGTCCCGACCGGCCTGGCGACGAAAGGGTTGATCAACTCGCCGGAGCGGGGGGCAGGGTGACGCGTCCGGCCCGCCGTTCCCCGTCCAGCACCCGCAGCGCCCGGACCAGGGTGGCGGCGTGGATCTGTGCTTCGCCGCGCTCGTGCATCAACGCGAGGGCGTCCCGCAGCGCACCCGCCCGTGAGGCCAGTGCCTGCGCGGCCCGCAGTGCGCCGTAGGTGTCGCTGCCGCGGGCCGGATTGATCCGGCCCAGCTGGTCGAGGACTTCGAGATAGCGGTCGATGAACTCGCCCTCGGCGCACGTCAGTGCGGGCAATGGTGGCAACTCGGATGGCGGCACAGGGCGTTCACCGCGCGCCGTGCGACGGGAGCGACGACTTCCGGTTCTCCACGATGTGGTCCACCAGTCCGTACGCCTTGGCGCCCGAGGCGTCGAGGATGAGATCGCGCTCGATGTCGGTGGCGATCTGTTCGGCGCCGCGGCCGGTATGGCGGGCCAGCAGCGTGGTGAGCATCTCTTGGACCCGCTCCAACTCCCTCGCCTCGATCTCCAGATCGGACGGCTGGCCCTGCACCGGCTCGGTGAGCTCGGGCTGCTGAACGACGACCCGCGCCCCGGGCAGTGCGTGCCGCCTGCCGGGAGCGCCCGCCGCGAGCAGCACCGACGCGCAGGAACCTGCCTGGCCGAGGCAGTAGGTCTCCACCTCGCAGGTGAGGTACTCCATCGTGTCGTAGATCGCCGACATGGCCCCGAACGAGCCGCCGGGGGAGTTGATGTAGAGGGAGATGGGCCGGTCCGGGGCGGCGTGTTCCAGGTACATGAACTGGGCGACCAGATCGTTGGCCGCGGTGTCGTCGACCGGGGTGCCGAGGAAGACGATCCGTTCGGCGAGCAGCTTGGAGTACGGGTCGAGGGTGCGGGTCCCGTTGGTCGTGCGCTCGGTGAACTCGGGCAGCACGTAGCGGGCGGCAGGACGGAACAGCATGAACGATGCCTCTCCTCAGGGATCTGTACGGGATTCGCATGGGCGGGGTCTGCGCAAGCACCTGTAGAAAATGTACAGGACGTACAGAAGGTTATGTGGGAGCACATCCTGGTGATCCACTGAAGTGCCCAGGTCAGAGGTCGTTTTTGCTGTTCGCCGAGGGCAGATATCTCACAAGCTGTCACGACGTCTTCATCATCAGGCTGCTTCGCCCTCACTGAAACCGAGTAGAGAAGTGAGGTGGTCCGAGGCGATGCGGTGGTCCTCGGGGCTCGGGCGGACGTACGCCCGCTTTGTGAAGTTGGCGTTGGCATGCCCGGCCCATGCGGCGAGGGCGACGTCCGGCACGCCGTTGACGGCAAGAATCGTGAGGCACGAGTGGCGCGCGTCGTAGAGCCGGACCTTTCGCAGCTCCAGCTTCCGCTGCAGGGAGTACGCGGCCTCACGCAGGTGGCGAGTAGTGAGCGGCTGGCCGAGGCGGCCGACGAACATGTAGCCAGAGCGCTGATAGAGCGCGCCCATCGACATCTGTTCTAGCTCTTGGGTCACCTGATAGGCGAGCATCGCCTGCTTCACCGGCAGCGGCAGTGTGCGTTCGCTCGCCTCGGTTTTGGTGTCCTTCTCCAGCACCCGAGCGTTGCCGATCATTGTCCTGGTTGTTGGCGGTGATCAGCGTCTCGGCGTCGAAGTCGATGTCCGTCCAGCGTAGTCCGGCGACCTCAGCGGGACGCAGGCCCATGAGGCAGAGTCAGCTGGGCAAACAGGCGTTCGTCCTTGATGCCGAGAAGGAAGTCCTTGACCTCGAGAACGAAACTGGAGCGACCGAGGTCCCCGGCCGGTCCTGGTTCATCGTCCAACTCCTGCGGTCGCGTGTTGAAGTGGCCCGGCCCGAGTGGGACATAGGCGTCGATCTCGTCGCCTACAGGTCCAGGAGTCGGATGCTGCCCATCCAGTTGAAGACGGTCGGGCTCAACGGACTCGCCGTCTTCCAGAAGTATCTGGGCGAGCCGGTGGCCATCTTCTATGTCCTGCTCGGTGACCTGGACGACGGCTCGGCTGGTTGAGCCGAGACCAGCGCCTACCTGCTGACACCCGAGGAAGCCTGGGCTCCACCGACCACTCTGGGGCAGAGCTTCGCCCTCGACCTCGACCCCAAGTTCCGCTTCAGCAGTCTGACTCGGGCGCTCTCGAGAAGTTCGAAGTCCACCGCGTCAGGTCGGGAACCTGGCGAGAACGTCTGGAACCCGCTCGCCCCGCTCCGCAGACCCCTGTCACCGATCGATTGAATAACGTGCCATCAAGCGGCGGTGGGCGACCCATATGGTTCGCCCCCGTTTGTCAGACGCTGTGCCATCGAGGTGTTCCTCAGCGCGTGGCCCGGACCACCCAGCTGCAGCTGAATTCCTCCGTCGGCTACGGGAATTGGGCATACTGATGGAACGTCATGTGAGGGGGAACGCGTGGACGGCGTGTGGTTGTCAGTAGAGGGCGACGATCCGGTCGAGAGGCTGGCGGATCTGTCGGACTGGTTGCGGCATGAGCCAGAGCTTCGGGGGCTGATCACACCGGCAGGCGCCGGGCCTGGACCCAGTGAGTTGGGGACGGTGACCGATGCTCTGATCGTTGCTCTGGGCAGCGGAGGGGCCCTGACAGCTCTTGCCACGTCACTGCGAGCGTTCCTGGCCCAGCCGCGCCGATCGGATGTCCGGATCGTGGTGCGCGCGCCGGACGGGCGCCGTGTGGAGGTGGATGCCAAGCGCGTGGACGATGTCGAGGTGCTAGTCCGCGAGACGCTCCGGCAGGCCGAATGAATGTGCGAGCTGTGGATCCCCGTCGGTCGCGGATCCTTCTGGTCGGGGCTCCCACTTACGATGATCCGAAGCTTCCCGACGTGCCGGTGGTCGCCAGCAACATTGCCGACCTGGCCCAGGTGCTCACCGACCGGCAACTGGGCGGATTCGACCCCACACATTGCACGGCTGCTTCGCCGACAGCCAGCGTCGCGCAGGTCGGCGACCTACTGGGACAAGCAGCTGCGGAGGCCGAGGACCTGCTGCTGTTCTACTACAGCGGGCACGGGTTGCTCAGCCTGCGCCGCCGTGAGCTGTATCTGAGCCTGTCAACCACCCGGCAAGACCGGCTACCGTTCACCGCCTTGCCCTTCGAGGCAGTACGCGACGTCTTTCTGGACAGCAAGGCCGCCGTCCGCGCGGTGATCCTCGACAGCTGCTTCAGCGGCACGGTGATCGGCGAGACGCTTGCCGACGAGGAAGAGACGATCCTAGGTCAGCTGCAGGTCGGCGGAACGTACACGCTGACCTCGGCCCCGGCGAACCGCACGGCGGTGATCCTGCCAGGGGAAGAGCACACAGCGTTCACCGAGCGACTGCTTCGGCTGCTACGTGCTGGCAGCGCACGGGCCGGGGCGATGCTCAGCCTTGGTGACATCTACCGGCATCTGCACATCCAGCTTCGGGCCGAAGGGCTGCCAGCGCCGCAGCAGCGCGGTACCGAAACCGCTGACCTGCTCGGGTTGGTCCGCAATCGCGCTCCCGCGTACTCGCCCGATGCGCCAGTTGCACATGCGTTGCTGGCCGCGGAACGCACAGAGCTCGCCCCAGTTCCCCGCACAATCCTTCTCACTCACGCCGCCACCGCCATGAGGGCCGCACAGGAAGTCACGGCTGCCCGAGTTGTTACAGCCCTGCACAACCGAAAGCGGTATCTGCTGGGCGCGGAGCTCGATGTGGCAGACAGCCAGCCCGAACGCAGCACGGTCTCGGACCGCGTAGATGGTGGGTTTGGGTATCAGCGCCGGCTCGGTGGCTTCGCCACCGAAAAAAGCACCGTTGCGGCGGGGGAACTAAACACGTCTCCGAGCCAGGGCATTTCCTATTGGACGCGGGCCAAGGCCATCGGCGCGTTCACCGTTGGCTTGGTCGTCATCGGTTCACTCATCCTGTCCGCCATCGTCCTGAAGTAACGCCCCCGGGCAAGCGTTGCGGACATGTAGCCTATGAATTGTCGCAGTTCTGAGCGGGTATCTGAACTCCAGCGGTCGCTAATGTCGAATACAAGCGCGGCGTCGATGCCGGCGTCATCAACCAGGGCTTGTTCTATCTCTCGTGGTTGATGGACCACCGGGCCGAGTTCGAGCGTGTGGTCAGCGACCGGCTCGGGGTGACGGCCGCGTCCCAGGTCCTGTGGAGCGGACCGCGCCTGATCTGCATCGCCGGTGACTTCACGCGCTACGACGTACATGTGGTGCGCGAGCACCGGAGGTCGATCGACTTGGTCCGCTACCGACTCTTCGGCAGCGACCTGCTCGGGCTTGAGACCGTGGCTTCCGTGAGCGGCGGCATGCAGGTGGGCCCGCCGGGCGCGTCGCCAGCCGGTTGCTCGGGCGGCGGCCGACGTCCAGGGCGCGTCGATGATGGAGCCGGCGGGCGCGGTCGATGAGGCACTGCTCGGGCTCGGGGACGGTGTGAACCGTGTTGAGCGCAAGCAGTACCGGGCGTATCAGCGTCTGCGGAACTTCGCTTGCTTGTGTCCGCCGCAGCGGAGCAAGCTGCTGGTCTACCTGAAGGTCGACCCGAAGGGCGTCGACCTCGTGCCGGGGTTCACCCGGGACGTGTCGGGTCTCGGTCACCACGGGTGATCTGGAGGTGCAGCTCCTTACGCCGAAGGACGTGGTGCGGGCGCAGGATCTGTTCCGGGCGAGTTGCGCGGCGGCGTGATCGCCTGTGGGCCTCTTGGCCGTTCTTGCTTCGTGGCTGCTCTGTGGTCGTGGGGTGGTGCCTTTCGACGTGCGGGCAGGGCGTGGCGGTGGACTATCAATGGTGCGCGGGATCGACGGTTTGGCTAACCGGCGATCCCGCGCTACGTTGCCCCGCTCTCGCGTGCCGTTGATCAGCGTGAACGGCTGGCAGCGGGACCGACCGCGACCGCCGGAGCGGCCGGCGGGCTGGTGAAGTGTGTCGTCCTGCGTTCGGGGCCCGCGGTCTGCGGGCGGCGAAGGCCGGTTTCTTATGCGGGTGTTATCGGGTTGCTCGCGCAGCGCGGGCGGTGTGCGCGGCCGTGGTGGTCGGCGGGCCGGCGCGGGTGGTTAGGCGCCGGGCGCGGTTGCTGCGGCGGGACCGTTCTGCTGGCGTGCTGCCAGCAGGTGCGAACGGCGCCGATGTCGGCGAGGGATCGGCGGGCGCCGACGACGAGTTGGAACGGGCTGTTCGTCGGGTCGCCGACGTACGCCTCGATGCGCCGGCCAGTGTGATCGGCGGTGGCCAGGAGGGAACGGGAAGCGGCTCGCGATGCCGTCCCCAACCGTGGCGAGTGCGTCGGCCTCGGCTAGCACCGTCTGGACGGGGTGCGGGAGGGAGGCATCGTGGACGGTCCGGACGAGGCGTTCGGCGGCCGTGTGCAGACGGCGGCGGGCGTGTTCGGCCTCGACCATCTGTGCGTAGGCCGGTGCGTGGCGGGGCCAGGGGCAGACCTGGACGAGGGTGTGCAGGTACGAGGCGGTCAGTCCGCGCGCCTGCCCACGTCCCGTGGCGAGCACGCGGTCGAGCCATTTGGTGTTCTTCGCGTGCTCGGCGGGGTCGGGCGGAGGCAGGGTGCTGATTGCGGCGAACAGGGCGGCGTGCGCGGCAGTGGAGAAGGAGTCGGCGGCGATGCCGGTCACGTCGCCGAGACGGTGCGGTTCGAGGAGGAGGGTGCCGAGGAGTGCCTGCTCGACGTGGAACACCGGCTGCGGCGGCGCGATGAACTCGGGGTCGTCTTCGTCGGATTCGGGGGCGTGGGGCATCAGGCGGCGAGAGTGAAGTCGTCGGGGTCGAGGGCGACGCCGAGGTGTGGGGCGAGAAGGTGGCCGGCGAGCAGCGGGGGGTACGGCGTTGCCGATCTGCGAGAACTGCTGTTCACGCGCCGGGCCGCGAGAAGAGCCCGCCGGAGCTCTTCACGAGTCCTGGCGGGTTCTTGGTCTTCGTTCTTGGTTTCGCCCTCGGTTTCGTTCTCGGTGTCGCCGTCGTACGTCAGCGGCGCGTTGTCTCCCGTGCCCGCGGCGCCGCGAGGATGCCGAGCAGACGGGTGACCTCGTGGGCCATCGCCGTCCGCCCGGCGCACGCCGTTCCTTCCTGGAGTCACCAAGTCCTCTTGGTGACTCCTGCGTGTCCATGACGGGTGGTGATGCGGTCGGTGTCACCACTCGTTGTCGTTCCCGGCCCGCAAGACCTTGTTCCAGCCGGCGGGTCCTGTCGTGGAGCGCTGCGGAAGATCGCGTCGCGGCAGCGCGAGAAGCGCGTCCCCGACCATCGGGAACGCGCTCCTCATACCTCGGGGGCTCAGTGCTGCTTGACGCCGCTCAGCTCGTTGGGAGCCTTCGGCAGTTCCGTCGAAGCCAGCTGCTTGCCCGACTCGATGTCGATGGCCAGCAGCTTCTTGCTCGACGGGTCCGATACGTACGCGGTGTGGTCGCGCACGAACAGCGCCGGCCGCGGCTGCTGCCAGTCCAGCGGTTCCTGCCAGGAACCGAGGGCGGAAATCTTCTTGATGACCTTGCCGTTCTCGGGATCGATGACGTGGATCTTGCCGTCGGTGCCCAGGACGAGCGCCTCGCCGTGCGGGCCGCGGGCCAGCGAACGGAAGGTGTAGCTCGTGCCGATGTCGACCAACTGCATGTTGTTCGCCTCGGTGTTGATCAACGACACCTGCTCCGGCCGCTCCAGCTCGGCATCCTTGTCCTTCTTGTAGTCACCGAGAACAATGGGTGACTCGTCGGACCCGGCCTGGTTGCCGATCCGGCCGTACGCCGCAGGGCTCTTCACCTTCTTGATGGCGCCGTCCTTGTAGACCAGGACGCCGTCCTCGCAGCCGATGACGACGGCTTCGCCCTGCGCGGCAGCCTCGCCGTGGACGCCGGGGCACTCCTCGCTGCGGGTGATTTCCTTGCGGTCCTTGCCGAGTACGGCGATGCCGACGCGCTTCTCCTCCGTGCCGAGGGTGGTCACCAGCTCGCCGTTGACGAGCTGGATGGCAACACCGTGGTGCGGAGCGGCGGACTTGTACGTCTCGCTCTTCGGCTTGGTGTCGCCAAGGTTCTTGGGGTCGAAGATATTGACCTCTCCGGTCCCGTCGGTGAAGAGGATCGTTTTGCCCGCGTGGCGCACGACGTGGCCCGGCTTGCTGCCCTCGAACTCGACGTCCGTGAGCTTCTGCTGCACGGCGTCCATGACCCGGAAGCCTGTCGAGGTCGAGACCATCACATGACGGTTGCTGCCTGCGGGGTTGACCCGGTTGAACCCCTCCAGCGATATGTCCTTGGCGAGCTTCAGCGTCGCGCCGTCGAGTATGTACAGACCCCCGTCGTACGTGGTGACGATCGGGTCCTTGACCTGGGCGGCCGACGAGCTCGGCGCTTTGTCCCTCTTCCGGGCAGCGGGCTCCTTGTCGCCGCCGCAGGCGGTGAGTGCGACGGATGTCGCGAGAAGGGCGGTGACGGCGGCCGCCGCCCTCGGGCGTGCTACGTGCTTCATTGCGTGATTTTCCTTTCCGTGGCTGTCGCTGACGACCGGCGACAGCATGGCTATTCGGTGCCCAGACCGGTGGCTATGGAGGTGGTGTTGGCGCGCATCATTTCCAGGTAGGTGGCCGCGCCCTTTCCCTTCTCGGTGAGGGATTCGGAGAACAACGGCACGACGCCGACCTCGATGTCGCTCTCGCTTTTCAGTACCTGGGCCAGACGGTCGGGTTGGGACGAGTCCGCGAAGATCGCCTTCACGCCCGCTTTTTCGATCGCGGTGGCAAGGGACTTGAGGTCCGATGCGCTCGGCGACGCAAGGGTGGTCCCGCTGGGGATCACGGCGCCAACGATTCGGAACCCGAAGCGTTGGGACAGATAACCGAAAACGTGGTGGTTGGTCACCAACTGGCGTTTGTCCGCAGGTATTTCGTCGAACTGTTGGCGCATCCACGCGGTGAGTTCGGCGATCTTCGTCCCGTAGCCCGACGCGTTCTTCTCGACGGCGGCCCGGTCGACGCCCTTCACATGCTCGGCGACCCGGTCCGCGATGAGGCCGACCGCCTTGTGGACCCGCTCCGGATCGGTCCAGAAGTGGGGGTCGGGCTCACCGGCGGTTTCCCCCGACGTGTGGGTGATCGGGTCGACGGCGTCGCCGACTGCCAGAGTGGGGACGCCGGCCGCCTTGGCGGCCTCCACATGGCGCAGGACGTTCTCTTCCAGGCCGAGGCCGTTGTAGACGATCAGGTCGGCCCGTTCGATGGACGCCGCCTGCGGGGCGGAGACGCCGAAGGAGTGCGGATCGGCGTTGGCCTGCATCAGCACGGTCACCTCGGCCTCGTCGCCGACGATGTTGCGGGTGATGTCACCGAGGATGTTGGTGGTGACGACCACTGTGGGCCGGCCCTTGTCGCTTCCCGCGCAGCCGGTGACACCCAGGAGCAGCGCGCAGGACAGGGAGGCGAGGAGGGTGAGGATGGGCAGCGAACGCCCGCGTACGGTCGCGGATGCAGTGCTCATCGGCCGGTCTCCACCATGTACGTCGGGGTGAAGTCGAGGGGGAAGGTCCGGGCGAGCCGAAGGCGGTCGTTGTAGTCGATCTCGTACACCTTCCGTGCCGTGGCATCGTTGACGTACGCGCGGGTGGTGTCGACCTCGATGACGGCGGACGCGACGCCCTTCGGAAGGAGCTCCTTGCGAGCGGTGCGCTTCTTGGTGGTGATATCGAAAGCGGTGAGCGCCCCGTCCTTGCCGAGCGCAAGCAACGGAGCTCCCTCCCCAGCGGTGTTGGCCGCTGCCACCGGGCCGGTTTCGACGCGCGTCCAGGAGCGGTCGGTGACATCGAGGACCCAGACGGCGTCATCACCGGACGTGGCCACGAGGGTGGTGCTGCCCGCCCGGTGACGGAAGTCGGACGCACGCTCCGAGGCGTTCACTGCCTTGCCGTAGGGGATCTTCTCGGCGGTGAACTTCCCCTTGTCCTCACTGACCAGCAGCGCGCCGTCGGCGCATCCGAACACCACGCCGCGGCGGGTGACGGCCTCGCCCCGCACCTGAGCACACGGCTCCTTCAGCGAGGTCACCTGCGCACCGTCCCGGTCGCGGACCTCCACGGCGTCCTGACCGGAGCCCGCCGCTGTGACCAGCAGATGCCCCTGGTAGGGGACGACCGCACCGGCGCCCGCGCTGGTCAGTGCGAGACCGCGGGGAACGGTGCCGTCCTCCAGCTTCTTGCGGTCGAACACCTGCGTGTCACCCTTCGACGAGGTGACCGCGGTGACGGTCCGATCGCTGTGGACGAGAGCGGTGTCCCTCCCCGCGATGGGCCCGACGTCGCGAATACTGGCGCGGTAGTAGTGGACGTGGTCGCCGTGGTCCACCATCCAGGCACCGGCGTCGACGACATGTGTCCCTTCGGCGTTGCTCAGGTAGGCGAACCGACCGTCGGTGCGCAGCCCTTTCACGTGGCCGGTTCCCTTGAGGGACGTGATGTCCTCGGTGACCAGGTCCAGGACCCGGACCGCTCCGGTGCCCGCGCTGGCCAGCACGAGCCGGGACTGCTGCTCGGCGGCTTCTTCGGCTCCCAGGAACTGGACGACCGCCGTCGCGGCGATGGTCGCCCCGGCAGCCGTGTGGAGGTGCCACGACAGCAACAGCCCGATGAACGTCGCGCTCATGCCGAGGCAAGCGGCGCCGATCATGATCACCGGGATGCGCCGGGCCCAGGGCAGGACGGCCGCGGGCGGTGCGATCAGCAGGCCGAAGACCAACAGCGTGCCCACGATGTGGAACGACGCGACGATCGCCAGGGTGAGGAGGACCAGCAGAGCCGCGTGCGCGATACGCGGACGGAGCCCCAGTGTGTGCGCCTTGCGCTCGTCGAACGCCAGGGCCACAAAGGGCCGGTAGCCGAATACGGAGACCAGCAGCGCGATCACCAGTGCGCCCCCGAGGTGAACGAGATCGGCCGAGCGCACGGCAAGCACATCACCGAAGAGGAAACCGGTCAGGTCGACGGCGAACGACTGCGAGCGGGAAACGATGATGACGCCCAGCGACAGCATCCCCACGAAAAGCAGCCCGATGCTGGTGTCCTGGGACAGGCGAGGCGATCGGCCGACGATGCTGACGCCGAGCGCCATGACCGCCGCACTTACGGCCGCACCGAGCAGCAGATCGCCTCCCAGCAGCGAAGCCAGCGCGATACCGGGAAGCATGCCGTGCGACATCGCGTCCCCGAAGAACGCCATGCCACGCAGAACCACCCACGTACCGGCCAGGGCGCAGATCAGCGACACGAGAACACCGCCCCACAGCGCCCGTTGAACAAAGGTCACCTCGAAGGGGCCCATCAACCATTCCATGGAGCGGGACACTACAATGAAAATGATTATCAATACAAAGAGATGTGATGGAAAGAGGTTCGGGAGATGCAGCCGCAGGTAAGGCTCGACGGAGTATCGGCCGGCTACGTGAACCGTTCGGTTCTGACTCAACTCACCTTGCGTATACCGGCGTTCGCCACCACCGCGGTGGTCGGGCCGAACGGCTCGGGCAAGTCCACGCTGCTGGGGGTGATCGCCGGCGTGATCCCGGTGACAGCGGGCGCGGTGGGGTACCGGACTGCTGGGCGCGCGGCATTCGTGGTGCAGCGCAGCAGGGTGGCCGATGTGCTGCCCCTGACGGTGCGGGACGCCGTGGCGATGGGGAGGTGGGGGCGTCGAGGGCTGTGGCGGCGACTGTCGCGGCGGGACTGGGAAGTCGTGGAAACGAGCATGGGCCGGCTCGGCATCGCCTCTCTCGCCCATCGGCAGCTGGGAGAGCTGTCGGGCGGCCAGCGCCAGCGTGCTCTCGTTGCGCAGGGGTTGGCCCAGGAGGCGGATCTGCTTCTGCTCGACGAGCCCGCCACCGGCCTCGATGCGACGGCTCAGCGCCTGATTGTCGATGTTCTGGCTGAGGTGGCGGCGGAAGGGGTCACAGTCGTTCAGGCGACGCACGACCTTGAGGCGGCCAGGGCGGCGGCGCATGTCCTGGTGCTCCAGGAAGGGCGCCTATGGGCGGAAGGGGCTCCGGGGGAGGTGCTCACCGACGGTGCCGTCGAGCGGATCTGGCAGCTGCCCGTCGAACAGCCCGGGGCACGTTACGGGTTCGAGAACGTGCGTCACGCGGCGGCCGCGACAGGCATCTGTCCTGAGTGCCCCGTGGACGATCCGGGCTGAGAGCGGCTGTAGCCCCGCCGTGGGGCGGGGCAACAGGAGACGAGCCGGGCTAGTGTCCTGCGCCGGAGATCCGTCGTTAGTTCCTGTATGAGTGTTTCTGCGGGTGTGCCCGCACCGCGTCGTGGTCCGAAGCTGGAACCGTTGTTGTTGTCCGCTGACGAGCGTGCGGTGTTGGAGCGTT
>NZ_JBVKBV010000014.1:0-197267 GCF_055635345.1 Streptomyces sp. NPDC111516 | reverse complement strand
CCACCGCAATCTCGTCCGGAGTCACACTCCCTCAACGACACACCGAACCCGAAAGAAACGCACCACCACAGCCGACCTGACCAAGCACTACTAGTAGCTCCGCTACGAAGACCTTCCGGCGCCTTGCGATCGACCGCACCGGACGCCGCTCCTTGCCCCACTCCCTATTGCTCCCCAGGTCGTTAGTGCGACCCGGCTACCGCGCCCGGACATCCGTCAGCCTCCCCCACACGACAAGCCGGTATCGCGAGGTGAATTCGGGCGTGCACGTGGTGAGCGTCACATAGGAGCCGGGGGTTCCGTACCCCGGGTACGGCTTCACGTTGCTGCGCGGCACGGCCGCGATGACCCCGCTGTCGCGGGCGCTGGTCTGCCCGAGCGTCCGGTCGACGGTGTACGTGTAGACGGCGTCCCGGGTCTCGACGTCGATCCGGTCGCCGCGCCGCAGCCGGTTGATGTACCGGAAGGGCTCGCCGTGCGTGTTGCGGTGCCCGGCGAGCGCGAAGTTGCCCGGCCGGCCGGGCTGCGCGGTGCGCGGGTAGTGCCCGACGTACCCCTTGTCGAGGACCCCGTGCTTGCTGATGCCCTGGGCGACGGGGGCGGTGAGCCCGAGCCGCGGGATACGGATGACGGCGTACGCCTGATCCCAGCGCGGCGCGGGGGGTGGCGCGGCACGGCCCGCGGACGAACGGCCGCCGGAGCCCCTGCCATCCACCGCCCGCCCGCTCCCCGCCCGGTCTCCGCCTCGGCCTCCGCCTCCGCTTCCCCCGTCCTTGAGTCCTTGTGGCTCGCCCCACTCCCGCTCAAGGGCCTGAACCCGGTGTTCGGCGTCGGCGCGGGCCTGCCGGTTGGTCCACCACAGCTGATGAACAACGAGCAACAACAGGACGACCCCGAGGGTCACCACCACCTCCGCGCCCGTCCAGAGCCCGCGCGCGGCGATCCGCCGCCCCCGCGAGTTCCGCTGCACCACGACCGGTATCCGCTCCCGCACGGCCCGCACGATAGGGCCATGTCCCGTAACTCTCCAGGTCCGGAACAAGCCTCCGTCCAGATGCCGTACAGCAGTACGGTGTGGTTCATGCGCCCCGACACGCCTGCTGATCACACCACCGAAGCCGAGCGCCTGCTGCGCACCGCGGCGCAGTACCCCGAGGACCGTGAGCCGCTGCTCCTCCAGGCCGCGGCCCATCTGGAGCTCGCCGGTGACCGCGCCCGCGCCACCACGCTCTACGACGAGCTGCTCGGCTTCCCCGACCTCGACCACCCGCACCTGGTCAAGGCCCTGAACGCGGCCAACCTGTGGGAGTACGGCCACGAGGCCGAGGCCCGCGCGATCCTCGACGGCATCCGCGCCGCGGGCCCGCTCGACCCGGCGCCCTGGGAGATCGCGGCCGAGACCCTCGA
The DNA here is from genome assembly GCF_055635345.1 of Streptomyces sp. NPDC111516. Taxonomy (NCBI): domain Bacteria; kingdom Bacillati; phylum Actinomycetota; class Actinomycetes; order Kitasatosporales; family Streptomycetaceae; genus Streptomyces; species Streptomyces sp. NPDC111516. The sequence goes on along the minus strand of NZ_JBVKBV010000014.1, from coordinate 195,860 downwards.
ATCGCACGACGAGCTGGAAGCGGCGCACGACTGCTTCACGACCGCGCTGACGCTCTTCCTGACGCCGGGCGAGGAGGTCCCGTACGCGGTGCAGTCGCTGCTGATCGGCCGCCACCGGGTGCGCAGGCTGATGGGCGCCGGCCACGACGTCTGGGACGAGCTGGCCGACACCGTCCACACGGCCGCCGTCTCGCTGGACGAGCTGCACGACCCGAAACGCCTGTGGGCGCTGGGCTCCTCGGACCCGGGCGAGCTCCGGGCCGAGATCACCCGCCTCCGCGCCGAACTGGGCACGTACCGCACCGCGCTGTCCCGCCCGTTCCCGGTGGCGGTGCTGCACTGGCCGGCTGCCGAGTTCGACGAACTCCTCACCGCGTACCCGAACCTGCGCAGCGAGTACCCCTCCCGCCCCGACCACCTGGCCCGCCTGGAGGCCGCCCTCCGGGACCTCCACCAGGCCGGCACCCCGAACCTCGGCATCGTGACCGGCACGGTCCCCTCGTACGAGGCCTTCGCCGCCTCGGAGGCCACGTCCCCCGCCGACCCGGACCTCCTCCCCCAGTACGCCACCACCCTCGCCGCCCGCGGCCGCGCCGTCCCCTGGCCCCCGGCCCGGACCGCCGCCTGCTGGTGCGGCTCGGGCCGGACGTACCAGGAGTGCCACGGGGCGGCGTGACCGCCGGTACGGAGGGTCGGCCCCGGCCGGGCCGGGGCCGTCCCTCCGTGCCCTGCCCGACGCCGTACGGGACAAGGCGTGCGTCCCCGCCCCGACCTGCACCCTGTCGCTCCGATCCCTCCAGCCGCCCGGCATCCGTAGGGTTCTGCCATGCCCGAACTCCAACGCCTCCGCGCCGACCACGCCCCGGCCCTGCTCGCGTTCGAGCAGGAGAACCGCGCCTTCTTCGCCGCATCGGTGCCGGACCGGGGCGACGACTACTTCGCCCACTTCGCCGCCCGCCACGCCGCCCTGCTCGCCGAACAGGCCGCCGGGCTCTGCCACTTCCACGTCCTGGTGGACACCGACGGCGAGGTGCTGGGACGGTTCAACCTCGTCGATGTGGCGGACGGCTCCGCCGAACTCGGCTACCGCGTCGCCGAGAAGGCCACCGGCCGCGGCCTGGCCACGGCCACCGTCCGCAAGCTGTGTGCCCTGGCCGTCGAGGAGTACGGCCTGACCACACTGCGGGCAGCCACCACACTCGACAACCCGGCCTCGCAAGCAGTCCTGACCCGCACGGGCTTCGTCCCCACCGGAGAACTCCTGCTGGACGGGCGCCCAGGGCTCGGATACGTGCGGAGTACGGCGGCCGAGGCCTGAGAGCCTGTCGGGCGCCGAGGTCCGCGGGCCGGACCTCGGGCCGCGGAGCAGGTCAGAACTTCCAGGCGGGGTCGTTCGCGATCTTCAGCATTGCGGTGGTGTCCAGCTGCGGCTTCGCCCCCGCGTCGCGCATCCCCTTCGCGCCCGGCCGGCCGGCCCACTGCTGAAGGGTCACCGTTCGGCCGTCCTTGCGCAGCACCCGGACGTACCAGGACGACTGTCCGTCCTGAGGGAACCGCAGCGTCACGGCCTCCGCCCTTGCGCCGTCGGGGAGTTCGACCACCTGGCAGTCGCTCGCCGGGGCGGCGTCGCGCGGAGCCGGTGCGCCCGGCCGGGGTGCGACCTTCGGCATCGTGATGGTCGCACAGAGCGGCACCTGCGGGGCCTTGGCCGTGTATTCCGCTCCGCCGACGAACTCCACCGGGCCGGTGCCGCTGTCCCACTGCACGCGGTAGGTCCGGCCGCGGAACTCTCCCTCCTCGACCATCGCCTTCCCCGGCGGGAGCAGCTTGACCAGGGTGCCGGCGAGCCGCTTGCTGCTCCACGGGGTCGTGTGCTCGGTTCCCGGCCCGAAGGAGTCGGGCCGCACGGTCTGCGGCGCCGCGCCGTCGGCCGCGGCGGGCACCAGCGGGCCGACGAGCGGGTCGGCCGCGGCCGACGGGGTCGTGCCCGGGTCGGCGCCGGGCGTGATCAGTGCCAGGGCGGCCACCGCCGCCCCCGCGGTCAGGCCCACTCCGGCAAGTGCTCCGCGGCGGCGGACACGGCTGCGCCGTCCGGCCGCGACCGCCGCGTCGACGCTGGTCCGCAGGGGCGGCTCGTCATGGAGCCCGGCCTGCAGAAGGGCCTTGACATCGTGGTTGTTCATCGCAGTACGACCTTCTTTCGGTTGGAATCTGCCGGAGGGGCGAACGCCCCGAACGTGTCGGAGTCCGCGTCGTCCCCCAGGAGGGAGCGCAGGCGGGCCAGTGCCCGTGCGGTGTGGCTCTTCACCGTGCCGGTGGAGCAGCCCATGGCCGCGGCGGTCGCGGCGATGTCGAGGTCGGCCCAGTAGCGCAGCACCACCACCGCCCGTTGCCGCGGCGGCAGGACGGCCAGCGCGGCGCGCACCTGGAGTCCCAGTGCCGGGTCCGCGCAGGGCTCGGCGCGGTCGGGCAGTACGCATGAGGGCTGTTCGCGACGCCAGCGCCGCCGCATGTGGTCGATGCAGGCCCGGGTCAGTACGCGGTGGGCGTACGCCTCCATGTTCCGTATCTGGCGCCGCCGCCCCCACACGGAATACAGCTTCGCCAGTGCCGTCTGCGTGATGTCCTCGGCGTGGTGCCAGTCACCGCACATCAGGTAGGCGGCGCGGCGCAGGTGCACCAGCCGCTCCTGGGCGAAGCCGCGGAATTCCTCCAGGTCACCGGTACGCAATGCGTGCCTCCGTTCGTCTCTGCCCCTTCGACGGAGTGGGCCGGGTGCGGGGATGTCACGGGTCGTGAGATCTCTTCGAACAATTTCTTTCTGACGCCTCGTGACCTCCCCGCGCCCTGTCCGCTCCGTCGTTCCTGTCGAGACATGGGAGCAAGCGGCGCCCGCGTCCGAGCATCCGCCCGTGTGATGCGGGCGGATGCTCCCGCGGGGCCGCGCGATCGAGAGGACACGTATGCGAGGCATACGTACGGCAGGCCCGCCGGCCGCCGTCGTACTGGGCGCACTGCTGATCGGTACGGCGGCCGCGCCGCCCGCCGGGGCGGCACCACCCCGCGCGGCCACGGCGGCCGGGGCGGGGTCCGTGGTGAACGTGACGCTCATCACGGGCGACAGGGTCACCGCCCGGGTCGGCGCCGACGGCACGGTGTCCGCGGTCACGGTACGACCCGGCCCCGGGCGCGAGGACATCGCGTTCACCCGGCAGAGCGCCGGCGATTCGGTGTCGCTGGTGCCCCAGGACGCGGTGGCGCCGCTGCGCGCCGGACACCTGGACCCGCGTCTGTTCGACATCACGGGGCTCGTGGCCCAGGGGTACGACGACGCCCACAGCCCGCAGTTGCCGCTGATCGTCACCTACGACAAGGCAGCCGGCGGGAAAGCCACTCCGCAGCCGTCGGCCGCGGCACCGGTCGTGCGCACCCTGGCGAGCGTGCACGGTGCCGCGCTGCGGGCCGACAAGAAGCGGGTGTCCCAGGTCTGGAAACAGTGGGGCCCCGCCGCGTCGCAGCGGAAGTCGGCCACCGCCCTCGCCCCGGGCGTGGCCAAGGTGTGGCTCGACGGCAAGGTCGGCGCCAGTCTGGACCGCAGCACGGCCCAGGTCGGTGCGCCACAGGCATGGAAGTCCGGCTGGACCGGAAAGGGCGTGAAGGTCGCGGTGCTGGACACCGGTCTCGACTCCACGCACCCCGACTTCTCCGGCTCGGTCGGCGAGTCGGCGGACTTCACGCAGGACGCAGACTTCACACAGGGCAACGATGCCGTCGGCAGCGTCGTCTCCGACGGCGACGGTCACGGTACGCACGTGGCCTCCACCATCGCCGGGGACGGCACCGCGTCCGACGGCCGCTACCGGGGCATGGCCCCCGACGCCGAACTGCTGGTCGGCAAAGTGCTGGACGACGACGGCGGCGGGCAGGAGTCGTGGGTCCTCCAGGGCATGGAGTGGGCCGCGGCGCGGGCACCCATCGTCAACATCAGCCTGTCCGGCGACGTCACCGACGGAACCGACCCTCTCTCGCAGGCCGTCGACAACCTCTCCGCGAGCCACGGCACACTGTTCGTCGCCGCGGCCGGCAACCACGGAAGCCCCGGTACGGTCAGCACGCCCGGTACGGCCGATGCCGCACTGACCGTGGGCGCCGTCGAACGCAACGACACGCTCGCCGACCTGTCGAGCCAGGGGCCGCGCCTGGGAGATCACGCGGTGAAGCCCGACCTGACGGCGCCGGGCATCGGCATCGTCGCGGCCCGCGCAGCCGGCACCGGCGACGGCGACCAGGTCAACGACCGCTACACCGCGCTGTCGGGCACCTCGATGGCCACGCCGCACGTCGCCGGCGCCGCCGCACTGCTCGCCCAGGCCCATCCGGACTGGAAGGGACCGCAGCTCAAGGCCGCACTGACCTCCTCGGCGAAGCCGATCGCCGGGCAGGGGGCGTACGAGCAGGGTGCCGGACGCCTGGACGTGGCGCGGGCCACCGCCCAGAGCGTGTTCGCCACCGCCGAGGACACCGGCGTGTACTTCACCGACCCGAAGGCCACCGAGCCGGTCACCCGCACCGTCACGTACCACAACACCGGCACGGCGAAGGTCTCCCTCACCCTGGCCGCCACCACCACAGGCAGGGCCGGCGAGCCGGGACCGGAGGGGCTGCTCACCGTGTCGCCGACCGGTCTGACCGTCCCCGCCGGGGGCACGGCCCGGGCCACGGTCACCATCGACCCGGCCGCCGCGGCGGCCGGCACTTCCTTCAGCGGACGTCTGACCTCGACCGCCGAGGGTGGCACCGTGGTGACCGGTCCGGCCTTCGCGGTCACCAAGGAGGCCGTACACCACCAGGTCACGGTCAAGGCCGTCGACCGCAACGGTGCGCCCCTCGGCCCGGGCTCACGTGAACAGGGCTTCTCCTCCGTACAGTTGAAGAACCTCGCGGACGGCCGGACGTTCAACCTCACCTTCGAAGACGGCACGGCCACCGCACGCGTGCCGGAGGGCCGCTACAACCTCGGCGGCACCCTGGTCACTCCCGGAACCGACGACGCCGCACCCACGTCGACCATGTTCCTCCAGCCCGAACTGGACATCCGCCAGGACCGTGAACGCACGGTGGACGCCCGGCAGGGCAAGCCGATCACCGTCGCCGTCCCGGACCCCGGGGCGCAGCCCTACTCGCTGTCGGCCGGCTACTGCTACCGCCTGGCCGAGGACGAGACGTGCACGGACGAGGGCGCCCTGCTCGGCAGGCCCGGACGGCTCTACGTCGTACCCGGCAAGCAGGTGTCCGAGGGCACGCTCGGCTTCTACGTCCGCAGCATCCAGAACGGCGCACGGGCAGCGAAGGGACGCCTGCCCGACCACTACGACCTGCTGCTGCTCACCACCGGTTCCCTCCCCGACCCGGCCTTCCGCCTCGCCCGCGAGGACCTGGCCGCCGTCAAGAACGACTACTACGCGCAGGGGCCCGGTACCGCCGGCAGCACGTCGAGCTGGCCCACCGAGTCCGGTCTGGGCGGGATGAGCTTCGCCGAACCGGACTTCGCGCTGCCCGCGGCACGCACCGAGTACCTGACCGTGCGCGGCCAGCATCGCGAGACGTACTTCAGCCAGCAGGTCGGCGAGGGTGGCGAGTCCCTGCCGCTGCCCGTCACTCAGACCGGCATCGTCTCGTGCACGGCCGGCAGCACCTGCGCCGACCGATGGAACGCCGCCGTCATCGGCCCGGGCCTGGCGCCCGTCGAGAACGACGCGCCGTCGTTTCGCCGCACCAGTGACGGCACCATCAGCGCGCAGCCGCAGTTGTTCAGCGACGCGGCCCCCAGGCACTACGGCGGCCCGATGCCCTACTGGCTGCAGGACACCGTGCACATCACCCTGGCGAAGGACGGGCAGAGGCTCGGCTCCAGCGACTCCCCCATGGCCACCTTCCCCGTCCCCGAGGACGCGGCCACCTACCGCCTGACCGCGCGGGCCACCCGCGAGGAGCCGTGGGCGTCGCTGTCGACGACCGTGGAGACGGCATGGACCTTCCGCTCCGCACCCGTCGCACCCGGCCCCGACGGCGCGGTGCGCACCGACGCACTGCCACTGGATGTCATACGTTTCATCGCCCCCGTCGACACCACCAACCAGACCGCCCGGACCAAGCACACGCTGACCGCACGGGTGGAACGGCAGACCGGCGCCGCGGCATCCAGGACCAAGAGCGTCACCGTGCAGGTCTCCTTCGACGACGGCGCGACATGGCAGAACGCCCCGGTCACCGCGGACGGCACCGGGAGCCACCGCGTCACCATCACCCCGTCCGCACGCTCCGGCTCCTTCGTCTCCCTGAAGGCCACGGCACGCAACACCGACGGCGGCACCGTGGAACAAACCATCCTGCGCGCCTACCGCCTGGCCCCCTGACCCGCCTGCCCCACTGAGCGCGGCGAACCGCCCCGGGTAACACGCCTTCCACCCCGAGCCGTCCCGGCAGAACCTGCCGGGGCGGCTCCACAGGAACTGCGGACGGCCGCCCGGCCACGTCGACCACAAGAGCAGCAAGCCCGGGCACCCCCGACCCAGCTCCGTCTTGGCGGCCCGGTTCACCGCCATGACCAGTTGCGACATGCCGAGCCCTTCCAAGTACTTCATCAGGGCCTCACGAGTCTCCATGATCTGACGCCCCAGCTCCACCCATTACCCGGCCCTCGCCAACCGGCGCCCGCATGCTCCCACCACCACGATCCCGGGCGTCGGCGCTGTGCAATTCATGGAGTCTTCGCCCGGCTGTCGCTCTTACGGACTGGTTCCTCCCCACCCCGCAGCTAGGTTCGCAGACGATCACCCCGACGTTCATCCTCCGCGGAGACAGCCATGTGCAGCCCCCTCCACCAGCCCGACGGACCGCTTCTGCCCGGCGCGAGCCGTCGTACGTTCCTGCGGGCAACCGCGCTCACCGGTGCTGCCGCCGCAGCCACGGGGCTCTCGTCCGCCACGCCCGCTGCGGCTCTTCCCCAGCAGAACACCGGCGCCGTCACGGCCGGTTGGCGGCCCGACCCCGAGAGCCCCAGGTTCACGCTCGTCGTCATGCCGGACACCCAGTACCTCTTCGACGGGGCGAGCATCGACAAGGCACCCATCGAGGCGTCGTTGCGCTACGTACTCGATCACGGGCGCGACGAGAACATCGTCTTCCTGTCCCATCTGGGCGACCTCACCGAGAGCGGCCAGGCAGGCGAATTCGCGGCGATCGGCGAAGCGTTCGGGCTGCTCGACCGGCGGCGGGTCGGCTACAGCGTCGTCGCGGGCAACCACGACATCAAGTCGTCCACCGACGACCAGCGCGGCCGCACGCCGTACCTGGACACCTTCGGCCCGCAGCGGATGCGGCGCCTGCCGACGTTCGGCGGGTCGACCCCGGACGGCTACAACACGTACCACCTGTTCCGCGCTGCCGGCCGCGAATGGCTGGTCCTGGCGCTCGACTGGCGGCCGTCGGCGGCCGGGCTCGCCTGGGCGAAGGACGTCATCGCCCAGCACCCGGACACGCCGGTCATCCTCACCACCCACGAGCTGGTGTACGCGAACGCGGACGGCGACGAGGCCGAACTCTCCGGCCACGGAAAGCACCTGTGGGACGAGCTGATAGCCGGGCACGACCAGATCTTCCTCACCCTCAACGGCCACTACTGGCCCGCCGGACGCACCACCCGTAAGAACACCGCGGGCAACGATGTCCATCTGCACATCACCAACTACCAGAACCGCTACTACGGCGGCAGCGCCATGATCCGCCTCTACCGCTTCGACCTGGCCAGGAACACCATCGACGTGCAGACGATCTCCCCGTGGATCCTCGGCCGCGCGGGCGAGAGGCTCAACGACCTGGAGCGCGGCGAGATCGAACTGACCGGTCCGCAGGACTGCTTCGCCGTCCCCATCGACTTCGAGAAGCGCTTTGCGGGCTTCGCGCCCGTGCCCGTGCGCGGCCCCCGCCCGGCGAAGCAGTTGCTGATACCGGGCACCGTCGCCTACTGGCGCTTCGACTCCCCTTCGCACCAGGACGGTTCCGCCGCCGACGCCGGCCTGCGCGTCCCCGACCTTTCCGGACACCGCAACGACCTGGTGCGCGAAGCCGTCCCCGGCAGTGCGCCCGACGCGCTGCGCTGGTCCACCGCCCACCACCCCGACCAGCCCGGCCACGGCAGCCTCTACTTCGACGGCTCGAAGCCACCGCTGCGGGGCGCGTATCTGCGTACGGAGAACAACGCACCGCTCAACACCCATACGTTCAGGTCCGGTTACACCATCGAGGCCTTCCTCCGCCTCCCCGCCGACTGGGACGCCGGACGCAACGCCTGGGGCGCCGTGCTCAGCCGTCGCGGCACGCTCGGGGCGGCCGGCAAGACCTCCGGCGACCCGGAGGAGCCCGTCGCCACCCTCTCCGTGTCGGACGGCCCCGGGCTCCAGTGGGCGGCGGCGCCGCTGAACCAACCGGGGGCCGTCACCAACTGGAGCCATGAGCTGCTGCGTGAGCGGTGGTGGCATGTGGCGGTCGCCAATGACGGGAAGCACACGACGATGTACGTCGACGGCTGCATAGTCGTCCGCAACCCTGCCACCCACACCACCGGCCTTGCCACCCTGGGCCTGCCCTGGCTGCTCGGCGCCTACGAGTACGGAGGCAGACTCGACCAGCTGATGCACGGCTGGCTCGGCGACATCAGGATCGTCGAACGCGCCCTGCCCGTACGGGACTTCATGATCGCCTGAGGGGCAATGCCCCGGGGTCACCCCGCCCGGTTGGTACGGCGCTGCTTGGCGGCGGCGCGCTCCTCCGGCGTGGGCAGGTCCGAGCGACGCGACTGCCCGGACGGGACGGCCGTGCCGGCCCCGGGACGACGCGCCACCGCTCCTGGGCCGCTCGGTCAGCGGTGCGGTGATGGTGATGCAGATGAGCCGCTGGTTCGGCTTCCGCCCCGGCTACCGCGACCTGGTCCGCCTCTACATCGGCCGCGAGGAACCCTTGGGCAAGTCGAAGACGGTCGACCTGTATGAGGCCTTCGAGGCCATCTGCCGCGACGAGGAGACCTTCCGCTCCCAGCTGTCGCGCTTTGCGGAACTGGTCGACGGCAAACCGTAGGTGACCCCGGTCCAGATCCCGCCGCTGGTGTCCCAGCACCTGCCCTGGATCAAGCCGTCCGCCCGCAACAAGATGTTCAACGCGGAGCTGGTGGAGATCCGTTCTCCGGGGCAGTGGGTGGAACCGACGGCGTACCCGACGGATCCGGCGGACCTGCGGCACAACGCGGAGGTGTGGCGCCCCGTCCTGGAGTCACTGGACGCCACTCCCGTCACGCTGACGTGCTCATCCCTCGAACACGGTCGCAACGACAGCTACGAGGCCCTGCTCGGCACCGCCGATCACAACGCACTGCTGAAGATCCTCTGCGACCTGCGATGGTTCGTCCCCACGCAGTTCTCACCGCATCTGGAGTCCCTGGTCACAGCCGGCGAGTCCGGCCCGGGCATAGACGACTGGCTCGCTGATCGTCCCGCAGCAGACCTCGGTCCGCCGTACGGAGGCGACGGTATTCGGTTCCGGCCCGCTGTCCCTGGCACACGGCACCCGGCGTCGTGGCGATCTCTTCGGCGCGATCAGCGAGCCGAAGCACCGCGGGGTCGCCCTGCGGGTGGCAGGCGCGCTGAAGGATTCGGGAGACCCGCTCGTCGAGTCCCTCGTACGTGATCGGCGCGGCGTTCTGGTCCTGTATCCCGTGGTCGAGGCCGAGCCCCGGCTCTCCGCCGACAGCGCGATCGCCCCCGCCCGTCTGGTCACGGCCTTCTCCCTGGTCACTCCGAAGTCGTCGACAGGACAGGAAAAGAGCTTGGTGCGCTTCCGAACCATCGATTCGGGCAGGAGAGATTTCGCGATCATCGATCGGGAGACCGGCGCGGCGTAGGAGACTTGACAGTGATGAGCACCGCGAAGCCTTCCTCTCCCGACGTCTCCGCCCGAATGAGCCGCCAGGCGAGCCGCAACACCGCGCCCGAGGTGGCAGTACGGAAGTTGCTGCACGCCTCCGGCTATCGCTACCGGCTCAATGAGCGGGTACCAGGAATGTCCCGGCGAACCATCGACATCGCTTTCACCCGGGCAAAAGTGGCGGTGCTGATCGACGGGTGCTTCTGGCACGGCTGCCCCACACACGCCACGCAACCGAAGGCGAACGCGGAGTGGTGGCGCCAGAAGCTCGACCGCAACATGGCCCGGGACCTGGAGACGACCCAGCATCTGACCGAGGCGGGGTGGACGGTACTGCGGTTCTGGGAGCACGAGCTCCCGGCCGTGGTCGCCGAGCAGGTGGCAGCGGCGGTCGACCGGAAACGACACACACGCCGTGCAGAACACAAGGGTGGGGATCTATGAACAGGCTGCGATTCGTCGACGTGTGTGCGGGGGCGGGCGGATTGGCCCTGGGACTGGAAGGGGCGGGTTTCGAGCCCATCATGCTCCTGGACAGCAAGCCGGTGGCCTGCGAGACGATTCGTCTGAATCGGCCGGCATGGCGAGTCCTGGAGATGGATCTTTTGGACTTCGTCCCGGACGAACATCCGGAGACCTACGACGTGGACCTGTTGTCAGCAGGGCTGCCGCGCGTGAAGTCCAGCGCGACCGCGGCAAGGACCGAGACCGAGGAGGAGCTGCGTCTACTGGAGGCGGCCGTCCTGCTCACCCACTCCGTTCAGCCACGCGCCCTGCTCGTCGAGAATGTGCCGGGACTGGCCGATGCCCCTGAGTTCGAGCCTGCACGCGAGTTCATCCGCAAGGAGCTGGAGCACCTCGGATACCGGTTCCGCTGGTTCGTGCTGAACGCCGCCGATTTCGGCGTACCACAGGACCGAAAGCAGGGTGTGCTCGTTGCGCTGAAGGCGCGGTACTTTGACGCGTTCCGCCCGCCGACGCCGACGGCCGAGAGACACGTCCCGGTCGGCCGCGCGCTGCGCCGTTCCATGGCCGCTCGCGGTTGGCCCGGCGCGGATGCATGGGCCGCTCAGGCCATGAGTGTCGCCCCGACCCTGGTGGGCGGCTCGGACAACCGCGGAGGCGCCGATCTGGGGCCCACGGGAACGAAGAAGGCCTGGGAACGCATGGGGGTCAACGGCGGGGCTCTGGCCGACGAGGTCCCAGGCCCGGACGACGACCCTGCGGCAGTGATCAAGCTCACGGACTCACAGACAGCCCTGTTGCAGGCATTCCCGCCGGAATGGCAATTCGCCGGGAAGAAGACCGCACGCTACCGGCAGATCGGCCACGCCTCTCCCCCACCGGTCGGGACGGCACTCGGACGGGCCATCGCGGCCGCCCTGAGCGCATGACCCGGAGCAGAATGACCGCCCCGGAAGTACCGGCCGGAATGATCTTGAACGCCGGCTACACTTTGGCACCATGACCCGCCCACCACACCCCTCGCTTCCGCCTGCGCAATTCGGGATCGTCGATCTCTTCGCAGGTCCCGGCGGTCTGGATATCGCCGCCACGATCATGCGGAACGAGGGTGTGGAGAGCATCGGCGTCGAGTGGGACGATGCCACGCGCCGGACACGGGCGGCGGCGGGTCTCCTGACCACCGAAGTGAAGGATGTCGCCGCACTCGGCCCGTGCGACCCCTGCGTCGTCGAGGCGACGGTGCTCACAGGAGGACCGCCGTGTCAGTCCTTCTCCGTCGCGGGCAGCCGGAAGGGCCACAAGGCCCTGGACGATGTGCTGCGCTTGGCCACGCGCTTGGCCGACCACGAGGACATCGCTTCGTTCGATGCCGCGTGGAAAGAGGTCAAGGCCGAGACGGACCGCATGTCCGACGACCGCACGGGATTCGTCCTCCAGCCGCTGCGCTGGATCATGGAGGCGAAGCTCAAGCGCGGCAGGCCTTACGAAGTGGTGGTCCTGGAGCAGGTGCCCACCGTGTTGCCGGTGTGGAAGCACTACGTCGAGATCCTCAGACGGACCGGGTATGCCGCCGATGCCCATGTCCTGCACTCCGAGGACTTCGGTGTCCCGCAGGCGCGGCGGCGTGCCGTGCTGATCGCGCAGTACGACCCGGGGAACGAACACCGGAAGGTGCGATTCCCGGAAGCGACCCACCAGCGTTACAGGAAGGGCGCCGTACGGCAGACGGCCAAGGACGACCAGCAGGACGGATCACTGTTCCCAACCTCGCAGGGCGGCGGAGAAATCGAGCCGTGGGTGTCCATGGGGGACGCTCTCGCTGCGACGCGCCCCAAGGACTTCGTCATGGTCTCCAACTACGGCTCCGGCGGTGATCCGAAGAACCGGGGACGCCGCGATTCCGCGGATCCCGCACCGACGATCACCGGCAAGGTACGGCGCAATCGTCTCTTCCTGTTGAAGGAAGGCGAGTCGGGCACGAAGGAGGTCGGCGAGGAGCTGGATCGTCTGTCGTTCGAAGAAGCCGGGCTCCTCCAGTCTTTCCCGGCCGCCTATCCCTGGCGATCGACCGATGTGGCCCAGCAGATCGGCAACGCCATCCCGCCCCGCCTCTCTCTCCACATCCTGAGCATGGCGCTCCTGCGCGAACCGCCGCAGGAGAAGTGGTACACGCTGCTGAAGGACTGGAAGCCGGAGGTCCTGCCCATGGCCGGGGCCGAAGACGCCTGACGCCTTCGGATGCGCCCAGGCGTCACGTCTCGTCGGTCTTCGTATCGCCGGGGGCCACCTTTCCGCGCACGGGGGCGCCGGCGAAGAGTTCCGCGAAGTGGTCGACGAGTGCGGCCACGGAGGTCTCCGGGGCCTTCTCCTCGTTCGGGCCGTCCGGCAGCGCTCTGCGTGGTACAGCGGGCGCCCACTCCGCGGCCTCGATCCACGCTCGCAGTGGCCGACCGTCCCGTTCCGCGTCCGGAGCGACGACGTCGTACATGAGCGTGGCCGCGGCGGCATTGATCGCTGGCGCCAGCGCGTTCACGTCCCTGCCGGTCCTGATTGTGCCGCGCTCGATCAGGCGCACCATTGCCTGTGCCGTCGGACGGTGCTCGATGACGTTGAGTTGCAGAACTGTGTTGAGCATGTCCTGGTTCGCACAAAAGGTCGCCACCGGCGCGTAGTCGGAGCCGTTCCGGAACAGTTCGGCGGCCCACCACAGACGGGCAAAAACCTGCTTGTGCGAGGGCCCCCGGAACCGGTTGGCGGCGACCTTCGACGGTCCCTCATTCTTCTGCGGCTTGGACAGATGCCGCCAGACGACGTAGTCGGGAGCGACACCCAGTGCCAGGTAATTCCAGAACCTGCGGTCGGCGGCCTCGCGGCGACTAAGTCTCAGCGCCGCGTGAAGCCTCGGGGCCAGCCAGGCGTCGGCGGCGGTCGGCTTCCCGTCGCCGAACTGGTGCATGGCGTCGTCGATCAGATCTCGGACCGGCTCCAACTCGGCGCGGCTCTCCACCGTGTACGGCAAAGGTTCGGTGATGTTGTTGAGCGCTATGGCGGGGACATCCTCCTTACCAGTGAGCAGCCCTTCGGTGAGGTACTGCGCCGCGTTGAGGTCCGCGAGCAACGCCAGTCGCTCGGGCAGGTGGTTCGGCTTGTCGGTCATGCGTCGGCCCCCCGGTGGATGCGGTCCAGGCCGCGAACGGCGGCGGTCAATGCCTTCGGTACTTCCGCCCTGCGCGTCGCGGCGTAGTGAATGCGGGGTTGGAGGTCGGTCCAACCGGACGTTCCGGTCCGCCGACGGTGAACCTCGCGCAGAGACTCTTCCAGGGGAAGGTCGGGCACGACGTCGGGCAGCATCTCGCGGAGCACCTCGCCCCGCCAGTCGCGTGGGAAGAGTGGCGTTCCGTCGTCCTCGGTCTCCAGATCGCCGATGGCGGTGTGGAAGACGGCGGTCCACACGTCCGTGCACATCTGGGCGATCAGTAGATCGCGCACCAGGTTGTCGACCGCTGTGCTGTTACCTCCGACGAGATCGGCGACGCCTTCGAAGTCGGTGTTCATGTGGACGACGGGCAGATCACCGGACGTGTCGACGATCCAGGGCACCTCCCGGAAGCGACGCAGCCACTCCGGCCCTTCTCCGAAGCCGACTTCCACGACTTCGAGTTCTCGCCCGCGCAGGGGCGCATCGGCCTTCAGGTCGACGATCCAGTCCGTGTCCGAGGTGGCGATCTCCCGTCCCGGCACACCGTCGACAGTGGCAACCACGTGGAGGGACAGCGCGGCCCGGTCCAGGTGGTCCGCACGCCACAGGTCGAGATGGCCCGCCCACTGGCGGCCGTCTTCCGCATCGGGCGTCAAAGGGACGGCGATCCGTGTGTTGGTGGCGCCTTCGCTCAGCACGGCGACGACCGCTACGTCGGCCCAGGGGCCGTCGGGCTCGGTCGCTCTGCCCGGCACGGTGGCGGAGAGTTTCAGGCGGACGGTCTCCCAGTCGTCCCGCCCCGCCACTCCCGGAGCGACCACCTGCTCGACGACCGAGAACGCGCTGGTGTCGAGGGGTTCCCGGATCTCGCCTGGTCCCCGTAGTTCGACGGCGGTGACCCGGAGCGACACGACGCCCGGAAGTCGCTTGTACGGATAGACCCTCATGCCTGGCTCCCCTTGTCGGCACGGAGTTCGACGACGAGACCGCTGAACACTGCCCGTACCGGATGGGTGGATACGTCGGTGGTTCCTCGGAAGGTCGCGCTGCGGGCGCCGGCCGCGAAGTGGATCGCACCGTCGACCACTTCGCAGTTGTGCACGGCAACGAGCTCGGACCACGCCAGAACCGGTCGGGGCCCGGAGCGCACGTCCAGCTTCGCCACCGGAATGGGGCGCCAGGAATCCCCGCCGGCGGGGATCTTCACCTCGGCCGTGACGCACCATGCACCGTCGCCATCGATCTGGGCGTCGAGGTCTTCCAGTGTCGGCGGACCGGCCGCCGCCGTGGGCCGTGTCACCTTCCGACCTCCTACGGCCAGGCGCTTGCGCAGCCGCTCGGAGCCGCCGCTTCGCTTCTTCGTAGGCAGCGCGACCAGGTCTCGCACGGCCTTGTTCGTCCGGGTGGTGAGAGCACCGATCCGTCGGTATGCGGACGGCGAGTACAGCACCCGCAGTTCCTCCGTCTGCCCCCACTTGTCGTGCTCGGGCGGTTCGGAGGCTCGCAGGAACGCCTCGGCCTCATCCGCGAAGGGGGCGTCGTCGCCCGCCGCATTGCCCGCGAGCAACACCGCTTGGAAGAGGTTGGTCCCGACGGGCAGGCCAGGTACCCAACCGACCTTTACGGTCATGCGGTTGCCCCGCATCGTCGTCACCCTGTTCGGCTTCCCATCGGCGTCCTCGGCCTCTGTGACCAGCACGACCGCCCGGTGCTCACCGCCGCTTCCGCGTCCCGCAGGTCCCGGCACGTCGAGCGGCACGGTCGCCATGGCGACCTGCCCGGATTCGGTCAGTCGCTCCACAGTCGTGCCGTCCAGGAAGGCCTGCAGCGCGCGTGTTCGCGACGGTTGAGTGACCCGGGGGTCGACTCTTGCCTCCGGAATGATTTCCTCGCCGTTGCGGAGCGTTCGTACAGAAGCTTCGAGCAACGGTCGTTGCGTACCTCCGCCGGTCATGGCCGCCCAGAAGTTCCGGCCTAGGGCATCAAGGAGGCGATTGTGCATCCGGTGCACGCTGTCGTCGTCCTCGACGCCTTCGCTCTCGGTTCCCTCGTCGAGGCTTGCCACGTCGTGGGCACCGACGATCAGGAACGACGTGCCGGGCTCGGCACTCTCCCTGGTCAGATGGAGACGCTGGACACTCTCCTCGTCGGCCCACCACGAACGGGCCACGTCCACATTACCCGCGTCGGGATCCGGCCGACCGAACCACGCGGGTCCGGCCCAGGCCTTTCCGCCCACCTCACGCCAGGGCAGGTCGAGTCGGCCGATGATTCGTCGCTCGGTACGTCCTTCGTGCGGCTCCGACAGGGTGGAGTTCATGAGCACCAGGCCCAGTCGGCTCGTGGCCCAGAGCGTGGCCTTGCCGAGACCGTACGAGCCACCGGCGCCGCTCATCGACTTCTGGCTGTCGAGCTGACGGCGCACGACAGCGGCGAACCGACCTGTCTCGTAGTCGTCGCCGGTCAGCCCGGAGGCGTTGTAGTCGTCGATGCGGAGGAGGACCAGACGATCGCGCTCGTACATGTCGCGCAATCCGGCAGCGACCATCCGTCCGACCTTCTGGTCCTGCTCAGCCGCCGCCTTGTAATGCGGAAGGAGGTCGTCCCAGCGGATCTCGTCCCGGAAGCGGGCCAACGTCTCGCCGGTCAACTCGTGCAGCGTGTACCGCACTCGGACCGGCTGGGCGAGGTCGAGACGTTCATCCAGGCTGTTCTGGGTCGCCTCGCGCGCGAGGACCCCGACATCCGCCTGGAAGGCAAAGGCAGCCGCGTTGCCGAACTCGCGCCCGCCGTCGTCGTGTCCGGGACGGTGGTACCAGGAGATCGGCAGGCCGGCCAGGGTGTCGGTGGTACGGGTATGGATCGTCCCGAGGTCCGTGCCGAGCGCCTCGGCGATCTTGTTGATCGTCTCCTCGCGGGGGGTGGCCCGCCCGGTGATCCAGGCCGACACCGCAGCGCGCGTCAGTCCGATCCGCTGGGCCAGATCGGCTTGGCTCATGCCCGACTGCTTCAACTGTCGTGCGAGCCAAGGGCCGAAATCCATGCCGGTGTCCAACGTCCCCACTCCTCAGCTGCCGAGCCGCCCAGGTGATCCACGATACACGGCAATTTGACACTGACGGTCCGTCCGACAATGACATTTGACAGCACCCCCAGGGGCCCGATCGGTTCCTTCGGCTCCATCGACGAAACGCGTTGAACACCCCACTCGATTCCGAATGCCAGCCTTCCGCAAGCTTGATGACGCTTCGCCCCGATCGGTCCGAAATGCACACCTCCACTCGACCTCATAAATGGTTCTCCACTGCCCTTCGAGGTCTTGCGGCGACCCTTTCCAGCCGTGTAGCGTCATTACGGGAGACGCCTCATCAGATCCACTCGGCACCCACATATAGGCGCCTCCCTTGCATGGCCACATGTCAAAATCACGCCCGAACCGCCTTTTTCGGCGAAACCGCGAAACCCCTTGCTCGGCCCGGAAAAATACGCTTGGCTTCTGCCACGTTCTTCCCGGTTCCGCATTCCCATTCTTTCGAAGAAACCTTCCTCCTGGCGAATTCACCTCTCCTCTCGTGTGCATTCCGCCCTTCTGCACGTGCGCCATATCTCGTAACGCCCGGTACGCATTCGCGAGAGCAAGGGGACCAACCTGTGGTCGAGAACCAGCCCGAGCCCGACGACGACCCGTTCGGACTCGTCGAACAGTACGACTCCCTCGATGACCCGGACCTGCGGTCCGATTTCCTCGACGTCATGGGGACGACACGTTCGTACATCAATGCCCTCCGGCTCCGGCGCGACGCCGCACGCAAGGCGGCGAAGGCCGCTCACGAGTCGCACGGAGCAACGCCGGGGCCCGGCGCCCCCAGCAGTGACAAGGAGCCGAAGCGGCGTGAACCCCGCCTGCCGCGTCGCTCCCGGGTCGCCGTCACCCGCCCGCCCAACAACTCGGGTGGCACCGCCCGGAGCAGGCGCCGGAACCGCGAGCGTCCCGATGTCGTCGTCATCATTTTCCGGCTCGACTGACCCGACCCGGCGTCGGACTCCGAGTTCCTGTCGTTGAGTTGTCGGCCGGCCGCATCCCCCGCAGCGGCCGGCCCCGACTCCTCGCACGTTCAGCTCACGGCCACGAAATGGGATCATTTTGAACCACCCTGATATGACGGGCAGTTCGAGCGACTCGTCCGTCATCCGGACGATCAACGAGCAATCGGCGCGCGTGCTGGAGACGTATCGCGTCGACCCGGGCCTGATCCTGGAGCACGCCAACGGTGAGCGGAGGATCACGCAGGGCGGCTACGGGGACCGCCAGTTGTTCGAACTTGTGCAGAACGCCGCCGACGAGATCGCCGCCTCCCCCGGCGGAAAGGTGCATGTCGTTCTCACGAACACGCACCTCTACTGCGCGAACGAGGGGACACCGGTCACCCCGGAGGGTGCGGAAACCATTCTCCGGATGAGCGTCTCGAGGAAGCGCGGGGGCCAGATCGGCCGATTCGGGGTCGGCGTGAAATCGGTTCTGGCCGTCACGGACGCTCCTCAATTCTTCAGTGCCTCGGGGTCGTTCGGATTCGATCGTGTGTGGTCGCACGAAGAGATCCGGAAGGCACGGGGCGGCGCGGTCGACGAGAAGTTCGAGGCGCCGGTACTGCGCATGGCCCGCCCCCTGGACATCGCCGAAGAACGTACGACGGACTCCGTACTCGACGGCCTGCTCGACTGGGCCACCACCGTGGTCCGGCTTCCCCTGCTACCGGGAGCAGCCGAGCGACTCGGCCACGACATCCACGCGTCCGCCAACAGGCACGACGTCCAAAGGGAGTTCCCCGCACGTTTCCAACTCTTCTCCCACCATGTGGGGACGGTGGTCCTGGAGGACCGTCGCCCCATGCCGCAGGTCCGTCGTGAGATCACGGTCGGGCACAAGGGCTTCGCGCACACCATCCACGAGGCACGGACGGGCAAGGCGCAATCGCAGGCGACCTGGAAGGTCTTCACCCACGCTCACCGTCCGACCGCTGAGGCGCGGGCCAGCGCCGGCGAGATGCACGACCGGGGGACGATCGACATTTCGTGGGCCGTTCCCGAATACACCGGTGACACCGTGCTCACCACCCCCAAAGGGCGTGGCGAGTTCTGGTCATTCTTCCCGACCAAGTACCCGATGACCCTGGGAGGCATTCTCAACGGCGCCTGGAAGACGAACGAGGACAGACAGAATCTTCTGGACTCCAGCCCGTTCAATCAGGAGATCATCCAGGTCGCGGCACGGCTGGTGGTGCACTCGCTGCCGCACCTGGCCCCCGCCGAGGATCCGGGCGCATATCTGCCGCTCCTGCCCGGTCGGACCAAGGAGTCGGAGACCCTGAACTGGGCCGACAAGTATCTGACCGAGCAGATCTGGAAGTTGACCGCCCAGCTACCGTCCCTGCCCGACCAGGACGGCGTGCTGCGGATTCCTCGGGATCTCCGCATCCACCCCGCGCCGTTGAAGAAGGTTCCACTCAAGCTCGACTGGCTCCGTATGTGGAACGCCTATCCTGGGCGTCCCTCGAACTGGATCCATCCCTCCGTGGAGGCTGCGGAGTTCCGCCCCGGCAAGGTGGGACACATCCTCGACGAGACGAAGCAGGGCCGTGCGACCGTGCGGGAGTGGCTGGAGGCACTGGTTACCGACGGCACGGCCGAGGCCTCCGCCGTCGCGATCCGCATTCTGGCCGCGATGGTCCGTGAAGCATCCCCCTTCGTGGAGGGGGCCCGCGCGGCGCGCATCGTGTTGACCGAGGAGAGCGGGTGGGTGCCCGCCGTGGTGGGCAAGGTCTTCCGCAGGGCCGTTCAGGACGGTCTGCGCGACGGCACGACGTACGTCGACGAAAGGCTCTCCGAGGACCAGTCGCTCATCAGCGATCTCCAGGCGATCGGCATTCAGGAAGCCGACTCCCGAGGCCGTTTCATCGGTGTCCTCGAACAGGGCTTCATCGGCTACGGTCCCCAGGACTGGGCCCGTTTCTGGGAGCTGTTCCACAGTGCGGGCGGCAGCCAGGTCAGCGGAGAGGTGATCGCCCGCGTCCCCGATCCGATGGCAACGTTGTACGTACGGACGGTCGACGAGCGCTTCCACCTGATGCGGGACTGTCTCCTCCCGGGGCCCGTGGTGCCCGGTGACGGAACCCGGGACCGCGCGGTGGCGGTGGACCTGGACTTCCATTCCGACGACAGGATGGTCTTCCACGAGTTCGGCCTGCGCGCGTTGCCGACCGCTGGACATCGCCCCGTGGACGAGACGTGGTTCGTCGAGTACGCCACGGCCATGTACGACAGCTACTGCCGAACGTTGAGCAGCAGCGCAGGACGCCCGTCCTTCAGCAGGCTCAAACTGGAAGGCTCACCCGTCGGCGGTCCTCTGCATCTCCTGAAGCGGCTGTCGGACGAGGGCCGGGCCGCCTTCGTCAAGGCACTGCCCGACGGGAGCGTCATCGATACCTGGACGATGCAGTTCGGCGCCCAGGTATCGACACGCAAGACCGTCTACTCCCCATTGCGCTGGATGCTTGCCCGCCATGGCAGGGTCCCCACCTCACAGGGCGTCGTCCCGGTCGCCAACGCGGTGGGTCCTCAGTTGCACGCCTATGCCGATGTCCTCCCGGTGGCCGACATCAGCGCCGAGAAGGCGCGGAAGCTGCATTTGCCCACCGTGGTGGACGATGTCCCGCCGAAGCAATGGGATCGGCTGCTGGAACAACTCGGCACCAGCGACGACGACACCTTCGTCGGTCGTACCTATGTGATGCTGACCCGCCTCGAGGTCGAGTTCCCCGAAGGGGAGCTCACCCGCTGCCGGGTCGGGTCGGAATGGTCCGCCCGCGAGGACAACGAGATCGCTGTCGCGGCCACCGAAGCGGAGTATCGCGCTCTTCGTGCGGAGCAGATTCCCGCTCTGCTCGCCGGCAGTCCGGAGGACGCGGCTCTGCTGGTCAAGACCTGGGGCATGCTGCGCTACGCCGACGTGATCACCAGGGAGACCCGTCATGTGGGAATCGGCGAGCCCACTCTGCTGCACGACGAGTTCCCCACACTCCGTCAGCGGATGGGCAACGCGGTCAACAACTACAGGCTGCTGCGATGCTCGGAGCTGGAGGAGCTGACTCGTACACCGCAGGGCACCCGGGCTGCCCCCCTCGCCAGCGCTCTCCAGGGGACCACTGTGCTCGTCCTCGAACCCGAGGACCGGCTGGCCGCCCTGGTGGCCGTGGATCGCGAGCTGCGCTGGGGGTTGAAGGAGACGGGGTGCAGAGCGGTTCTCGAGGCTCAGGAACGGCAGGAGGCAGACCAGGAACTCCAGGCCTCTCTCCGCCGTGTCCGGGAGGCTGAGAGCGTCGAGGAGAAATTGGAGCTGCTCATCGGTGAGGCGGCGCTCCGCGCCGGGCTGCCGCCCGGGCTGCTGGAGAGCGAGCGCGCCGAACTGGGCGGCGTCGAACCGTCCACCCGCCGCATCGCCCGCCTGGCGTACAACGCACACGGTGACGGCGTCCTGCAGATGCACGTCAAGGATCTGTTGGCGGCGTTCCCCAGCCACGCGCCGTCGAGCTTCACCGGGTCGTCGCCTGCTGTGAAGTTCGTCTCCGAGTTCGGCTTCCCCGACTCCTTCGCGGGCGCCCGGGCCCCCTCCCTGCCCCCGAGGGTCGAGGTGTCCGGCCCGACGGAGTTTCCCCGGCTGCACGACTACCAGGAGCAGCTCGCGGCACAGGTCTTCGCCATGCTCGACCGATTCTCGCCGCAGCGCGGGATGCTCTCCCTGCCCACCGGCGCGGGAAAGACCCGGGTCGCCGCGGAAGCCGTCATTCGCTGGATCAAGCAGGTGGGTGAGCTGGGCGGTCCCATCCTCTGGATCGCTCAGACCGAGGAGCTGTGTGAACAAGCCGTTCAGAGCTGGAGTTTCGTCTGGTCGAAGGTAGGTGCCGAGACACCTCTGACCATCAGCAGGCTCTGGACGACCAACGAGGCGGGTCCGGTCGGTGGCCGCCCCCACCTCGTGGTCGCGACCGACGCGAAGCTGCGCAACTGTCTGGGCACCGAGGGGTACGCCTGGCTGCGGGATGCCTGCCTCGTCATCGTCGACGAAGCGCATGTCGCCATCGCGCCCCAGTACACGGAGATCCTCGCTCATCTGGGTCTGACAGCCCGCGAGACACGACGCCACCTGCTCGGGCTCACCGCCACCCCGTTCCGCAACACCAATGATGAGGAGACCAAGCGTCTGGTCCAGCGTTTCGGGGCCCGACGGCTCGACGACGGTGTCTTCTCCTCGGGCGACGCGTACGCCGAGCTTCAGGAACTCGGCATGCTGGCTCGGGTCACCCATAGGGAGCTGTTGGGCGGAACCATCGAGTTGACCAGTGCGGAGAAGGAACGAGCCGATCAGATGAGTCTGTTGTCGAAGGCCGCCGAGCAGCGTCTGGCCGACGACCAGGACCGGAACAAGCGCATCCTGGAGGAGATCGGCGACATGCCGGCCGACTGGCCGGTGCTGGTCTTCGCCACCTCCGTCGCCCATGCCAAGTTCCTCGCCGCCAAGCTCAAGGACCTGGACATCACAGCGGCTTCGGTGGACTCGGCCACGTCCACCGTCGACCGCAGGAAGAGCATCGACGACTTCCGCAGGGGTCGGGTACGGGTGCTCACGAACTACGGTGTCCTGACCCAGGGTTTCGACGCTCCGGCCACCCGGGCGGTCGTCATCACACGCCCGACCTACAGCCCGAACGTCTATCAGCAAATGATCGGTCGTGGATTGCGCGGTCCCCGCAACGGTGGCAAGGAGACCTGTCTGATCCTCAATGTCCGGGACAACATCACCAACTACGACAAGGCGCTCGCCTTCACTCAGTTCGAGCACCTGTGGAGGGCGAAGTGAGCTACGCCTACCTCGGCAGCCCGCCCCTCACGAACGAGCAGCAGGCTGTGGTCGACCAGCCCTGGGACGCCCGACTGTTGGTCACCGCAGGAGCGGGGTCGGGCAAGACGCACACACTGGTCCGTCGGCTCGACGCCCTCATGAGCGACGAGGAGGAAGCTCTGGAGGCGGGCGAGATCCTGGTTCTCAGCTTCTCCCGGGCGGCGGTGCGCGAGCTGCGCGAGCGGATCGCACAGCACGCCCGTGAGGCGCGCCGGGTCAGGGTGCAGACCTTCGACTCCTGGGCCTACTCCGTGCTGCGCAGCGAGCAGCCCGACCGTGACTGGGGCAGTCTCCGCTTCGACGAGCGGATCAGGGAGACGACGGAAGCCATCCTTCGCGGGGCCGTAGAGGCCGGCGAGCAGGGTGCCCCGGCTCACGTGGTGATCGACGAGGTCCAAGACCTGGTGGGCGACCGCCGGGACATGGTGGAGACGCTGATCGACCGGTTCCAGGACAACTGCGGTTTCACCGTGGTGGGCGACGGAGCCCAGGCAATCTTCGGGTTCCAGGTGTCGGACGAGGACGCTCGTGCCGCGGAGACGAACTACTTCTTCGACTGGTTGCGCGCGTCCTTCGTGGACGATCTGGTCGAGATGCATCTCTCCACCAACTTCAGGGCCCGTACCGACGAGGCGCGTATCGCGCTCTCTTTCGGCGGCGCGCTCCAGCGACTGCCATCCGAATCCGCGGAGTCGGACGCGGCCGGTGAGGGCTTCCATCGCAAGCTGGTAGACCTCCTGCGCTCGTGCCCCGATTTCGGTCCTCTGGAGGCGCCCTTCACCATCGGTTCGCTCCAGGCCTACCCGGGCACGTGCGCCATCCTCTGCAGGGACAACCGTCAGGCCCTGATGCTGTCCGACACGCTTTTCTCACTCGGGGTGCGGCACCGGGTGCAGCGGGCACTGCAGGACCGACCCGTTCCCGCCTGGGTCGCCTCCGTCCTGCGCGACACGGGCAGCACCACGTTGAACGAGGAGCGCTTCCAGGCGCTGCTCTCCGCGAGTCCGGTGGCCCCCGTCGGTGACCGTACGAGAATCTGGCGTTCCCTGAGGGGTGCCGCCCGCGCCCCCAGCGGACTCATGGACGTGTCCGCCGTGCGGCGACTCGTCGCGGAGGGGCGGTTCCCCGACGATTTGGCGGCCGTCGAACCCGCCGGCCTGGTGGTGTCGACCGTGCACCGCGCCAAGGGACTCGAATTCGATCGGGTGATCGTGGTCGACCCCCCCACGATGACGGAGCTGCGCAAGCAGCACACCCATGTCGACCCGGCAGCCGAGGCCCGTTCGCTCTACGTCGCGATGACCCGCCCCCGGGACGACCTGTTCCGTGTCGCGGCACCGGACACTGCGCTCATACGCCGGGACAAGGGGACCGATCGCTGGTACCTCGGTGGCTGGAAGTCGTACATCCGCGACGGCATCGCTGCCTCGGGGCGCGACGTGTGCCGGGATCACCCGCCCGGCACTGACGGCTTCACCGACGACGCCGCAATCGTGCAGGACTATATGACGTCGGCGGTGTCGCCCGGCGACGCACTGGTTCTCCGGCCCCAGCACGGGATGACCGTGGCCGCCGACCAGAGCCCCCCGTACACCGTCTTCCACGGCGATCGACCGATCGCTGTCGTCTCGGAGCAGTTCCGCAGGGATCTCCATACATCACTGAAGATCAACAAAACGTGGGATATCAACTGGCCGGTGGAGATCACGGGCTTGCGGGTGGACTGCCTGGAGAGCGTCGCGGGGAGTGCGGCGTCCGGCGCCCGCGCCGGACTGGGCGAGCACGGCATCTGGACGGTGCCCCGTATGTCAGGACTCGGACGATACAGGCGAGCCAGGAAAACCACGCAGGAAGGCATCGACGGATGACGGACGACACGAGTGTTCACGCCGCCCACTACGCGCTGCGCGAGGAGCTCGTCGACCAGCTTCGCAGGGATCTGCTCGGCCCCGGCTCCCCGGACGAGGTCCTGACCCAGGACCCTCCGATCACCACCTACCCGATAGGCGTGCTGTTCCCGCGCGCTTCGGACGAGGCCGCCGAGAAAGCACTCGGCGACGACGCGGCCGAGAGCGATGGGGTGGACGACGCGCCGCTCATAAGAGGCCGCAGGGACGTCGAAGATGCCGTCCCGGAATTCGGGGTCCCTCACGTGGGCGACCGACGTCCTTCATCCATGGGACTGACCTTCGCTGTCGACCCGGCAGTTGCCCCGCGGATCGTGGTGGAGGCGGAAGCCGCGGTCTACGACCCGGTCGATGCGGACGGACGTCCCGTGGCTGCCGAGCGCGCCGAGGCGCGCAGCGTCTCCGAACAGAAGGAGCGCTGGCGCCGGCGCGTCCTCTCCCTGCGCCCGGTGCCGATCGAAGTGACGGTTCCCGACCGGTATCAAGTCAACGATCCCCACAACGGTGTCGATATCGATGTCGTGGTTCGTCCCCGGGCACCACTGAGCGGGACCGTAACCGTGACGGTGACGCTGATCAACTCCCACCGGGTCGGGAAGCGAGCGTTGCAGGATGCCTTCTGCCTGTACCAGCCCCGCCTCACCGTGACGACGGAGTCCGGTGCCCCTGGCTTCGTCGACCGACCATCCGAACGACGCGTGATCGACCCGGAGGTGGCGGCCAGCAGACTGCTTCACCGGCATGCGCCCACCTTCGCGGTGGGGCACGGTTGCTCGGCGGCCTGGGACTGGACGCCTCCGCCCATCGGTGTGCCGAACACCGTGCGGGCCGCGATCGGCACAGTGCGGACCGAGTTCGTCCCGGTTCACGATGTGTTGCTGACCGATTCCAACCCGGACATCGACGACTCGGCCCTGACGATGCAGGGTCTGGCAACGCTTCCCGAGAACAAGATCCTGGCCGCGCTCAACGAACTGATGGCCGGGTACGCCGCGTGGATCGATCACAAGGAGACGGAGGCGGAATCGTTCCGCGGCACGCCGCACGAAGCGCCGGCGCGCGAGCAGATCGAACAGTGCCGTGCAGCGCTCGCCCGGATGCGGCGCGGTATCAGAGTTCTCGGCACCGTCCCCGACGCGATGCAGGCGTTCCGTCTCGCCAATCGCGCAATGGCACAGCAGCGTTCCCGCAGCGAGTGGGTGAAGGGCGGGCGGGAGGGATCCCCGGACGAGTCCGTCGGACGGTGGCGCCCGTTCCAGATCTCCTTCATGCTGCTGTGTCTCGAAGGGATCGTGGACACCAACCATGCCGATCGCGGCATCGCCGATCTTCTCTGGTTCCCCACCGGTGGTGGCAAGACCGAGGCCTATCTCGGCCTGATCGCCTTCACGACCTTCCTACGCCGTATACGACTCAAGGAGCACGGCGGTGGTGTCACGGTCCTCATGCGCTACACGCTGCGGCTGCTCACTCTGCAGCAGTTCGAGCGTGCCGCGGCCCTGATTTGTGCCATGGAGCGGATCCGTCTCGGCGACGAACGTGCCCTGGGGGCGGAACCCATCTCCATCGGCATGTGGGTCGGCCAGTCCGCCACACCCAACAAACTGTCGGTGGCCGAGGAGAGCCTAGTCGAGCTGCGGAAGGAGAAGGAGCTCCAGGAGAAGAACCCCGTCCAGCTGCACGCCTGCCCGTGGTGCGGCACCCGCATCGACGCGCATCAGTACGAGGTCGACGAGGAGGCGAAGCGGATGCATGTCCGCTGCCCCGACACCTGGTGCGACTTCCACAACGGGCTGCCGGTCCACTTGATCGACGAAGCGGTCTACGACGCCCGTCCCACGCTCGTGATCGCCACGGTCGACAAGTTCGCCGCCATGCCGTGGCGTGAGCAGACTGCCGCACTGTTCAATCGTGACCGCTCGGACGGCACCCCGCCGCCGGAACTGATCGTCCAGGACGAGCTGCACCTCATCTCGGGGCCCCTCGGCACACTCACCGGCCTGTACGAGACAGCTGTGGACCTGCTGGCCGAGGAACCGAAGATCATCGCCTCGACGGCGACGATCCGGCGCGCCTCCGAGCAGGGCAAGAAGCTTTTTGCCCGCGACGTGGCCCAGTTCCCGCCGGCGGGCCTCGACTCCCGGGACTCCTGGTTTGCCGTTGAAACGCCCAAGGAGCGCAAGGCCAGTCGCCAGTACGTCGGCCTGCTCACCCCGAGCACAAGCCAGTCCACGCTGCTCATCCGCGCCTACGCCAACCTCCTCCATCGGGCGGCGCAGGTCGGGGCGAGTGATGAGGTGCGTGACGCCTACTGGACGCTCGTCGGCTATTTCAACAGCCTCCGGCTGCTGGCCGCCGCCGAGCTGCAGGTCAACGACGACGTCGACGCATACCTCGGCTATCTCGCCGAGCGGGACGACTGTGAGCAGCGAAAGGTACTGGAGCAGACGGAGTTGACGAGTCGAGCCAACTCGAGTGAGGTGCCCAAGCGTCTCAAGCAGGTCGAGAAGCGACTGCCCCACCCCGATGTCGTGGATGTCCTCCTGGCCACCAACATGATCTCGGTCGGTGTCGATGTGGACCGGCTCGGACTGATGGCCGTCATGGGGCAGCCGCAGACCACGGCCGAGTACATCCAGGCGACCAGCCGAGTGGGTCGGCGCCATCCGGGCCTGGTGGCCGTGATGCTCAACTCGAATCGTTCGCGGGACCGTTCGCACTACGAGAGCTTTCAGCACTTCCACTCCGCGTTGTATCGCGAGGTCGAATCGACCAGCGTGACGCCGTTCTCCTCCCGCTCCCGCGAGAGGGGTCTGCACGCCGTGGTGGTCGCGCTGGCCCGAATCCTGATCCCTGAGGCGCGACCCAATGACGGCGCCGGGCGGATCGACGAGTTTCGGGACGAGCTGAAGCAGATCGTCAGGACGACACTGCTCACCCGGGTCCGGACAGTCGATGAGGACGAGTACGCGGCGACGGCCGCCGCCTTCGACGAGTTCGTCGAGCGGTGGGCCTCGGAGGCCGAGAAACACGGCGGACTCCTGTATGAGCCCAAGCGAGGTCGCAGGACACCGTCACTCCTGTGCGGGTTCGACGACGAAAACGAAGACGCGTGGCCGACCCTGTGGAGTCTGCGCGATGTCGATGCCGAGTCCGCCCTGTTCATGGAGGCAACCCGATGACCCCTCCCCCCTCCCGACGCCGCCGGACCGGCGCTCCGGAGCGCAGCTATCCCCGTCGCGGCTCGGTCCGTCGGGCGCAGATGATCACGACCTATGGCGTCGGTTCGCTGGTCGCCGTCGACAACGAGTCGTTCATCGTGACCGGCATCGACTCGTGGAACATCAGCGAAGCACCGACCATCCACGAGCGACGACTGGCGCGTGTACTCGGCGTGAAGTCGTTCCGTCTGCCGCCCGCTTCCGACGACACGAGCAAGGACGGCGTTCACGTCCGCCGCTTCCCTCTGTGGCATTCCTGTCCGAGTTGCCGCACCCTCCAGCACGTGCGGAAGTTCAACTCCCCGCCGGGAAAGAACGAGTGCGGAGACTGCGAGGAGGAACTCGTTCCGTCGCGTTTCGTCATGGCCTGCGCCAAGGGTCACATCGACGACTTCCCGTACTGGAAGTGGGCGCACCGCAAGAATCGCCAGGAGAGCAGCTCCGGACTCTGCGGCGGCGAGATGCGGCTGCGCACGAGCGGAAAGACAGCTTCTCTCCGCTCGATCCTGATCTCCTGCACCTGCGGAATCCCTGAGGTGTCCATGGAGGGCGCCTTTCGCGGCACCGCGCTGTCGGACCTGAAGGTGTTCTGCAGCGGTCGGCGCCCTTGGCTGAAGGACGCCCCGGCCGATCACTGCTCGGAGCGGCCACGTACGCTCCAGCGCGGCTCCTCCGTCGCCTGGCAGCCAATCGTGAGGACGGCGCTGTCGATCCCGCCATATAGCGACGGACACTTCACCCGGCTCGAGGTCCACATGGATCAGCTCCGAGAGATGTACGCGGCCGGGAACAGGGCCGGGATCGAGATCTACCTCAAGGCCGTCACGATGAACGAGAAGTACGAGTTCTCGACCGAGAAGGTCCTCGCCCTTCTCGAAGCGGAAAACCACGAGGATGCGGGCCCCGACGAGGAACAGAGCAAGGACCACGCCTACGTCGCGCTCCGGAAGCAGGAGTACGAACGGCTGATCGCGGGCCGTCCCGAGAGCGAGACCGACCACGAGGATCAGTTCGTCTGCGAGCCGCCCCGATCGTCCCCGTCCGTCCTGAACCCGTACGGGGTCACGGGCCCGATGCTGGTCAAGCGGCTGCGAGAAGTTCGTGCACTCAAGTCCTTCTCGCGGGTCGACACACCCGAGACCCGCGCGGATGTGCACGAGGCCGCGCTGTCGCTAGCAGAGACGGACTGGTTGCCCGCCATGGAGGTCCAGGGGGAGGGCGTCTTCCTGAGGCTCGACGAGCACCGCCTGGATTCCTGGTCGCAGAGCATGGCGGTCGCGGCCAGGGTCGACCGGATACGGAACAACCACCTGCGCATGATGCGTGAGCGCGCCCAGGATGCGGATTCCGTGCCGGACACGCCTGCCACACCACGAATGGTGCTCCTGCACACCCTGGCGCACGTGCTGATCAACGAGTGGAGCCTGGACGGTGGTTACCCGGCCGCGTCCTTGCGTGAGCGGCTGTACGCGCACGAGACCATGGCAGGCATCCTCGTCTGCACAGCAACGAGTGACTCCGCCGGAAGCCTCGGTGGCCTGGTCGCCCAGGGCGAGCCGGACCGTCTCAGGAAATCGCTGGACGCTGCCCTCGACAGGGCCCGGTGGTGCTCGGCCGATCCCCTCTGCGTGGAGGCCGAGGCGAGCGGGGTCGGCGGCATCAACCTGGCCGCCTGCCATGCCTGCGTGCTGCTGCCCGAAACGAGCTGTGAGCACAACAACGGTCTCCTCGACCGGGCATTGCTGATCGGGACTCCCGAAGACCCGTCCATCGGGTTCTTCAGTGAGGCGCTGCTGCTCTGACCGTGGCGTCATCCGGCCTGGCTCAGCTCCGCCTCGAAGTGCATCTGGGCCCGGTCCAGCGCCTCGTCCGGGTCGTAGCCGTGGGCTCTCAGCCAGTGGAGGAGGTCGGCGATCAGGTCGATCGCCGCCTCCTGCTGAAGCGCAGCACGGGTGCGCCCCCTCCCGGAGCCCTGCGCCACACCTCCCGTGTAGAGGGTCAGACACGCCTCGCTCTTCGCGACCCTCGGGTCATCGATATGCCCAGCGGGCGAGCGGAGTTGGGTGACCAGGTCGCACCAGACAAGCTTGGAGTCCGCGCCGAGAATCACGCCCCAGCGCTCCGACACGGCATCCACCAACGCCAGCCCGCGCCCCGCCTCGGCGTCCGGACCGGCCGAGAGAAGCGTCGGGAGGGCGCGAGTGTCCGGATCCCGGAGACCGATCCGCAAATGCGTGTCCCGCATCTCAGCCGTGAGCGTGCATGGCGTTCCCTCACCGACATGCCGAATCACATTTGCCGCCAGCTCGCTGACGCAGGTCTCTGCGGCGTCGCTCACGTCCGACAGCCCCCACAAGCGCAGATGCAGGCGCACGACTCGCCTCAGCCCGGCGACCTCTTCGGGCTCCGCCAGGAAGGGCAACTCCCACGGCTTTCGCGTCATACAGCCGTCGATCCCGTTCACCACGAGCGCACGCCTTTCGCCGGAGCGAGAACCCGCGCCTCACCCTTCGTGAAGCGCGGTGACTCACAGTCGTTCCACCACGGAGAATGCCAAGCTCAGATCCCTTCATGCAATGTGCACGGTGAGATTCGCTCCTTCGGGTGATTGGCCGAGACCATCAATTCCGATGGGATGGAACCTTCGTTGCACAAAGGGGAGTTGAAGTGGCCGGTTCACCCACAGCACGTCGTCGCCGACTGGCGATCGAGCTCAAGAAGCTCCGCGACGAGAGCGGCCTGACCTGCAACCAGGTCGGCAAGGAGCTCGACTGGAGCGGCTCCAAGGTCAATCGGCTGGAGACCGGCCAAGGGCGCGTGCAGCCTTCGGATGTGGACGCGCTTTGCCGCTTCTACGACACCTCCGCCGAGCTGCGGGACCTGCTGCGATCCTTCGCGAAGGAGTCCAAGACCAAGGGCTGGTGGCACGCGCACGGCAACGCCATTCCCTCGTGGTTCTCGGTGTACGTGGGCCTCGAACAGGCCGCCTCCGGTCTACGCAGCTACCAGGGAGAGTTCATCCCCGGGCTGCTCCAGACACCGGAGTACGCGGCGGAACTGAGCCGTGCGTCCGCCGACCGGTCCCACGAAGAGATCCAGCAACTGGTCGAAGTGCGCATGCGCAGGCAGCAACTGCTCATGGCCGAGACTCCACCGGACTTCTGGACCGTGATCCACGAAAGCACGTTCAGGCATATCGTCGGCAGTCGATCGGTCATGGCCGGACAACTCGAACGCGTCGTGGATCTCGCAAGTCTGCGGAACGTGACCGTGCAGGTCCTGCCGTACGATTCCGGCGCCTACCCGGTGACAGGCCCATTCACCATCCTGGGCTTCCCCGAGCAGGAGGACCCGGACGTCGTCTACCGCGAAGGGCTGACCGACTCGGTCTACCTCGAAAGTGCTGCGGATGTCAGCCTGTACACGAAGGCGTTCGACCATCTCAGGGCGCTGGCCCTCGGTCCCGAGCGTTCGAGCTCATTGATCCGCGAAATCCTGAAGGGGTACTCCTGATGACCCGACCTCCCGCTTTCCCGCAGTGGCGGAAGAGCAGTTACAGCAATGGCACGGGCGGCGAGTGCGTCGAGGTCGCGGACCTGCGCTCGGCAGTCGGCGTACGGGACTCCAAGCGGCCTCGCGGGCCCCACATGGCCGTACCTCACACCGCGTGGGCGCGGTTCGTCACCTCTCTGCGCCCGTAGCTGATGGCGCCGGTCGTACCCTGACGATTGGCATTCCGGAGTCCACGGGGGTAGCGATGGAGCGCGGGAAGCTGATCTCGGGTCGGTACGAGCTGGGCGAGCGGCTCGGTCCGGGCGGCATGGGTGAAGTGTGGGCCGCGCGGTAACTGTCAAGAGTTGTGGATCGGTGGGCGAAGTCGAGGGCGAGGGCGTCCTCGCGGCGTCGTGGTTCCATCGATGGTTCGGTGGGTGCCGAACCGTCCGGCCCGTAGCGTGCGGATTCCTGTGCGGGAGATGCCCGCGCTGGTGACGCCGGAGGGCCACTCGATGTTGGATACAGAGTTGAAGCAGCAGCTCGCCGAGCAGTTCCGCGAGGTCAACGGCGACCATCCGATGACCGATGCCGATGACGCGTATGTCAGTGCGCAGTTCGTTGTCCTGGAGGAACTGTGCGCAGTCCATGGCCGTGATGCCGATGCGGTCCGCCGGTTGATGCTGGGGCGGCGTCTGCCGCTTCCGGGATATCTGCGTTCCGATGGTGCCGAGATGGTGCCGGCCGACCTGTTCGCTCTCGCCGACGAAGCCGGCGGCGTGGACCTGCTCGAAGCGTGGTTCACCGCTCACTGGGCCGACCCGATCACCGGGAAGGCGGAGTGGGATTCCTATCTCAGCGGACAGTACGTGTGCCTGCACTCGGTGACCCCGGCCGCCATTCAGCGCAAGGATCACCTGACGACCGCGATCAGTGCCGCAGCGAACGAGCCGAATGCCGGCTCGGTGCAGTGGTCCGAGCGGCTGCACGCTGTGATCGACGAACTCGACGCGTTGGAACCGGCGTTCACCGCGTATGACCGTCTTCGGTTCGGCGGGCCCACGTCACGGGACACTTGCATCGACGCCATGCGCGCCTGCTTCCCTCGCCCGTGACGCGGGTCAGGTCTCGGCCGGCAGGGGTGTTGGGGCGCCGTTGATCCGGGCGATGCGTTCGCGCCAGGAGAGGGGTTCGGTTTCGGGGTGGGCGGCGGCGCGGCGGCAGGAGGGGCATTCGGATTCGCCGTACAAGGGGCGGAAGACGTGTGGGTCGCCGGGGCCGGTGCATTCGGTCAGCTCGGGCAGGGGTGGGCGTTCGTAGGGCTGGTCCTGGACCGGGGGTTCGGGGAGTTTCTGAATGAGGCGGTAGCGCAGAAAGCCGACGGCTGAGTGGACGCCGTTGTCGGGGCGTTCGGCGAGCAGGGCGTGGCGCAGGTCGGATTCGCTCACGCCGCGCTCCAGCCATTTGACGGCCTCCAGGGCGAGGGCGCGGGCTTCGCGTACGCCCAGGTGGAGTTCGCGGCGGGAGTGGCGCAGGGAGAGCAGGACCCGTTCCGCTGCGGCAAGTTGGGCAGGGAGGGGTGTCGAATCCGACGGGGTCGGTTCGGGTGCCGGTTCCGGGGTGGGCTCGGGCGTCGGCTCGGGTTCGGGGGGTGGGTGGGGAGTGGTCTTATCACTGTGGTCTTCTGCGGGTTTATAGCCACCGACCGTCCGAGGAGCCGGTTCGCCGACCGTCGGGAAGTGCGTACTCGGCGGCCGGATCGTAGGCGCGGGTGCGAGTGCGGGCGCGGAGGGGGTGCCTCGCAGGTGTCGTGCCTGCTCACTCGTCAGGGGGTTGTTCGCGACGAGTTGCTCGGTCAGCCAGCGGCCGCTCTCGCCCTGGCTCCGCCACTCGTGCACGTACCCGTGCTCGACGAGCTGCCCCTTCGCCTTCTGGTACGCGCGGCCCTTGATGCCCAGCTTGCCGGCGAGTTCGCTCAACGGCTTGTACGTGGCATCGTCGGGCAGGCCCTGGACGTACAGGAGCAGGATCTTCGCGTCACTGCTCAGACGCGAGTGGCGTACGACATCGTGAGATGCCTTCGTGAAGCGCGCAGACGGCGCGATAGCATGACGCAGCATTTCCGGTGGCCTCTGGTTCCACTGGTGATGTAGGCCCTCGGTTGGTGTTTGCGGCACCGCCGGGGGCCGCTCTGTGTGCGCGGTGACGCACAGAGCGTGATGTTTTCGTCACCGTACCGCACGTTCTTCATGTCCCGCCACGCGAACGGGACTTCGCATCGGGACCGGCTTGAGTACCGGCTTGAGCGGCACAGCCCTGGCCCGGGTGGGCGTCGAGAACACGTCGGGAACAAAACGCATTGCCCGAACACCGCGCCGCCGTACATGCTCGCCGAACGGGCCGCATCCACCGGCGTCGTCCTACGCCCGCTGCGGGATGCCTCGTACCAACTCCTGCCGTCGTACGACGAGTTCGTGGCCACAGCTCTGTTCGGCCCCGGCATCCACGAGACCTCACCGCTTCAGGAAGGACAGCACAGCATGCTCCGCGCCATCGACCTCGCCGCCCTCAACAGCGCGACCAAGTACCCGTCGATCCCCACCTACCACGCGCTCGACCCGAAGAACGGTGGCCTCATCGAGGACGCGGCTGTCTTCGACGGGGACGTGTACCTCACCGAGAAGGTCGACGGCACCAACGGCCGGATCGTCAGCTTCCCGGGCGGTGATTACGTCCTCGGCAGCCGCGAGGAGCTCCTCTACGCCCGCGGCGACCTGATCGGGAATCCCGCACTCGGTATCGCCGACGCGCTGCGCCCCCTCGCCGACCGCGTCACCCCGCCCACCAGCGGCATCCGGGTCCTGTACCTGGAGGTGTACGGCGGCAAGGTCACCGCGGCCAGCCGCGAGTACACCGGTAGCCGCACCGTTAGCTACCGCCTGTTCGACGCGGCCGACATTCCGCTCGATGTCCTGGAGCGGCCACGGGCCCAGATCTCCAGCTGGCGCGAGGACGGCGGGCAGCGGTTCGTCGACGAGAGCGAACTGAAGCGATCCGCTACGGCGGAGGGCATCGAGCTGGTGCCGCGGCTGGCCACGGTGGACGCGGGTGAGCTGCCGACCGGCATCGCCGAGATGCAGGCGTTCCTGGCCGGTCATCTGCCGACGACCCGCGTGGCCCTGGACGAGGGCGCGGGCGGCAGCCCTGAGGGCATCGTGCTCCGTAACAGCGACCGTTCGGTGATCGCCAAGGCCCGGTTCCAGGACTACCGACGCACCCTCAAACGGCGCACCCAGCCCGCACGTAGCCGCTGATCAGTTCCGCGGCGCCCGACCGCCCCGAGAACCTCAAAGCCCGTGGCCAGCCTGGGGGGCTGACCACGGGCAGAGGTCAATCAACGAGCTCACCGACCACGGAGCCCGGGGGCTCCGATGCGGATCAGTGCTGCTGTGCCTTGCGGCGGCGGATCACCAGGAAACCGCCGGCCGCGACGAGCGCGGCGGCCACTGCGGACAGCAGGGCGACGGGCGCGCCGTTACCGGTCTCGGCGAGGTCGCCCTCACTGTGTGCGGACGGTGACGACGAGGGGGCGGAGGACGAAGCCGCAGGCGAGGGCTTCTCGGCGGTGCCACCCTCCGGGGCGGACGAGGTGGGCGCCTCGCTCGGCTGCGCCGGGGTGGACGGCGTGACGGAGCCCGGCTCGGTGGGGGGCGCCGACGGGGTGGACTCACCGGGCTTGCCGTCGCCCGGCTTGCCGTCGCCCGGCTTACCGTCGCCGGGCTTGCCGCCGCCGGGCTTGCCGCCGCCCGGCTTCGAGTCGTCGTTGCAGTCGACCCAGAAGACCTTGTGCTTGGCCTTGCCGTGCTCGCCGTCGAAGTTCCAGAACAGCTTGTAGTGGCCGTCGGGCAGGGACTGGTCCTCCGAACGGCGGTGTCCCTTGTCGTCGAGCGTCAGGGAACCGGTTTTCACGACCTCGCCCTTGACGTGGGCGGTCGGGGCCCAGGCTTCGATGCGCCAGTCCACGTTCTGACTGGCATCAAAACCGAAGGCGTCGAGATAGAAGGTGCACACGTGAGGCTCGTTCTTACGAAGCTCCTCACCGGTCGCGGCATCGTGGATCTTCACGGTGCCGTTGTCGCCGGGTGCGGTGGCGTACGCCGTAGGGGCAAGCAGCAGGGCCGCGGTGACGGCGGCCGTGAGCGTGCCTGCGGAAGCAACTGTGCGCATGGGCAATCCAACGGTTGAATGAAATGGTCTGCCGTGGGGGGAGTGGATCCCCCAGCTTCCTGCGACTGTGAGCGCCCCGTCAATGCACCTCTGACCACTTGTGTCACATGGTGCATCGCTTGCCCCATTAGTCCCGCATAACGATTGGGAACGGAAATCCGGGCCAGCTCTCGGCGCAAGGGCGCCGGGCAGCACCGGTCTTGAGACCTGGTCAGACGGGTCAGGATCGCGTGACCACTCGACCGCGGTCGTGACGGCAGTCGAGGCGGACGTACCGCTTGGGCCCCCGCCGGAACACCGACCTCAACCTACGTCGGCCGACCTCCCCGGACCTCGCCGTACGGAACCCATGCCCCGCCTACAATTCAATCCACGAAGACGGTTGCAACGACCTCGGCGAACACGTCGAGTCCTCATATGTTGCGAGGTAGCTTTGCCGGAATGTGAATTCTGCAGCATCGGAGCAGGGGAAGCCCCGGCAGAATCGGTCTACGAGGATGACGGGAATCTGGCGTTCTTTCCACTCCGACCGGCAACCATTGGGCACACGCTGGTCATTCCGAAATCCCATTACACCGATTTCTTCGACCTGCCGGGTCCGCCCCTGGCCGGCCTCATGCAGGCCGTTTCGACTGTAAGGAACGGGCTGCGCGCAGCCCTGCAGCCTGACGGAATGAACGTCATCAGTTCTGCCGGGGCAGCAGCTTCGCAGACCATCCCCTCCCCGACCCGCCCGCCCCGGCACGAGCCGCGCCGGCCGAGGCCGGCGAAGTCATGACACCTCCGTCTGGTCGCAAGCGGGTGCGCTTGCCTCCTGGCCGACAAGTCCCGCTGGAGCCTACCCATGGACGCCCTCGCAGTGAACGCGGAGATCAAAATCCATACAGCCGGTGCGTCAACAGCACCGCCGACAAGAGGGGTTGACAGCCTTTCGACCTGGGCATGTCACTCCCGGGGGGGCATCGTCCACCAGGCGTAACAGGGGCATACGGGAGGGGCTTCGGCGTGCAGGGGCATCAGGGGCCGTCGCTGGCGGCCAACGGTTTCGAACGGTTCTCGCTGTCCAGGGAATTCGAGCCGGACCTCATCGACACCTGGCTCGGGGAGCTGAAGGAGGAGTTCGCCGACCTCCCGCCGGACCCCTACGGAGATCCTCTGCTGCACCGCTACCGTCGGCACTCCTGCGCGGTGCTTCTTCCCTGGGAGAAGAAGCTGCACTGGGTGCCCAAGGTCGGCGACGACCGCCTGGGCGAAGTCACCCACTACTTCCAGGGTGGCTACAACCCGGAACACAAGGGGATGGACCGGTTCTTTCCCGCGATCTCCGCACGGGCGGAGTCCAATCCCCTGCTGGAGCGGATCGTCCTGTTCGACTTCGCTCAGACCTGGTGGAGCGAGCGGGAGCAGAATCTGCCCATGCACGTGGGCGTGCACTTCATCAAACTCTCCGTCGAGGACAGTGAGGGAACGGCCGTGTCTTCGCCCAACTTCCTTCACCAGGACGGCGAGCCCTTCCACTTCGCCCACCTCATCTACAAGCGGAACGCCATCGGCGGTACGAACTACGTCGCAGATGTGGCGTGCGCGGGCAACGGCCCCGGTGAGGTGTCCCCCGATCTACTGAAGGCGTCCTTCGATCTGGAGGAGGCGCTGGAGTCCTACGGCATCCACGACGAGCGGGTCAGCCATCACGTCGATCCGATCCGTCGAGGAAACGAATCATGCCCGGGTGAACGTGCGGTGGTGCTGGTCGACATCACCCCCATGGTCAAGGCTGTATGAGGTCTCAACAGGGCCGAAAGCAAGGCTCTGTGAGCCCTCGTCCGACCACTCCCGGAGCCGCCGCCTCTGGGCATCTGTCCCTCGAAGTCGAGGCAAAGACCGCCGGTGTCATCGGCGCAGGCGACATCGGCACACGCATCTGCGCGATCGCCCAGGGGCTCGGCATGCGGGTCCGGTTCGCCAACCGGAGCACCAGGACGATCCAGGGCGCCACGCAGGTCGGGCAGGAGGAGCTGCTCGAAACCGCCGATGTGGTGTTCCTGTGTCTGCCACTGACGCCCGAAAGCCACCATCTGCTGAACCGACGGACGTTCGCCCTGATGAAGCCTACGGCGTACGTCGTCAACATCTCCTCGGACGAACTCATCGATCCGCAGGCACTCGCGGACGCTCTGCGCAACGGAACCATCGCCGGAGCGGGCCTCGATGTCATCGGCTCGCCGGCCCCTTACACCGGGCTGCCCAACACCGTACTGACACCGGCCCACGGCTGGTACACCGCCGAGAGTGTGCACCGGCGAGCGGATACATGGATCGGCACGATCGAAAGCGCGCTGGCGGGCCGACCGGCCCACCGGATCGTCTGACTGGGGGGTTGGAATGAGCGTTTCGCCTGCGGAAATGCTGCGCCTGCACCGTGAGCTGGACAGCACCTCGCGTACGAACAAGTCCGGCCGTTTCCTGTCCGGCTGGCAGACCACACACCCGTACGCGGGCCGGTATCTCGACGGCACGCATGTGGTGGCGCAGGATCCCGGAACGCTCCAGAACTACAACTTCCTCTCCGATTCGGCCTCCTTGACCGATGCCATCACGGGGTTTCACGCCAAGGCGGACGGCGTCGCCTACGAACGGGACGCCGTCTATGTGTCCAGCGGGTCGAGCCCCCTTCTGCTGGGTTCCTTCCTCGCGCTGAAGGAGATGGGGGTGGAGGAGGTCTGCTACGTACCTCCCGTCTACTACTCCTGCTACTACTTCTGCAATTCCCTCGGCATCCCCATGCGCCAAGTCAGTACCGATCTCCTGCACAGTGAGGCCGCCGAGCTCGACCTGCCGGAACGCAAGTCCGCTCTCGTGCTCTGCGACCCGATCTGGGTCTTCGGCACCACGGTGCACGAACGGCAGATAGAGAGGGTCGCGCAGTGGCAGCGCCGTACGGGCTCGTTGGTGCTGGTCGACGGAACGTTCCAGTACGCGCGTTGGGACCGGTCCTCACGTGCCGAGCCGACATCCCGTCTCGACCGGGATCTCACGTTCCGCCTCGTGTGTCCGACCAAGAGTCTGGCCGTTCACGGGACACGGTTCGCCTACCTGCTGCTGCCGCCGGAACTCCGGGAATCGGTCCGCTACGCATGCGCCAACATCACCGGGGCGACCGGCGCGGCCAACGAGCACTTCGCGCGTCGGATCATGGAGGTACTCGACTCGGACGAGTCGAACGACGCGCTGGTGCGGCACATCCAGGCGGAACGGGACCGGCTGCTCGGCATCGGCGTCATACGTGAGGAAGCCGCTCCGCCGGAGGCGGGCTACTACACCTTCGCCGTGCTGGACGACGCGTCGATGAAGGAAGCCATCGTCATGGACCAGCGCTTCTTCGGACTCGACGGCTTCGACAACAACGTGCGTGTGAATCTGCTCTACCCCGGCTGGTCGCAGCCCTGAGACGTCGAACGGCCGATCCGGACCCCGATGGGGACCGGATGACCGAGGGCGAGACCCTGGCCGGGCTGCTCGCGGCGGCCGTTTGAGGGACTGGATGCTCAGGGCGTCGTCGGTGACGTCCTCCAGGCTGCGTCCGTCGGCATCGGCCCGGCCTTGCAGGACCCGCTGGATGCGTTCGCCGGCGACGGCGCCGGGGCCGAACGAGTGCCTTGCGACCGGTTTCCGGGACGCCCGACGGGACGTTTCAGGAGGCTGGCGGTCCGTGCGGAAAGTGGCTCCTGGCCGGTCGCGCCGACGCGTCGATTTCCGGCCACAACACAACGCCCCTTACGCTGCAACACATCGGTCACCAACGGTCGGCCGGGAGAGAAGGACGACAACATGACCTCCGAGACCAAGACTCTCGACACCATCGATGCCACAACTGCCGTACTGCAGGCGGAACTTCCGCGTCTGGAGCAGCACCAGCAGACCCTCGAAAAGGAACTCGCGACAGTCACCGAGCGCCTGGAGTCGGTGCGTACCGCGCTGACGGCTCTGCGCGTGCTGTCCACTGCTCCTGTTCCCTCCTCGAACACGGGGACGGAGGACATCCGGGCCGAGGGCACCAAGGTTGCGGATGTCCCGGCAGGGGACGTCAAGACTGAGGACGTGACGGCGGAAGCCGAGGCCGGGGCGGAGAGCGTTGTCGCTCCCCGGATTCCGCAGCAGGCGCAGAAGTCCATCGCCACCGCCGTCCAGGCAGAAGCCCCGCAGGAGCGGGAGCAGGAGGCGACGGCGGCAACCCCTGCGCGCCGCACCGCACGTAAGGCGTCCGCGCCCAAGGCTCGCAAGCAGGCTACGGCCAAGCCGCAGAGCACGCGCGGCCAGGCCAAGAAGGACGTCGCCGTCAAGGACACCAAGGCCGCCGCCAAGCCCGCCGCGGCAGCCAAGGCCACCAAGGCCGCCGCCAAGCCCGCCACCAAGGCCGCCACCAAGCCCGCCAAGGCCAAGGCGCCGAAGAAGGCGGCGCCCGCCGCACCGGTCGTCGACGACAGCGGCAGCCTCACCGAGATGGCCATGAAGGTGCTGTCGACGTTCGGCGACACCCCCGTCCGCGCCCGCGAAGTCACGAAGGCGCTGGGGCGTGAGCTCACCCCCAACAGCATCAACACCGTACGCAGCACCCTCGACCGGCTCGTCGCCACCTCCCGGGCCCACCGGGCCGGCCGGGGCCTCTACCAGGCACCCGCCAACTGACGTCTCCCGCAAGGGAATCAGCAGTAGCCGCTCGAACCCGCCCCCGTCACGGCCCGCAGGCCGTCACGGGGGCGAAGGCCGTCACGGGCGGGGCGAAGACGCTCCTGAACCCGTGCACCGGCGGTCGTCGGTGAGCCGGAACCCGGCGAACTGCAGTGCTGTGTCCGGAATCGATCAGTGGCGCGGTGGACTGCCCCCGGTCACTCGATGTGGCCGGCGATGATCCGCGCGCACTCGATGGACTCGCTCCGCGTCGTGTCCACCTCCAGGTCGTAGGTCACGCCCCGGTGGACCACGTCCGCCTGTGCGGCCGCCATGCCGGGTACCCGGTCACCCCGCGCGATCTCCCGGGCCGCGGCGACGGCGCTCTCGCACCGGACTCCGACCCACAGCACCCGCAGCCCGCCGAGCGCCTTCTGCCATCGCTGCTGGGAAGCCGCGCCGCCGAGGAACACCTCGTCGACGATCACTCCGGCTCCGGTGCGTGCCATCGTGGCGACGCCCTCGATCCACGCCGTCTCCAACGTACGGAACTCGGGGCCGACGATCACCTCCCCGTCGGGAGCGAACTCGATGCCCGCGTCCGACGCACGCATGGCCGCGGGCATCGCGTCGACCAGTGTGTCGCACCCGAAGGTCAGCCACGAGTCCGACAACACCGACTGCAGACACCGGGCGATCCCGGACTTCCCCGAGCTGGAGCCACCGTTGAGCACAATCATCTGCGTCTTCATCGGGCCACCCTAGGACGCGCCCCCACCGACATCG
This sequence comes from Streptomyces sp. NPDC111516, assembly GCF_055635345.1. Lineage (NCBI taxonomy): Bacteria > Bacillati > Actinomycetota > Actinomycetes > Kitasatosporales > Streptomycetaceae > Streptomyces > Streptomyces sp. NPDC111516. The sequence continues at coordinate 154,961 of NZ_JBVKBV010000014.1, read as the reverse complement.
CGCCCACCCACGGGACGGAAAGGGCGGGTGCCGGCGGACCGGTCCCGCCCTCGGTGGTCAACTCTGGGGGCCACACGCATGACCCACATGGCCGTCGGCAGAACCGATTCAGCGGCTCCCGTCCGGGTGACGGCACCCGCATTCGGCCGTAACCGCAGGTCAGGGACTCACACTTGGGCCGTTTCCGCTTCCCCCGTACAAGGAGTGCCCTCATGCGTCTTCGTTCCACCGTGGCCGCCGCCTTCGGCGCGCTCGCGCTCATCATGGCCGTGCCGACCTCGGCCGGTGCGGCCTCCGGCGACTTCGCGTACACGTACACCGGTCTCGACGGCTCGCCACAGCTCGGCTTCCTTGTCGACCCGCCGAGCCGGATGTGCATCACCCTGCCCGAGGTCGCCGACCCCGCTTCGTCGAACCCCGCCCACACTCCGTTGAACCTCACCGACGCCACCGCGACGGTCTTCACCGACGCCGACTGCCAGGGCGACTACTTCACCCTCCGGCCCTTCGGCGGCCACGCCTCCAGCCGGCTGAAGCTCCGCTCGGTCGTCTTCAGCTGATCCCCTCCCCGACCCGCCCGCCCCGGTACGAGCCGCGTCGCGCTCGTACCGGGGTGATGCGTGGCCGCGTCGGCGCCCTCGCCCCGCCGCGGCGCGACCGGCCGTCCGGCGGGCGTCAGCGGTAGTCCTCCGGGTGGCCCTGCATCCAGGTGTTGATGCGGTCGCGGGTGCCGAGCAGTTCGGAGCGGTGCTTCTCCAGGTTGTCCGTGGTGGTGTCACCGTTCAGCGTCCTGCGCAGGGTGCTGATCCGGGCCAACGGCTCCTTGAAGTGGGCGGGGCCCTGACCGTCCGCCTTCATCGCCTTCTCCAGGCGCACCAGTTCGTCGTGGACCCGGCCCAGGAAGTAGGCGCAGTTCGGTGATCCCGGGGTGCAGGTGTCTTTCAGCGTCGCTTGGAGGCCCGCGAAGGCGTCGCGTACGGCCTCCGGTCTGTTGCCGGCCTCCTCGGCCGCCGCATTCGCCTCCGCCGCCGCGCTCGCCGCGTCCGAGGCGCTCTGCTCGGCAGCGGCGTCCTCGGCCGTCTTGGCCATGACCGACGCGTTCACGGACGGCGCCACGTACGGAACGTCGTCACCCGGCCCCTGCGACGTGGTCGCGCCGGTGCAGCCCACCAGGGCCGACCCGAGAACTGCTGCCGCGGCCACGGCCGTTGCGGTGGTGCGCACATTGGTGCGGATAGACATGAGGCCCCCCTCGTCCGGATGGCCCAGACCATACATGCCCGGCCCGGCGCCGCCGGTCCCTCACTCCGTGATCAAGGCCTGCAACGCGGGCGCGTACAGGTCCGCGATGTGTTCGGGGGTGGCGTCCGCGCCGGCGCCTTCGCGGTGGAGGCTGAGGGTGGCGCCGAGGCCGAGGAGGTGTCCGGCGATCAGCTCGGCACGCAGGGTGGGTTCGGGCCCGGAGAGGCGGGCGGCCAGGGAGTCGGTGACCTGTTCGTGGAAACGGTCGCGCAGCAGGGAGCGTTCGTCGCGGTTGCCGAGCGAGAACACGACCCGCAGCAGTGGGTCGGACTGCAGTTCGCGACGGCGGCGCACCAGCGTCACCACCATGTGGCGGCCCAGCATGTCGAGCGGGGCATCGAAGAGTTCGGCGGCGGCCGGGCCGAAGTCGGCGACGGTGTTGAAGAGTTCTTCCTTACGGCCGAAATGCTTCACGACCAGGGACGGGCTCACTCCGGCGTCGGCCGCTATGCCCCTGATGGTCACATCGGCGTACGGACGCTGCGTGAACGCCCGGCGCGCGGCGCGCAGGATCGAGTCCCGGCCCGTGCCCGGATCGGTGACGGCGGAGATGGCGGTGGCGGTGGCCGCACCGGTGGCGGTGGAGATGGCGGTTGCGGTGGCCGTGGTCGGCTCCGGTCCCGCCGCCGGTCCTGGCGCCGACGCCGGTCCCGGTACGGTGGCCTGGCCGCTGATCATGCGCCCTCCTGGGTCTCCCGGATCTCCTGGACCGGCATCGTCCGCACGCCGTCCTTGCGGTCGCCCGGGACGTTGCGGCTGCTCCCTTCGACCGTACCCGTACCCGCCGCCACGGGTGCACGGCTGCCCGGCAGGCACAGCGTGACCAGCAGCGCCGCGAGCGCCGCGCCCGCCGCTATCAGGAAGACCACCTGGTAGGCGTGGAGCGTCGGGGCGGCCCGGCCACCCACCAGGAAGGTGAGGTTGGCGAGGACCGCGGCCACCGTCGCGCTGCAGAAGGCCTGCCCGATCGACCTCATCAAGGTGTTGAGGCCGTTGGCCGCGCCCGTCTCGCTGACCGGGACGCCGCGCATGACCAGCGCGGGCAGTGCCGAATACGCGATGGCCGTGCCCGAGGCGACGACTGTCGCACCCGCGATGATCAGCCAGAGGCTGTGGCTGGTGAAGTACCGCACCACGTATCCGGCCGCGATCACACCCGCCGCCAGCGCCAGGCTGACCTTCGGACCGTACCTTCCGGAGATCCGCGCCGAGACCGGCGAGAGCGCCACCATCATCACGCCGCCCGGCAACAGACACAGCCCGCTGACGACGAGCGAGGCGCCGAGCCCGTAACCCGTCGCCTTCGGCTCCTGCACCATCTGCGCGGTGACCAGGGAGTTGGCGTAGAAGGCGAAGCCGATCAGCAGTGCGGCGACGTTGGTGAGCAGGACGGCCGGGCGGGCCGAGACCCGCAGATCGACCATGGGCGTCGGCACGCGGAGCTCGTACGCGCCCCAGAGCAGCGCCACCACCACGGCGGCCGCCAGCAGACCCACCGTACGCACCGACGTCCAGCCCCAGTCGGCGCCCTGGGTGACCGCGAGCAACAGACAGACCAGGGCCCCGGACAGCCCCAACGCACCGACGGCGTCGAAACGGCCACGGGTGCGGAGCGGGGATTCCGGTACGCACCACAGCACCAGCACGATGTCGATGACGCCGATCACGCCCGAGACCCAGAACATCGTGTGCCAGTCGAAGTTCTCCACGACGAGCGCCGCGACCGGCAGCCCGACCGCCGCACCGATGCCGAGCGTCGAGCTCATCAGCGCCACGGCGGACAGCACCCGCTCGGGCGGGAGTTCGTCGCGCAGGATGCTGATGCCCAGCGGGACGACGGCGAGCGCCGCACCCTGCAGAGCGCGGCCGGTGATCAGCACGCCGATGTGGGAGCTGACCGCGCACAGGACCGAGCCCACCACCAGCACGAGGAGCGAGGCGATGAGCACCCGCCGCTTGCCGTACATGTCACCGACCCGGCCCAGGACGGGTGTGAACACGGCGCCGGTCAGCAGGGTGACGGTGACCAGCCAGCTGGCGGCGGCCGGGGTGGCGCCGGTCAGGGCCGGGATGTGCGGAAGCAGGGGTACGACGATCGTCTGCATCACCGCGACCACGACACCGCAGAACGCCAGCACGCCGACGGCGAAGCGGGGGTGCGGGGCCTCATTCGTGGCGGCGGTCGGGGCAGGTATGTCGGCGGGTATGTCCGCGGGCATGGCTCTCCGTACGGTGCTCGGCGGCAAGGGTGTCGCGCGCGGGCGCCGCACGAGAGCACGACGCAGGGGTGTACATGCGTTCACCCCCAGAGTAAACGCATGTGCACCCCCTCCGCGACCGTTTGTCCGGGCACCGCGTTAGCCTCGAATGACCCGGGCTCCGAGCCCGGACAACTCGGACAAGAAGGCGAAGGTGGCTGCGATGGCGAAGGTTCCGGCAGCGGCGGTGGCGGCGAGCGGACTGGTCGGCGGGTACGCCGTCGCACGATGGACCAAGAAGCGGCCGCTGGGCGGGGTCGCCCTCGCCGCCGCGGGCTCCGTGGCCGCGTACCAGTGGAACCGGCAGGCCGGACCGCGTGCGGCCGCCGGGCTGACCACCGCGTATGTCGCCGCGTTCGCCGGCTCGCACCCGCTGGCCAAGAAGGTCGGTGCCTGGCCCGCCGTGTTCGCCGTGGCGGGAGGCGTGGCCGCCGCGTCGTGGGCGGTCACCCGCCGGGCCGCCTGAGCCCCTCTGAATCGAAGCGGCCGTTGAACGGGGCGGGACCGGTCCGGAGCCGTACGTCCGCGGGGGCGCGCCCCCCGCGGACCCCGGCCGGGCCCTACGCCCCCAGCGCCCGCGACACCGTATAGATCAGCAGCCCCGCCAGCGCACCCACCACCGTGCCGTTGATCCGGATGAACTGCAGGTCACGGCCGATGTGCGCCTCGATCTTCTTCGACGTCTGGGCCGCGTCCCAGCTCGCGACCGTGTCGCTGATCAGCGAGGTGATCTCCGCGCGGTACGTCGTGACGACATAGACCGCCGCGTCCTCCAGCCAGCCCTCCAGCTTGGCCTGCATCCGCCCGTCCGTCGCCAGCCGCGCGCCGAACGTCAGCAGCGAGGCCCGCGCCCGCAGCCGCAGCTCGCTCTGCTCGTCGTCCGCCGCCGTGATGATCATCGTGCGTACGGACGACCAGGCCGAAGCGATGACCTCCTGGACCTCGGCGCGCCCCAGGATCTCCGACTTCAGCCGCTCCACCCGCGCCCGGGTGTCCTCGTCCGTCTGGAGGTCGGCCGCGAAGTCCGTCAGGAACGTGTCGATCGAGGCGCGTGCCGGGTGCCCCGGCATGTCCCGCATCTCCGTGACGAAGCGCAGCAGCTCCTTGTAGACCCGCTCCCCCACCCGCTTGTCGACGAACCGCGGCGTCCAGCCCGGCGCCCCGCCCTGCACCGCGTTCATCACCGAATCGCCGTGCAGCACCAGCCAGTCGTGGGCGCGCACACAGATCAGGTCCACCACCCTGCGGTGGCCGCCGTCGGCGACGATCTTCTCCAGCATCTTGCCGAGGCCGGGAGCGATCTCCGCCGCGTTGGCCCGCCGGGTGATCGCCTCACCCACCACGGCCTGCACATCGGAGTCCCGCAGCACCGTCAGGGCGCCGCGCAGCGCGGTCGACAGCTCGGCGGTGACCCGGTCGGCGTGGGCCGGCTCGGCCAGCCAGGACCCGACCCGGCCACCGATACCGAGGGCGTGTATGCGGCTGCGTACGACATCACCGGAGAGAAAATTCTCCCCGACGAAGGAACCCAGCGAGGCTCCGAGCTGGTCCTTCTTGGTGGGGATGATGGCGGTGTGCGGGATCGGCAGGCCGAGCGGATGCTTGAACAGCGCCGTGACGGCGAACCAGTCGGCCAGCGCACCCACCATCCCCGCCTCGGCAGCCGCGGCGACGAAACCCGGCCAGCCGCCCACACCCGCGTTCTTCGCCCAGGTGGCGAGGGCGTACACCAGCGCGACCAGCAGGAGGAGGCCCGTGGCCGTGGTCTTCATCCTGCGTACGCCGCGCCGCTTCTCCTCGTCCGCCGCGGTGTACGCGAACGAGGCGAGGGGGCCCGGGCGGCCACCGGACGCGGGACGGGCCGCACCCGCCTCCAGCTCCCGGGCACGCTCCTGCTGCCCCGCACCCTGTTCCCCGGGTCCGGTCCGATCGATCCGTTCCATCCGCTCCACCCGTCCGCGTACGCATCGCCCCCGGTGTCCCGTACGCATTGTCCCTACCTGACCTACTCCCGGGCCGCACGTCTAGTTCCCGACGCCCTGCCTCATCATGGGATCAGCCCGACCGACCACGAGGAGAACCACCGCCCATGCCCAGGCGCCAGGGGTACGCCCTGCTCATCACCCTCGTGGCGGGCACCGCCGCGCTCGCCGCCGGTGTGGCGTTCGCCGGATCCCTGCTCTTCACCGGCTCCGGCACCCGGTCACAGCAGATCGCCGCACCCGACCCGCGGGGCGTCGCCCGTACGCCCGCCGCACCGGCCCACTCCACCGGCCTCTGGCTCGGCACCTGGGCGGCGGCCCCCACCGCCGGGGTGACCGACACCTACCACGGCGGCGATCCGAGCCGGCGCACCATCCGTAACGTCGTGCACACCAGCATCGGCGGCGACGCGGCCCGCATCACCCTCTCCAACCTCTTCGGTACGTACCCGCTGGTCATCGACCACGCCACGGTGAACACCCGCCCCGTGACGTTCGGGGGCACGGGCGCCGTGACCATAGCCGCCGGCGGACAGGCCGTCAGCGACCCGGTCCTCGTCCCGGTCGCCGCCGACGCCGATCTCGTCGTCACCCTGCGCACCCCCACCGCCGAGGGCCCCGTCACCGTCCACCCGGGCGCGCACCAGACGTCGTACGTGGAGGACGAACGGGGCACCTGGCGCACCACCGACTGGCGCTACCTCACCGCCGTCGACGTACACAACGGGTCCGCCGCCGGAACGATAGCCGTGATCGGCGACTCGCTCACCGCGGGCACCGGCTCCACCCTCGACGCGAACAGCCGCTGGCCCGACGTGCTCGCCGACCGGCTCGGCGGCCGGTACGGCGTGGTCAACGCGGGCATCGCGGGCAATCGCATCCTGCGCGACGGCCGCGGCGTACGGGCGAGCGCCCGCTTCGACCGCGACGTACTGGACGTCGCCGGGGTGCAGACGGTCGTCATCGCGCTCGGCATCAACGACGTGCAGCAGTTCCCGCAGGAAACCGACCCGCAGCGCATCGCGGACGCCCTGCACTCCCTGACCCGGCGCGCCCACGCACGCGGGCTGCGGGTCGTCGGGGCGACACTGATGCCGTACAAGGGGTTCCACACCTGGACACCCGCACGGAACGCCGTACGGGAACGGGTCAACGAGCTGATCCGGGCGGGCGGGGTCTTCGACTCGTTCATCGACTTCGACGAGGCGGCCCGCGACCCGTTCCGCCCGACCCGGCTGCTGCCCGCCTACGACTCCGGCGACCACCTCCACCTGAACGACACGGGCTACCGCCGACTGGGATCACGGGTGGACCTGGCGGCCCTGCGACACGACCGGCCCCTCTCCGACCAGTTCTGACGGCCGGTCGGCCGAACGCGACGGCCTCATCACGGAACCTCGGCTCGGCCGACGCCGACGCGCGCCGTGCGCCGTTCGTCGGCCGTGCGGGTTCTCGTCAGGCCCCCTTCTTCTCCAGGAAGACCGGGTTGGTGAGTGCGGCCATCGGGCCGAACATCAGAGCCTCGCCCATGGTGTTGCCCTGGCCCGGGGTGCCGTCCGGCATCCGGTGGCGGACCTCGGCGCGCACGTACGCCGCAAGCGAGGCGGTCGTCCGCCACACCACCGAGCCGGTACCGGAGGCACCCAGCGTGCCCTGGTGCATCTGACCCTCGTCGGTGATGAACCGGACCGTGCCGTTGGGTACGCCCTGGACATCCAGACGGATGTCCACCGGCGCCTCGGCGGGCACCCTCAGCTTCTCGCCGATACCGGCCTGCTTGCCGTTCCCGCCGGCGGTGAAGGTCAGCTCGACGGAGGACGACTCCGCGATCCAGTTCCGGCCCGCGCGGATACCGTCGAGGATCGAGTCGGTGGCCAGGTCGTCCGCGTGGACGACGTTGTGCGGCAGGCCGATGACCTGCGGAGTGCTGTGCGCGTCGCTGTTGCCCATCGCCGGGAGCCAGCGCCGGCCGGTACGGAGCGCCTCGCCCAGCTTCTGGTCCCACGTGCTGACCGCGTGCTCGTCGTCGTAGGTCCACGGCCCCGTCCACACCTCGGTGGCATCGGCGTCCTCGAACCCGAACTTCCACTGGCAGGCCACGTAGGCGCAGTACATGTGAGCGGGCACCACAAGGCCGCCGCCGCGGTGCACCTGACGCGAGAAGCGTTGGAACGCGTCGTCGCGCGAGCGGTAGCGCCAGTCGACCCACTCACCCGCCGGAATGCCCAGAGCCAGCCAGTGTCCGTTGCGGGTGGTGACCTCCTCACCGGCGATGATCAGCAGGTCCGGCCCGGCGTACTGGCCCCACACGGCGTGCGAGGCGGGGGTGTTGTGGTCGGTGGAGACAAAGAAGTCCAGCCCGGCAGCGCGCGCGCCGTCCGCGACCTCGATGGGCAGGCGCTTGCCGTCGGAGTACACCGTGTGCAGGTGGCAGTCGCCGCGGTACCAGTCCCGGCCGCGGCCCTTGGCCCGCTGCGGCGGGTAGTTCTTCACGTAGTCGGGTCCGGGCTCGCCATAGGTGAGCGTGACCTCGACCCGGTAGTTCATGCCCTGCGGCGCCACCTGGTAGGGGCCGAGGACGATGTTCCAGGTCCCGGGGTTGACCGGACCGGGCAGGTAGCCCGGCGTGGCGTCGCTGTTGCTGATCTCGAAAGAGGTGCGGGAACCACCGGACCAGCCGCGGAAGCCGCGACCGCCGAGCGCGATTCCCTTCTCGTCGAACACGCCGATGTCGCAGGCGTTGCCCGGGGTGCCCGCGGGGACGGCCGGCTTGTCGTAGGAGTACGAGACGGCGATCTGCCGCACACCCTTGGGGACCTCCACCGGGAGGTAGACGAAGTCCGCGGCACCGGTCTTCAGGGATCCGGCGATGACGCGGGTCTCCTCGCCACTGGCCGCAGGCGTGCCGCCGGACGAGCCGTCGGCCGCCTGCGCGAAGGAGACCGGGGCGAGCGTGACGGCGGCCGCGCCCGCCATCCCCGCGGCCAGCAGCCGTCGGCGTCCCGGTGCGGCTGCCGAGCCGTCGGCGCCCGCGGCATCGGGTACCAGGGGATCTGCCGCATGTTCGCAGTGTCCGTCACGGCACATGTCTGTCCTCAGCAGGTTGGCGATGGGTCCATCAGAAGCCTTATGACCATCGTCCAGCCACGTGCACGGCGAATGAGCTCGGCATGACAGGCCGATGACAGGTGGGTTCTTACGGCGATGACGAGCAGCATCGCGGCGATCACCCGGGGCGCCCGGGTACTGGGCTAGTCACCGCGGCCCTCGCCCTTATCCAGCCGGCCCCGCTCGCGCCCGCGCTCGCGTTCCGCCAACTCCCGCGCCCGCTGCGCGTCCTTCAGCCGCTGCCTCTCCGCCTTGCTCCGCTTGCGCTCCACGCCGACGCCTCCCATCAGCGCGAGACCGATGATCCGCACGCGTGGGGAGTCCGGGGACACGACGCCTTGGTCCTTCGGCGCGCGCTCGTGGAAGCCGCCCATGATGCCGATGCCCCTGACCTCGGCGTTCAGCTCCGGCGGGACCGTCACCTGGATACCGCCCATGATCGTGAAGCAGCGGATGACCGCTTCGCGGTCCTCGAAGTCGGCCTCGCGCAAGTCGATCTCACCGCCGCCCCACATCGCGAACGCGGTGAACTTCCGGCCCACCGTCCAGTTTCCCCGGCGACGGAAACCGCTCCACATCGCGAACGCACCGCCCGACGTGGCGGGCTTGCCGATCCGGTCCGCCCAGCGCACCGCCGAACCTGTCGCCGCGGCTGCCGGGGCCGGACCCAACGGGGCCACCGCCGTGCCCGGTGCCGGGAGGTCACGCACGAGCGGTTCCAGCTCCCCGTGCGTACGCGCCTTGTAGGCCGCATCGAGCCGGTGCTCGAACTCGTCCATCTCCAGCCTGCCCTCGGCCACCGCGTCACGCAAGGTCTCGGCGACTCGCTCACGCTCGGCATCGGAAGCACGCATGTCCGGGAGGTCACTTGTCATGCGCTCAGCCTATTGAACGCCCACGCTCCCGTCACCGATCCGCCCATCCGCCGAATCCGCACGCACCTACCTGCCGCCGGCCGACACGTACATCTTCGCGATCACGGCCTCGATGTCCGGCTCCCGCACCGACAGGTCGACCAGGGGATACTCCGCGGCGATCCGGGCGACCAGCGGCGCGGCCGAATCCGAGGCCGGAAAGGCCAGCCACTGGCGCGGCCCCTCGACCTTGACCGTACGCACCGAGGTCGCCGACTCCAGCCGGATCGGCGGGAGTTGGCGCTCCAGATCGACCACCAGCATCCGCTCGCTCTCGCCCACCTCGTGCAGTCCGGCGAGTGCACCGTCGTACATCAGCCGCCCGTGGTCGATCACCATCACGCGCTTGCAGAGCTGCTCGATGTCCGTCAGATCGTGGGTGGTGAGCAGCACGGTCGTACCGCGGTCGGCGTTCAAGTCCCGCAGGAACCCCCGGACCTTGGCCTTGGACACCACGTCCAGGCCGATCGTCGGCTCGTCCAGGTACAGCACCTCGGGATCGTGCAGCAGCGCCGCCGCGATGTCCCCGCGCATCCGCTGCCCCAGCGACAGCTGCCGTACGGGTACGTCCAGCAGTTCGCCCAGGTCGAGGAGTTCGACGCAGCGGTCCAGGTTCTCGCGGTAGCGGGCGTCGGGAATCCGGTACATCCGGTGCATCAGCCGGTACGAGTCGCGCAGCGGCAGGTCCCACCAGAGCGTGGTGCGCTGGCCGAACACCACACCGATCCGGTGTGCCAGCCTGGTCCGCTCCCTGGACGGGTCGATGCCCGCCACCCGCAGCCGGCCGCCGCTCGGGGTGAGGATGCCGGTCAGCATCTTGATCGTGGTCGACTTCCCCGCGCCGTTCGGGCCGATGTAGCCGACCATCTCGCCGCGCGCGACGCGGAAGCTGATGGAATCGACCGCCCGCACCTGGCGGCGTTCACCCCGCATGAAGCCGGTCTTGCGACGCACGTCGAAGACCTTTTCCACCTTGTCGAGCTCGATGAAGTCGGTGCCGATGCCGGTTTCGCTGCCGCAGTCGGTGTCGCTGTCGCTGTTCATGTCGTCCGGTGCCCCTGCCCTTGTGTTTGCCGTGCCCTGCTCTGCCCCGCCCGGTGTTCCGTCAACTGCCCGTGCTGCGGTACGCGCGCAGCCCCGCACGCCAGGCCAGGCCCGCGAGCAGCCAGCACAGGCCCGCCACCACCGGAGGCAGGAACGCCACCCAGTCCGGCAGGCCCAGGGGATAGTCCCGACCCAGCACGTACAGCGCGGGCAACCAGTTCACGAACGCCAACGGGACCACGAACGTCACCCCGCGCACCAGGTCCTTCGCGAAGATCGACGGCGGGTACTGGAGCAGCGTGTTCCCTCCGTACGTGAACGAGTTCTGCACCTCCGAGGCATCCTGGGCGAAGAACTGGAACGCCGCCCCGGCCACGAACACCGCCGCGAAGATCGCCGCCCCGCTCAGCAGCATCAGCGGAATCATCACCACCTTCAGCGGCGTCCACCCGATGTCCAGCGTCACCAGCGCGTACCCGAGCACCAGAGCGCCCTGGGTGATCCGCCCCAGCCTGCGCAGCGCGAACCGGTCCGCCGCGACCTGGGCGATCACCGGCACCGGGCGTACCAGCAGCGTGTCGAGCGTGCCGTCGCGCACCCGCCGCCCCAGCCGGTCCATCGAACCCAGCACCAGGTCGGCAAGGCCGAAAGCGGTGCCGGAGGCCCCGTACAGCAACGCGATCTCCGGCAGCGTGTATCCGCCCAGCGCGTCCACGTGCGAGAACATCAGCAAAATCGCGACGAAGTCGAAGGCGGTCGCCGCGAAGTTCCCGAACGCCGTCATGGCGAACGAGGCGCGGTACGCCATCGTCGAGCGCAGCCACATCGCCGCGATCAGCCCGTAGGCCCGGACGCCCTCGACCAGCCTCGACCGCTCGACGAACACCACCTCGGGCGCATCCGCCGCCCCGGCCCCGGCCACCTCCACCGCACCGGCCGTCTCAGCCACCCTGGACCACCACCCTCCTCGTCGCCACCGACTGCACCAGCCGGCCCACCAGCAGCAGCGTCAGCGCCCAGCCACCCTGGAAGGCGTACGCCTCCACCACCCCCCAGCCGGTCCTCTTCCCGAGCAGCACGTCGGCCGGCACCTGGAGCAGCGAGGACCACGGGAGCACCCGCGCCACGTCGCCCAGCACCCCGGGGAACAGCGTCAGCGGGAGCAGCATCCCGGAGAAGAACATCCCGGCCAGGGCCGTCATCTGCGACACCCCCGCCCCGTCCAGCAGCCAGAACGCGGACAGCGCCACCAGATAGCGGATCGCGAAACTGACCACGACACCGAGCGTCACCGAGACGAGGAAGGCCAGCCAGATCCCCGGCGAGGCGGGCAGCGCCAGATCGAAGGCGAGCGAACCCAACAGCATCGGCACGATGCCACGGCCCAGCAGATGGAACGCAGCCCGCCCCAAATCGCCTGCCATCCACCACAGTTGGAGGTCCACCGGACGGTAGAGATCGACCGCGACATCGCCGTTACGAATCCGCTCGATCAGCTCGTCCTCGAAACCGCCACCCAGCATGGCGCAGGTCATCAGCAGCGCCTGCCCCAGCCACACATAGGTGAGCGCCTCGGACATGTCATAACCACCGAGCTGCGGACGCTCGTCCCACAGCGCCACATAGGCGTACGCCATGATGAACCCGAAGACGGTGTTGGTGAAGATTCCTGCCGCCGTCGCCGTCCGGTATGTGGCATAGCGCCGGAACCCTCCCGCCGCCACCACCGCGTACAGCCGCACCGCATTCACCCCCTGTGCTCCGGCACCCAACGGCGTTGGACACCAAAGCGCAAGACCTTAGTCCGACGGAGACGGCCGCCGCGACTGCTTTTCATGCGATGTGGTCCAGTCGGATGTCACGCCAGGCAGCCGACGGACCCGCTCGTGCAGCGCGGGGGTGGTGGAACTCGGCCCCGGGTGCGCCCAGTCGTGTTTCATGGTGTCTCTCCTCGGCTGTGGTGCGGTGGCGGGACGGTCACGCGGGCTTGCGGCCGGCCCGGGCGGCGGCGGTCAGCCGACCGAAGAGGTCGAGGCCGGCCTGCGGGGCGAGCCCCAGATGGTAGAGATGGAATTCGCTCACGCCGAAGTCACGGAGCCGACTGACGAGGTGTTCGGGCGAGCGCGTGCCGAGAGCGTCGTGCCGCAGGTAGGCGCCGACGCGACTGCCCGTGCCGGCGAGCGCGACCGTGGCGCGGATGGCGGCTTCGGACCGTTCGGGGCCTTCCCAGGCGTTGGTGACCAGGGTTTCGGCGCCAAGGGCCGGGTCGTTGGCGAGTGTGGGGAACGCGCCGGTCGCCCATGGGTCGGGGGAACCGTGCACAGTGATGTGGATGCCTGGCTGGGCGGCCCGTGCCTGCGCGATCATCCGATGGCGAAAGGCGGAGGCGGTGCCGGTGCGCACCGCGCGCAGGGCCGCGGCCGTCTCGGCGCCGAGCGCCTGCTCCACGCTGATCGCCTCAGGTCCGCATGCGGCGCGGACGCGGGCCGCGATCTCTTCGGTGTCGAGTCCGACGCGAGTGTGCGCACTGCGGCACGCCTGGCAGAAGCAGAGCGACAGCAGTTGGCGTTGGGTCGGGGTCCAACAGGCGAACTCGGCCTTGTCATGGTGGCCGCCGTGGTCGATGCCGAGCGGTCCGCAGGCCTCCAGCACGATGCCCGCCGCTTGTCCGAGCCGCACCACCTCGTCCACCAGCGTTTCGGCGTAGTCGGCGACTTCCTCGGCGGCGGGGCAGAGGGCGTACGGATATCTGTCGCCGAACGCGTTACGGACCATGAGATCGGGGTTGGCCAGGCCGAGCGCGCTGTTGTGGGTCAGCACGGTCCAGGCATGGACCGGCAGGCGGAGCTGATCCCGGGCCCGGCCGAAGGAGTCGGGCCCGGGGAGCCACGCGGGGGTGAGGGGGGCCAGTCGGCGGCCGCGCCATACTTCGGATCGCACGGGCAGGTAGCAGGCGGCATGGGCGGCCTCGACCAGCCGCCGGGTCGGGTGCAGCGGGGTGGCGGCTCGGGTGGCGTGGTACGTGGCCGCCAGGGCGACCGCGTCCACGCCGGTGGCCCGGATGCGGCCCGCTGCCTGCGGGTCGCCGTCCAGGTCCCAGGGGTAGGCGTAGCCGATGCTGGTCACCATCGGGGCTTGACCAGTTCGTAGGTGGGGTCGATGCGCTTCATGTAGCCGGTGTCGTCACGGTTGCGCAGACCACAGTCGAGGTACTGCCGGTGCAGGCGGGCGAGCGCGTCGCGGTCGAGTTCAATGCCCAGGCCCGGCGTGGTGGGGACGGCGACCGAGCCGTCCTTGAAGGCGAGCGGGCCGGGGAGGACGACGTCCTCGTCCTCGCGCTTCCACGGCCAGTGGGTGTCGCACGCGTAGGTGAGGTTGGGGGTGGCGGCGGCGAGGTGGACCATGGCGGCCAAACTGACGCCCAGATGGGAGTTGGAATGCATGGACAGGCCCAGCCCGAAGGTGTCGCAGATCCCCGCGAGCAGCTTGGAGCGGTGCAGGCCGCCCCAGTAGTGGTGGTCGGAGAGGATCACACCGACCGAGCCGGCGCGTACGGCAGGATCGATCTCGTCAAAGGCGACCACGCACATGTTGGTGGCGAGTGGCATCGGCACCTCGGGGGCCACCTGAGCCATGCCGGGAATGCCGGGGGTCGGGTCCTCCAAGTACTCCAACACGCCCGCGAGTTCGCGGCCGACTCGCCGGGAGGTCTGAGGCGTCCAGGCGGCGTTCGGGTCCAGGCGCAGCGGCAGGTCGGGGAAGGCCTCGCGCAGGGCGCGGATCGCGGCGATCTCCTCGTCCGGTGGGAAGACGCCGCCTTTGAGCTTGATGGCGGTGAAGCCGTAGCGCTCGACCATGGTGCGGGCTTGGGCGACGATCCCTGCCGGGTCGAGGGCTGCGCCCCAGGCGTCGGGCTCGTGGCCGGGATGGGCGGCCCACTTGTAGAAGAGGTAGGCGCTGAACGGCACGGCGTCGCGGACCTTGCCCCCGAGCAGGTCGTGTACGGGACGGCCGAGCAGCTTGCCCTGGATGTCCAGGCAGGCGACCTCGAAGGGAGAGTGGACCCGGTCGACGGTGCTACTGGTGGTGATCATGCCGGTGAGACCGTGGCCGTCGCCCCCGCGGTCGCTGCCCAGCGTCCGTTTCGTCAGGTCGAACATCGTGTTGAGTGCGAAGACGTCCTGGCCGACCAGGGCGCGCGCGACGGCGTTCAGACGGTCCAGATGGGCGGCGTCCGCGTAGGTCTCGCCGAGGCCGCTGACGCCGGCATCCGTCTCCATTTCGACGATGGCGCGCAGCGCATGGGGCTCGTGCACGCCGACCGCGTTGAGCAGGGCCGGGTCATGGAAGGCGACCGGGGTGACCGTGATCGCGCTGATGCGGACGCTGCTCATCCCTGGCTCCTTTCCGTCAGGGCGAGGCCGGCCTCCAGGATGGACCGGAGCCGCTCCAGGTGTTCCTCAGTGGGGTCGACAAGGGGGGCCCGTACAGAACCGGCGTCCAGGCCCCGGAGCCTGACGGCGGCCTTGACCAGGGAGACGGCGTAGCCGGGAGTGGTGTTGCGCAGCTCGACCAGGGGGTGGAAGAACTCGGTCAGGAACCGGTCCGCCAGCTCGGTGCGGCCGGTGGTGACGGCCTCGTAGAAGGCGAGCGAGATCTCGGGGGCGAAGCAGAAGACGGCGGAGGAGTACAGGTCCACGCCGATGCCTCGGTAGGCGGGGACGGTGACCTCGGCCGTGGGCGTGCCGTTGAAGAACTGGAAGTCCTTGTCGGAGCCCTCCAGCGCCCCGCGGACGGCGCCGATGATTCGGCTGAGCTGGTCGAGATCGCCGACGCCGTCCTTGAAACCGGTGACGGTGGGAAGTTGCGCCACCGCGGCCGCGGAGGCCGGCGTGTAGCGGGCGTTGTCCCGGTTGTAGACGATCAGCGGCAGCTCGGTGGCACCGGCCACCGCGCGCGTGTAGGCCACAAGGCCGGCGGGCGGCCCCGCGACGAGGTAGGGCGGCAGCAGCAGCAGCCCGTCGGCTCCGGCGTCCGCGGCGGTTCGGGCCAGCTGGACCGCTGTGGGCAGCGCACCACCGACGCCGCAGTAGACGGGGGCGGCGCCGGCCACCTCCGCGACGGCGGCACGCACGATCTGCTCGTACTCATCCGCGGCCAGGGCATGGAACTCGCCGGTGCCGCAGGCGACGAACACGCCTCCGGGCCCAGCGGCAAGGCCGGCGGCCAGGTGCGCACGCAGTGCTGGGAGGTCGAGTGAACCGGTGGCGTCGAAAGGCGTCACCGGGAAGAAGAGGACTCCGCTCAGAGAGGGCACGGTAACTCATTTCATATATGTGAACAGCGGATACATTCTCGAACAGCACGAGAACGGTAGGTCGCCATCCAGAGGGTCGTCAAGGGTGGTCCACACAGTGAGTAGGTCCGGTTCGCAAGGCCCTCGACGGGTACATGTGGGCCATCTAGAGTGTTCACCGATGTGAACAACGGTCGCCCATGAAGCCAAGACGCGGCCGTACGCACCAGAGGAGCAACCATTGCCCGACGTATCGCCCGAATGCATCCTGATCACCGGAGCCGCCGGCGGCGTCGGCACCCTGATGCGCGACCGACTGGCCCGACCCGGCAGGATCCTGCGACTGCTCGATCGTGCCCCACTGCCCGAACCCGCCGTCGGGGAAGCGGTGGAGACCATCCAGGCCTCCATCACCGACCTGACCGCCATGTACGAGGCCTGCGCGGGTGTCGACGCCGTCATCCACCTGGGCGGGCTGAGCACCGAGCACCCATGGGAACTGATCCTCGACACCAACATCCACGGCACTTACACCGTCTTTGAAGCCGCCCGCCGCGCCGGTGTGCCACGCGTGATCTTCGCCAGTAGCAACCACGTGGCCGGCTTCCACCCCGACGACGGCACCGAAGCCGCCGACTACCTCCAGCCCCGCCCCGACACCTTCTACGGCGTCAGCAAGGTAGCCGGCGAGGCACTCGGCAGCCTGTACCACGACCGCTACGGACTGGACGTGGTCTGCCTGCGCATCGGCTCGTGCTTCGAGAAGCCCGCAAACGCGCGCATGCTCTCGGCCTGGCTGTCACCCGACGACTGCGCCCGTTTGCTGAACGCGGCACTCACCGCCCCCAGTCCTGGCTACACGATCGCCTGGGGTGTCTCGGCCAACACGCGCCGCCGATGGAGCCTGGCCGAGGCCCAGGCCCTGGGCTATGAACCGAGGGACGACGCGGAACTCCACGCAGCCGACGTCGCGCACCTCACTGGCGAGTTCGACCGCTACCTCGGCGGATCGTTCTGCTCCCCGGACCTCGACATGGGGACGTGACGGCACACTTGCCAGTCCTGACACCGTGAGTACGCCGCCCCGACCGGACAACCGGTCGGGGCGGCGTGCTCAACGGCGCTTGGTGGACCAGACCGTGTTCTCAGCCCGTGGTGCCGTCGCCGAGCGGCGGGAGAGCGGGCAGCGGCACCGGCGGTGCGAGGATGCTGACATCGTCGAAGTAGACCTTGCCGGTGCGGCCTTGGGGCCACCAGTGACCGAGCCGCACGGTGTTGAACGTCGGGCTGTTGTCCGCCGTGGCCACCAGTGTTCCGTCGACCGACATCGCCACCTTCCCGGTACCGTCGTACACCCACGTGAACTCGTGCCACCCGGTTGTGCGCGCGACATCCGTCACCGTCCAGGTGTCACCCACGCGATACACGTAGTGCGTCGTCGATGTCTTGGTGTTCACCCCGAGCATGCGAGGCGCCGACGCTCCGACGCCCGTCGGCACATCTCCGGCGTCGGCCAGCGACTTCTGCGTCGCGTCGTCGTAGAACCACATCGACACCGTGCCGTCGATTTCCGCTCCCACCGAGTGGGTGAGGAAATCGCGGCCTGGACGGGGAGAGTAGCTGCTGTTTCCGGTGTGTGCCTGCGCGTCGGTCGCCACTGCCGAGCCCGTCCAGCCCTCGACGCCGATCTCCAGACCGGGCTTGCCCGGGCCCACCTGGTCGAGCGGCAGGGACTGGAATCCGGGCACCTTGGAGAAGACCGGCGAGTCCGCCTGGAGCCTCAGGTCGCCGCCGGCGTAGTCGACGAAGTGCAGATCTTCGGTGGTCACCCAGTTGTTGGTGATCACGCCGTTGGTGCGGGCCTCAGCCGCAATGCTCATCTGCGGCGTGCGGAGGAAGACGTTGCGCTGCACGGAGTTGTGCCTGGGCGAGCAGGGCACGTCATCGAGGATCGTCACCAGGTTCGGGTAGCGGCTGCGCCACGGTTCGGCCTGGTAGGGCATGGTCTCCAGGTTCGTCCGCAGGGTGCCGCCTGAGGCGCAGTGGTATGCGGCCCAGTTCAGGCCGCGGTCGTCGAGGGAGAGCGGGAGCGGGCTGTCGATCACCATGTTGTTCTCGACCACGTTGGCCCGGCCACCACCGATCAGGAACGGCCTCGGCACGTTCCGCAGCAGATTGCCGTAGACGCGGATTCCGCTGGTCATGTCGTCGAGGTAGATGCCGCTCTGGTCGTTCGACGGCGCACTCGGTCCACCGACGTCGCGGATGGAGTTGTACCGGATGACCGTGCCCTGCGCGGACCAGTCGCGCACGGCGTAGATCGCGCCGGCGTCGGCGGTCTGCTGCACGACGTTGTGGATGTCGTTGTACTCGATCACATGGTCGTTGCCCTCGAATGCGATCGCCTGGTGCGGTCCGTCGAAGATCTCGTTGTGCGCGGCCTCGTTGCCGTCGCCCAGCAGCTGCACGCCCGGGTGATAGGTCAGCGCCAGTCTGCTGTAGTCGTGGATGACGTTGTTGTTGGCGTAGTTCCGGGCCGGCGTGAGCGTCCGGCGATCGCCCCCGTTGACGATGACGCCGCCGGTACCGGTCTTCGTGATCTCGTTGCCGTCAAGACCGTTGTCCGTGCCACCGCTGATGTTCGCGGCGACCCCGCCGAGGTCCTTGAAGACGCTGTGGCGCACGACGTTGCCGGTGCCGCCGGAGATGTGCACGGCGTCACCGCGGGAGAGCCCGAAGGTCAGTCCGTCGAACGCCACGTGTGATGCGCCGTCCAGGGAGACCAGCGGCGCGGTCTCGGTGCTCAGTCCGACTGTCTGGTCGGCCAGCGACGACGGCGGGTAGAAGTAGAGCTTTCCGGTGGTGCGGTCGATGTAGTACTCGCCTGGTGAGTCGAGCTCTTCGAGGATGTTGTAGTAGTAGTAGCGCTGGCCCTTGCGCACCGAGTAGTGCGATGCCGTCGCGGTGGAGATGGTGTTCTTCGTTGTGTCGATCGACTTGACGCGCAGGTTTCCGTCGGCCCAGTCCCAGTACCAGTAGCCGTACATCCAGATGTCGCCGGTGTTCTGCCACTTCGCCGGCTCGGGGTCCGTATAGCCGTACGTCGCGCCGTGGTCGTAGATCGGGGGAAGTGGACGCGTCTTAGGCGCTACCCCCTCGGCGCGCGGGTTCGCGCCCGGGTCGATGATGGTGCCGGTCTTGACGTAGCCGGTGTTCGGGTAGCGGGCGAGCGTCATCGTGTTGTCGTCGAAGAACAGCTCGGGCAGAGCATCGGCCGGGGGCAGGCCCCATCCGGTCTGCAGGATCTCGCCGTAGTCGGTGATGCCCACGGCGGCGAGGTCGTATTCCCGGACCTGGTCGCGCGACTGCGCCGGCAGGCGGTTGTGCACAGCCGGGTCGCTGACCGCGGTGAAGTCGGCGCCCTTGAGGTACTCGCCGCCCACGATCGAGGCCTTCTCGCCCGGGTACGCCTGGTAGACGATCGGAGCGTCGGACGTTCCGGAGTCGGCGCCGGTCAGCTCGAACGATCCGGAACGCTGATACACCCCGTCGCGCAGGTTGACGACGACACGACCGGTGCGGGCATCGTCGGCCTTGAGACCGCGGATGGCATCGCGAGCCTTTTCCAGCGTCTTGAACGGGTGGTCGATGCTGCCGGACGCCTCATCGTTGCCGTTCGGCGCGACATAGAGCTGGACGGGCTTCGCCGCCGCCGCACTCTGTGCCGGGCCGAGCGAGGCGAAGGCCAGCGCCGTCGCGGCGGCTATGGTAGCCGCGGCGAAACGCAAACGGGCCATTGGTTCAAGTTCCTTCCTATACGGGGCGTCGGCTCGGTGAGGCCGTGGCGTATTCGCGACAATCTCGCCGGCTGAACGCGTGTGACTGGTGATGACATCCGAGGAAGCCAATACGGAACGCGGGAAAAGATTTCTCGAATCTGCCAATACCAACCGCGCGGGCAGGGATCAGCTATTCGTTACTCGTGGGCTCGCCCGGCGGGTGCGATAGACACGTTCGGCGGTGCCGCTGAACACGGCGTGCCGTTCGCCGGCCGTCAGGGGCTGGAGGAACGTCTCGTGCATGTGCCAGACCGACTCCACCGGGGCTGCCAGTTCGCAGATCGGCCAGTCGGAACCTGCCATCACGCGGTCGGTCCCGAACGTCGACAGGATCCGGTCGGTGATCAGGCGCAGCTGGTCGGTCGACCGGCTGCCGAGGGTGACCAGGCCGGACAGCTTCACGGTCACATTCGGCAGCGCGGCGAGGTCGGCCAGCCATCGGCTCCACCGATCCAGATCGCCGTTCACGGGCGGATTGCCGGCATGGTCAAGGACCAGCGGCAGGGCGGGCGACGCGCGGGCCAGGCGCAAGGCAGCATCCCACTGCGGCTGCTTGACGAGCAGGTCGTAGGAGAGGCCCGCCGCCGCGACGGCGACGAGGCCGCGCCGGACATCGGGCCGATCCAACCAGCACGGGTCCGGCTCGGCCTGTACGGGGTGCCGGATGCCCTGTAACAACTCGCCCCCCCGAACCGCCCGCAACGACGAAAGCCGTTGGGGCACATCCGAAGCGGTGAGGTCGCTCCAGCCGACGACTGCGGCGATCAGTCCGGCGCTGTCGTCGGCCAATCCGAGGAAGTCGACCGTCTCGGCCTCCTCGGTCAGCGTCTGCACCAAGACCGTCGTGTCCACGCCGCATCGCTCGGCCACGGTGCGCAACTCCGGGAGACCGTAGCCGCGGCGGATGGCCGCCATGGCCGCACCGTCGAGGAACGGGCGGGGACGGGCCAGATCCCACAGATGGTGGTGAGCATCGGTACGCAACGTCACTCCGGCACGATCACGTCGGGGGCGAGCAGCCCACGGGCAATCAGATCGCGCCACAGGTCGGTTGGCGGCGGGTCGAGAACCAGGTTCTGCCGCACCTCCTCGGCCGAACTCATGCCCAGCACCACGCCGAGCACCGCAGGATGGGCGAAGGGGAACCACATCGCGGCAGCCGGCAGAGTCGTGCCGTGCTCCCGGCAGACTGCTGCCAACACGCGCGCCTTGGACAGGACATCCGGCGGCGCCTGCCGGTAGTCGTATCTGGCGTCGGCGCCGGGCTCCGGTCGGGCCAGCAGCCCGGAGTTGAACACCCCGGCGGCCAGGACGCCGACCTGCTGCCGCTGGGCCAGCGGCAGCAGGTCGGCGAGTGCGGGCTGCTCGAGCAGGCTGTAGCGGCCCGCGCACATGACCAGGTCCACGTCGGTCTCGACAACGAACCTGGCGAGCACCTCCGACTGGTTCATGCCGACCCCGACCGCCCCGACCACGCCCTGGTCACGCAGTTCGCACAACGCCGGAACTGCCTCGGCGCGGGCTTGATCCCAGTACTCGTCGGGGTCGTGCACAAACACGATGTCGACGCGGTCCACACCCAGCCGCACCAGGCTCGACTCCAGCGACCGGCGCACGCCGTCGCGGCTGTAGTCGCGAACCCGGTGCAGCCCGCCGGCGCCGTCCGGTTCGAGCAGGCGGCCCACTTTTGTCGACAGTGTCCATCCCGACCGGCCGGCCAGTGCCCCGCCGACCCGCCGTTCGGACAGGCCGAGCCCGTAGTGGGGCGCGGTGTCGAAATAGCGGATGCCGTGGTCCCACGCCGCATCGACAGCAGCGCGGGCCCGCTCGTCCGAAATCGGCTCGTACAGGTCTCCGATCGGCGCTCCACCGAACCCGATCGCGGTGACCGTCACGTCCGGACGACGTGGCAGGGAAACGGTTTTCACCGCAGGTGCCCGCCGTCCGCGCGCCACTGCTCGTACTCGCGCCGAGTGGCCTCGGTGAGCGGGTAGTAGTCGCGCAGCGGCGCGCCCTGGTCGATGCGCATCCGGCTGAACACCTCCCATTCCTCGTGATCGGCGGCCGCTTCCAGCAGGCGCTCGGCGCGTCCACGCGGCACGATGACCGCGCCGTCGTCGTCGGCGACCACGTAGTCGCCCGGCAGCGTGAGCACGCCCCCTACCGCGACGGGAACGTTGTAGGCCCACGGGAACAGCTCGGTCTGCGACGCGTAGTGCGGCGTCGCGCCCGTGCACCAGATCGGCACGTCGAGCTCGGACACTCGGGGCACGTCCCGGATCCGGCCGTCCACGACGATTCCGGCACCGCCGCGCTTCCTGAAGTAGCGGACCAGCATGTCGCCGAAGCAGCCGGTGGTGTGACTGCCCCGGGCCTCCACGACCAGCACGTCACCAGGCCCGACCTCGTCGAGCACGGCCCACAGCGCGGTCGTGCGCTCGATGTACTCCTGGGTCACGCCGTCCGCGATGTCCTCCCGCTGCGGCATGAACTGCAGTGTCAGGGCGCGTCCGACGACCTTGCTGCCCTTGGTCAGCGCGGTCGGTCCGTCGATCCATGTCCGGCGGACGCCCAGCGAGTTCATCCGGGCGCACGCAGTGGCTGCGGTGATCCCGTGCAGCCGCTGGACCAGGTCCGGGTCGGCGGGCGGCGGGGTCTCACCGCGCACGGGGATGTCCCATGTCCGGGTGGGGGTCGGCTCTTCGGATGTGACGGTCATGACGCCCTCTCAGTAGTGAACAAGGTGTGATGCGGTCGGCCTGCGCGCGGGGTGAAATACAGGTCAAGGTGCACTCGGCTGCCCGGTGGCAGCACCACCTCGACCCGTTCCTCACCGACCGCGACGGCGGTTGTCGTCCGGCCGCGGCAAGGCGCGGCGTAGTCGGTGGCTGCTCCTGGATATCCGGCTTCCGCTCCGGAGTAGCGGACCTCGTCGATCCGGTCGCCACCGAAGCCGCCCGACTGGACGATGACGCGGCGCGTGCCCGTGCCGGAGAGGTTGACCAGGTCGAGTGACGTGCGGCCGGACTCGACAGCGTCGACCAGTGCGGCGACATCCGGCGGCAGACCGGGCCGGCCGGCGTCCGGGTCGCCGTAGACCACGCGCGTGGGCAGCAGGCCGCCGTTGTACAACACCTGCGGGCTGCCGGTGGTGAGCTGGAGCAGCGCCTCGGTGGTGACCGGGTTGTGCCGCTGCCAGTGGTGGATGTTGATGTCGGCGGGGTCAGCCGTGTCCCGCGCGATCAGGTCCAGTCTGCGCTGCACCTGAGACAGCGCCACGCGCAGGATCTGCTCGGGGTAGTCGGGGTTGTCCCCGGCGAGGTAGGCCAGCCATGGCGCCTCGTGGCCCGCGTCCTCCTTGTTGCGGAAGTCGTGCACGGTGCGCCAGTCGTAGCCGCTGCGACGGCGCAGGTCGGCCAGCCGGTCCCAGTCCTCGGCGGCGAGCCCGGCCTGCCACAGCCAGATCGGCATGGTCAGTTGTGGCGGCTGGTAGTCGAACCACCCGGTCATGCCGTGCCGAAGCGGCGCGAGCAGGGTGGGGACCGCGGTCTCGTCGCCGAGTTCGGCGGTCCACCGGCCCCGCATGGTCATCTCGGTGTCGTCGACCGACGCGTGCACGCCCAGGACGTAGACATGGTCGAGCGTGTGGCGGGCCAGGTCGAGCCGGCTCGGGTCGTGGTCCAGCAGTACGCCGTTGAGCCCGGCCACGCATGCGGCCATGCCCACACTGTGCAGGCCGTGCGGCCACGTCCAGCCGTAGTGGCCGCCGAACCAGCGACCGCCGTGCAGCTCGCCGACCGCGCCGGACGGCCCGACGTTGTCCGGGACGACGCCCTCGTTGGCCGCCGCCCGCTCCTCCCAGGCACCGAGGTAGTCCAGCGCCCAACCGCGGAAACGGTCGTCATGGCCGTACAGCCAGGCGTTGGCTGCGAGGCTGGTCGCCGCCAGGTTCACCGCCACATCGCCGCGGCCCAGGCGTTCGGCCATCGCCTGGCCCATCCGGCGCGCATTGGCGGGGTCGGCGAGGTCGTCCCAGACCTGGATGCCCGGCACGTCCTCCAGCGGCAGGCCGTAGGGTCGCATCCCGCTGAGGTCGGCGCCGTAGCTGTGCCATGAATCGCTGATGCCGTAGCGCGGCCCGCCCCCGCCGTTGTGCGGGGCGCGGATGGTCCGGGTGGCCGGGTCGTAGTTGCCCGACGGCGAGCCGGGGAGGTACAGCTCCGCGAACCGGATCGCCCGTTCGCGGAACACCGGATCGGCGGGGTCGGCGGCGCACAGCGAGTAGAAGAACGTCATTGACTCGCCGATGTGGAACCAGTCGTAGCCGCGTTCGAACTCGTCGACGATGAAACCGAGCTTCTCCAACTGAACGGTGACCGCTTCCCAATGCTGTTTGGCCGCCGCGAGCAGGTCAGCCGATCCGCCCAACCGGTAGAGCACCGGCCACCCGGTGAACGCCTCGTAGAAGTCGTCCGCGCCGTCGCGGCTGTCCATCCCCCCGAAGTACCGCAGCGTGCCGTCCGGTTCGCAGTACCTCGCCCGGTAGACCCGCCACGCCTCGTCCAGGACATCGAACAGCCGCCGTTGCAGTACCGCCCACGCCGGCGGCGGGCCGGCCGGCTCCGTGGCGGTGATCCTGGTCATCCCTTCACCGCCCCCGTGGTCAGGCCGCCGATGATGTGTCGCTGCAGCAGCACGAAGGCCACCAACGGCGGTGCGACGGCCAGCAGCAAGGTCGGGAAGACGACGGTGTAGTCGGTGGAGTACTGCCCCACGGCGGCGTAGATACCGGTGGTGACCGTGTAAAGACCACTGCCCGGGCCGAGGATGATCTGCGGATTGGCGAAGTCGTTCCACACCGAGAACGTGTTCAGGATGACCATGGTGGCCACCGCCGGCCGCATCAACGGGAAGATGACCGACCAGAACATGCGGTGTGTGCCCGCGCCGTCCAGCATCGCCGCCTCGTCCAGGGTGCGCGGGATGGTGGAGATGAATCCGACGTACAGGAACACCGAGAACGGCAGCGTCAGCACGCTCTCGAACAACACAAAACCCGGTATCGAGTTCATCAGGCCGAGGAACTTCAACACGTAGACCACCGGGATCAGCACCACCTGGCTGGGGATGAACGTTCCGGCAACGAACATCAACAACAGCAGCCGGTACGGACGCTTCTGGCGACGGGCGATCACATAGGACACCGGCCCAGCCAGCACCACTGACAACACGTTCACCAGCACCACGAACAGGATCGTCACCGCATAACCCCGGATGATGTCGAAGTCCGGGTTGTGCAGCGCCTGTGACAGGTACCTGGTCGTCAACACGTCGGACGACAGCGAGAACGGATGCTCCACGATGTCCTGCTGCGACTTGAAAGCGTTGGCCACCAGCAAGTACATCGGCACCAGCATCAAAACCGACACGGCGCTCAGAAACGCAAGCCTGACTCTTCTCATTCCGCCACCGCCTGGTCCGACTTGGACCGCAGCCACGTGACGGTCACGGCCAGCACCCCGGTCACCACCATGAGGACCACCGACTGCGCCGACCCGAATCCAAGCGCGCTGTTGGCGAAGGACTGACTGAGGATCAGGTAGGCCGCAGTCTGTGTCGAGCCGGCCGGCCCGCCTCCGGTGAGCGAGACGACCAGGTCATAGGTCTTGAGTACGGACACCAGCGACAGCACCAGGTTGACCGTCACTACGGGCGCCAGACTCGGCAGGGTGACATTCCGGAACACCTGAAAGCGGGAGGCACCATCGATGACCGCCGCCTCGACCAGCTCCTTCGACACCGTCTGCAGGCCGGCGACATAGAGCACCAGGTTGACGCCGAACCCGGCCCACACGATGACTCCGATCAGGGTCATGCGCGCCCAGGTCGGGTCGGCCAGGAACGGCAGTACCTGCCCACCGGCCTCTGTGATTTGGGTGTTGACCACGCCGGTGGTACCCAGCAATGCACTCCACAGGAACCCGACGACCAACGCGCTGAGGATGTGCGGGTAGAACAGCACAATCCGGAAAAACGAGTTGGTCCGTGACCTCCGGTGGACCAGCATCGCGAACCCCAGCCCGAGAACGTTGAGCAGGATCGTTCCGCCGACCGCGATGAGGAGAGTGACCGACGCGGCGTCCAGCACCTCGCTGTCGAGGAACAGGTTGGCGTAGTTCCGTAGACCTATGAACGCCGGATTGGCACTGTAGCCGTCCCAGTTGGTCATGCTCAGGTACACCGAGAGACCAACCGGGATGACCAGCAGGGCCACAAAGAGGATCAGCGCAGGAAGAACCATGCTCGCCGTGGTGAGCCGTGACCTGACCTGCGCGAGACGGCTGCTCATCGGTGCGCAGCCATCCAGCCGTCGATCCCGGCGACCGCATCGGCC
Organism: Streptomyces sp. NPDC111516; assembly: GCF_055635345.1. Classification (NCBI taxonomy): domain Bacteria; kingdom Bacillati; phylum Actinomycetota; class Actinomycetes; order Kitasatosporales; family Streptomycetaceae; genus Streptomyces; species Streptomyces sp. NPDC111516. Next base: position 128,824 of record NZ_JBVKBV010000014.1, on the reverse strand, counting down.
GCGGACTTGCCGGTGTAGAGGCTCTGCACCTGCTTGTTCCACTCGTCGTTGAAGCCCGCGGGCAAGCGGTCGGAGCCAAAACCCTCCACGTGCGGGACCTGCACCGGTGCCGCGTCAAGGATCGACTGCACCTCTGCGCCCAACGGGGTGAGCCCGTCACCGAAGCCCTTGCGGAAGTCGCCGTCCTGACGGAGCTGCTTCTGAACGGCGTCCTTGTCGGTCACCAGGTACTTCACCAGCTGGGTCGACAGGTCGCGGGACTTGGTCGCCTTCATCACCATGTAAGGCGCGGCGACACTGACACCCTGCGGGCCGGGGTAGGCCTGGCCCGGCGCGGTCGGCGCGGCGAACACGCCCACCGGGAACGACGGCTTCGCCGTGTCCGCGGCATTCACGAACCAGCTGCCCATGATGTACATCGCGGACTTGCCCTTGAAGAAGTTCGCAGGCCCGGTGGTGTCGTCCAGGCCGAGGGCGTTCTTGTCGATGTAACCCTTGTCGAGCCACTTCGAGTAGCGCTGCAGGATCGGACCGAGGGCCTTGCCCGGCGTCGTCCGCTTTGCCGCGATGTCCTGGTACCAGTGGGGGTTCGCGCCGAACACCGTCGGGTCGGACAACTCGGCGGCCTGGGCGCCGGTCACCCACGGACCGCCGGCGGTCTGCAACGGCAGGTACCCGGCGCCCTTGAGCTTGCCCATATCGGCTTCCAGCTCGTCCAGCGACTTCGGTGGCGTCGTGATGCCCGCCTCGGCGAAGGCATCCTTGTTGTAGAACACCAGCGACTGAGCCTGCACACCGACACCGACCGAATAGGACCGGTTGTCGACCTTGGCCTCCTCGGCCAGCGGCGTGTCCTTGACCCACGGCTGGTCCGTCAGGTCGACCGCCTGCTGAGCAAGCGTCTTGTCGGCCATCAGCGTCTCCACGACGTCCGGCGTGTTGCCCGCGGCCAGGAGCTGCGGCAGCGCCTGCTTCACCGGTGTCGCGCCGCCTTCGATCTTCACCGTCACGCCGGGGTGGGCGTCCTCGAACGGCTTGACCAGCCCTTGCCAGAACTGCTTGTTGAGGTTCGGCGTGATGTTGACGAGCATCCGGATCTCACCGGTCTGTCCACCCGAGGAACCTGACTTCGACGTATCAGTGAAACCCTGCCCCCCGCAGGCGGACACGGTGAGCACCGACGCGACACCGATCACGGCGCCGAGACGCCTTCTAGCGGGACGAGACATTGGAACCTCCGAGTGGCCTGAGCCTGAAGCGAAACCCGAGCCGACACCGGCCGATGGCATCGGCTGTCAGTGAGGAGGACGATGCAGCGGGCCACCGAAGAATGTCAACGAATAGATGGTGGACGGCCATCCGTGAGTCGAAAATCCATCACATAACCTCTCACCCTTTCGCCCCTGAGACCGTTCTGATGCTGTGCCCGCGATGTCGCGTTGGTCCCTTCTCGCGGGTAGGGGTGCTGGGTGCAGCGGCTCGCGGCACACGAGCATCCGGTGTCCGGCTGCGACGCGGACAAGTCACCGAGCAGGTGACGGCACGGTGCCCACGTACGGTCGAAACCTATGAAGAACCGAGGCCTGGACCCGGCGGCGCCGCTAGGGCAATATCCGGTCATGTCCAACGGAGGCCGACCCACCACCCCGCTCGTGCTGTCCGCGACGGAGCGCCGGGCCCTGCAGGACCTCGCGGACAGCGCGGACAACCCGACGCTGGCCCTACGTGGCCGGATGATCCTCGGCTGCGCCGACGGACGCGCGAACAAGGACGTCGCGGATGCCCTCGGCGTCACGGCAGCGACCGTCGGCAAGTGGCGGCGGCGGTTCGTGCAGATGGGGATGGCTGGGCTGGACGATGGTTTGCGCAGCGGTCGCCCCCGTCTCGTGGACCGCGCACACATGGAGGAGGCGGTCATACCGTTGCGCGCGGTCGGCACTCGCAGCCTGGCGACCAGCCTGGGTGTGTCCCAGTCGACCGTAGCCAGGCTGGTCCGCGACGCCGTGCCGCACCGCCACCCGCGAATGCCCGCACCCGTGACCGTCGCGCCCCGGCCGCCCGCACTCCTGTCGGACCGGGTCTACGAGGCGGTACGTGGGTGGATCATCAGCGGCGAACTCATGGCCGGCACCAGAGTCGTCGAGTCCGAGGTGGCACGTGCACTGGGCACCAGCCAAACCCCTGCCCGCGAGGCCGTGCGCCGACTAGCACTGGAAGGCCTCATCACCCATCGGCCGCGGCTCGGGCACTTCGTCACGGAGATCTCGCAGGCGGAGGCGCGGGAGGCGCGAGAGGTCCGGGTCCTGCTGGAAACGGCAGCGGCTCGCCGGGCGACCGGCAGACTCACCACAGCCGAGGTGGAGCGACTGCGGCTGGAGGTGACGCGTATGCGCAGTGCCGCGGAACGTGGGAACATCTCCGCATTTCGGGAGGCCGACCTGCGCTTCCACCGGCACGTCTGCGCGTTCAGTGGCAACTCGATGCTGCTGAAGGCGTGGACAACGCTCGAACCCGCCCTGTGGCGTCTGCAAGTCGTGTCCAGCGCGATGTACAGCGGCGACTGGATGGTCATGGCTGACCGGCACCAAGACCTTGTGGACGCGTTGCTGGGTCACCATCCCGAGGAATCCGCACGACTGTTCGCGGGGCACGGGAAGGGCCAAAGCTACGCGACCCGACCACGCCGCGCCACCGGACGCCATGAGGGAAGTGCCATGAATTAGGTCTGGGTTCAGGCTGAGTACGGGCCTGCACCTGGTGTCCGGGGCCGGGCCTCTGGGAGTTCAGTCGGCGGTCGATCCGGTGCTTATTTCCCAGAAAAGGGCACTATGGGGGAACTGACCGCGGCCGAGGAGTCTGCACGGACATGAGCGACGAGCCACAGCAGCCGGGCGGGGAGAACGAACCCCGGAACTGGGCCCCCAGGGACCCGTCCGCCCACGGCAGCAGCAGCGGCAACAGCGGAGAACAAGGCGGCGAACAGGACGGCCGACATGGCGGTCGACAGGACGGCGTCGCGAAACAGCCCAAGCGACCCCGACGGCCCAAACGCACCGGCTGGCGCCGCGCCGTCCCCACCTGGCGGATGGTCCTCGGCGCCGTCCTCGTCGTCGCCCTGCTCCTGATCGGCGGCTTCATCGCCGGGTACGAACTCGTCGACATCCCGCCCGCCAAAGCCACCGCCACCGCGCAGTCGAACGTCTACCTCTACAAGGACGGCAGCGTCCTCGCCCGCTCCGGCGAGATCAACCGCGAGAACGTCGAACTCGCCCAGGTCCCGCTCACCGTCCAGCACGCCGTACTCGCCGCAGAGGACCGCGACTTCTACTCCGAACGGGCGGTCGACGTCAAAGCCATGGCCCGAGCCGCCTGGAACACCCTCGCCGGCAAGGGCACCCAGGGCGGCTCGACCATCACGCAGCAGTACGTCAAGAACTACTACCTCGGCCAGGAACAGACCGTCGCCCGCAAGATCAAGGAGTTCTTCATCGCGGTCAAACTCAACCGCGAGGAATCCAAGAGTGAGATCTTCGAGGGCTACCTCAACACCAGCTACTTCGGCCGCAACGCCTACGGCATCCAGGCCGCCGCACAGGCCTACTACGGCAAGGACATCGGCAGCATCACCACCGCCGAAGGCGCCTACCTCGCCTCCCTCCTCAACGCCCCCAGCGCCTACGACGTCGTCGTCCACCCCGAGAACAAGGCCGCCGCCCTCGCACGCTGGAACTACGTACTCGACGGCATGGTCAAGGAGAAGTGGCTCGGCGCCCGCACACGCGCCACCATGAAGTTCCCCGTACCCGGCAAGGCCAAGCCGCCCACCGGACTCTCCGGACAGCGCGGCTACGTCGTCCAGGCCGTCGAGGACTACCTCACCACCAACAAGGTCATCGACGAGAACACCCTGGCCACCGGCGGCTACCGGATCACCACCACACTGGAGAAGAAGAAACAGAACGCACTCGTCAAAGCCGTCGACGACAACGTCATGTCCCAGACGAGCACCGACCGCGAGGCCGACCGCAACGTCCGCGTCGGCGGCGCCTCCATCGACCCCGGCACCGGCCGCGTCGTCGCCATGTACGGCGGCGTCGACTACACCAAGCAGTACGTGAACAACGCGACCCGCCGCGACTACCAGGTCGGCTCCACCTTCAAACCGTTCGTCTTCACCTCCGCCGTCGCGGCCGACGCCACCACCCAGGACGGCCGGCCCATCACCCCCAACACCGTGTACGACGGCACCAACAAACGCATGGTCGAAGGCCCCAACGGACCCACCGGATACTCCCCCGCCAACGAGGACGACAAGAGCTACGGACCCATCACCGTCCGCGAGGCCACCGACAAGTCCGTCAACGCCGTCTACGCCCAAATGGCCGAAGACGTCGGCCCCGCCAAGGTCGAGCAGACCGCCGTCGGCCTCGGCATCCCCAAGAACACCCCCGACCTCACCGCCTCCCCCTCCATCGCACTCGGCGTCGCCACCGCCAGCGTCCTCGACATGACCGAGGCGTACGCCACCCTCGCCAACCACGGCAGGCACGGCGCGTACATCCTCGTCGACAACGTCAGCAAGGGCGGCACGGACCTGGAACTCCCCGGCAGGAACACCGAACAGGCCGTCAGCCGCGAGGCCGCCGACACCACCACCTCGATCCTCCGCAGCGTCGTCGAAAACGGCTCCGGCACCGCCGCCCAGGGCGCCGGCCACCCCGCCGCCGGCAAGACCGGCACCGCCGAGGACGACAAAGCAGCCTGGTTCGCCGGCTACACCCCCGACCTCACCACCGTCATCGCCGTCATGGGCCAGGACCCCGAAACCGGCGTACAGAAACCCCTCTACGGAGCACTCGGACTGGGCCGCATCAACGGCAGCGGCGCCCCCGCCCAGACCTGGGCCCAATACACCGAAGCCGCGCTGCGTGGTACCACGGTCGAGGACTTCAACCTCACCCTCGAAATCGGCGCCGACGAAACCGTCTCGCCCACCGCGGAGAGCACCATCCCCGGCGAGACCGGAACACCGTCGCAGGGCCCCTTCGGCACACTCCCGATCAATCCCGGAAACACCGCGCCCAGCAGCCCGCCGAGCCCCGGAAACAACGAAGCCGCCATCGGCGGCCCGGACACGGGCAACCCGAACGGCGGCGAACCACAGAACAGCGGACCGGACCACGGCGGCGACAACGGCGGCCCCCGCGGCGAACACCACGGCGGCAGGGACCGCTACGACTTCCTCCCGGGCGCCCGAGGCACCCCGGCCCCCGCACCGCCCCCGCCGCCCACGGCTCCCGCGGCTCCCACGCCGCCCCCGGCCCCCACGACCCCGCGTCAGTGACCCGACGTCGCCTTAAGCCCCACGACAGCCACCAGCAACAGACAGACGAAGAATATCCGGGCGGCGGTCACCGGCTCGTTCAGGACCACCATGCCGAGAACCGCCGCCCCGGCCGCACCGATACCGACCCACACGCCGTACGCCGTACCGATCGGCAGCGTCTTCGCCGCATGGGACAGCAACACCATGCTCGCCACGATCCCGAGCCCCGTGAACACGCTCGGCCACAGCCGGGTGAACCCCTCCGTGTACTTCATCCCGATCGACCAGGCCACTTCAAGCAGACCGGCGACTATCAGCAGAACCCACGCCACGACGGCACCTCCGACGAAACAGAACAGGCGAACAACAGGGGGTGCGTCGTCTTTGCAAACCCGGTACGGCGCGTCTCGTCGGGGGTCACCCCACCGTAGCAAAGAACACGTAAAGGGCCTGGTGACACCGGTCACCAGGCCCCACACCACTACAGCTGTCGCTACCGCCGACCACAGACACCGATCACAGATACAACCCGGTGGAATCCACCGACCCCTCGAACCGGTCCGCCGCCACCGCATGCAGATCCCGCTCACGCATCAGCACATACGCCACACCGCGCACCTCGACCTCCGCACGGTCCTCGGGGTCGTACAACACCCGGTCCCCCGGCTCCACCGTCCGCACGTTCTGGCCCACCGCGACCACCACGGCCCAGGCCAGCCGACGACCGACCGCAGCCGTCGCCGGAATCAGGATGCCGCCACCGGAACGCCGCTCGCCCTCAGGCGTATCGGACCGGACCAGCACACGGTCATGCAACATGCGGATGGGCAGCTTGTCGTCGGTGTTCTCGCTCACGCCCCGCAACCTACCTGCCCACCGCGGCTCCACACGCCTCCGGGGTACACACCTCCGGAGCAATCGGCCCGCACCATCACTTCTTCCGGCGCCGCTTCGACACCGCCAGCAGCCCCACGACACCCACCGCGAGCAACGCCGCCGGAACCACCCGCTCCAGACGCGGAGCACCGTCCTCCGACACGAACCGCGCCTTCACATCCGACACCGCCCGGTTCACCGCGACAAAAGCCCGCCCGGCCGTCCGGTCCACGGCCTCGGCAGCCTTGGCCTTCGCATCACCCATGATCGTCTTCGGGTGCACCCGCACCCCGATCTCATCGAGCACCACCGCAAGCTGCTCACGCCTGCTGATGATGTCCGCCTCGATCTGCGCAGGGGTCCTGGCATCCGACACTGCGCCGCCTCCGTGGTCCTCGTCCGGTAAACCTTCATCGACAGTCTGTCAGCTCCACCGCCCACGCACCCGGCGGCACCCCTATTACGCTCGGTCCCGTACACCCCACGTGCCACCTGAGGAGAACCATGAGCGAGCGACTCCAGCCCGGCGACACCGCCCCCGCCTTCACCCTCCCCGACGCCGACGGCAACGACATCTCGCTCGCCGACCACAAGGGCCGCAAGGTCATCGTCTACTTCTACCCCGCCGCCCTCACCCCCGGCTGCACCAAGCAGGCCTGCGACTTCACCGACAACCTCGAACTCCTCACCGGCGCCGGATACGACGTCATCGGCGTCTCCCCCGACAAGCCCGAGAAGCTCGCCAAGTTCCGCGAAAAGGAAAACCTCAAGGTCACCCTGGTCGGCGACCCCTCCAAGAAGACCCTGGAGGCATACGGCGCCTTCGGCGAGAAGAAGCTCTACGGCAAAACGGTGACGGGCGTCATCCGCTCCACGATCGTCGTGGACGAGGACGGCAAGGTCGAGCGAGCCCTCTACAACGTCAAGGCCACCGGCCACGTAGCCAAAATCATCAAGGACCTCGCCATCTGAACCAGGCCCGCCGGCGCCGCCCCGCACAACCGAACGATGTGAGGGACATCCCATTCGGCCACCGAACCGGTTTGCGACCGCCATGACCGCGCAGAAGCCCTTCCTGGAGCACCCGCCCGAGGAAAGGACCCGGCCATGGCGGCCACCGACCCCCAACAGGCGGCCGACCCGGAAGCGGTCAAACGCCACCCGACCCTCTTCCGCGCCATCCGCCAACGCAAGAACCCGAAGCTGCGCCGGTCGGACATCACCGTCACCGACGACCGGGCGGTCAAACGGGCGGTGAAGGCCGCATCACTCGGCAACGCCATGGAGTGGTTCGACTTCGGGATCTACTCCTACCTGGCCGCCACCCTGGGCCATGTCTTCTTCCCGTCCGGGAACGACACCACCCAGCTCCTCTCCTCCTTCGCCACCTTCGCCGTCGCCTTCCTGGTACGACCCCTCGGCGGCATGTTCTTCGGCCCCATGGGCGACAAGATCGGCCGCAAGAAGGTCCTCGCCCTCACCATGATCATGATGGCCGTCGGCACCTTCGCGATCGGAGTCATCCCCTCCCACGACTCCATCGGCCTGTGGGCCCCCACCCTGCTGATCTTCTTCCGCCTGGTCCAGGGCTTCTCCACCGGCGGCGAGTACGGCGGCGCCTCCACCTTCATCGCCGAGTACGCCCCCGACAAACGCCGGGGCTACTTCGGCAGCTTCCTCGAATTCGGCACCCTGGCCGGCTACGTCGGCGCCGCCGGACTCGTCACCGCGCTGACCGCGATACTCGACCCCGGCCAGATGGAAGCCTGGGGCTGGCGCATCCCGTTCCTCATAGCGGGCCCCCTCGGCCTGATCGGCCTCTACCTCCGACTGCGCCTGGACGAGACCCCCGCGTTCCAGAAACTGGAGGGCGGCACCGCCCACGCGACGGAGGCCGCCGACGGCGTCGAGACCACCACCAAGGGAGACCTCGCCAACATCTTCCGGCAGTACTGGCCGTCCCTGATCCTCTGCATCTGCCTGGTCGGCGCGTACAACATCACCGACTACATGCTGCTGTCGTACATGCCGACCTACCTCTCCGACGAACTCGGCTACAGCGAGACCCACGGCCTGCTCATCCTGCTCGCCGTCATGGTCTTCCTGATGCTGATCATCAGCCAGGTCGGCAAACTCTCCGACCGCTTCGGCCGCAAGCCGCTCCTGATGACCGGCATGCTCGGCTTCTTCTTCCTCTCCCTCCCCGCCTTCGTCCTCATCCGGCAGGGCGGCATCTTCGCCGTCACGACCGGCATGCTGATGCTGGGCCTCTCCCTGGTCTGCATGCTCGGCACCATGTCCGCCGCCCTCCCGGCCCTCTTCCCCACCCACGTCCGCTACGGCTCCCTCTCGGTGGGCTACAACCTCTCGACCTCCCTCTTCGGCGGTACGACCCCTCTGGTGATCACGGCCCTGATCAGCTGGACCGGCACCCAACTGATGCCGGCCTACTACGCGATGGCGGCGGCCCTGGTCGGCGCGATCGCCGTGGCCTGCATGAAGGAGACGGCGCAGCGCCCGCTGGACGGCTCGCCGCCGTCGGTGGAGACGCACGAGGAGGCCGCGGAACTGTGCGCGGCGCAGACGCCTGAGCCGAAGTTCTGACCCCGGGCCTCCGTGCCTCGTCGAAATGGTCCGCACCGCTTCAATCGACGTTGAAGCGGTGCGGACCATTCCGCATCTTGTCGGATATCGGACGTGACTCTCCGATAAACGGCTCGTTGATCCGTGCGAGACCGCGAACGCGCGGTCGGATGCGGAGGGGAACATGCCGGTAAGCCCCTACACACGAGAGCGGCTCACAGAGGCGGCCTCGTCGTCACGGACACTGTCCGAGGCGCTGACGAGACTCGGAGTGGACCCACGGAGCTCGACACGGAGCTACATTCGCGAACGTATGCGGAAGATGGGCATAGACACCGGACACTTCGAGCGCGAGGGCTCTCGCTGGACGAGGCAGATTCTTGAGCCCGTGGTCGCTGCCTCGAAGAGCGTGCACGAGGTGCTGCGACGCCTCGGCCTTGAGGCGGTGGGTGGCCACCACACCAACATCAGTCGTCGCATCAAGGCGTACGGCCTCGACACCTCACACTTCGTCCAGCCATCAAGAACCGGGACGAAGCAGCTCCGCCGCACACCCCAGGAACTACTGGTCGAGAACCTTTCACCGCACGCCCGCCGCATTCCCGGTGCCCGCCTCAAACCCGCCATGGCGGCGCTCGGCGTTGCCCAGCGGTGTGCGCTCTGTGGCACAGAACCAATGTGGTGCGGTCAGCCGCTCCCGCTCGAGGTAGATCACATCAACGGCAAGTGGCGCGACAACCGGTTGGAAAATCTGCGGTTGCTGTGCCCCAACTGCCACTCGGTGACCGACACATACCGTGGTCGCGCCAAGGGGCGTCGAGCAGGACTCGGTGGCTCATGAGCCAGAGACGCGAGTACACGCGTGAGCGACTGATCGAGGCGGCAGAAAAGTGCTCCGACATCGACGCGGTCATAACCTTCTTCGGGACACGCCCCTACGGCAAGCTCAGGAGGTACCTGCTCCGGCGCTTCGCTCACTTCGACATCGACATCTCTCACTTCCGCCACTGCGGCTTTGATACTGCTGGAACTCGTCCTTCAGCAAGCGCGCTCCTCGAGGCTGTGGCGGGCTCTCGTTCCCTCGCCGAGCTGCTCCGCAGGCTCTGCCGCCCGGACAACCGGCGTCAACGAGCCCTGCTGCGCCAGTGGATCAACGAAGAAGGACTCACAACCACACACTTTCTGGGGCAGGCGCACCAGCGCGGCCTACCGGGCACGACGCCCACCAAGCGCCCCGAAGAGGTACTGGTAAAGCACGAAGGCACGCGTCGCACGAGGACCACGATGCTGCGTCGGGCACTCGCTGGGATCGGCGTACCCGAGAGGTGCGCGGAGTGTGGAACTGGTCCGCACTGGCAGGGGAAACCCCTGACTCTGGAGGTCGACCACATCAACGGTGACTGGAGCGACGACCGCGCCGAGAACCTGCGCCTGCTGTGCCCGAACTGCCACGCCGTCACTGACACCTGGTGCCGAGGGGGCGGCCGCCGCAACACACGTTGACAAACCCGCTCTCACACTCGGCGTCTTGCCCGATACGATGATGCGGCAGGCGGCCGTGTCGGAAGGGTAGACGATCGGCGCTTAGAACGCCGTGGGAGAAATCCCGTGTGGGTTCGAATCCCACCGGCCGCACATGGCAATGGGCCGTCCCTTGGGGCGGCCCATTCCCATTGCTCACCCCACCAACTCCCGCACCACCGGCACCAGCGCCCGGAACGCCTTGCCTCGGTGGCTGATCGCGTTCTTTTCGGCCGGGGTCAGTTCCGCGCAGGTGCGGGTGGAGCCGTCCGGCTGGAGGATCGGGTCGTAGCCGAAGCCGTTCGTGCCGGACGGGGTGTGGCGCAGGGTGCCCGTCAGGCGGCCCTCGACCACGCGTTCCGTGCCGTCGGGGAGGGCGAGGGCGGCCGCGCAGGCGAAGTGGGCCCGGCGGTGGGCGTCGTCGATGTCGGAGAGCTGGGCCAGGAGCAGGTCCAGGTTGGCCCGGTCGTCGCCGTGGGCGCCGGCCCAGCGGGCGGAGAAGATGCCGGGGGCGCCGCCGAGTACGTCCACGCAGAGGCCGGAGTCGTCGGCGATGGCGGGGTGGCCGGTGGCCTTCGCGAGGGCGTGGGCCTTGAGCAGGGCGTTCTCGGCGAAGGTGACGCCGGTCTCCTTGACGTCGGGGACTTCCGGGTACGCGTCCGCGCCGACGAGTTCGTGGTCGAGGCCTGCGTCGGCGAGGATCGCGTGGAGTTCGGTGATCTTCCCGGCGTTGCGGGTGGCGAGGATGAGGCGGGTCATGTCATCCAGTATCGGGGGTGGTCAGGGGGTGCAGACCTTGCCGATTTCCTTGGCTGCGTCGGTGACCGGGGTGATGTCGGGGGTGGTGTCGCCCTTGTCGATCGAGTCGCGGACGTTGCCGACGCCGGCCCGGAGGTGGTCGACGGCCTTGCCGAGGTCGGCGTTGTCGGTCTTGTCGCCGAGGTTGCCGAGTTCCTTCTCGATGTCGTCGAGGGATTCGGATGCCCGGGTGGGGTCGTTCGACGCGTTGGAGACGGCCTGTTGGAGGTTGTCGACGCTGGTGGCGATGGCGTCGGCGGTGCGGACGCAGTCGAGTGCCTTGTCGACGGCGCCGCAGCCGGCTGTCGCGGTGAGTGTGAGGGTGAGGGCGGTCAGGGTCAGCGCGACGGTGCTGCGGCGGTGGCGGTCGGCCTTGGCCATGGTGCGGTTCCTCCCCGGGTGCGGATACGCGGACGGGCGCACGGTTCGACCCGTGCGCCCGTGCTCGTAACGACGCGTTGTGGTGCGTTCTTGGTTGCTTCTTCACTCGCCCAGGGTTCGGGCGAGTGCCTCGTGCTGGATGACGGTGAGGTCTGCGCAGCCTGCGGTGGCGAGGTCGAGGAGGGCGCCGAGTTCCTTGCGGTCGAAGGGGGTGGCTTCGGCGGTGCCCTGGACTTCGACGAAGCGGCCGTCGCCGGTGCAGACGACGTTCATGTCGGTCTCGGCGCGGACGTCCTCCTCGTAGCAGAGGTCGAGGAGGGGGGTGCCGCCGACGATGCCGACGCTGATCGCGGCGACGGTGTCGGTGAGTGGCTTGCGGCCGTGCTTGACGAGCTTCTTGTGCTGGGCCCAGGTGACGGCATCGGCGAGGGCGACGTAGGCGCCGGTGATGGCGGCGGTGCGGGTGCCGCCGTCGGCCTGGAGGACGTCGCAGTCGAGGACGATGGTGTTCTCGCCGAGGGCCTTGTAGTCGATGACGGCGCGCAGGGATCGGCCGATGAGTCGGCTGATCTCGTGGGTGCGGCCGCCGATCTTGCCGCGTACGGATTCGCGGTCGCCGCGGGTGTTGGTGGCGCGGGGCAGCATGGAGTATTCGGCGGTGACCCAGCCTTCGCCGCTGCCCTTGCGCCAGCGGGGGACGCCTTCGGTGACGGAGGCGGTGCAGAAGACCTTGGTGTCGCCGAAGGAGATGAGTACGGAGCCTTCGGCGTGCTTGCTCCATCCGCGTTCGATGGTGACGGGGCGGAGCTGTTCGGGGGTGCGGCCGTCGATACGAGACATGGCATCGACCCTATCGGGTGCGGGGATGGCGCCCGTTCGGGTGCGGTGCAGGCCCCGTTCGGTGGGGCGGACGGGGCCTGCGGGGTGGTGGTGCTAGTGGGGGGCTGGTGGCTGGTGCCGAGTTGGTTCGTTCGGCTCAGCGGGGGTTCCGGCGGGGGCGGCCGGAGGGCTCGTCCGGGGCTTCGGCCGGGAGGTCAGCCGGTGATTCGGCGGCCGGTCACATCATGTCTTCGATGTCGGCGGCGATGGGGTCGGCGTCGGTGCCGATGACGACCTGGATCGCGGTGCCCATCTTGACGACGCCGTGGGCTCCGGCGGCCTTGAGCGCGGCTTCGTCGACCTTGCTGGGGTCGTGGACCTCGGTGCGCAGGCGCGTGATGCAGCCTTCGATCTCGTCGATGTTGTCGATACCGCCGAGCCCGGCGACGATCTTCTCAGCCTTGCTGGCCATGGCCTTCTCCCTGGTTGTTCACATGCGTGCGACGGCCCACCATGGGTCCGTTTCGTCACCGTAACGCACGTTTGGCCCAGCTTCGCGAGCGAGTGACTGGACCGTCCCCAATGATGACGATCACCGGTGCCCGGTCTTCCAGGCGGGTTACGCACCGTACCCCAACTGGTCTACACCAGTCTGCAACGACCCCCGACCGCGCCTTGTTCCGGGAGGACGCCGATGAGCTCGAGCAGCGCCGCAGTACCACGGAAGACGTGGTGGAGCGGCCTCTTCCAGGGCCTCCAGAAGATGGGCCGCAGCCTCCAGCTCCCGATCGCCGTCCTGCCGGCGGCAGGCATTCTCAACCGGCTGGGCCAGCCGGACGTATTCGGCGACGAGGGGCTGCACTGGGGCGATGTCGCCAAGGTGTTCGCGGCGGCGGGCGGCGCGCTGCTCGACTCGGGGCTCGGCCTTCCGCTGCTGTTCTGCATCGGTGTGGCGATCGGCATGGCCAAGAAGTCGGACGGTTCGACCGCGCTCGCCGCGGTGACCGGATTTCTCGTCTATTACGCGGTGCTGCACGCCTTCCCGGTGGCCTGCGCCGCGGGAGCCAAGTTCAGCGGCGCGGGGATGTGGTCGGGGGTCTGCGTGCTGCCGGACACCACGGTCACGCAGGCCGGCTACCAGAACCCCGGGGTGTTCGGCGGCATCGTGATGGGTCTGCTGTCCGCCTGGTTCTGGCAGCGGTACCACCGGGTCAAGCTGGTGGACTGGCTGGGCTTCTTCAACGGTCGTCGGCTCGTCCCGATCATCATGGCGTTCGTCGGCCTCCTCTTCGCGGCGCTGTGCGCGTGGGTGTGGCAGCCGATCGGTGACGGTCTGACCAGCTTCTCCAAGTGGCTGGTGGACCTGGACTGGGCGGGGTCGGGCATCTTCGGTGTCGCCAACCGCGCGCTGCTGGTCATCGGTCTGCATCAGTTCCTGAACACGTTCGTCTGGTTCCAGTTCGGCGACTTCACCAAGCCGGACGGCACGGTCGTGCACGGTGACATCAACCGGTTCCTGGCGGGTGACCCGACGGCCGGTCAGTTCACCTCGGGCTTCTTCCCGATCATGATGTTCGCCCTGCCGGCCGCGGCGCTGGCGATCTACCACTGCGCCAAGCCGCATCGGCGGAAGGCGGTCGGCGGCATGATGCTGTCGGTCGCCCTGACGTCGTTCGTGACGGGTATCACCGAGCCGATCGAGTACTCGTTCGTGTTCATCGCGCCGTTGCTGTACGCGATCCACGCGGTGCTCACCGGTGTGTCGATGGCGGTGACCTGGGCGCTCGGGGTCAAGGACGGCTTCAGTTTCTCCGCGGGCCTGATCGACTACGTCATCAACTGGGGTCTGGCGACGAAACCGTGGCTGATCATTCCGATCGGCCTGGTCTTCGCCGCCGTCTATTACGCGATCTTCCGGTTCGCGATCACCAGGTTCAATCTCCAGACTCCGGGCCGGGAGCCCGACGAGGTGGAGGACGAGATCGAGAGAAACCTCACGAAGTAGCACCTGGGCCGGGCTCGGGCCCGGCGGGAGCGGCCCCTCGGACCTTGTGGTCCGGGGGGTCTTCGTCATGTCACGGAGCGTGGGTGATTGCTCATGCGAAGTAGTCGGAATGCACAGGTTCCTTATATATCCCATACCGTGCTACAACTGGTCTACACCACTGAGTGGTCCAGACCGCGCGGCGCTCTGCCGCGTTTCTCGAGTCGCCGTCTCCCCCGTCGAAGATCCGGGCGGCGCCTTGTCCCCATGGAGGAAGTTGATGTCCACGGCAGACACCGCACCCGCGGTCACCAAGAAGAAGGGCGCCGGCGTGATGGCGGTCATGCAGCGCATCGGCCGCAGCCTCATGCTGCCGGTCGCGGTGCTGCCCGCAGCCGCCCTGCTGGTGCGTCTCGGCAACGCCGACATGCTCGGCCGCGACTCGTTCCCGACCTTCATCACGAAGCTCGCCGGCTACATGTCCGCGGGTGGCGGGGCGATTCTCGACAACATGGCCCTGCTGTTCGCCGTGGGTATCGCGATCGGTTTCGCGAAGAAGTCGGATGGTTCGACCGCGCTCGCCGCGGTCACCGGCTACCTGGTCTTCCAGAAGGTGCTCGCCACCTTCACCGACAGCAATCTGCCCCAGGTCGCCGGCGTCGTGGACGGCAAGATCGTCATGAACGACGCGCCGGTCAACGCCGGTGTGCTCGGCGGTGTCGTGATGGGCATCGTCGTGGCCCTGATCTACCAGCGGTTCTACCGGACGAAGCTGCCCGACTGGGCGGGCTTCTTCAGCGGCCGTCGACTGGTCCCGATCCTGTCGGCCTTCGCGGGCCTGATCATCGGCATCGTCTTCGGTCTGATCTGGCCGGTCCTCGGCACCGGTCTGCACAACTTCGGTGAGTGGCTGGTCGGCTCCGGCGCCGTCGGCGCGGGCATCTTCGGTGTTGCCAACCGTGCGCTGATCCCCGTCGGCATGCACCACCTGCTGAACTCGTTCCCGTGGTTCCAGGCGGGCGATTACAACGGCGCCCACGGCGACATCGCCCGGTTCCTGGCCGGTGACCCGCAGGCCGGACAGTTCATGACCGGCTTCTTCCCGATCATGATGTTCGCCCTTCCGGCGGCCTGCCTCGCGATCGTCCATTGCGCCCGGCCCGAGCGCCGCAAGGTCGTCGGCGGCATGATGTTCTCCCTCGCGCTCACCTCGTTCGTCACAGGTGTGACCGAGCCGATCGAGTTCACGTTCATGTTCATCGCCCCAGTGCTGTACGCGATCCACGCGGTGCTCACGGGTGTGTCCATGGCTCTGACCTGGGCGCTCGGCATCAAGGACGGCTTCGGCTTCTCGGCCGGCCTGGTCGACTTCGGACTGAACCTCGGCATCGCGAGCAAGCCATGGCTGCTCGTGCTGGTCGGCCTCTGCTTCGCGGTGGTCTACTACGTGGTCTTCCGCTTCGCGATCGCCAAGTTCAACCTGCCGACTCCGGGCCGCGAGTCCGACGAGGAGCTTGCCGAGCTCCTCAAGGCCGAGGCGAAGTAGGCCTCACCCCGGTGCACGACGAAGCCCTCACCTTCCCTGCGGGAGGTGAGGGCTTCGTCGTGCACCGGACATGCGGGACGGTCAGATCTCGTACACCGCACCCGGTGCCGCCACTTCCACCGGTCCGCGGAAGAACATGCGGGCGTCGGCCAGGTTGCGGTCGGCGTCGGTCCACGGCGGGATGTGGGTGAGGACGAGCCGTCCCACTCCGGCGCGGGCGGCGATCTCGCCGGCTTCGCGGCCGTTGAGGTGGAGGTCCGGAATGTCCTCCTTGCCGTGGGTGAACGATGCTTCGCAGAGGAACAGATCGGCATCCTCGGCGAGCTCGTCCAGGGCCTCGCAGACGCCGGTGTCGCCGGAGTACGTGAGCGAGCGGCCGCCGTGCTCGATCCGGATGCCGAAGGATTCGACGGGGTGGCAGACCTTCTCCGTACGGACCGAGAAGGGGCCGATCTCGAACGAGCCGGGCTTGAGGGTGTGGAAGTCGAAGACCTCGCTCATCGCCCGCTCGGACGGGGTGTCGGCGTGGGCGGTGGTCAGCCGCTGTTCGGTGCCGTCGGGGCCGTAGACCGGGATGGGGCTGGGACGGCCCCCGTCGTGCCGGTAGTAGCGCACGACGAAGTATGCGCACATGTCGATGCAGTGATCGACATGGAGGTGGCTGAGGAAGATGGCGTCGAGGTCGTAGAGACCGACATGGCGCTGCAGCTCGCCGAGGGCGCCGTTGCCCATGTCGAGGAGCAGCCTGAAGCCGTCGGCCTCTACGAGGTAGCTCGAACATGCCGATCCCGCGGACGGGAACGAGCCGGAGCAGCCGACGACGGTGAGCTTCATGGAGCGTGAACCTCCGAGGCGTGGGAACGGGGAGGGTTCGTGCGGTCTGTTGAGCGGTTTGTCGAGCGTAAGGCGCGAGACAGCCGGTCGCTCCTCCATGGCCGTCCGTTGTGGGGGAACTCACCTGCTCTGTCACCGGTTCGATGGAAGAGGCCGGGGCGCCGGTACGGTCGGGACATGAACATGTCGTGGTGGTGGGTCGCGTTTGCCGTTGTCGTGCTGTTCGCGCTCGTCGCGGCGGTTGCCGATGGGCGGGGGCGGGGCGGGCGGCGGCCGGGTGGGCGTCGTGGCGGGTCGGCGGGTACGCGCTCGGGTGGGCGTCCGGGCGGGCGGAGGCGTCCGCCGGCGGGGCCGGGGCGTGGACCGGAGCGGAGGCCGAGGCCGGGTGAGATCTGGTGGGCCGAGGTGCCGTACGAGGACGGGCCGGGGGCGAAGGACCGGCCCTGTCTGGTGCTGTCGGTACGGGGCGACTCGGCGCTCGTAGCGAAGATCACCAGCAAGCATCACGAGGAGCGGCCGGGGGTGATCGCGCTGCCCGTGGGGGCGGTGGGGGATGCGCGGGAGCGGGCGAGCTTCCTGGAGACGGATGAGTTGCGGGAGGTCGGCCTGCGGGGGTTTCGGCGGCTGGTGGGGGTGGTGGATGCGAGGGTCTGGGAGCGGGTGCGGAAGCTTGGGTGAGGTGGGGTGGGCCGGGGGCTCGAACGCCGGACGGGCCGGTTGTTCGGCTCGTCCGGCGTTCGAGTGCGGAGGTTGGCTCCTCTTGTGCAGTGCGGGGGGTAGCTCCTCTTAGAGGAGCTCACAAAATGGGAGTCCGATCAGCTCGCGGCGTCTGGTGCGTGCGATCGCAAGGCGCCGGCAGGTCCTCGGATGGGGTCTCCCCTGCTCGAACGAAGCTGAGAGCTTGGGGAAGGAGCTACTAGGGCGTTTCGGCAACGCAGCGAGCGTGCGTGCCAGGCGCCGCGAGCCGGGCGCCCATTTTGTGAACTCCTCTTATGCCCAGAGCTGGCCGTGCAGGGTTTTGATGGCCGCTTCCGTCGTGGGGGCCGTGTAGACGCCCGTCGACAGGTACTTCCAGCCGCCGTCGGCGACGACGAAGACGATGTCGGCCGGCTCTCCCGCCCTGACGGCCTTGTTCCCGACGCCGATCGCTGCGTGGAGTGCGGCGCCGGTGGAGACACCCGCGAAGATGCCCTCCTGCTGGAGGAGTTCGCGGGTGCGGGTGACGGCGTCCGCGGAGCCGACGGAGAAGCGGGTGGTGAGGACCGAGGCGTCGTAGAGCTCGGGGACGAAGCCCTCGTCGAGGTTGCGGAGCCCGTAGACCAGGTCGTCGTAGCGGGGTTCGGCGGCGACGATCTTGACGTCCGGCTTGTGCTCGCGCAGGTAGCGGCCGACGCCCATGAGTGTGCCCGTGGTGCCGAGGCCGGCCACGAAGTGGGTGACGGACGGGAGGTCGGTGAGGATCTCCGGGCCGGTGGTGGCGTAGTGGGCGCCCGCGTTGTCGGGGTTGCCGTACTGGTAGAGCATGACCCAGTCGGGGTGCTCGGCGGCCAGTTCCTTGGCGACGCGTACGGCGGTGTTGGAGCCGCCCGCCGCCGGTGAGGAGATGATTTCGGCGCCCCACATGGCGAGCAGGTCGCGCCGTTCCTGGGAGGTGTTCTCCGGCATGACGCACACGATGCGGTAGCCCTTGAGCTTGGCCGCCATGGCGAGCGAGATGCCGGTGTTGCCGCTGGTGGGTTCCAGGATGGTGCAGCCGGGCGTCAACCGGCCGTCCTTCTCGGCCTGTTCGACCATGTGGAGCGCGGGGCGGTCCTTGATCGAGCCGGTGGGGTTGCGGTCCTCCAGCTTGGCCCAGATGCGGACGTCGTCCGACGGTGACAGCCGCGGCAGGCGGACGAGCGGGGTGTTGCCCACTGCGGCGAGCGGGCTGTCGTACCGCATCAGTTCACGCCCGCCCGTCGCCCGACCGCCGCCCCGGCCGGACGGGGCTTCGCCCCGGCGGCTCCTCCGGCGACGGCCGGGAGGATGGTGACGTTGTCGCCGTCGCTGAGCTTGGTCGAGATGCCGTCGAGGAAGCGGACGTCCTCGTCGTTGAGGTAGACGTTCACGAAGCGGCGGAGTTCGTTCCCGTCGACGATGCGTTCACGGATGCCGTTGTGGCGGCTGTCCAGGTCCGTGAAGAGGTCGGCGAGGGTGTCTCCGTTGCCCTCGACGGCCTTGGCGCCGTCGGTGTAGGTACGGAGGATGGTCGGGATGCGGACCTCGATGGCCATGGCGTGGACTCCTGTCGAAAGCAGATCGGAGCGGAGAGGTGGCGTGGGGCGCGCGGCTCTGCCCCCGCGCGGGGGTCGGTGCGTGGCGCATGGTGTTCGCGGTGCCGCGAGCCCGGCTCAGGCCTTGCGGCAGGCGGGCAGGTGGCACGTACAGATCGCGCTGGAGAGCCTGCACAGGTCGACGTGCAGCCGCGCGACGAGCAGCGTGCCCGGCGTCCTGTCGCTCACGTCATGGGGAACCATGCGGTCATCGTATCGATTCCCGGTCCGCGATCTGGAGTGTGATCCCACCTGATGGATGGTGGGTGTTCGGTGGGTGGACAGGGCCCTGGTGGACGGGACCTCGGTGGAGCCGGTCCCGTCCGGCCGGTGGCGTGCCGGGTCGGGCGATGTGGCGAGGTCAGGCGGGTTCGTACGCCTCGACGACCTCGACCTCCTCCTCGGTGATCTCGCCGTCCACGATCCGGTAGGAGCGGAACTGGAAGGGGCCCGCGTCGTCGGTGTCGGCGGTGGAGACGAGGACGTAGTGGGCGCCGGGTTCGTTGGCGTAGGTGACGTCGGTGCGGGAGGGGTAGGCCTCGGTAGCGGTGTGGGAGTGGTAGATGATCACCGGCTCCTCGTCGCGGTCGTCCAGCTCGCGGTAGAGCTTGAGGAGGTCGGCCGAGTCGAACTCGTAGAAGGTGGGCGAGCGGGCGGCGTTGAGCATGGGGATGAACCGTTCGGCCCGGCCGGTTCCGGCCGGCCCCGCGACCACGCCGCACGCCTCGTCGGGGTGGTCGGCGCGGGAGTGCGCGACGATCTGGTCGTAGAGCGCCTGGGTGATGGTCAGCATGGCGCCAGGATAGGCATGCGGGCCCCGGCGTACCGAGGGGTGGTACGCCGGGGCCCGCATGGTGGACGCGGCTGTTGGGGCGGCCGGTGGGCCGGGGTCGGGCCGGCGGTGCGTCGGGGGTTCGTCCGCGGGCGGTCTCAGCTCTTCTCGAAGGCCTTGTTCTCGGGGTTGCGGGCCTTGAGCACCAGGTACGAGACGCCGAGCAGGGTCGCCCAGAGCGGGGCGCAGTACAGCGAGATCCTGGTGTCCTTGTCGATGCCCATCATCACGATGACCACGCCGATGAACGCCAGTGCGAAGACGCTGGTGTACGGGGCGCCGGGGGCCCGGAACGTGGACTGCGGGAGCACGCCACGGCGGGCGAGGCCGCGGTAGCGGATCTGGCAGAAGAGGATCATGATCCAGGCCCACATGCCGGAGATGGTGGCGAAGGAGACGACGTAGGTGAAGGCGTCGCCGGGCCACTGGTAGTTGATCCAGACGCCGACGAGCATCAGGGCGGCGGAGAAGGTGGTGCCGATGAGCGGGGTGCCGCTCCTGGTGAGCCTGGTGAAGAACTGCGGGCCCTGGCCGTTGAG
The DNA here is from genome assembly GCF_055635345.1 of Streptomyces sp. NPDC111516. Taxonomy (NCBI): domain Bacteria; kingdom Bacillati; phylum Actinomycetota; class Actinomycetes; order Kitasatosporales; family Streptomycetaceae; genus Streptomyces; species Streptomyces sp. NPDC111516. The sequence goes on along the minus strand of NZ_JBVKBV010000014.1, from coordinate 108,473 downwards.
CGCGAGGTCGCGGAGCATGCGGCCGGTGGAGTACATGCCGGAGTTGCAGGAGGAGAGGGCTGCGGTCAGCACGACGAAGTTGACGATTCCGGCGCCGACACCGAGGCCCATTTCCTCGAACGCGGCGACGAACGGTGAGATGCCGGGCTTGAACGCGGTCCACGGGACCACGGAGAGGATCATGATGAGGGCGCCGACGTAGAAGACGGCGATGCGCCACGGCACGGTGTTGATGGCCTTGGGCAGGACCGTCTTCGGGTCCTTGGACTCACCCGCGGTGACGCCGACGAGTTCCACTGCGAGGAAGGCGAACATCACGATCTGCAGGGTCATCAGGGTGCCCTTGATGCCGTGCGGGAAGAAGCCGCCGTCGGCCCAGAGGTGGGTGACGGACGCGGTGTCCCCGGCGTCGGAGAAGCCGAGGGTGAGAATCCCGGCGCAGATGAGGATCATGCCGACGATGGCGGTCACCTTGACCATCGAGAACCAGAATTCGAGTTCCCCGAAGAGCTTTACGGAGATCAGGTTCACGCCGTACAGGATGATCGTGAAGATCAGCGCCGACACCCATTGCGGAATGTCGAACCAGAACGTCATGTACTGGGCGGCTGCGGTGACTTCGGTGATTCCGGTGACGACCCAGAACAGCCAGTAGGTCCAGCCGGTGACAAAGCCGGCGAAGGGGCCGATGAATTCGCGGGCGTACTCCGAGAAGGAGCCCGACACCGGGCGGTACATGAGGAGTTCGCCCAGGGCGCGCATGATGAAGAAGATCACCAGACCCGCGACGGCATAAGCCAGGACGAGGCTGGGTCCGGCCTTCGAGATCGCCTTTCCCGCACCGAGGAAGAGGCCGGTTCCGATGGCTCCGCCGATGGCGATCATCTGGATCTGACGGGCGCCGAGGGCCCGCTGGTATCCCTCGCCGCTCGCGCCGGCATCCGCGTCCGCTGCGGCCTGCCGACCGCCCTGTCCCTTGTCGACCTGCGCCGATGTCATGTGCTGCGCCTTTCTCCACGCCGATCCGCGCCGCCGAAGCCGCGGATCAGGTCCCGGTCCCCCCGGATATGGATGGAGTGCCACCGGCGGTGGCCGGTTTGTAGCGCCCTCGGGAACAAGGGTGGCGCCCCCGAGTGGTCGTGAAGATTTATCACGGGCACATGGGTGAATCACCGGAGCCGATGTGGCGCACCGCACAGGAAAAAGCGGACAAGGGTTTTCAGTCGCCACATAAGCGACCGTTCAGGTGACGGGATCGTTATTCAGATTTGAGCGCCCGTTGAGCGAACGCGCCTCACACGGGAGACGGGCAATCGGGACGCGCGAATCCCGGATACCGGAACCGGGGCCGGGAAGCCCGGAAGCCGGGACCGCCCGGCAGGCCCGCAGAATGGGGGCCGGAGGCCAGGAGACCGGAAAGCCGGGAACTACGACATCAGGGTTTCCACCAGGGTTTCCTGCAGCGCGCCGAGCCAGAGATAGGCCATGACCATCGGCTTGCGCGGATCACTGTCGGGAAGCCGGTAGAGCGAGCCTGCGTCGCCCTCGTCGTCGTCGGCGACCTCCAGGCGGGTGCCGATGGTCAGCCGGAGGTCGTTGAGGGCGCCGAGCCAGTTGCGGCATTCGTCGGCGGAGAGCGTGAGTACGGCGCCGCCGTCCCCCGCGACGGAGAGGGCGTCCAGGGTGCGTACGACGGTGAGGGCGTCCTCGCGCTTGCGGGCGCGCAGATCGTTCTCGGTGAAGCGGCGGAACTCGGCGGAAGCGGCGCGCAGTTCGCTGTCCTCGTCGCCGTACGCCTCGGGGAAGAGACGGGCCAGGGCGGGGTCGGCGGGCGGTTCGCTGGGCCCCTCGGCGAAGAGCGCGGCAAGCGGGTCCCCGCCCTCGGCGGGTTCGTCGCCGGGGCCGATCAGTTCCAGCAGCTGGACGGCGAGGGAGCGCAGGATCGCGATCTCCACCTCGTCGAGCGCGACGGCCGCGCCGCCGTCGGGGGTGGCCTTGAAGTGGCCGGCCATGGGTTCTCTCCGATGGTGGGTCGGGCGGGGCAGAGGAGGATCGGACCGGCCCGCGCCCCTGCGGGCACGCCTTGCCGGTCCCGGCACTAGTTGCGGTCCTGGGTGAGGGTGGCCCACAGCCCGTAGCCGTGCATGGCCTGGACGTCGCGCTCCATCTCCTCGCGGCTGCCGCTGGAGACGACGGCGCGGCCCTTGTGGTGGACGTCCAGCATCAGCTTGTGGGCCTTGTCCTTGGAGTAGCCGAAGTAGGCCTGGAAGACATAGGTCACATAGCTCATGAGGTTGACCGGGTCGTTGTGGACGAGCGTCACCCAGGGGACGTCGGGTTCGGGGACGACGCGGCTGTCCTCGGCCGATTCGGGACGCTCGATCTCTGTGGGGGCGACGCTCACCCACCCCATGCTGCCACTCGTGAGGGGTCATCGCACAAACGACCCGAGATCTCGTCACTCTGACGAAATAGGGGTAGCATCCGGACCATGAACTCTGCGGACCTTGGGCGACGGGTCGGTGTGCCGTCGACCGCGCTCTTCACCGACCAGTACGAGCTCACGATGGTGCAGGCCGCACTGAAGGCCGGTACGGCCGAGCGGCACTCGGTCTTCGAGGCGTTCACCCGCCGGCTGCCGGAGGGGCGGCGCTACGGCGTCGTCGCGGGCATCGGACGGGTGCTGGACGCGGTGGAGAACTTCCACTTCGACGACGAGATGCTCACCTTCCTGCGCGAACAGGACGTCGTCGACGGGCCCACACTCGCCTGGCTGGCCGACTACCGCTTCAGCGGTGACATCTGGGGCTACCCGGAGGGCGAGGTGTACTTCCCCGGCTCACCCATCCTGCGGGTCGAGGGCTCCTTCGCCGAATGCGTGCTGCTGGAAACGGTGATCCTGTCGATCCTCAACCACGACTCGGCGATCGCCGCCGCGGCGTCCCGGATGTCCGCCGCCGCAGGCAGCCGCGGGCTGATCGAGATGGGTGCACGGCGCACCCATGAGCTGTCGGCGGTGGCCTCGGCGCGTGCCGCGTACATCGGCGGCTTCGACACCACCTCCGACCTGGCCGCGGGCTTCCGCTACAACATCCCGACCGTCGGGACGAGCGCTCACGCCTTCACACTGCTCCACGACACCGAGCGCGACGCGTTCCGGGCGCAGGTGGACTCGCTGGGCCGGGGCACGACGCTGCTGGTCGACACGTACGACGTCGCCGAGGCGGTCCGTGCGGCGGTCGAGATCGCCGGGACCGGGCTCGGTGCGGTTCGGATCGACTCCGGGGACCTGCTGCTGGTCGCGCACCGGGTACGGCAGCAGCTGGACGAGCTGGGCGCCACCGGGACGAAGATCGTGGTGACGTCCGACCTGGACGAGTACGCGATCGCCTCGCTGGCCGCCGCCCCGGTCGACGCGTACGGGGTGGGCACCCAGCTGGTGACCGGCAGCGGGCAGCCGACCTGCTCGATGGTCTACAAGCTGGTCGCCCGCGCCGGATCCGCCGACCCCGCGGAGCCGCTGCGTCCGGTCGCCAAGAAGTCGCTCAGCTCGAAGTCGTCGGTGGGCGGCCGCAAGTGGGCAGCGCGCCGGCTGGACGAGAACGGGGTGGCCGAGGCGGAGGTGATCGGCACCGGTCCCGTGCCGGCGGAGCTGGCCGAGCGGCAGCTGCTGGTCGAGCTGGTCAGGGATGGTGAGGTGATCGCCCGCGAGCCATTGGACACGGCGCGCGAGCGGCACATGGCGGCACGGGCGGGGCTGCCGATGTCCGCGATACAGCTGTCCCGCGGGGAGCCGGTCATTCCCACGGAGTTCATCTGAGCACAAGTACGTCCGAGGACATCCGACGGGGCCGGGAACGGGGGCGCGGACGGGGCGGGTGAGCGGGAACGGGCGGGTGAGGGGGCCGCGACCGGGGCCGTTCGGTGGCCGGTTCGTCCCCGATCGCCGGAATCACCTCAGACGCTTGATTACGTCCCCTCCCGAAGCCGCTCCCGAGTCTCTAGGCTCGAATACGCCCCCCATGACCGCCGACCGTCCCCCACCGAAGGACACCCGCCATGCACCGCGCCTTGATCGTCGTGGACGTTCAGAACGACTTCTGCGAGGGCGGCAGTCTCGCCGTGGCGGGGGGTTCCGATGTCGCCGCCGCCATCACCGACCTGATCGGTGAGGCCCAGGCCGGGTACCGCCATGTGGTGGCCACCCGTGACCACCACATCGACCCGGGCAGCCACTTCTCCGGCCAGCCGGACTTCGAACACTCCTGGCCGCCGCACTGCGTCGCCGGTACGGAGGGGGTGGGCTTCCACCCGAATTTCGCCCCTGCGGTCGCATCGGGGGCGATCGACGCGGTGTTCGACAAGGGTGCCTACGCCGCGGCGTACAGCGGCTTCGAGGGCCTCGACGAGAACGGCGTCGGACTGGCGGACTGGCTGCGGGACCGCGGGGTCACCGAGGTCGACGTGGTCGGCATCGCGACCGACCACTGCGTGCGGGCGACGGCGCTGGACGCGGTCCGGGCGGGCTTCACCACGCATGTGCTTCTCGACCTGACGGCGGGGGTCGCCGAGGCGACCACGGACCGGGCGCTGGAGGAGCTCCGCCGGGTGGGCGTGAAGCTCTCCGGCAAGCCGGTGGTGTAGAGCCTCACGACCCGCGTCCCCCGCGCCCCATGGCGCCTCAGAGCCTGTCGGGTGACCTTCGATCGGAAAGCGGACGCGGTCTGGTGCGTGCGATTCCAAGGCGCCGGAAGGCCCTCGGATGGGGTCTCCCCTGCTCCTTGAGAGCTTGGGGAAGGAGCTACCAGGGCGTTTCGGCAACGCGGAAGGGGGTCCCCCCTGGCCCTTAAGGCCTTGGGGGAGTGCGTGCCAGGGCGTGGCCGCCCGATCAGCGGTCACCCGACAGGCTCTCAGACCGGGCGGCTGGCGGGTACGGCCGGCCCAGCCGGTACGGGCGCCGGCACGGGCGGGCGGAGCAGGGCGCGGATCGGGTGCCAGAGCTCCTGGGCCCGCTCCGGTCTCGCTCGCCAGAGCACCCCGTCCGGGTGGTGCAGCACGGCGGTGATCTCGTCCGGCGTGGGCGGCTCGGCATTGCCCCGCAGGTAGACGGCGCGCAGCCCCAGATTGCGCAGCCGAGTCAGCGCGCGGGCCCGGTTGGCCGCGTGCACCAGGACCCGGATCGGGGCGCCCGGACCCGCTCCGTCCGTCGGGCCGGTCAGGGTGATCGCAACGACCACACTGCCGTTCGGCAACTTGCTGAACCCTCCGCCTGCCATGTCCGCACTCCCCCGTGAGACGTCGTGTCAATAAGGATCTGAACAAGAGGCACCTAAACACGATCGGCCGCCGCCCGCTAGAGGGCGACGGCCGATCAAGCTCTGACCTGCGGTGATGCTGGATTACTTGTGCGAGGCCCCGACCTTGACGATCATCGTCGAGCCGTCGCTCGGCTCACTGACAACCGTGATCCGGGTGTTCGTGTCAGCGACCTGAACACTTCCGGTCTTGTTCTCCGCGTACCAGTAGGTTCCCTTGTGGTCGTCGAAGACCGGGATGCCGAGCTGCGACTTGATCTGCACCGGCACGTCGGCGTTGTGCAGCGTGAAGCCGTCGGTCGCGTGCCGGCTGAAGGGCGCGTCGAAGGGCTGGATCTTGTTGCGGATGACCGTGCCGTCCGCCCACTTCAGCGGCTTGGCGTGCGCGTCGATCGGCAGGATCAGGCCCTTGCCCGGGTGGGCGGAGACGTTGTTGTTCTTCTGGGAGGTGTCCCACTGCCAGATGAGCAGACCGTTCTGGTACGGGTAGTGCTCGACCCAGTCCGGACGGGTCTTGGAGAAGCCGAAGTTGTACGGGCCGACCTTGAGGGTCTGGTCGTAGCTGACGTACTGGCGGTTCTCCGCGATGTAGAACTGCGGGTAGTCCTTGGTGAACGACTCGCCGACGCGGGAGAAGCCCTTGGCGGTCCAGCCGTTGTCGTCGCCCTCGGCGTTGTCCGAGAAGATCACGGCGCCGTCGGCGGTGATCGAGATGGTGTCGGCCGCGAAGCCGACACCGCCCGCGCCGCCGTCGGTGGCGTAACGGAAGCGGATGTCGATCTTCTTGCCCGCGTAGGCGTCCAGCGGGTAGGAGAGCTTCCGGTACGTGCCGGAGACGTCGGTCAGGGCCGGCTTGTCACTGGCGTCGCGAGGGAGCGCCTTGCCGTCGGCGGTGCCGTCGATCGCGGTCCAGCTGGTGCCGCCGTTGTCCGACACCTCGGTGTAGAGGAAGTCGTAGTCCTTCTCGATGTCCCAGAAGCCCGCGAGGTCCAGGGAAGCCTTGGACTTGCCGGTCAGGTCGACCGAACGGGACAGGGTGTTGTTCAGGTTGTCGCCCATGTCGCTCCACCACTGCTTGGAGCCCTCCGCGGGCTTCGTGACAGGGGTGGTGACGGGCTTGTCGGGCAGCTTGACGAGCAGCGCCTGCTTGTCCTTGGTGTTGTACTCGGACACGCCCAGCTTGTGCGTGGAGTCCGTCGCGGCCTTGGCCTCGGCGTAGTTGAGCCAGCCCAGCTGGAGCTTGTCCCAGGCGGTCATGTCGCCGGGCAGGTCACCGATCTGGTTCTTGCCGGTGCCGAGCCAGGAACCGGCCGACATCAGAGACCAGAAACCGACCGAGTTCTCGGCGCGGTTGGTGGTGTCGTACAGGTCGGGCAGGCCCAGGTCGTGGCCGTACTCGTGGGCGAAGACGCCCAGGCCGCCGTTCTCGGGCTGCGCGGTGTAGTCGCCGACCCAGATGCCGGTGTCACCGATCTGGGTGCCGCCGGCCTTGTTGTAGGCCGGACCGGTCGCGCCGGCGTCGGTGCCGTAGGCGTACCAGCGGTGCGCCCAGACGGCGTCGGTGCCCTGCGCGCCGCCGCCCGCGGATTCGTCCTCGCCCGCGTGGACGATCTGGAAGTGGTCGATGTAGCCGTCCGGCTCGTTGAAGTCGCCGTCGTTGTCGTAGTCGTAGCGGTCCCACTGGTCGTACTGCGCCAGGTCCGCCTTGATCTGCTCGGGCGTACGGCCCTTGGCCTTCTGGTCGGCGGCCCAGGCGTTCACGCCGTCACGGACCATGTCCCAGACGTTGGCGCAGTTGGTCGAGCCGCAGTAGTTGGAACCGTAACGGGCCTCGTTGTACGGCACCTTGACCCAGTCGGAGACCTGACCGTCGACCGAGTAGCGCCCGGAGGACGTCTTCTCGTAGTACGTCTTCAGCGAGTTCTTGCCGGCACCCGTACCGAAGTAGAGGTCCTGGAAGTGCGCCTGGTTGTAGTCGGCCTGCCAGGCGGTGCTGTTGTCCTTCTTGGGGTCCGGCTTGGCTATCTGGTTGTGCGCCGGGCCGGGCGTGCCGCCGTACTTCGGAACGGCCGGCGCGGGGCCGTCGCCGTCCGGGTCGAACATGGTCGTGTTGTCGACCTTGTCGCCGAAATCGACCAGGATCGTGAAGATCTTGTCGGTCTTCTCGCGGCCGAGTTCGACGTACTTCTTGTCGTCGAGCTTGACGACCTTGGAGCCGTTGCGGGTCGACACCTTCTTGTCGCCGGCTATGACCTGCTCCAGGGCGGCCTGACGCTGGGCGTCCTGCTGCTTGCTGAAGGGGCCCTGCAGGTCGTGCGAGTCGCCCTTGGCCGAACCCGGGTCGCGGCGCTCGACCACGGGTGCCTTCGCCCCCGACGTGTGGTCATCTGCCTGGGCCGTGGCGAAAGCCGACGCCGTAGCGGCAGTCGCGGCCATGGCCACGACAACCGCCGCGGCGCGAAGCGCCCGTCTGTTACTGGTCACTTGATGCAGTCCTCCCCGGCGCCCGCGGCTGCGGCCTGGCGTGGTGTGGAGGGGCCGCGCGCGGATACGCGTCACAAGTGACGACATTCGACCGGAGTTACGAGAGAAAAGACAGATCTTGACTTGAACAGACCAAGTGCACTATGCAGGAGCGCGTTTCCGTTATCCGAACACTCCTCGTACGGACAACCGGCGCGTCACGGCCGAGGGTTGAAGCACGGAATGACTCAGTGCGCCCCCCGTGCACCGGTACCGTGGGTTAGGTGATGCTTACTACCGGTTCCGCTCGGGCATCCACCGTCGTAGAGTCGCTTGACAGTGCGACCGTGTCGAGAGACTGCCCATCCGATGCCCCGAGGACGGATACCGCCATGCCGCGCATCACTGCCGCACAGATCGCCTACGGTTCGGTCACCGTCGTCTTCTCGACCCTCGCCATGCTGCTGCTCTCCCGTACGGGTTCGGGCCTCGGCATCGCCGTCATCGGGACCGCGGCACTCGCGCTCGGCCTGCTGGTGGCCGTGACCGTACCCCACCCGTCCCGGGCGAAAACAGCGAAGTCCGCGAAGGCCGGGGCCGCATCGCGCACGAACCACGATCCGGTCTCCGCCGCCGTCGAGGCCGAGGGCCTCGCCCGCGACAGCGTCCGGGCCCCCATCCCGCAGACCCGCACGGCCGGACAGCGTGCCGCGGCGCGTGTGGACGAGCTGATGGGCGAGCATTCCCTGCGGCGCTGAGTACGGATACGGCCTCGGTCTCCGTACCGGCTCGATGACCGAGCCGGTACGGAGACCGAGGCCGTGGGGCGTAGCGGCGACTCAGTCGGTCTGGACGACCACCGTCTTCGCCGCCTTGTCGTGGAGGCCCTGCCGGTACGGCTTGTCCGTGAACATGAGCACGATGTTGATCAGCCACCACAGGCACAGACAGCACAGCAGCGCCGGGACCCACAGCACCACGGCCCGCAGGAACGCCGACCCGGTGTCCGGCACCCGGCCGTCGTTGAGCATCGCGACCCGCAGCTTCAGCAGCCGCTTGCCGATGGTCCGGCCGTCCTTGTGCGTGAAGTACGTGTCGTACGCGACGTAGATCACCAGACCGATCAGCGACCAGAGCAGTTGGTGCCCGCTGTACGTCTGGCTGAAGACGCTACCGACGCCGTTGTTGCTGCTGTTGTCGTTCATCTCGACCGGGCCGCCCCACGGCAGCGAGATCAGATACAGCGGGATCGAGATGATCAGGAAGTCGATCAGCCGGGCCAGAATCCGCTTGCCGGGCTCGCCCAGCGGCGGCATGCCGGCCAGCGGATCCACTCCCCCGTACGGGCCACCGCCGCCGTAGGGGCCGGCACCGTACGGCGGCGGAGGCCCCGGCGGCGGAGGCGGCGGGGTGCCGCCGTAGGGAGAGCCCGACGACGGCCCCTGCGGCTCTTGCGGCCCCTGCGGCTCTTGCGGACCCTGAGGCCCCTGCGACCCTTGAGACCCTTGAGACCCCTGAGGCTTCTTGAGGAACGGGTCTTCCTCGGGCGGCTGACCGGACGTCGGCTGATCGTTGCTCATGGGGGCAGTGCACCCCGGCCCCCGGGTGCCCGCAACGGCTCAGGTGCGTTCGGGGGAACGGGAGAACCTCCGCACGGCCTCACCCGATGCGCCGTCAGCCGGAGGAGTGGCCTCCGCGGGCCGGGGCGCTAAGAGGAGCTCACAAAATGGGAGTCCGATCAGCTCGCGGCGTCTGGTGCGTGCGATCGCAAGGCGCTGGAAGGTCCTCGTAGCGGAGCTACTAGGGCGTTTCGGCAACGCAGCGAGCGTGCGTGCCAGACGCCGCGAGCCGGGCGCCCATTTTGTGAGCTCCTCTAAGTCAGCCGGCGACGAAGGTGTGCGCCGCCTTGTCGTGCCAGCACTGGCGCCACGGCCGGTCGAACAGGCACCACAGCACGTTGACCAACCCGACCACCAGGACGCCCAGCAGGCTGTAGACCAGCCAGCGGCGCAGCGCGGCGGCGAAGGACGGGGTCTCGTGGGACTCGATGTCCCGCACGTCGAGTCCGCAGAGCTTCTTGCCGAGCGTACGGCCCCACTTCGCGGTCGGCAGCGCCTCCAGCAGCACACCGAGCACGAGGAACGCGCCGAGCACCGCACCGAACAGACCGGCCGTGGTGGAGTCCACCAGCCAGACGGTGACCGTCTCACCGGACAGCTTCGCCGCGTTGATCTTCTCGTCGATGTGGTCCATCGCCTGCGAGAGGAGCGGGAAGCCGATCGCGCCGACGAGTGCGCCCAGCACGACCGTGTCGACGAGCCGGGCGGCGAACCGCTTGCCGAGCCCGGCGGGCCTGGCCGACGCCTGGGCCTGCGCGAGCCGCTGGAAGGGGTCGTCGACCGGCGGCTTCCAGGGCACGACGGGCTGATCCGGCTGCCCACCCTGCGCACCGAACTGGGAGTGGGGCTGCTGGGACTGGTGCGGGAGGTGGGGCTGCTGGGGTTGGTGAGTCTGGGGTTGGTGAGTCTGGGGCTGGGGCTGGGGCTGCGGGCGGGCCGTCCGGTCGGGCTGGGCACCTTGGTGTCCCTGTCGCGCCCAAGGAGTGGCACCGCCGGGGCCGGGAGCGGGGTTCGGGGCGGGGGCGGGGCCGGGGTTCGGGGCCGGGGCGGGGGTTTGCGCGGGGGGCTGGGCCGCCGTCTGCGGTGGTGTCTGCGCGGGGGTCCGGGGGCCGATCGCGCGGATCGCCATCGTCCCGTCCGCGGGCGCCTGTTCCGTCGACCGGGAAGCGGGTGCGTGGCCCGGGCGACCGGCCCGGATCGCGACGGTGTTCTCGGGGGTCTGGCCGCCGCTGTCGCGCCTGGCGGGCAGCGCACCGCCCGTCGGATCCGGGGAGGCCGGCCGACGCGGGTCCGCGGGAGCGGGGTCGGCGGGTGTCCGTACCGCGGGGGCGCGGTCGACCGGGACCGGGGCGGCCGGGGCGCGGACCGCGGGGACACGGTCGGCGGGGGTGCGGTCCGCAGGCGTACGCGGATCCCGCCCGGACTCCGCCGCCGAGCCGGACTCCGGCGCCGACGGCCCGCCCTGACCGCCCTGCCGCCCCGGCTCGCTCTGTTCGCCGGGCTGCCCGGTGCCGCCCCAGGAGACCCGTCGGTCGCGTTCCCCGCCGAAGCCGGTCTGCCGGGAGGCGTCGGCCTGCCAGGCGGTGGCTGGTTCCGGGCGGTTGTCCGCGTGCGGCTCCTCGTCGAGGTAGACCGGGCCGGTCTCGTCCACCGGCGGGTCGGCAGGCGCGTCGACCGGCGCGGGCGCCGCGACCGACAACTGCGGCTGCGGCTGCGGTTCGGCCGCCGCTCCGGCGGCCGAACCGGGCATCGACTCGCCCTGCTGCGGGGCGGGCCGGCTCGTGCCGGGGACCCACGAAGCGCCGTTCCAGTACCGGACATATCCGGGAATGGACGGGTCGGGGTAATACCCCTCATGGGGGCTTTCGTCACCCGGTGCCGGGGTTGGGGCGCTCATCACCGTGGTCCCGTATCTCTTCGAGGCCTCAATACAACGGGTCCACATCTATCAGACGCCCGCCCGCCCCTGGGCCGGTCCAGGGGTTTGGACCACTTTCCGGTCACCCGGAAAATTCTTCCGAAAGTCGCGTCATAGTCGGCGTGGAGGGCGCTCTCTCCCTGTGCGGACCGGTCGCGGGACCGGCCCACAGGCACCGAAAGGACGCACTCATGCACACCGTCGTGGAGCGCGAGCTCGAGCTCAAGCTGGTTCTGTCGCCCGAGCGCAGTGTCCCCGTCCCTGCCCGGCTGACGTACCGCACGGAGGATCCGTACGCCGTGCACATCGCCTTTCACATCGGCTCCGACTTCCCCGTCCACTGGACGTTCGCCCGCGATCTGCTCGTCGAGGGCGTGTTCCGGCCGTGCGGTAACGGGGACGTGCGGATCTGGCCGACCAAGGTCGACCGGCGCAACGTCCTCTTCGTGGCACTGACTTCGCCCGACGGCGACGCCCTCCTCGAGGTGCCGTCCGCCGCCGTGGCCGCCTGGTTGGAGCGGACCCTGCGGCTGGTTCCGCCGGGTACGGAGACCGAGCGGCTCGCTATCGACGAAGGGCTCGCCGAGCTGCTCGTGCCACTGCTGGCCGACGATCTGTGGTTCGGCGACACGTGGGGGCCGGACGAGTGGCAGGACGGCGACGCATGAGCAGGCGCGGGCACGGATCCGGACGCGGGAACGGCCCGGGACGCGGACGCAGGAAGGGCAGGCGTGGACGCGCCCCCGCCGGCCGTCAGAACACCTTGCCCGGGTTGAGCAGCCCCAGCGGGTCGAAGGCCTGCTTGATGCCCCGGTGGAGTTCGACGCCCACCTCGCCGAGCTCGCGCGCGAGCCACTCCTTCTTCAGTACGCCGACGCCGTGTTCGCCCGTGATCGTGCCGCCGAGTTCCAGGCCGAGCCCCATGATCTCGTCGAAGGATTCGCGGGCCCGCCGGGACTCGTCGGCGTCGGTGTGGTCGAAGCAGACGACGGGGTGGGTGTTGCCGTCGCCCGCGTGCGCGCAGACACCGATGGTGAGGCCGTACTTCTCGGCAACGGCGGCGGTGCCTTCGAGCATCGCGCCGAGCTTCGAGCGCGGTACGCAGACGTCGTCGATCATCGTGGCCGGCTTGACGGTCTCCAGCGCGGTGAGCGACATCCGCCGGGCCTGGAGCAGCATTTCGGACTCGGCGGCGTCCTGGGCCGGGACCACCTCGGTGGCTCCCGCCGCGGTGCACAGCTCGCCGACGGCGGCCAGGTCGGCCGACGGGTCCGGGGTGTCGAAGGCGGCGAGCAGCAGCGCCTCGGTGGTGTCGGGCAGACCCATGTTGGCCATCTTGTTGACGGCGCGGATCGTTGTACGGTCCATCAGTTCGAGGAGTGACGGAGTGTGACCGCGCTCCATGATCCGGCAGATCGCGTCGCACGCGGTCGCCGCGGTCGGGAACTCGGCGGCCAGCACCAGCTGCTGCGGCGGCCGGGGCTTCAGTGCGAGCACGGCCTTGACGACGATGCCGAGGCTGCCCTCCGAGCCGACGAAGAGCCGGGTGAGGTCGTATCCCGCGACGCCCTTCGCGGTACGGCGGCCGGTGGTGAGCAGGCGCCCGTCGGCGAGGACGACCTCCAGGCCGAGTACGTACTCGGCGGTGACCCCGTACTTCACGCAGCACAGCCCGCCGGACGCGGTGCCGATGTTGCCGCCGATGGTGCACATCTCCCAGCTGGAGGGATCCGGCGGGTAGTACAGACCCTGCTCGTCGACCGCACGCGAGAGCACCGCGTTGACCACACCGGGCTCGACGACCGCGATCCGGTCGACCGGGTTGATCTCCAGGATCCGGTCCATCTTCACGAGGGACAGCACGATGCAGCCGTCGGAGGCGTTGGCCGCGCCCGACAGCCCGGTACGGGCGCCCTGCGGGACGACCGGGACGCGCAGGGCCGTCGCCGTGCGCATGATGTGCTGGACCTGCTCGACCGTGCGCGGGAGCACGACGACGGCGGGCGTGCCCGCCTCGCAGAAGCTCGCCATGTCGTGGGCGTACGAGAGCGTGACATCCGGATCGGTGATCAGGGCCTCGGCCGGCAGCCCCGCACGCAGTTGCTCGAGAAGTCCATCCATGATCCAAGCGTGGCACCCGGGCCCATTGGTGTGAACCCGTCTGCGGCAGCCTTCGCAAGACGCGGTGTGCTCTTCGTACTGACGCAGAGTGATCGGCATGGATGTCATGCCGCAGCAGCCTCCGGAGTCCGAGTCCGTCGATTCGACGAAGCCTCCCCCCGGCTCTCCCCTTGAGCCCGCAGGAACCGGCCCCGTACCCATGGACCCGGCTCCCGTCGACCCGGCGTCGTCGGCCGAGCCGCCGCCCGTCTCGCTGCGTACGACGCTGCGCAGGGCGGCCATGGGGGTGGTGGCGGGTGCGGTGCTGGTGACGGGTGCGGTGGTGGCCGTGCCCAAGGACGAGAAGAAGTCCGCACCGACGCCCGCGCCGGGTCCGGTTTCGCGTGCCCTGAAGGCGTCGGACCTGGGCTATCCGGCCTCGCTCTCCGATCTGACGGCGCTGATCGGGGACCGGCAGCAGTGGGTGGGTACGCATCCTGCCGACGCGAAGTCGTGGGCGCTGCTCGGCACGGCCTTTGTGGAGTGGGGGCAGCGGTCCGCGGACGAGGCGTACTTCGGCCGGGCCGAGGAGGCGCTGAAGCGCTCGCTGAACGTCGAGCCCGGTGAGAACGGGAACACGGCGGCCTGGGTGGGACTCGCGACGCTCGCCGATGCCCGGCACGACTTCGCCCTGGCGAAGAAGTGGGGCGAGACGGTACGGGCGCGGCAGCCGAAGCAGTGGACGGTGTACCCGGCGCTGATCGACGCGTACAACGGCCTCGGCGACTACGAGGCGTCGCGCACGGCGGTGGAGCGGTTCGCGGCGCTCCGCCCCGGCGCCGCGGCGCTCCTGCGGACGGCGCGGATGTACCGTGACCTCGGCCGGCACGAGGACGCGCTGGCGGGCGCGCGGGACGCGGCGGACCGGGCCACCACGCCGGCGCAGAAGGCGGAGTGTCTGCATCTGCTGGGTGAGCTGGCCTGGGAGGGGGGCGAGCCCGAGGAGGCGGTGTCGCAGTACAGCGCGGCGCTGCGGACCGACCGCGATCACCATGCGTCGCTCGCGGGCCGGGCCGCGGCGTTGGTGGCGCTCGGCCGTACGGGCGAGGCGGAACGCGACTACAAGGCGGCGCTGGCCGGTCTGCCCAGGCCCGAATACCTGCTGGACCTGGGCGAGTTGTACGAGTCACTGGGCCGGGACGAGGATGCCCGGAGCCAGTACGCGCAGCTCCGCGAGGCTCTTGCGCGTGGCGACGGCGAGGGCGTGGACAACGCGCTCCTGCGCGGCCGTTTCGAGGCCGCCCACGGGGATCCGGCGGCGGCGGTGACGGTGCTGAAGGCGGAGTGGGCCCGGCAGCACCGCGGCGCGGCGGTGGCGGATGCGCTGGGCTGGGCGTTGCACCTTTCCGGCGACTCGTCCGGTGCCCTGGAGTACGCGACGCGTGCGGTCGCCGCGGGGGGCGGGATCGCCTCGTACGCGTCCCACCTGGGGGCGATCCAGAAGGCGTTGAAGGACTACGGTCCGGCGCGCCGCAACCTGGCGGAGGCCCTGCGCACCAACGCGCACTTCTCGCCGCTGGAGGGCCCGGCGGCCAAGGCGGCCCTGGACTCGCTGGGCGGCCCTCCGGCGGGCGGCCCGCAGGGCATCGGGCCCGCAGAGCCGCAGCCCGCTTCACCGGCGCCGAGTCGGCGCTGACGGCGGGGCCCCGGGCGCCGCGGAGATCCGAGGGCCCCCGGACAGCAGAAACGGGCTCCCCGAAGGGAGCCCGTTTCTGCGGCCCCGGCCGGAGGCGGGGTCGGGAGTCGTCCTACAGGTTGCCGCGCTTCTCCTGCTCGCGCTCGATCGCCTCGAACAGGGCCTTGAAGTTGCCCTTGCCGAAGCCCATCGAGCCGTGGCGTTCGATCATCTCGAAGAAGACGGTCGGGCGGTCCTGGACCGGCTTGGTGAAGATCTGCAGCAGGTAGCCGTCCTCGTCGCGGTCGACGAGGATCTTGAGCTCGCGCAGGGTCTCCACGGGGACCCGGGTCTCGCCCGCCCACTCGCCGAGGGTGTCGTAGTACGAGTCGGGGGTGTCCAGGAACTGGACGCCGGCCGCCCGCATCGCGCGTACCGAGGCGACGATGTCGTTGGTGGCGAGCGCGATGTGCTGGACGCCCGCACCGCCGTAGAACTCCAGGTACTCGTCGATCTGCGACTTCTTCTTCGCGATCGCCGGTTCGTTGATCGGGAACTTGACCTTGAGCGTGCCGTCGGCGACGACCTTGGACATCAGGGCCGAGTACTCGGTGGCGATGTCGTCGCCCACGAACTCCTTCATGTTGGTGAAGCCCATGACCTTGTTGTAGAAGCCGACCCACTCGTTCATCCGGCCGAGTTCCACGTTGCCGACGCAGTGGTCGATGGCCTGGAAGGTGCGCTTGGCGGGCGGCTCGACGATCGGGGCCGCGGCGACGAAACCGGGGAGGTACGGGCCGTCGTAGCCGGTGCGCTCGACGAGGGTGTGGCGGGTCTTGCCGTACGTGGCGATGGCGGCGAGGACGACCGTGCCGTGCTCGTCCTCGACCTCGTGCGGCTCGGCGAGGCCGAGGGCGCCGTGCTCGACCGCGTACGTGTAGGCCGCGCGGGCGTCCGGGACCTCGATGGCCAGGTCGACGACGCCGTCGCCGTGCTCGGCCACGTGGTCGGCGAGGAAGCGGCCGTGGTCGGTGGACGCCTTGATGACGGAGGTGAAGACGAAGCGGGCGGACCCATTGGTCAGGACGTAACTCGCCGTCTCACGGCTGCCGTTCTCCGGTCCGGAGTAGGCGACCAGCTTCATGCCGAAGGCCGTCGAGTAGTAGTGCGCGGCCTGCTTGGCGTTGCCGACGGCGAAGACGACCGCGTCCATTCCCTTCACCGGGAAGGGGTCGGCCTGCCGCTCCGCCTCGCTCCGCCTCGGCTCTTCATTCGCTTCCCGGTTGCCGAGCCCAGTGTCGGGGGTGGTGTGCAGAGTCTCAGTCATGCCCGAAGGCTCTCGCCGCTTCGCAAGGTGCGCAATAGTTCGCGAATTCGCTGGGCAATCTGTACAGCGTATGGCGATGATGTCCGGGCTATCTGTACATGATGACCATCACAGTGACTCCCGGAGGCGCACCATGGCGATCGATCATCTGGACGGCCGGCTCATCGTACTGCTGGCGCGCGAACCCCGTATCGGCGTCCTGGAGGCCTCGCGTCGGCTCGGCGTGGCGCGCGGAACGGTGCAGGCGCGCCTCGACCGCCTTCAGTCGAATGGAGTCATCCGCGGATTCGGCCCGACGGTCGATCCGGCAGCGCTCGGCTACCCCGTCACGGCGTTCGCCACGCTGGAGATCAAGCAGGGCCAAGGGGCCGATGTACGGGCGCACTTGGCCGGTGTTCCGGAGGTGCTGGAGCTGCACACCACGACCGGGCACGGCGACATGCTCTGCCGTCTCGTGGCGCGTTCCAACGCCGATCTCCAGCGGGTGATCGACCGGGTTGTCGGTTTTGATGGCATCGTCCGGGCCTCCACGGCCATCGTCATGGAGAACCCGGTTCCGCTGCGCGTCATCCCGCTCGTCGAGCAGGCCGCGGAGGACGACGACTGAGCCGAGGAGTGGCGTGTGAGCTTCTGGGAGTATCTGGGCAACCGGCACCAACAGCTGCTCACCGACGCGTTCCAGCACGTCAGCGCGGTATTCCAGTGCATGGTCATCGCCACCGTGCTGGGCATCCTGATCGGGGTCGTCACCTATCGCAGTGGATGGGCGGGTTCGCTGGCGATCACGTCGACGGCGACGATCCTCACCATTCCGTCCCTCGCCGCGATCGGTCTGCTGATCCCGCTGGTCGGGCTGGGGGTTCCGCCGACGGTGGTCACTCTGACGCTGTACGGGCTGCTGCCCATCGTCCGCAACTCCATCGTGGGGCTGCGCGGGGTCGATCCGGCGCTCGTCGACGCGGCGAAGGGCATCGGGATGTCGCGGCCCGCCCGGCTGTTCCGGGTGGAGCTGCCGATCGCCTGGCCGCCGATCCTCACCGGCATCCGGGTCTCCACACAGATGCTGATGGGCATCGCCGCCATCGCCGCGTACGCGTCGGGCCCGGGCCTGGGCAATGAGATCTTCCGCGGCATCGCCTCACTGGGCAGCGCCAACGCGATCAATCAGGTGCTCGCGGGCACGCTCGGCATCGTCATCCTCGCCCTGCTGTTCGACGCCGCGTACGTGCTGCTCGGGCGGCTCACCATTCCCAGGGGGATTCGTGCCTGAGACCGCCGACTCCGCGACGACGCGCACCACCTCCGGCGCCACCATCCATCTGGACAATCTGACCAAGCGCTACCCGGGCAATCCGAATCCGGCGGTGGACAACGTCACGTTGGACATCAAGGCGGGCGAGACCGTGATCTTCGTCGGCCCGTCCGGCTGCGGGAAGTCCACCACCCTGAAGATGATCAACCGGCTGATCGAGCCGACGTCCGGGCGGATCAGGATCAACGACGAGGACGTCACCGACATCGACCCGGTGCGGCTGCGCCGCAAGATCGGTTACGCGATCCAGTCGTCCGGGCTCTTCCCCCACATGACGGTCGCGGAGAACATCGCCCTCGTACCGAAGATGGTCGGCTGGTCGAAGTCGAAGGTGAAGGACCGGGTCGAGGAGATGCTCGATCTCGTCGGCCTCGATCCCCGGGAGTTCCACGGGCGCTACCCGCGCGCGCTCTCCGGCGGACAGCAGCAGCGGGTGGGTGTGGCACGGGCACTGGCGGCCGACCCGCCGGTGCTGCTGATGGACGAACCGTTCGGCGCGGTCGACCCGATCACCCGCGACCACCTCCAGGACGAGCTGATCCGGCTCCAGCACGAGTTGCACAAGACGATCGTCTTCGTCACCCACGACTTCGACGAGGCCATCAAGCTGGGCGATCGGATCGCCGTACTGCGGGAGCGTTCGCACATCGCGCAGTTCGACACCCCGGAGGCGATCCTCACCAACCCGACGGACGACTTCGTCTCGGGTTTCGTCGGTGCCGGGGCGGCGCTGAAACGGCTCAACCTCACCCGGGTACGGGATGTGGAGATCGCCCAGTTCCCGACGGTGACGGTCGACGATCCGCTCCAGTCGATCTTCAACACGCTGCGCAGCAGCCTGCACAACGAACTCCTGATGCTGGACCGCAGGAACCGCCCGTACAAGTGGCTGCGGCGCGGCGACCTGATGCGGGCCCGGGGTTCGCTGGCGCGGGCCGGGCAGCTGGTCCATGACACGGTGACGCGGGACGCGACGCTGCACGACGCGCTGGAGGCGGTGCTGATCGACAGCGGCGGGCGGGTCGCGGTGACCGGGCGGCGCGGCGAGTTCATCGGGGTCGTCGACATGCAGACCCTGATGAACTCCGTCCATGAGCTGCTGGAGGCCGACCGGCTCGCCGCCATCGAGCACCAGCACGACCTGGAGGAACTCCGCTCCCACCAGACCGAACAGGAGCTGGAGGGCGGTGCGAGCTCATGAATCCCAACTCCCCGCTCGATTCCGGTTCGGCGCGTGCGGCGCGTGCCCCCCGTCGGGCGGCCGCGTCCGACCAGGACCGTCCGCCCGGCGAGCACGACGTCAAGGGCCACGCCTTCCGCGACGAGGAGGAGGAACCCCCGCCACCGGCGCGGCCGCGGCGCCGTATCACCTGGCAGAAACTGGTGCTGCTGCCGGCCGCGCTCGTGATCGTCCTGGTCATCACCTACCTGTGGATCACCAACATCCCGCTCGACGCGATCGCGAGGAATTCGCTCACCGGCGGCAATGTGCGGTTGCGCTGGTGGCAGCATGTGAAGCTGACCGCGATCTCGACGTTCTGGGTGCTGATCATCGCCATCCCGCTGGGGATCGCACTGACCCGGCGGCGGCTGCGCAGGGGCGCCCCACTGGTCACCGCGCTCGCCAACATCGGGCAGGCGACCCCGGCGATCGGTCTGCTGGCGCTGCTGGTGATCTGGCTGGGCATCGGCCCGTCGACCGCGATCATCGGCATGGTGATCTACGCGGTGCTGCCGGTGTTCTCCAACACGGTGGCCGGTCTGAAGGCGATCGCACCGGACCTGGTCGAGGCCTCGCGCGGCATCGGCATGTCGGCGATGGGGACGCTCGCCAAGGTCGAACTGCCGCTCGCCGTCCCGCTGATCCTGGCCGGTGTACGGACGGCGCTGGTGCTCAATGTCGGCACCGCAACCCTGGCCACCTTCGTCGGCGGCGGCGGTCTCGGGGACCTGATCACCTCGGGCATCCAGACCCAGCGGATGCCGGTGCTGGTGCTCGGTTCCGTACTGACGGTGGTGCTGGCGCTGCTGGTGGACTGGCTGGCGTCGCTGGTCGAGGTGGCGCTGACACCGCGCGGGCTGGAGGAGGGGTGATGGGCGCGGGGACGAGGCGGGGTGCGACGGCCCGGCGGAAGGTGCGTGCCGGGCTCGTGGGGGTGGTGGCTCTGGCGGCGGCGCTCGCCGGGTGCGGGCTGAAGAGCGGCTCGCCGATGGTGGACGACGTGGTGCCGGGCTCCGTCGGCCGGGGGAAGCCGCTGAACGGTGCCTCGCTGACCGTCACCTCGAAGAACTTCAGCGAGAACATCATCCTGGGCCAGATGATCGGTCTGGTCTTCAAGGCGGCCGGGGCGGAGGTCCTGGACCGGACGAACCTGCCCGGTTCGATCAGTGCGCGCGAGGCGATCGTCAAGGGCAGCGCGGACGCGATGTACGAGTACACGGGCACCGGCTGGATCACCTACCTGGGTCACGCGAAGCCGATCGCCGACCCGTTGAAGCAGTGGCAGGCGGTCCGGGACGAGGACCGGAAGAACGGCGTGACGTGGCTGCCGCCGTCCACCCTCGACAACACCTACGCGCTCGCCATCAGCCGGAAGAACAACGCGAAGTATCACCTGAGGACGCTCTCCGACGTCGCCGCACTGTCGAAGAAGAACCCGTCGGCGGTGACGATCTGCGTGGAGAACGAGTTCGCCTCGCGCGAGGACGGACTGCCGGGCATGGAGAAGGCGTACGGAATGTCGGTCCCGGCCGCCAACATCAAGAAGATGGACGCCGGGATCATCTACACCCAGGTGTCGAAGTCCAACTCCTGCCTGCTGGGCGAGGTGTTCACCACGGACGGGCGGATCAAGGCCATGAACCTCGACGTGCTCGTGGACGACAAGCACTTCTTCCCCAACTACAACGCGGCGCCCGTCATCCACACCAAGACCTATCAGAAGTACCCGCAGATCGCGGGGCTGCTCGACCCGGTCAGCAGGAAGCTGACGACGGAGGTCGCCCGGGAGCTCAACGCCAAGGTGGACGTCGGCGGGCAGGACCCGCACGAGGTGGCGAAGCACTGGCTGATCCAGGAGGGGTTCATCAAGAACAGGAAGGGGTGAGGGCCGTCGGCGCGGGCTCCCCCGAGTTACAAAGAAGTTGATGCAAAGAAGGTGTTGCAAAGCCGTCTTTGCAAGTCTATCGTTGAGGCATGGCAGCGACAGAAGCCGCCGGCAGCGACAACGCCGCCGACGATCCGAAGATCCTCAGCATCGATGCCCGCACTCTGCGCGGGCTCGCCCACCCTCTGCGCATCCGACTGCTCAACACACTCCGGGAGTTCGGCCCCGCCACCGCGTCGGGACTCGCCGACCGGCTCGGCGAGTCCAGCGGCGCCACCAGCTATCACCTGCGCCAACTGGCCACGTACGGCTTCGTGGAGGACGACCCGGCGCTCGGCAAGGGACGCGAGCGGTGGTGGCGGGCGGTGCACTCCGGCAGCGCCTTCGACACCGAGATGATGCGGGACGCCGACCCCGAGGTCCGCGGCGCGATGAACGTCGTACTGCACGAGATCGCCACGACCCACGCCCAGGAGCTCAACACCTGGCTCGGCACGATGCACGAGTGGCCCGAGGAGTGGGCCCAGAACTGGGACCTCAGCGACTTCAAGATCCGGCTCACCCCTGAGCTCACCAGTGAACTGGCCCACAAGATCCACGACCTGGTCAACAGCTATCGCGGACGCGTCCCCGAGGACACCGAGGGCTCGGCCGTGGTCCGTGCCCATACGCACCTCTTCCCCCGCCCCAACGCCTGAACCGACCGAAGGGACCCATCGCCATGAACCCCGAGACGCACCTGCAGCTGCACTCCGCCCGCTCCACCGAACTGCACCACCAGGCCGACGAGTTCCGTCTGGCCCCGCGCGCCCCGCGCAAGGACCTGCGATCCCGACTGGGCTGGACCATGGTCGAGTTGGGCCTGCGCGTGATACCGAACCGGCCCGCGCTGCCGGCCCACTCGCCTCGTACGGCCTGACGCCATGGACGGGGGGAAGGACACACACGACAGCACGCACGACAACCCACCCGCCGACAGCCGTGACCGCAGGCCGCTCACTGCCGTTCTGGCGGCCAACTCGATCTCCACCATGGGGAGTTCACTCACCCTCATCGGGGTTCCGTGGTTCGTGCTGGAGACCACGGGCAGCGCGGGCCGGGCCGGTGTCGTCGCCTTCTGCGCGACGCTGCCGATCGTCGTCTCCGCACTGATCGGCGGACCCGTCATCGACCGGATCGGACGGCGCCGGGTCTCCGTCGCCTCCGACCTGGTGTGCGGCATCGCGGTCGCCGCCATCCCGCTGCTGCACTCCGCGGACGCACTCGCCTTCTGGATGCTGTGCGCGCTGATGGCGGTCACCGGGCTCCTGCACACGCCCGGCAACACCGCCCGCTACGTCCTCGTACCGGATCTCGCCGAGCACGCCGGCACCACCCTGGCCCGCGCCGCCAGCCTCTTCGACGCCGTCTCACGCGGCGCCCGGATGGTCGGGGCGGCACTGGCCGGCGTACTGATCGCACTGGTCGGCGCGGAGACCGTCCTGCTCCTGGACGCTGCGACGTTCCTGACGTCCGCGCTGCTGATCGCCTTCGGGGTACGGGGGGTGCGCGCGGCGGAGCCGCGCAAGGCCGCGGCGCCCGTCTCGCTGCGGGCGTACCGCACCGAGCTGCGCGAGGGTTACACCTACTTGCTGGGCAACCGGCTGCTGCTGGCCGTCGTGGTGATGGTGCTCTTCATGAACGGCACCGATCAGGGCTGGAACGCCGTCCTGCTGCCGGTGCACGCCTCCGCCGAGCTGGGCGGGGCGAGGGACATCGGGCTGCTCACCGCGCTGTTCGGTGCGGGCGGGCTGACCGGGGCGCTGCTGTACGGGGCGTTCGGGCACCGCTACTCGCGGCGGGCCGTGTTCACGGTGTGCGTGGTGCTGTGCGGCGCGCCCCGGTACGCGGTCGCGGCACTGACCGGGACGACGCTGCCGCTCGCCGCGACCATGGCGCTGAGCGGCCTCGCGGGCGGGGTGCTGAACCCGGTCCTGACGACGGTGATCTACGGCAGCGTGCCCGATGAACTGCGCAGCCGGGTCTCCGGGGTCCTCACTGCGGGCTGCGAGCTGGCCATGCCGGTGGGCGGTCTCGCGGCGGGCCTGCTGGTGGAGAGCGCGGGCGGGCGGGGTGCGCTGCTGGCGATGGGCGGGGTGTACCTGCTGGCGACGCTGAGCCCGCTGGTGTTCCCGGCGTGGCGCACGATGGACGGGGTGGGGGCCGAGGCCGGGCCCGGGGATGCGGCGGGGGAGGCTTCCGTACCGGCCCCGGCGGCCGAGGTCAGCAGCTCGGGACCTTGCGTCCGTGCTCCAGCGCCTGGAGCGAGGACACTGCGCTCTTCAGGGTCGTGACCGGGATCAGCCGGAGTCCCTTGGGCAGCTCCGCGCCCGCCTCCCTGCACTCGGCCTTCGGGACGAGGAAGACGGTCGCACCGTCACGGCGCGCGGCCTGCGTCTTCAGTGACACCCCGCCGACCGCCCCGACCTCGCCGTTCGCCTGGATCGTGCCGGTTCCCGCGATGGTGCGGCCGCCGGTGAGATCGCCGCCGGAGCCGTCGCCGTCGAGCTTGTCGACGATGCCGAGCGCGAAGAACAGGCCCGCGCTGGGCCCGCCCACGTCGGCGAGGTGCAGGGTGATGTCGACCGAGCCCTTGGGCTTGCCGAGGTAGTTGAGGGCCGCGTCGACGGCGGAGTTCTGCGACTTCCGCATGTCTTCGAGGTTGTGCTTCTCGATCTCCTTCTCGGAGCCGCCGGTCGGGTAGACGGATTCGCGGGGCAGGACCGCCCGGTCCGTACGGAACCAGCTGTCGATCACATCGCCGACGCCGACATCGGTGGTCGGTCCGGTCGCGACGATCGTCGTCATCCGCAGCTCGCCCTTGGTGGGGCGGGTGGGCGCGCCCTTGACGCTGATCACCGGGGTGCCGTGGTCCGCCCCGAGCACGTTCGCGGTCGTGCCGGGCTGCGCCAGCGTGAACGGCAGCGGCGCGAAGGCGGCCACGCCGAACAGGGCGAGGACGGGCAGGACGCACAGGACGAGGGTGCGGGGGCGTGAGTGACGAGTGAGCACCCGCCCAATCTAACCGCCGGGACGGGTGGGCGGGCCGGGCGGGCGGGCGCCCGGGTCCTGCCGGGGCTGCCGGCACTCCGCCAGGGGCCGGGATCGTCCGCCTTGCCGCTTTGTCCTCAATGGCCGGACCGGCTTGATTTTGCCCGGCCGGGCTTGATCTGCCCGCCCGGCCGCCCCAGGTTGCGCTACCTCAGCGCGTCCGCCACCTCACGGGCCGCGTCCACGACGCGGGGGCCGACGCGTTCGGGTACGGAATCGGCGAGCATCACCACTCCGACGCTGCCCTCGACCCCCGTCACTCCGACCAGCGCGGCCGCCGCCCCGCTCGCCCCGGCTTCCAGTTCGCCGTGGGTGAGGGTGAAGGCGGTCTCCCCCACCGGCTTCTGGCGGGCGGCGAGTATCGCCCGGCCCGCAGCACCCCGGTCCAGCGGGTGGCGGAAGCCGGCCCGGTAGGCCACGTGGTAGTCGGTCCAGGTCGGCTCGACGACCGCGACGGCCAGCGCGTCACTGCCGTCGACCAGCGTGAGGTGGGCGGTGGCCCCGATGTCCTCCGCGAGGGACCGCAGCGCGGGCAGCGCGGCCTCCCGTACGAGCGGATGGACCTGGCGGCCCAGGCGCAGCACGCCCAGGCCCACCCTGGCCCGGCCGCCCAGATCACGGCGTACCAGGGCGTGCTGTTCCAGTGTGGCGAGCAGACGGTAGACCACTGTTCGGTTGACGCCGAGTTTGTTGGACAACTCGGTGACGGTCAGGCCGTGGTCGGTGTCGGCGAGCAGCTTGAGGACCCGTAGTCCCCGGTCGAGCGTCTGGGAGGTCTCCGCGGTCACGACGCCCTCTCCTCTGTGGTGAGCGGCGGCGGCTGGTTCCCGTGGCATGTGCGCCGCCGGTCCCAGCGGCGACGCACGGAGAGGCCGCCGGCCTGGCCAAGGCACCGGCTGCGCTCCGCGGCGGCATTGCCACGGGGCGTTCATTTTTTGGGACAGTAGCGAGCCAGTCCGCTCAGCGGAAGACCTCGTCCAGAATCCGGGCGTCCGTGGAAGTGGAGTTGCGGTGAAGAAGCATAAGCGCCGGTCAGTGGGGCGCCGGCCGAATCCTGAACGTCTACGCGCGTCCAGGTCGGCCGACGCCTCGGCGACACACTCCGCACACCAGACGCGAACGGCCGTTAACCCACCGTGAACGACTGCTGCACAATCTTTCCGTTCACGAGCACCTCGCAGGCCCTGATCGCCCTCGTCCCGGGGTCGCGGACGGTGAAGTTCAGGGCGAAAGTGCCGTCGAGTCCGATGACCCGGGTGACGTACGAGTCCGAGGTCTGCTTACCGTCGGCGGTGCGGCCGGTCACCGACACCGTGGCGACGGGGGCGAAGCCCCGGCCGGTCACCTGGACCACCGTGCCGACGGGCCCCTCGGGCGGCGACAGCGCGAAAGCCGGCCCGGCGGGAGCGGTCCCGTCCTGGACGGTGAACGCCGCCGTCTCGGTGCGCGGGTTGACGAGGACTTCCCGGACCCGGATCGCGACGGTGTCGGCGGCGTTGACGGTGAAGGTCTGCGAGAACGCCCCGTCCAGCCCGACCACCTTGGTCTTCACCGGGTCGGACGTCTGCGATCCGTCGGCCCGCAGCCCGACGATGGACACGGTGGCCACCTTCGCGAAGCCCTGGCCGAGGACGGTGACGGCGGTGCCTTTCGGGCCTGCCGACGGGGTGAGGACGACGAAGGTCGGGGCGACGGTCAGCGGGGTGAGGGCCTGCGCTCCCCCGGCTGTGACCTGGAGCGCGTACACGGCGCGTGGGGTGGATCCGGCCACGGTGACCGTACCGGCGAGCGTTCCGTCGGCGTTGATCCGGAGCGTGGAGCCGCTGATCCGGGCGCTGTCGCAGGCGCTGCCGTCGGCGGCGCAGAGCGCGGCGGCGGGCGTGGTGCCGGTCGGCCAGTCGCCGCCGGAGAGAGTGATCGTCCCGCCGGGTTTGACCTTCGCCGCCCCCGCGGAGAGCGTCGCGGAGGCATCGGTCACGGTGAACGGCGTGGTCAGTACGGTGGCCGGGTCGTTGCCCTCGTCGACCTGGATCGAGGTGATGGCCGGGTCGGAGACGGTGAAGTCGGCGCTGAATGTGCCGTCGGGGGTGCTCTTCACGTAGACGGCGGTGTCGTCGAGCGTCGCCCCGCTCGCGTCCAGACCGACGGTGTTGATCCACCGGTCCTGGAAGTAGTTGCTGCCGGTGACCTCGATGACGCTGCCCAGCGGGGCGCCGGAGCGGGAGAGCGCGATGGTCCGCGGGCCGCCGGGGACGTACGCCTTGACGGTCAGGGGTGCGGTCGCCTCCTTCGTACCGTCGCCGACCTTCACCAGGTACGAGCCGTCGGGCACCGCGCCCGCGGCGGCGAGCACCGCGTTTCCGGTCAGTTCGCCCGAGCCGCTGATCGCGAGGGTGCCGGAGACGAACTTGCCGGTGTCGCAGCCCCCGCCGTCCGCCGCGCACAGGGACGGTACGGGGGTGGCGCCGGCGGTCCACAGGCTGCCGGACAGGGCGACCGCGGTGGACGGCCGGACGGCGGTGGACGGCGCGGTCAGGGTGGCGGGCAGGCCCGCGGTTCCCTCGGCGTCCACGGTGCCGATGGAGCCGCCGCCGCTGATCACGTCGCACGGGGTCTCGTAGGTGGAACCGAGCACCTTCGTACGCGTCAGATTGCGCACCGGGGTGAAGGAGATCGGTCCGCTCGCGTTGGCGGGGATGATGAAGTCCCCTTCGTACGGCGGGATTTCGATGGGCTTCCCGGACGGGATGTCGAGGTTGATCTGTGGTCCGGTGACAGTGACCGTACCGGTCGCGCCGCCCGACATGGCGAAGTCGATGCTGGGGGTGGTCGGCACATTGCTCAGGCTGAGTCCGCTGGTGGCGGGCGACGGACCGAGGGTGACCCTGGCGTGGACCTTGCCACCCGGGTCGACGACGGCCGGCGAGAGGTCGACGCTCATCTGCTGCGGCCCGGTGGCCTCGCCCTGCCCCGCGGGCAGGGAGCAGTGGACGGTCGGGGTGACGGTGCCGGCGTGGGCGGCGGGGGCGAGTGCGAGGGTTCCGCCGGTCCAGACGAGCACGGCCCCGGTGGTGAGGGCGACGGCCCGGCGTAACGTTCTTCTCGATCTCGGCAGCAAGGACATGCGGCTCCTCCGTGACTACGGGAAATCTCCGACTACGGGAAATCTCTGAATTCGACATGGGCGACGCCCGCCTGCTCCCTGCGAAACGGAGCGGGCGGGCGTCTCCGGGTACGCGCCTTTCCTTCCTTTCCCTGGCGGCTTTCAGAGAAGGGTGAGCGTCAGGGTGGCGCTGTAATCTCCGGGCCGGGTGGTTCCGGGCACCGTCAGCACGAGATCGGCGTCGGCGTCGAACCGGCCGCCGGTGAACGGACGGGAGCCGTCCGGATTCATCCGGCAGAGACTCGCCGCCTCACTCCCGAGCGCGGCGGGCGATCCGGCCACCGGCACGCCCACGCTCCCGTTCTGCGCCGCGCACTTGGGCGTCCACCGGACGGCGCCCGCCGGGATGGTGTCCCCGCCGGCGCTGGTGAATCCGGTGAGGGTGGCGGTCAGGGACCAGCCGCTGTTGACGCCGCGGGCGTCCTCCACCTCGACCCGGTTGAGCCGGGAGCGCTGCACCCCGCTGCCGGTGCCCAGGACCGTGGTACCGAAGTCGACGGTGCCGCCGTCCTGGACCATGGACAGCGTGCCGGCCCGGACCGAGGTGTTCAGCTTCTGGTCGGCGCTGCCACCTCCCCCTCCCCCGTCCGTGGTGACGGTGAACGGGGTGGTCCGTACGGTGGCGGGGTCGTTGCCCTCGTCGGCCTGGACGGCGACGACGGCATCGGAGATCACGGTGAACTCGACGGCGAACGTGCCGTCCGAGCCGCTCTTGACGTAGACCGCACTGTCGTCGAGCCCGGTGCCCGTCGCGTCGAGACCGATGACGTTGATCCAGCGGTCCGGGTTGTAGTTCTTTCCGCTGACCGTGATCACGCTGCCGACGGGTCCGCTGCTCCGCGAGAGCGTGATCTCGCGGTCGCCGGCCGCGACGGCCTTGACGGTGAGGGGAGCGGTGGCTTCCTTCGTGCCGTCGTTGACCTTCACCTCGTACGTGCCGTCCGGCACCGCCCCGGCCTCCGCGAGGGTGGCCGTGCCGTGCAGCGTTCCGTAGCTGTCGATGGTGAGGGTGTGGCCCTTGAACTTCAGCGGGTCGCAGCCGCCACCGCCCTTCGCGCAGAGCGAGGGCACGGGGGCGCCGCCCGGCGTCCAGCCCGAACCCCCCAGTGTGACGGGGGTGTTGGGGCGTACGGGGTCGGCGGGGGCGGTCAGGGTGGCGGGCTCGGAGCCGGCGCCCTCCGCCGTGACGGTGCCGATGGAGCCGCCTCCGTCGACCACGTCACACGGCGTCTCGAAGACCGAGCCGAGCACCTTGGTCTGCGTCAGCGTACGGACCGGGGCGAAGGAGATCTCCCCCGAGGCGTCCGCGGGGACCAGGAAGTCGCCCTCGTACGGCGGGAGTTCGATGGGCTTCCCGGCCGGGATGTCCATCGTGAACTCGGCGCCCCGCACGGTGACGGTGCCGGTGGCCCCGCCGGACATCGCGAGGTCGAGGCTGGGGATGGTCGGCACGTCCTCCAGCGGCAGACCGCTGGTGGCGGGGGACGGGCCCAGCGTGACCTTGGCGTGCACCTTGCCGCCCGGGGCGACGACCGCGGGCGACAGCTCGACGGTCATCTCCTGCGGGCCGGTCGCCTCGCCCTGACCTGCGGGCAGCGTGCAGTGGACGGTCGGGGTGACCGTGCCGGCGGCCTGCCGCGCGGCCGTCCCGGCCGCCTGGGCGGTGGCCCCGACGCAGCTCAGGGACAGTACGAAGCAGGCAGCGAGCAGACCGGTCACGCCAGGTCTTCGTCGTCGAATCACCAGACACCCCTCCATGGCCCATTGATTTGCGCACATTGAGGAGGTCGCACGCAGAGAAGTCAAGAGAGAATTGACTGATCCTTAGGGCGAGAGTGATCGTTATCTGAAATGCCTGAAAAGCATTTCCGCAAGCACTTTTCACGTACCTGTTGACATCTCTTGACTTCTCTGAAGATCACAGTTTCACTGCACCCGACATGCCGGGCCCGGCACACAGTTCCGCAAGAAGATCGCACACGGCGATTTCTTCGAATCCGCGGAATTCACCCGGAAGGAGTTCCTCCCGTCATGTCGATCATTTCTGTACGGCCGTCGAGAGTACGGCCGTCGAACCGAAGACGCGTCCGCGTCCCGCTGGTGCTCGCCGCCGCCTGTTCCGCGGGCGCCGCGCTCGCCCTGGCGCCGACGGCCCAGGCGGTGACTCCGCTCACCGCGACGGCCACGTACAACTGCGGGGCCTGGGGCAGCGGTATCGCGACCCTGACCGCTGCCGACTCGGGCACGGCCAAGACCATCAAGATCACGTCCACGGCGATCACGATGCCGACCGGCACCAGCGCCGACCCGAACAGCATCACAACGACGCTCAAGCTCACCAAGACCTCGGGCGGCGTCACCAGTCAGGTGCAGTTCTCCGGAAAGACCAACCCCGGTATGAGCGGCGGCAGCCCGATCACCCTGGGCCCGCTGAAGCTCACCTCCGGCACCCTGGCGGCGGGTGACCGCACCGATTCCGTGGTGCTGGCCGCTCCCCCGAGCGCCACCAACTGGTCACTGCAGATCGTGGCCTCGTCCCCGACGTCGGCCACGGTTCCGTGCGTGGCCACGGCCAACCAGTCCGCACCGTTCACCTGGTAGCCGTACGTCCGGCAGCCGTACGTACGACATCCACTCACCCGGCAACGACACCCGACCCGCACCCGGCGACCGAGCCTGATCCGCACCTGGTCAGCACCTGATCCGCACCGACGACGCCGGCCCGGGGCGAGGACCGCTGTCCCGCCCCGGGCCGGCACTTCACGAGAGCGTCCTCACCTCATCCGGGTGGCCCACTCCTGGACCTTCTTGATCCGCTGCTGGATCTGCCCGGCCGTCGCCTCCGCACTCGGCGGCCCGCCGCACACCCGCCGCAGCTCGGTGTGGATCACCCCGTGCGGCTTGCCGCTCTGGTGCGTGTACGCCGACACCATCGTGTTGAGCTGCTTGCGCAGCCCCAGCAGCTGCTTGTGCGTGACCACGGGCCGCGACTCGGCCGGCTTCTCCAGCAGGTCGGCCTCCCCGGCCGGCTTCTGGCGGCTGTGCGCGATCTGCCGGGTCTGCCGCTTCTGGAGCAGCAGCTGCACCTGATCGGGTTCCAGCAGCCCCGGAATCCCCAGGTAGTCCTGCTCCTCCTCGCTCCCGGGGTGCGCCTGCATGCCGAATTCGGCACCGTCGTACAGCACCCGGTCGAAGACCGCGTCGGATTCGAGGGCCTCGAAGGGCAGCTGGTCCTCGGTCTCCTCGTCCTCCAGCTTCTCCGCGTCGGCGAGGAGCTTGTCCTCCTCCGCGAACGGGTTCTCCTCGTCGCTGCCCTTCTTGGGCTTGTCGAGGACGTGGTCCCGTTCGACCTCCATCTCGTTGGCGAAGTCGAGCAGCATCGGAATCGTCGGCACGAAGACGGAAGCCGTCTCGCCGCGCCTGCGCGAGCGCACGAAACGCCCGACGGCCTGCGCGAAGAAGAGCGGCGTGGAGATGGTGGTGGCGTACACGCCCACGGCGAGGCGCGGCACGTCGACACCTTCCGACACCATGCGGACCGCGACCATCCAGCGCGAGTCGTCCTCGCTGAACTTGTCGATCCTCTTCGACGCGGCCTTCTCGTCGGAGAGGACCACGGTGGCCTTCTCGCCGGTGACCTTCTTCAGGATCTTCGCGTATTCGCGCGCCGATTCCTGGTCGGTGGCGATGACGAGCCCACCCGCATCCGGAATGCCCTTGCGGACTTCGGTCAGCCGCTTGTCGGCGGCGCTCAGCACATTGGGGATCCACTCCCCGGTGGGCGCGAGCGCGGTGCGCCAGGCCTGTCCGATGGCGTCCTTGGTCATCGGCTCGCCGAGCCGGGCGGCGATCTCGTCCCCGGCCTTGGTGCGCCAGCGCATGTTGCCGCTGTAGCTGAGGAAGATCACGGGCCGGACCACGCCGTCGGCGAGCGCGTTGCCGTAGCCGTAGGTGTAGTCGGCGGAGGAGCGCCGGATGCCGTCGTTGCCCTCCTCGTACACGACGAAGGGGATCGGGTTGGTGTCGGACCGGAACGGCGTACCGGTGAGGGCGAGCCGCCGGGTGGCCGGGTCGAACGCCTCCTGGCAGGCCTCGCCCCAGGACTTCGAGTCACCGGCGTGGTGGATTTCGTCGAGGATCACGAGCGTCTTGCGCTGCTCGCACCGGTTGCGGTGCAGCATCGGCCGGACGCCGACACCCGCGTAGGTGACCGCGACGCCGTCGTACTCCCTGCTCAGCGGACCGGCGCTGTACTCGGGGTCGAGCTTGATGCCTATCCGGGCCGCGGCCTCGGCCCACTGCTTCTTCAGGTGCTCGGTCGGCGCGACGACGGTGACCTGCTGCACCACGTGGTGGTGCAGCAGCCATGACGCGAGGGTCAGCGCGAAGGTGGTCTTCCCCGCGCCGGGGGTGGCGACCGCGAGGAAGTCGCGCGGCTGTTCCTGGATGTACTTCTCCATGGCGCCCTGCTGCCAGGCTCGCAGCTTGCCGGCCGTGCCCCAGGGGGCGCGGCCGGGGAAGGCGGGTGAGAGGTGGTGGGAGGCGGTAGTAGTCACGGTCTCCGGTTCGGGTCTCTCGGGTACGTGGGGCGCTGTCCGTACGGGCCGGGAGGGACTCGTACGCGATACGACAACCGGGCCACCCTACCGGGGGGCCGGGCGTGAGCCGCCTCGAACTACGCCGCCCCGCGCGGAATTGCGATGGCTGTCACACGTCGTCGACGACCAGCTCACGCAGCCCCTGAGAGATGACTTTCACCTCGTCCATTTCCCCCGTGGCCACCGCGATGACCAGGCGTTCCGCGGCATCGATGTCCGGGCGCAGATCGATCCCGTTCATCGCGAGGAAGGTCACGCACGACAGCCAGGCCGTACGTTTGTTGCCGTCGAAGAACGGGTGGTTGATCGCCAAGGACTGCAGGAGCGCGGCGGCCTTGTCGATCGGATCCGGGTATGCCTCCTCGCCGAACATGGCCGCGGAGGGGCGGTGGGCCGCCGATTCGAGGAGCCCGGCGTCGCGCACGACGACGTGCATATCCGCGCAGGCATGCTCGGCGATGACGAGGATGTCCTCGGAGGTCAGGTAGACACAGGTCACTTGAGCCGCTCCATGAGCTCGCTCCACTTGGCCGCCTGCTCCTTGGCCGTCTTGCGGACGATGGCCTGTTGAGCGGTCCTGGCCAGGTAGTCGTCCACAGCCTGCAGCAGTATGGCGTGCATGCTGGTCCCCTCCTGCTCGGCGCGCTGCTTGAGTGCTTCGGTCTGATCGTCACGAAGACGCAGGTTCATAGCCATACCAAAACGGTACCACCGAGTGAGGCCAGAGTGGTACCAGCTACCGCGTCCGCACCCGCGCCGCCACCCACGCCCCCACCAGCGCCACTCCCGCCATCGGCAGGAAGACCACCGCGAAGGCCCCCGGATGGGACGCGGAGGCCCCCGCCTCCACGGCCTCGTGCACGGCCCCCACCGCGCCGCCGCCGAGCGCCGCGAAGGCCGCCCCGCCGGCGGCCAGCAGCAGGACGTTCGACAGCCCGTCGGAGATCTGGAGGGCGGCCGAGTTCGCCCCCGCCTCCTGAGGCGCCGACAGCTTCAGCAGCAGCACGCTCGTCGAGGCGATCACCATGCCCATGCCGAAGCACCCGAAGGCCCAGGCCACGGCCACGGTCCAGACCGGCACCGCCTCGATCAGCACGGACGGCGCGGCCGCGATCGCCGCGGCGACCAGCACCATGCCGCCCACCATCAACCGCTCCCGGTACGGCTCCAGGCGCGGCCGGGACTGTACGTACGAACCGAGCGCCCAGGTCCCGCCCCCGGCCGCGAGCGACAGCCCGGCCAGCGTGGGACTCAGCCCGCGCTGGGTCACCAGCATCAGCGGTACGAACGACTCGGCGGCGATGAACGACCCGGCCGCGACCCCGCGCAGCAGCACCACCGAGGGCAACCCGCGCGCCGCCCGGCCCGTGCCCGGTGGCAGCAGTCCGCGCACGGCGGGGACGAGCAGCCCGAACCCGACAACCGCCACAAGCAGCGCGAACCAGTTCCGCTCCTGCCCGGCGTACTGGAGCAGCCCGGCTCCCAGCGAGATCCCGAGCGCGAGCAGGATGCGACGCCGGTCGTACGGCTCGACGGGCGCCGCGGGATCGGCCGGCCCCGACGCCCGGCGCCGGATCGCGGGCAGCGCGAGCGCCAGCGGGAACACCACGAGGACCGGGATGCCGATGAAGACCCACCGCCACCCCAGGTGCTCGGTCACGCTCCCGGCGGCGAGCGGCCCGACCACGGACGGGATCACCCAGCTCGCCGCGAACGCGGCCATGATCGACGGCCGCAGATGCTCCGGATACGCCCGGCTGATCACCACGTACAACGCCACGATCACCAGCCCGCCGCCGAGCCCCTGGACGGCCCGTCCGGCGATGAACATCCACATGCTGCCCGCCGTACCCGACAGCAGCAGCCCGGCCCCGAAGGCGCTGATCCCGGTGGCGAGCGGCGCCAGCGGCCCGCGCCGGTCCGCCC
Organism: Streptomyces sp. NPDC111516; assembly: GCF_055635345.1. NCBI lineage: Bacteria > Bacillati > Actinomycetota > Actinomycetes > Kitasatosporales > Streptomycetaceae > Streptomyces > Streptomyces sp. NPDC111516. Next base: position 74,860 of record NZ_JBVKBV010000014.1, on the reverse strand, counting down.
ACTGCCCGGAGAGAACCATCGCGAACAGGCTGGTGGTGAAGTACGCGGAGAACGCGAACGCGTAGAGCGGGATGCCGTGCAGCTCACGGGCGGCGACCGGCATCGCGGTCCCCACGGCGGTCGCCTCGAAGGCGATCAGGAACACGACGGAGACGATGCCGATACTCAGCGCCCGATAGGTCCGCTCGAGTACCCCTTCGGATCCGGCAGCGACAGGGGCGTCCACGGCAAGGGGCGAGACATCGACGTCGTCACGCGGTTCCACACTCATGAGCCCCAGAGTAAGGGGCGAGATCCCATATGAGCCCTGTCGCGAGGCGGTCCGCCGCTCGTCCGTTGGTCGTAGGACCGCAGGGCGGTTCGTGAACGCGGTATGGCAGTCGTGTTGCGGCCCGCCGCGCACCCTTGAGCAGCGCGGACACCCGGCCCTACGGTCGAACCACGACGAGGAACACACGGCCGTGTGCCCGAGTGGTTCAGGGGCTCGACTGCAACTCGAGTGACACCGGTTCGAATCCGGTCACGGCCTCGCAGACGAAGCCGCCCGCCCCGGGGAAGTTCCGGGGCGGCGGCTTTCCCGGGTCCGGGGCGCGCGCCACGTCGTCCCGGACAGCGTCCTCCGCCGTGAACCCGGCCCCCGCTGCATGCTGGAGCTTCAGGAGCGTGGGCCGTTCGGGTTGCCGAGGGGGCTTCATGTCAACTGCTGTGACAGGGCGGGCAGTTCACCCCTACTGTCCGAGAGGCTCTCTAGGGTGGGCGGCATGGCTGATCGCACAGACCACGGCGTCGACCCGCAGACCCACCCCGACCTGCTGCCATGGCTGACCGAACGCGCCCAGAGCTTCGAGCACTGGGCCGAGGACACCAGCAACCCCCAGGCATGGGACTTCTCCCCCCAGTCCCTGGACGTGCTGGAAGACCTCATCCGCAGCCACTACGACAGCGCCGCGGAGAGCCGCACAGCGCGACGCGACGCATTCCTTCAAGGGGCATGCTGGTACATCGGAGAAGTGGTCGGCCGCGCCCGGGGGGCGGTGTGGAAGTTCGATCCGTTCGCCGTGAAGGGCGCCGAACTGCCGTCCCTGTTCGGCGAGGCGGATCCGTCGGGGGTCATCGACGACCCCTGCGTGGGGGCACCCGGAGAGGACACGGAGGAGGCCATCTATCCGATGGGCGCCGTGCACGGACTGTTCTCCACCGAAGACGAGCTGGGCAACCCCATCGAGCAGCACCTCTCCCACGTGCTGAGCGACTTCTACGAAGACGACGAGGAGTAGCCGGGGTGCCGCCGCGATCGTGGCCGGTGGGTCGAGTGTTCTGAGCACGGCGGAGAGTTGCTTGTCGCCAGGGGTCTCCAGCCCCCGGCAGTGTGAGCCGTCGGTCAGCTCAGCCGGGCATCCGCGTAGACGACCATCGCGCCGCGCTGGTCGACGGCCGGCCCGTCGGCGATCTTGTCGTTGTTCGCACCTGTGCGTCCCTCTGCGAACCCGCGGACCGGCTCGATACCCCAAGCGGTGTGGTCCACATCACGTGGAACTCCCGCTTCTGCGTCTGGCAGAGATAGGTATGGATCCAGGTTTTCGAGCCCGCATACGGGCAGGTGACGAGGGCGCGTTCAGCGTGCTGTTCCGCAAGCACGGCAGGGCCGTGTACAACCACTGCTTCCGGCTGACCGGGGACTGGACAGGTGCGGAGGACTGCACCTCGCTGGTCTTCCTCGAGGCGTGGCGGCTTCGGGAGAAGGCCGAGCCGAGCGGCGGAAGCCTGCTGCCGTGGCTGCTGGGGATAGCGAACTATGTGGTGCACCGTCGTCGGCGGGTCGCCCGCCGGCACCAGGCGCTGATGGAACACATGCCGGCTCCCAGGCTGCTGCCCGACTTTGCCGATGAGGTGGTCGGGCGGCTGGAGGATCAGGAGCGGATCGCTGCGGTGCGGCAGGTCCTGGGCCGCCTGTCGCGATCCGACCGCGAAGTGCTGGCCTTGTGTGTCTGGGCGGGGCTGGACTACACAGCGGCCGGGCAGACACTCGGCGTGCCCATAGGAACAGTCCGCTCCCGTCTGTCGCGGGCCCGGCGTCGGCTGGACAAACTCGCCCGAAAAAATCTTGGTCTTGCCATGGAACCCGCAGCCCAAGGCTGGCAGCTAACAGGTGACCGCACCGACGCGGTCAGGCCGCACGAAAGGAAAGCGCGATGAACCGGGACCAGGACGACGACCTGCAGGCACTGCGTCGCAAGCTGCCGGCGCCCGCCGAACGCGACTTCCCAGCCGGCCGCCGGCACCAGCGTGAGGAACACCTGATGACCAGTTGGTTGACCATGTCACGTCGCACCGACAAGCGCCGGAACCTGGGGGTGCGCATCGCGCTCCCGGCGGGCCTCGCCGCAGCCGCAGCGGGCATTGTTCTGACAGTACTGCCCGCCCAGACCGCGGCCGCCTACACCCTGCAGACCGCTGCTGACGGCGCCGTCAAGCTCACGATCGTCGACCCGTCCGGCAAGATCGACCTCGACGGACTGCAGAAGGGCCTGGACCGGCTCGGCGTCCACAGCCGCGTTTACGCCGGCGACCCCGACTGTGCCGCACAGCCGTCCACCTATGCGAGCCCCGAGCCCAAGCCTGGTGACGCCTCGCCGTCCGCTCCCTCGAGCCCCGAGCCTGAGCCTGGTGACGCCTCGCCGTCCACCTCCGCGAGCCCCGAGCCTGAGCATGGAGATGAGGGCTGGGAAATCAGCAGCCAGGACGGCAAGCCCGTCCTGTCCGTCAACCCCGGCAAGATGCCCGCGGACAAGCAGCTGCAGATCGTCTTCCCGCTCGCCAAGACCGACCCCGCCCACGCTTACGCCATCATCACGGCTGGACTGGGGGACAGCCCGGGCCCTGACTGCGTGCCCGCCCCGCCGGCCGGCGCTGTCCACTTCAACCGGTAGGAGCTGGGGCAGTGCCTGCGCAGTCCACTCCCATGGCACTGTCGGGCGTCCCTGATCTGGCTGATCAGGGACGCCCAACCGCCCCAGACCTCCGAAGATCCGCCAAAGCGATTTCCACCGACCTGAATCTGCACCGGGCCCCCAGATACGAAAGGCGACCACCCTGCGCGCGGCGCGGGCAGTCGCCTCCTCTCGTACGGTCCGGAGATCAGGAGATCAGGAGGCGATCGTCGTGTCTTCCTTGAGCGCTTCCTTCACCATCTCCCGCAGCTGTGCCTCGTCCTCCTTGCTGAGCGAGGTCTGCACGAGCTGACCACCGAACTTGACGATCTCGGGGATGACCTTGTCGCGGGCGGACTTCCTGACGAGCACGAAGACGGCGGCGGCGCCGGGCCGGAGATTGGCGCTCAGCTCCTTCATGAAGTCGTCGTTGACTCCGGTGTCGACAGCGGACCCTCCGGCGGCACCGGCCGCGGCGCCCACCGCGGCACCGAGGAACGGCACGAGGAAGAGCAGCCCGATGACGCTTCCCCACAGCGCGCCGCCCGCGGCACCGTTGGTCACGTGGTTGACGGCTTGATGCAGCTTGATCTTGCCGTCCTTCGCACGCCGTTCGACGACGACGACGTCCTCCAGCTCGACGAGGTGCTCGCGGTTCATGGACAGCAGCTTGTCCCGGACCTGGTCGGCGGTGGCGAGATCGTCGTAGGCGATGACGAACAGGTTGCTCATGCGGCTGACTCCTCCGGTTGGTGCGTTACCGCACCAACCATAGAGGAACTGCTAATAAATAAGACATTAGGTCCGAACGCGTCGGCCCTACAGCCGCTTCAGCCCTCCGCCGCTCCCACCACCCGCGCCCGCTCAAGACTCGCAAGTACCGCGTCGACCGTCTGCTCCACAGTCTGCCCGGTCGTGTCCAGCCAGAGTCCGATCCGCGGCGTCTCCTCCCGCAGCACCCGGTCCAGCGACTCGACCGTCCAGCCGCCCCCGTAACCGCTCTTGGTGCGCCCGGCCTCCCGCTCGGCAACGGCCCCCGGATCGGGGGCGAGCACGACGACGTACAGCGGCTGCGTCCGTACGAGTTCGACGTAGTCGGCCAACTCCTCGCCCAGCACCACGTCCTGTACCACGGCGGTCCAGCCTTCACCCGCGTACGCGTCAGCCGTCATCGCGGACAGCCGGTACCGGAGCCGGAGTTGGGCGACAGCCTCCTCATACGCACCCGGCACCATCTCGGCCCGCCCAGACACCACCATCCGCCGGAAGACATCCCCCCGCACATGGACAGCGCGCGGCAGCCGCTCGGCGAGGGCCTGGGCAACAGTGGACTTCCCGGAGGCCATCACGCCGGTGATGAGGACGACGGCGGGGCCGGGATCAGCGGCTCGCAACACGATCGCGGTCAGCCCGCGACGGCGCCGGCCAGAAAGGCGGTCCACGCGGCGGGGGCGACGGTGAAGGTGGGGCCGTCGACGACCTTGGAGTCGCGGACGTGGACGGTGTGGGGGCAGGTTGCGACCTCCACGCACGCCTCGCCCTCGTTGCCGCTGTAGCTGGACTTGCGCCAGTCGTAGGCGACTTCGACGCAGGCTTCGCCCTCGTTGTTGCTGTAACTGGACTTGAACCAGAAGAGCTCGGGCCCGATGGTCACAGTTGCCTCGCCTTCGTTTCGATGATCTCCGCCGACTTCCAGGGGTTGAGCGCCTGGGCCCGCAGGATGCCGAAGAGGTCGAACGTGTCCCCCACCTGCTCCGGCCTGGAGATCAACCTACCGCCGCCCTGCGCCTCCACGTACACCAGATTGCGGCCTTCCGCCGTGCACATCAACTGCATGGGCCCCATCAACCCCGCGTGCGTGTGCTGGTCCGAGGGCATGACCTGCACCGTGAGGTGGTTCATCCGCCCCATGCACTCCAGCAGATGCAGCAGTTGCTCCTTCAGCACCTCCGCGCCGCCGAGCGTCCGGTCCAGGATCGACTCCTCGATGACGAACCCGACGTACGGCGGAGGCGTACGCATCAGCACCGCCTGTCGTTCCAGTCGCGCCTCGACATGCCGGACGATCTCGTCCTCGGTGTACGCGGGTTTGCGTGCCCGGTACAGGGCGAAGGCGTACGCCTCCGTCTGGAGCAGCCCCGGAATCAGCATCGTCTCGTACGCGCTGATGACCCGCGCCTGCCGCTCCAGCCGCGCCCAGTCCAGGAACTTCGCCGGGTACTTCTCCTCGTCGATCAGCTCGACGCACGCCTTCAACGCACCGCCCGCGACGAAGACCCGGTCCGCGTCGGCAAGCAGCTCCAGCGACGGGATGCGCTCCGCCCGCTCGACCGCCCCCATCAGCGACTCCGAGATCAACAGCTGGTCCGCCGCGTCCTTCTGCGTGAGCCCGGCCCGCACCCGATGGATACGGATCAGGTCCCCCACCAGCCTGCGCACCCGCGACGGCTCACCACTGTTCCCCACAGCCACCACCACCCTCACCACATCCCGCCGATGTGCATCGCGTCCTCCTGGTCACGCTACGCAGCCGACGGAATCCTCATAGCCATGACGAGCAAGAAACGCCCCGAATGGGTACCTGCCGCCGGACTCCACCTCCACCTGACCGGCATCCACTTCGACGCCATCCGGCTGCGCGGCGTACGGGGCGAGGCAGTGCTGCACCACCTCGGAACCCTCACCGAGGGCGAACCGGGCCCGGTCGTACGGGAGATCGCCGGCGGTCGGTGGATGTACTTCCTGATCCCGCCCGGGTCGAGCAAGGAGTACGACTGGCCACCGGGCGCCAGGTGCTTCGGGCCGGCCGCCCGTGACCAGTACGTCGGAATCCCCGCACCCGACGGCAACACGTACCCGCTGAGCTGGCGGTGCGGGGCGCCGAAGGAAGGGGAGTTCGTGGACGTGGAGCTGCTGTACGGGCTGGTGATGGCGCAGTTGGCGCCGGAGGAGGGGTGAGGCGGGCGCGGTCGCACGACCAGGAGCGGACCGTCACGCTCCGGGCCGTGAAACCTGCCGAGTAAGGGGACCGTCAGCTGCCGATCCTGGCGCGGAATGCGTCCATGGTCATGGTCTTGTCCGCGCTCGGGAGCGTGACGGTCTTCTTCTTGCCGAAATCCAGGTAAGTCGTGCTGCTGTCGCGGCCGTCGCGCGTCGACTTCAGCTTCAGCAGATACGCCGGGTCCTTGGCGCTGACGTAGTAGGTGTCCGTCGCCGATGCCGAAGCGGACACCTTGACGGCACGGGCCGGGGTGCCGTTCACCGTGGCGTCATCGGACGGGGCATAACGTCCGGTGGGGGACAGAGCGAAGTACGCGTCGCAGCCCTGCCCCGACTTCGTGGTGACATACACGTCGTCCAGGTCGGCGGGGACGGTGATCTCCCGGCCCTGCTGCTTCAGGCTCGCGGCGAACAGGTTGGAGCTGATGTACGTCACGCCGTCCTGGCAATACATGTTGCCGCCGGTGGTGCCGCTGACCTCGATGCGGAGACCCTGCTGCGGGTTCCACGTCATGCGCTGGAGGGCTCCGTCGTACGCGGTCGAGGTCCCGACCGCGCTGAAGGACGTGGTGCGCATCGTCTCGTTCACGGCCTCGATGCGCGCGGCGGCGGAACCGCCGGTCGTGTCATCGGCGGCAGCCGAAGCGGACGAGGACGACGACGTGGACTTCTCCTCACCGGAGCTGTCGCTGCACGCGACTGCCCCCGTCAGGAGCAGGGCGGCCGCGGCTGCTGCACGGAAGAGGGAAGACATGAACGGTCCTTCTGCTAGGGGAGGGCGACGCGCGGGCACGAGTGGGCAGCGGCCGTCGCGTCGAGGAAGTTCTGGAACGTGGCTTTCTTGACCTTCGCGATCGCGCCCCAGTCGCGGTGGACGCTGTCGATCAGGGCCCCCTCGTATCCAGTGTTCCAGTGCGCGGAAAAGTGCACGTCACTACTGTCACAGTGGAGAACGACCTGGTCGCTTCTCGCAACCCCCTTGCCGCCAGGGAGCGCTTTGAAGCCGTACGGATACTTCTGAGCCGCCTCGACGAAATTCTTGTCCGACGTCACGGCAAAGGAAACGGCCCCCTTGGCCGACCCCGCCAGGCTCAGGTCACACGCCCACGTGTCGGCACTTCCGTCGTTCACCTGCTCCAGGTCCGGTTCGGCCCGGGAGACGACCACGGCCGCCTTCGGCAGCGCGAAGCCCCGTACTCCACATACGTTCTGGACATCTGTCGTCCGCGAGGCGGACGGGGCTGCGAGATCGGGGGCGGCTGAGAGTGCCGCCGTGCCGCAGCCGGCCTTTTCGGCGACCTGCCGCGCCGAGCGGGTCAGCAACCGGGCCAGACCGGCCGCGTCCACCGCCCCCTTCTGCACCTCGGCTTCCACGATCGCCACTCCGCTGCCGTCCTGCCAGCTGCCGAACTTGTCCCAGCAAGGCTTCGGCAGGACCACGTACCCGCCAAAGTCCTGCGACACGGCACCGGTCACGCCTCCCTTGAAGTAGGACCGGGCAGCAGGGTTCTTCCAGACATGGGTCGTGAAGGGGAAAGCCCCTTGTCTACTGTCCGTGCTGATTTTCACCCGCTGGTCGTCGCCTCCGATGAAACGGCTGGTGCGCTCGACCGTGCACGTGAACCCGGGCCGCTGCGGATCGGCCTGCCCGGACACCTGCGATACGCGGCCGGTGGAGTCCAGAGCGGCCCGCACATCCCCGCTCCCCAGCCTGCCGCCACAGAACGAGTCCGCGCCGAGGAGATTCGTGTTCCACCAGCAGTACGAGGAGGCGAGCGCGGCCACCACGACCAAGGCGCCCGCCGCCACAAGTACCGGCTTCTTCTTCCGCGTCTGGGCTGTCATGGTGCTGTTTACCGGTTCCTTACGTCGGGCCGTACGGGGTCGGTGTTCCACATGCGTTGATCAGGTACGGGACCGCAGGGCCTCGTACGCTATCTGGCGCCCGCCCACGTAGCTCTGCCGGGCCTCTCCGGCCGCAGCCCCGATGATGGGGTCTTCTTCGTCCATGCCACGCTTGTCGCCCCACTTCCGGAAGTAGGTGTCGAGGTTGTCCTGTGCCATTTCGTTTCCCCGGCTCAACTCCTCCTTGGACAATGCGCCCTCCTCTGCCTGAATCCCTCCAAGCCACTCGTTGAGGCCCATGTCCACGAGGCGCTGGGCGCCGTCACCGATAACGGGAATGCCCGTGATCAGGCCCCCGCCGACGTGGTACCCGTAGAACCGGATGTTCCCGGCATCGTCGGTCTTGGCATCGTGGACATCCATCTTCACGTCGCCGCCGACCGCGTTGAGCGCGCCGGTGACCTCGCCGACCTTGCGGGCCTCGTTGGTGGCAGCGGTCACGTCCGGGATGTTCTTGCTCATCAGTTCCTCGGACATATAGCCCTGCTGGGCCTGGTATATACGCTCGTAGTTGGTGGTGTCATCGGCTTCGGAGACGCCGCGCATCATGCGGAGCAGGCTGCCGCGGCTGTTCTGGATCTGCGAGTCGTCGCCGTGTCCGTAGCTGTCCGCTTTCCCTGCGCGGCCGCCAGGCGCATCGCCGTCGATGATGTCGACGGCGTCCGGCGAGTAGTCCGCCAGGGCCTGGGACAGGGGATCGCGCAGGGCCGAGTAGTCGTCCTTGGCCAGCACCTCGTCGGCCCTGCCGACCCGCATGTGCTTGGGGTCCTCGCCGTACTTGCCGTCGGCGTCGCCGTAGTCGATGAGGTTGATCGTGTCGTGCATGACACGGGTCTGCGCGGCGGTGTGCCGGCCCAACTCGTCGCCTTCCCCGCCCGGCACGAGGCCGGTGGCGCCCGCCGACAGGGCGAGGCCGAGGCCGGTGCGTACGTCATTGTCGAACGTGTCCTTGCCGGTCACTTCGGCCTTGCCGGCCCAGTGCGAGGTGTCGACGTGGTCCCAGTCCCGCTCCTTGAGCAGGTACTCGAGGTTGTCGTTCTTCCCATTCGGGCCCGGGTCCAGGTAGCTCGTGGACGTGGCCGGGTCCTTGGACATGATGCCGAGGACACCGTCGAGCGGGTCGTTGGCGAACCAACCGTCGTTCTTGCCGCTGAAGTCGCCGCGCAGATCCCAGATGTCGGGGTTTCCGCCCTGCTTCTTGTCCTCGGCGGCCCGGATATCGGTGGCCATGTCCTTGAGGAACTGCCCCGAGTAGCCGTCGCCCTGCTCCATCAGCGTCACAAGGCTCTGATAGCCGCGCGCCTGCTGCCCGTGCCCGGTACTGAGCGCGATCTTGTCACCGGTGACGTCCAGGTCGAACTTCTGGACACCGGCCTTCTGCAGGTCGGAACGGAACTTCTTGTAGAACGCCGAGTCGGTGTCCTTCGTCGCCAGGGCAAGGGAATTGGCCAGGTCGTCCTGGAGCGCCGCGTACGTCCCCTTGTCCTTGCCGCCATGACTGAGGTCGCTGAGTTTGTTGGTGAACTTGATGGTCCCCGACGCCCCCAGGCTGTCCAGGAACATCTGGCTGAACTCTTTGTTCTTGGCGTTGTCACGGAAGGCGCGCTGCGCCTCCTTGATCTCCTGCGGAGTGGCGTCGCCGGAGTTGATGCGGGTGGCGATGTCGGCGAGCTCATCGGCTTCGTACTTCTCGATGTCACCGCTGGGTTTGCCGTTGAAGCCGTTCATGGTGCCGTCGGTGACATCCGAGTCGAGCACGACCCCCTTGAAGGCGATCTCGACGCCCTTGTCCGCGTCGTTGACGACCTTGACCGCGTTGTCGATGCGGTCCTGCCAGGAGCCGACCGCCTTCTGCACGCTCTGCTGGTAGTCAGGGTCGTGGTGGAGCGCGTTGCGATCGCCCTCGGTCAGCTTCTCGTAGTCGTACGTAACCACACCCTGGTCCGAGACCTTCATCCCGGCCTTGACCGCCTCGTCCCGGGCGGCCGTCAACTTGCCCTTGAGGTCGACGTACTGGCTGTGAGCGTCACGCAGAAGCGAGGCGATGGCTTTCGCCTCGGCCTGCGCGGACTGGAACTCGCGCAGCGTGATATCGAACCGCCTGTTGGCCGCTTCGGCACTCAGCCCCTGCCAGCCGGGGCCCGTCGAGATGCCGTGCACATCCCGCTTGTACGCGACCTCTTGGCCGTGGAACTTCTTGGCCATGCCGTCCCAGTTGGTGGCAGCTGTGGTGAGCGTGCCGAGATCCGTCGTCATGATCTCGTGGTACGTAGGCATCTCTGTCCCCGTGGAGTGCGTGTGTACGTGAGGGCGGGCGGCGGCCGGTCAGAACCCATCGAAGACGGACGGCGTACGCACACTCTTCACACCCGACCGGATGTCGAAGTCCGTGTTCGTCAGCAGGACGTTGGTGCTGCGCAGCGATGCCTTCTCCGAACCGAGTCGGTTCATCAGCGCGTGCACCTGCTCGCCCCACTTCTTGTGAGCCTTCTTCAGCGCGGACGACATGAGCCAGCCGTGGCCGTCCTTGGCGTCGAACGCCTTCACCACCCCGGACGTGTCCTCGTCCGCGTGGTGGCCTGCCTTCTTCGTGTCCGGCTCGATGTGATCCTCGATGGCCTTCGCGGCGGCCTTTTTCTCCGCGGGTGTCGAGACCAGGTTCTGCTGCCCGCCGCCAGAACCGCCGCCCTGGTCGGGGGCGTTCTGGTTGAGGCGCATACCTATCGCGTGTTCGGGCCCACCGGCTGACATGATCGGTTCCTCCCCCTGCGCCGCATGACACGGAACGTCAGCAGCGTTCGATCAACCTATCAACCCGAAACGGTTGTCGAAATGGAGACAGCGTAAAGGGGCGGGGCCGCATCGGAGCCGCTGTGCCTGGTGGGCGGGCAACAAGGCGTGGCTGCGGGCTACCTCAAGGCGTCCAGGGCGCCGAATACGCCTGCGGGCGCGGCGCGCTTGGTGTAGTCGGTGTCGGTGAAGGCCCAGCGAATGACGCCGTCGCGGTCGATGACGTAAGCGGCCGGGTGCGGCGGGCGGCGCGGGACCGCCTTTGACGCGTTGCAGGTCGAAGCCGAGGTTGTGTAGACGGCGGCGAGGTCGTCGGGGAGGTCGAATGCGAGGCCGTACGTCTTGGCGGCGGCCGAGCCGACGTCACCGAAAACAGTGAAGTCGTGGGCGTGCAATTTTCGGGCTCTCCTGCCGCATGTGTGTGCCCTGTGCGGCGCTGATACGTGAAACACGCCGCTGCCTGCCAGGCTTGGAGTGTCGAGCGACAAACCTGATCTCGCAGAAGCGGCATATTCAAGCGGATCCTGACGGTCGAGAACACCGTGGTCGAGGGCGTCCGCGGAGACGAGAACGAACGGAGCGTAATCGTGTCGGTACGGTCCTGCCCCCGTCGTCGTCAGCGATGCGGCAGGTCGGCTCCCTGATATGAAGCCGGTCAGGGGCATCACCGCTGGCGGGAGCTGGAGCCGGGAGGATCGGTCGGAGGGGGCGTATAGGTCGGGTGCGCGGCCTGCTGCTGGGACTGCGGGTAGGGGTGCGGGTACGGAGGTTGGTGCGTATACGCGGGCGGGGCGGCCGCGGCGGACTTGTGGCTGCGGGAGCGGATGGCGAGGGCGGCGGCCGCTCCTCCGACGAGAGCGACTGCACCGATACCGAGGCCGATCCAGAGACCGGTTTTGCTGCTCTTGTCGTCGGACGCGGGAGCTGCTGCGGCGGGCTTGTCGGTGTCCGTTGAGCCCCCGGCTGCCTTGGACGGCTTGGCGGAGACGCTGGGGCTCTCGGCCGCCGCAAGATCGGGGAGCGGATACACGTCGGCCGGACCGGGGTCGCCCGGGGTTTTGAGGGCGATCCGGGGGCGGACGATGCCGTAGCCGACGTAGTCGTTGCGCTTGGCGCCGCTGGTCGGGGCGCCGGCCGTGTTCAGCATGACGCGGCCGCCGAACTTCTCGCGCCCCATGGTGTCCGCGTCGACCTTCCCCGGGCCGGCCGGAGACGCCTCGAGGTCGTGCAGCAGGCCGTCGATCCGGTCGCGGAACTTCGTGAACGACGTGAGTTCGGTGACCAGTTCGCCCGCAGCGCCGGGGGACATCGCCCCGGCGGCTCCCACGGCACCGATAACACCCCATGAGTACGCCGGTGATTCCGCCCCCGGATCGCTCTGGCCCACAGCGTCTCCCCCGTTTGGCAACAGCCGCTCGCCGCTTCGAGGTTCACCTTAGTCAGCAGTGGTGACACTGTGCACTTCCGGGTTGCATGTGCAACCCGGATCGCGCCATCTTTGCCGGGCTCAGGACTTGGGGGCCGCCACCGCCGCCTGGGGTCGGATCGGGAGGCGGTTGATCGGGCGGCCGGTGGCTGCTCGTACGGCTGCGGCCACCGCCGCCGGGGACGTCACCACCGGGATCGCCGAGGCGGGCTTGGCGCCGAACGGGGCGACCACGTCGCGTTCTTCGACGAGTTTGACGATGCGAATGTCCGGGGCGTCCAGGGAGGTCGGGAGCGCGTAGCCGGTGAGGTCGGGGTGACGGATCAGGCCACGGGCGGTGCGGAGGTTCTCGGTGAGGGCGGCGCCGATGCCCTGGGTGACGCCTGCCTCGATGCGGGTCGCGAGCTGGGACGGGTTGAGGACCCGGCCGACGTCCTGGGCGATCGCCATCTCGACGACGCGTACGGAGCCGAGTTCGATGTCGACGTCCACCACCGCGCGGATCGCGCAGAAGGCAAGGCCGACGAAGGCGTCGCCCTGGCCCGACTCGTCGAGGGGTTCGGTCGGGTGGGGGCGGCACTGGGCGGTGGCCCAGAGTTCCTTGCCGTGCATCTCTTCCGTGACGGTCGTGGACAGCACCCCGTCGTACGAGGTGATCTTGCCGTCGGAGATCTGCAGCAGCTCCGTGGACATGCCGAACTTGTGGGCCAGGGGCTGGAGCAGTTGCGTACGGACCATCTTGGCCGCGCGTTCCACCGCGCCGGCCGAGACCCAGGTGTGGCGGCCGTGCGTCGCCGGGCCCGCCGGGGGCTGGTCGGTGTCGACGGACGCCACGTGGACCTCTTCGATGCCCAGCGTCTCCTGGACCACCTGACGGGCCAGGGTCGAGAAGCCCTGACCCGTTTCGACCGCGGCGCAGATGACCGTGGCGATGCCGTCGTGGACCCGGACCGTGGCCGTGGAGACCTCGTCGGCGCCCTCCGCGCCGAGCATGTGGACCATGCCGAGCGCGTAGCCGACCCCTCGGCGCACCGCGCCGGGTTCGCCCGCGCCCTCCGGGCCGCCGGGGAGCAGCCAGTCGTCCTCCGGGGCGTCCTTGGGGAGGGAGGGGAGGGGGAAGTCCTGCACGGAGGTGAGCAGTTCGGACACCGGTGCCGGGCAGGTCACCGTCTGGCCCGTGGGCAGGATATCGCCGGTGGACAGGGCGTTGCGCAGGCGCAGCTCGGCCGGGTCGATGCCGAGCTTGGCGGCCAGCTTGTCCATCTGGCCCTCGTACGCCGCGCAGACCTGCATCGCGCCCTCGCCGCGCACATGGCCCGACGGCGGGTTGTTCGTACGGACCGCCCAGCCCTCGATGAAGGCGTGCGGGACGACGTACGGGCCGCAGGCGAACGCGACCGCCGCGGCCAGCGACTCGGACGAGGCGTCGGCGTACGCGCCCGCGTCGAGCAGGATCTGTGCCTCGACCTTCACCAGCCGGCCATCGGCGTCCGCGTGGTGGCGGTAGCGCAGGAGCGTGGGGTGGCGGTGGGCGTGGCCGAGGAAGGACTCCTCGCGGGTGGCGGCCAGTTTGACCGGGCAGCCGGTACGCAGCGCGAGCAGTCCCAGCGGCAGTTGGAAGCCGGGGTCCTCGCGGTCGCCGGTGGCGCCGGGGACGCCGGTGACGACGACCTTCACCCGGTCCGGTTCGAGGCCGAAGCAGGCGGCGGCGAGATCGCGGTCGGTGTGCGGGTCGGTGGAGGCGGTGTAGATCTCCACGCCGCCGTCGGGGCGGGGCACGGCGAGCCCGGCCTCGGCGCCGATCGGGGCCGGGTCCTGACGGCCGATGCGGTAGAGGCCCTCGACGACGACCTCGCCGGTGGCCTCCGGGTCGCCGTAGCGCAGCGGGATGTGACGGATCAGATTGCCGTCGGGGTGCAGCGGTTCGGCCTCGAACGCCTTCTCCGGGTCGGTGACCGGTTCCAGGACCTCGTACTCGACGGCGATGGCCGCGGCGGCGAGCCGGGCCGTGTCGGGGTGGTCGGCGGCGACCGCGGCGATCGGCTCGCCGTGGTGGCGGACCAGCTCGGAGGCGAAGACCGGGCGGTCGACGACCTTGCGCCCGTACGCACCCTCCCCGGGGACGTCCTCGTGCGTGACGACGGCCCGTACCCCCGGCATCTCGACTGCGCCCGAGGTGTCGATGGACAGGATCCGGGCGTGCGGGTGCGGGGAACGGAGTACGGCCGCCCACAGCAGGCCCTCGGCCCAGAGGTCGGCGGCGTACGGGAAGGTGCCCTCCGTCTTCGCACGCGCGTCGGCGGGCAGGAGGGAGACGCCCAGGCCGAGCGCGGTCGGCTCGGCGTCGCGTCCTTCGGCCGCCGGGGTGGTGATCCGTGTGCTGGTCGCGTTGGCGGCGGTGGCCGCGGTGGCCGCGTCGTTGCTCACGCCATGCCTCCGTCCTGCGAGTGCGGCTGAACCCTGCCGGCGCCCGGGGCCGCCTGGTGGGGAATGCGGGCCTCGTCGGACTCCGGGGACGAGGAGTCCGACGAGGCTGCGGGGTCGGCGCTTGCCTCGCGGCCCGCGATGACCTCGTTCACGGCGTCGAGGACGCCCCGGTAGCCGGAGCAGCGGCAGAGGTTGCCGCAGAGCGCCTGGCGCGTCTCCAGTTCGCTGGGGGCGTGGTTGCCCTCCAGCAGGTCGTGGATGGTCATCGCCATGCCGGGAATGCAGAAACCGCACTGGACCGCTCCGCACTTGGCGAGAGCGCGCTGAACGTCGGACGGCTCGCCGTCCACGGCCAGGCCCTCGACGGTACGGACCTCGCTGCCGGCCGCGGTCGCCGCCGGGACCAGACAGGAGGCGACCAGCCGGCCGTCCACCTGGACGTTGCAGGCACCGCACTCACCCTGCGAGCAGCCGTCCTTGGCACCGGCGAGGCCGAGGCGCTCGCGCAGCACGTAGAGGAGCGACTCGCCGATCCAGGCATCGGTGACGGGGCGGTCGGCGCCGTTCACATGCAGGACGTAGGAAGCGGCCGGGTGCTCGCTGGGGACGGCTACGGGGTGGGTATCGGGGGGCTGGACTTCTAGAGGCCGGGACTCGGCGGACGGGGACTCGGAGGGCTGGGGCTCGGGGAGTTGTCCCTCGGGGAGCTCGGCTTCGAGTGGCGGGGCTTCCGGCGGGGTGTTCGGCAGTGGCGTGTCGGGCGGCGACTGTTCGGCAGGGTGCTCGGCCGGGGCGTCCTCCGATACGGCAGTGTGGAGGGCCGGGGCCTGCGCGAGGTCCGCTTCGGGAACGGGCGTGTCTCCGGTGACTCCCGTGTCTCCGGCGTCTCCGGCCGTCGGTACGGGACCGTTCTCGGCGTCCGTCCCCGGTGCCGGTGCCTCGTACGCCATGGAGGACGTCTCGGACAACGACTCGGAGGGCAATGGGGAGTACGCCTCGGAGAGCTCCGCCGCGGGCTCCGCGGCAGGCGCGAAATCGGCTCCCGGCGAGTGTTCCGGCTCGATGTCCGCTCCGGGTGCCGACTCCACCGCAGGCTCGGGCTCGGGCTCAGGCTCAGGCTCAGGCTCCGGCACCGGCTGCTGTGTCGCCCACGGTGCGGGCGCGCCACCCGGCAGCGTGGCCGGTGGAGTCCGGTCCGCGTACCACTGGGAGGCCAGCGCCGAGGCCGCGAACTCGCCGGACTCCTCCGGGAGATCACCGTCGGCGACCGGAATCGTCCACTGACCGGTGTGGCCGGTGTGACTGCCGTGGTCGGGCTGCACGCCGTGGTCGCTGTGGCCGACGTGGCCAGGCTGTGCACCGTGGTCGGCGTGGGTGGCGTGGTCGGCGTGGTCGGCATGTCGGGGGGCGAACTCGGTGGACTCCGTGAAGTTCCACTGGCCCGTCGCGGCCGGTGTCTCCCGGTACTGCTCCTGCTGCGGGTACTCGTACCCGTACTGCGTCTGCTGCTGGTTCGGGTCCGGCCAGTGCACCGCGCCGGGGGCCGGCTGCTCCGGTCCCGTGGCCCGCTCCTGCTGGCTCTGCGTCTGTACGACCCAGCTGCCCGTGGCCGCCGGATCGAGACCGGCCGCGGGTGTCAGCGGCAGGATCATCGGCGGTACGTAGCCCTGGCCGGGCGCGGCCAGCGGGATGTTCGCCAGGTCCTCCGGCGGCAGGTGGACGAAGGCGGTCGCCTCGGCGTCGTACTCGCCGCCCTGCGGCGTCGGCTGCCAGCCCCCGTGCTGCGACTGCTCCCGCTGCCCGTGCTGTTCGTTGTGGTCCTCGTTGCTCACGACAGTGCCCTCCCCAGCGCCCGTCGGGCCAGCGCGGCGACGGTGCGCCGCAGATGCAGTACGGCGGGGGGCAGCGGTGGTGCCTCTCCCCCGTCGGCGGGCGGTTCCTGGTCCGGGATGCAGGCCGCGGCGACGTACTCGCCGAAGGCGGCCAGCGCGTCCGGTGCCAGGCCCCGTTCGCCGTCCCAGTCGATCAGCGAGGCGATCCAGTGTTCGGCCTCCAGCGGTCGCAGCGGCATCGGCGCGATGGCACCGACCGCGCAGCGCACCCCGCGCCGGGCCGGGTCGAGCACGATCGCGACGGACGCGGTGGCGCGGCCGGGGCCCGTGCGGCCGGTGGCCTTCAGGAAGACCTGGGGGGCGTGCAGCAGCGGTACCCGGACGAAGCCGATCAGTTCGGCGGGTTCGAGCATGTCGCGGCCGGCCAGCAGGTGCGAGACCGGGATCTCGCGCCGGGCGCCGCCCGGGCCCGCGATGACGAGCTCGGCCTCCAGGGCGGCGAGCACCGGCAGGGTGTCGCCGGTCGGGGCCGCGGTGATGATGTTGCCGCCGAGCGTTCCGGCGTTACGGATCTGGGGCGGGCCCGCGGCGCGCGCGGAGGCGGCCAGGGCGGGGATGAGGGCGGCGAAGTCGGGCCGCCCCATGCGTGCGTGGGTGAGTCCGGCGCCGAGCAGGGCGTGACCGTCCTGGTAGTGCCAGCCGCGGAGCTCGCTGATCCGGCCGAGGCCGACCAGCCCCGAGGGGCGCAGCAGCCCCTTGTTGACGGCCGACATCAGGTCCGTCCCACCCGCCACAGGAACGGCTGCAGGCATGGCGCCGAGTGCCGCCACGGCCTCGTCGAGCGAGGCCGGCAGCGTCACGGACTGCGTCGCCTGCGGTGCGTGCGTGGTCAACCCAGCTGCCCCTTCCCGGTGTCCCGGCTGTCCGGCTTGTTTTGCCGTACGGTACGTGCTCAAAGCCTGGACGTGGCAACTCTGGCACATCTTCCGATCGGACCGACGCGAGGGTCCGCGAAGGGCATATCCGTCCCCCACCAGGGGGATGATCCGGATTCGCCCCACTTCGGCACAGAGTACGAATTGCCACTCTTCGGCAAGCCTCGGGTGGGTTGTTCCGTTCCGGCTGTGCGTTTGCGGATGCCCGTTCCGGACCACGACCGCCGGCCGTCACGCTCCCGGGAGCGTGACGGCCGGACCCGGAGCACGGCCGGAATCACACGTTCGGGGGCGGTCCCTCAAGAGGGCGTCCGAGGACGCCGGGGCGCTGCTGCCGGGGCAACGGGCCGCTCGGTGGCCGGTAGTCGACGCCGAGGGCGCCAAGTCGGGCGTAGTGCACGGTCATTCGCCGTTCGAAGTCCGCGAAGTCGCGGTCGGCGGAGGCGGGCAGGGGCGACCAGGCGACCTCGGCGAACGCCGCGAGGCGGGGGAAGACCTGGTAGTCGACGCGGGACCGGCTCTGCATGACCTCGGTCCAGACATTGGCCTGGGTGCCGAGGATGTGACGGGCCGCCTCCTCCGAGAGGCCCGCGGGTACGGGTTCGAAGCGGTAGACGTCCTCCAGGGTGCGGATGAAGCCGATGGGCATCGGCTCGTCGGGGCCGCCGTCCTGACGGTGGTCCAGGTAGACGTGCTGTTCCGGGCACATCACGACGTCGTGGCCGGCCTCGGCGGCCGTGATGCCTCCCCCGTAGCCCCGCCACGACGACACGGCGGCGCCCGTCGGGAGGCCCCCTTCGAGGATCTCGTCCCAGCCGATGAGCCGGCGGCCGCGGGCGGTGAGCCAGGTGTCGAAGTGCCGGACGAACCAGGAATGCAGCTCGTCCTCGTCGGCCAGGCCCAATTCGTCGATCCGGGCCTGGGCGGCCGGGGACTCCTTCCACTGGTCCTTGCGGCACTCGTCGCCGCCGATGTGGATGAACGGCGAGGTGGCGGCGGGGAAGAGTGCCAGGACCTCTTCGAGGACGCCCTCGAAGAAACGAAGGGTGTTGTCAGTGGGGGCCAGTACGTTGGCGTTGATGCCCCAGGTGTCCCAGACGGAGAGGGTGGTGGTGTCGATGACGTCGGTGTTGCCCAGTTCGGGGTACGCGGCGATGGCGGCCTGCGAGTGGCCCGGGATGTCGATCTCGGGAACGACCCGGATATGCCGCTCGGTGGCGTACGCGACGATCTCGCGGATGTCGTCCTGCGTGTAGTGACCGCCGTGCGGGGTCTCGTCCCAGAGCTCGGAGGCCCGGTGGCCGTGCTTGGTACGGGACCGCCAGGAGCCGACCTCGGTGAGCCGGGGGTAGCGCTTGATCTCGATGCGCCAGCCCTGGTCGTCGGTGAGGTGGAAGTGGAAGACGTTCAGCTTGTGCGCGGCGAGGAGGTCGAGATAGCGCAGGACGTCGTCCTTGGGCAGGAAGTGCCGCGCCACGTCGAGCATCATGCCGCGCCACGGGAAGCGGGGGCCGTCCTCGATGTCCGTGAAGGGGATGGCCGGCCTGCTGCCCGGGCTGATGAGCGCGCGGCGGAAGGCTGCGGGGCCCAGGAGCTGACGGAGGGTCTGCGCTCCCCAGAAGACTCCGGCAGCGCTTCCTCCGGCGATCTCGACGCCGGTGGTCCCTGCGCCCAGCCGGTAGCCCTCGGGGTCCAGGGCCGGGTCGATGCGCAGCCGGATGGTGTTCGCGGCGCCCTCGCCACCCTCGACAGCCGCCTGTGGGGCGAGCGGCAGGCCGAAGGCGGCGCCGAGGGTGGAGCGCAGCCAGCGTTCGGTGTTCTCGGTGCCGGGGGCGGCCGTGATGGTGGTGGAGGGGTCCAGCGGGACGGCGCCCGGTCCCCCGTCACCGTCACCGTCGGGGATACCGGCATCACCGATGCGCACGGGCGCCGGGATCAGTTCCGTGTCCGTGCCGAAGTTCGCGTTCGCACCCATGTCCGTATCCGTATCCGTGTCCGTGTCCGTGTCCGTGTCCGCGTCCGTGTCCGTGTCCGTTACGCCGACGACGCCGACGAAGAGCGGCGCTCCGTAGACCTTGCCGCCGACCGTCACGGACTGCTCGGCGGTCGGGTCGGTGTCCTTGGAGGAGCTCACAAGATGGGCGCCCGGCTCGTCCCAGGCGGCGAACTCCGCGCTCACATCGGCGAGTCCGCCGCCCTTGACGTATCCGGCGGCGTCCGCGTCGCCGTACTCGATGAGGCCAGGGGCGCTCTTCGGGCCGTTGAACGCCGCCTTGACGCGCCGGGCGCGAGCAACATACGCAACGTACGTTTCGTTCTGCACAACTGGCAGGAGATTAGGTGCACACACAGACGCCGACAAGTGGTCTCAACCACTCTGTGACCCGGTGATGCAGCCCGTGCAACGCCATGACGCCCGGGCACGCATAAAGGCCCCTGGGGCGCGCGTCGACGCACGCCCCAGGGGCCAGAAGCAATGGTGGCCGGTCGGCTCCGGACCTACTTCTTGTCCTTGCCGCCCTTGCCCTTGTCCTTGTCGCCGCCGGCGCCCATGGACTCGTAGATCTCCTTGCACATGGGACAGACCGGATACTTCTTCGGGTCGCGGCCCGGTACCCAGACCTTGCCGCACAGTGCGACCACGGGGGTGCCCTCCAGGGCGCTCGCCATGATCTTGTCCTTCTGGACGTAATGGGCGTAGCGCTCGTGGTCGCCGTCGCCGTTCGACACCTGTGGCGTCGGCTCTACGAGGGTGCCCGTACCTGCCCCGCGCTCGGGCTCAAGAGTGCTCATGGACCCCAAGGGTACTGAAGGCCGGGACCATCAGTTCAGCGAAGGGTCGTCCGGATAGGTGGCGATCATCGCCAGTTCGCTGCGCTGGCGGCGCAGGACCGCCCGCCAGAGATGCTCCGGACGCGGGGAGGAGACGTCTCCGGGCTCGGATTCGACGACGTACCAGGCACCCTCGGCCAGTTCCTTCTCCAGCTGTCCGGGGCCCCAGCCGGCGTATCCGGCGAAGATCCGCAGCGAGCCGAGCGCCGCGGCCAGCAGCTCCGGCGGGGCCTCCAGGTCGACCAGGCCGATCGCCCCGTACACCCGGCGCCAGCCGAGGGGGCCCTCGTCGCCGGGGATGACGGCCACACCGAGCGCCGCGTCGAGCGAGACCGGGCCACCCTGGAAGACGACACCCGGTTCGCCGGTCAGACCGGCCCAGGACGTGAGGATGTCACCGACGTCAACGGGGGTCGGGCGGTTCAGGACCACGCCGAGCGAGCCCTCCTCGTCGTGGTCGAGGAGCAGCACCACCGCGCGGTCGAAATTCGGGTCCGCGAGCGCGGGTGTTGCCACGAGCAGTCGCCCTGTGAGCGAGGACACCTCGGTCATGGCAGAAATGATCCCGCATCTTCGGTCTCCACGGGGACCAAGTGGGCCGCACGGTCACCGAAAGAGCCGAGCACGGCTCGGGGCGCAGCTCAGGGCGCACGTACGCACGGGGAGCGCATCGCCCGGAGGGCTTTGCGGACGGTAACCCTCCGCAAGACCCGGGCAGCAGAGCGTGTTGTGGCGGGTTCATGACGTTCGCGCACCCCCCGTCCTCTTACGGAAGGGGGGCACCGGGCGATTACCCTTTCGCTTGGCCCCCTGCCCGACCACTCCGGAACGCGAGATTCATGACCGGCACAGACGATGTCCTGCTTGTCCACGGCGGAACCCCGCTGGAGGGCGAGATCCGCGTCAGAGGCGCCAAGAACCTGGTGCCGAAGGCAATGGTCGCCGCGCTGCTCGGCAGCGGGCCCAGCCGACTGCGCAATGTGCCCGACATCCGCGACGTGCGGGTCGTGCGGGGGCTGCTGCAGCTGCACGGTGTGACGGTCCGGCCGGGTGACGAACCGGGCGAGCTGATTCTGGACCCGACCCATGTCGAGAGCGCCAATGTCGCGGACATCGATGCCCACGCGGGCTCGTCGCGCATCCCGATCCTCTTCTGCGGCCCGCTGCTGCACCGGCTGGGCCACGCGTTCATTCCGGGGCTCGGCGGCTGTGACATCGGCGGCCGGCCGATCGACTTCCACTTCGACGTGCTGCGGCAGTTCGGCGCGACGATCGAGAAGCGGGCGGACGGCCAGTATCTGGAGGCCCCGCAGCGGCTGCGCGGCACGAAGATCCGGCTGCCGTACCCGTCCGTGGGCTCCACCGAGCAGGTGCTGCTGACGGCGGTGCTCGCCGAGGGCGTCACCGAGCTGTCGAACGCGGCCGTGGAGCCGGAGATCGAGGACCTCATCTGCGTACTGCAGAAGATGGGCGCGATCATCTCGATGGACACCGACCGGACGATCCGGATCACCGGTGTCGACCGGCTGGACGGTTATACGCACCGGGCCATCCCGGACCGCCTGGAGGCGGCCTCCTGGGCGTCCGCGGCGCTGGCCACCGAGGGCAACATCTACGTACGGGGCGCACAGCAGCGCTCGATGATGACGTTCCTGAACACCTTCCGCCGGGTCGGCGGGGCGTTCGAGATCGACGACGAGGGCATCCGCTTCTGGCACCCGGGCGGCGCACTGAACGCCATCGCCCTGGAGACGGACGTGCACCCCGGTTTCCAGACCGACTGGCAGCAGCCGCTGGTCGTGGCCCTGACGCAGGCCTCGGGCCTGTCCATCGTCCACGAGACGGTGTACGAGTCCCGGCTCGGCTTCACCTCCGCGCTGAACCAGATGGGCGCGCACATCCAGCTCTACCGCGAGTGCCTGGGCGGCTCCGACTGCCGCTTCGGTCAGCGGAACTTCCTGCACTCGGCGGTCGTGTCCGGGCCGACGAAGCTGGAGGGCGCGGATCTGGTCATCCCGGACCTGCGCGGTGGTTTCTCATACCTGATCGCCGCGCTGGCTGCGCAGGGCACGTCGCGGGTGCACGGCATCGACCTGATCAACCGCGGCTACGAGAACTTCATGGAGAAACTGGAGAAGCTCGGCGCGAAGGTGGAGCTGCCGGGCGGCGCGCTGGTCTGAAACAGGCGGTCCCAGGGCTGCTGACGGGGGTTCGGGACCGTTGTCCCGGGCCCCCGTTCGCCGTTCGGCCCGGCCACGAAACGGCGCGGAGGCCGGAGCGGTCCGCTCGGCGAGGGCGTCAGAGGCCCGGAACGGGCCCTCTCGCGCCGGTACACGGAAGGGCGGCCACCCTGGTCGGGTGACCGCCCTTCGTCGCGCCTGTGGGGCTTACTTGCCCTTGGCGGCTTCCTTGAGCTTGGAGCCCGCGGAGACCTTCACGCTGTAGCCGGCCGGGATGTTGATCGGGTCGCCGGTCTGCGGGTTACGAGCGGTGCGAGCGGCACGGTGGGTGCGCTCGAAGGTCAGGAAGCCGGGGATGGTGACCTTCTCGTCGCCCTTGGCGACGATCTCACCGACGGTCTCGGCGAGGGCGGCCAGCACGGCGTCGGCGTCCTTGCGAGTCACCTCGGCGCGGTCGGCCAGGGCGGCCACCAGCTCACTGCGGTTCATGTTGTTACTCCCGTGTTCTTCTTGCCTGTGAGGCGTGAGATCGAAGCCGATGCTGCCAGGGCCGTCGGACAGTCCCCGGACCCGGGTCTGTCGTCAGACCCTCGCGCCCGATTACGCATCCTGCCCCCACCTGCGGCGGTAACGCCAATCCGGCACCCTCCGGAGTCACACGAAAAGCACCCTCGCCTCGTCGTGGTGACGTTCCGTCGACTCCCCGAAAGCAGTCCGCAGCGGATGCGGGGCTCTGCGGGACGCGCCGCCCGCCCACCCTAAAGGGGCGTTTGGGGCGCCGCGAGCCGCGACGCGCCGTAGCTCAGGCCAAGCTGGGGCCTGCCGCGCCGCCGCCCGCGGTCTTCGCCGCGTCGCGGACCGCACCGGCGACCGCTCCCGCGACCCTGTCGTTGAAGACCGACGGGATGATGTAGTTCGCGTTCAGCTCGTCCTCGGCGACGGTCTCGGCGAGGGCGCCCGCCGCGGCGAGCATCATCTCCGTGTTGACGGTACGGGACTGGGCGTCCAGCAGACCGCGGAAGACGCCCGGGAAGACCAGCACGTTGTTGATCTGGTTCGGGAAGTCGGAGCGGCCGGTGGCGACAACTGCCGCCGACTGGCGGGCGATTGCCGGGTCCACCTCCGGGTCCGGGTTCGCGAGCGCGAACACGATCGAACCGTCCGCCATGGCGGCGACATCGGTGCCGTCCAGCACGTTCGGGGCGGAGACGCCGATGAAGACATCGGCGCCCACCACGGCCTCCTTGAGGGTGCCGGTGATGGACTCGGGGTTGGTGTTGTCGGCGATCCAGCGCAGCGGCGAGTCGGCGTCGGCGGAGACCAGGTCCTCGCGGCCCGCGTGCACCACGCCGTGGATGTCGGCGACGACGGCGTGCTTCACGCCTGCGGCGATGAGAAGCTTCAGGATGGCCGTACCGGCCGCTCCTGCGCCGGACATGACGACCCGTACGTCCCCGATCCCCTTGCCCACCACGCGCAGTGCGTTGGTCAGCGCGGCCAGGACCACGATCGCGGTGCCGTGCTGGTCGTCGTGGAAGACGGGGATGTCGAGGGCCTCGCGCAGCCGTGCCTCGATCTCGAAGCAGCGGGGGGCGGAGATGTCCTCCAGGTTGATACCCGCGAAGCCGGGGGCGATCGCCTTGACGATCTCGACGATGGCGTCGGTGTCCTGTGTGTCCAGGCAGATCGGCCAGGCGTCGATGCCGGCGAACCGCTTGAAGAGGGCCGCCTTGCCCTCCATCACGGGGAGGGCGGCCATCGGGCCGATGTTGCCGAGGCCGAGCACCGCGGAGCCGTCCGTCACAACTGCGACGGAGTTGCGCTTGATGGTGAGGCGGCGGGCGTCCTCGGGGTTCTCGGCGATCGCCATGCAGACCCGGGCCACACCCGGGGTGTAGATCATCGAGAGGTCGTCACGGTTGCGGATGGGGTGCTTGGACGCCATCTCGATCTTGCCGCCGAGGTGCATCAGGAACGTACGGTCGGAGACCTTGCCCAGCACGACACCCTCGATGCCGCGCAGGTTTTCGACGATCTCGTCCGCATGCGCGGTGGAGGTGGCGGCGATGGTGACGTCGATCCGCAGCTTCTCGTGGCCGGAGGCGGTCACATCGAGGCCGGTGACCGAACCGCCGGAGGACTCCACGGCCGTGGTGAGCTGGGAGACCGCTGTGCCGCTCGCGGGCACCTCCAGCCTGACCGTCATCGAGTACGAGACGCTGGGCGCCGTTGCCATGGCCGAGTCCTTCGCTTTCCTTAGCTTCTTTGCCGCGCGGCCGGGGCGCTCACCTCGGTCACGCTTCCCGATCGTCGCACCTACCGACCGGTAGCCGGTAATGAGTGCCACGTTTCGGAAAGTAGTTTCCACCATACGAGAGAAAACCGCTTCAGCGGAACCCCCGACCACATCCGACCGGACCGAGCCCGTGAGGTTCGTAGGCCCGCGAGGTTCGTAGGTACGCAGGTCTGCGGCACCTGGTCCGGAGTCCGTGGTCCCGTAAACAAGAAGTCCGTGGTCCCGTAAACAAGAACAGACCCGCGCCACCGGAAGGTGACGCGGGTCTGTCCTCTTGTTCAAGCGGCACCGACCCGCCATGCTCGCCTCGCGGCAAGTGGTCGCTCGAAGCGACGAAGGTTGGGCCCGGGGGCTTGGATCGAGCCGGTGCCGACACCAGGCTAACAAAGACCCCGGTGATGCGATTCCCGCGGGACGGGTGGATTCAGAAATCCGTCCGCCCGGCGGTACCTCCCTCCCCGCCTCGGCGTCAGTCCCTCAGCAGGTCCGGGACGCCGTCCGCGTCGGGCAGGTCCCGCTCCCCGGAGACCACCGTGAGCTGCTGCGTCGCACGCGTCAGCGCCACGTACAGCACCCGCAGACCGGCCGGGGACTCGTCCGCGATCTCCGCGGGCGAGACGACCACCGTGGCGTCGTACTCCAGGCCCTTCGCCTCCAGGCTCCCCAGCGCCACCACCCGCTCACCGAGACCGTCGAGCCAGTCGCGGGCCTGCGCCCGGCGGTTCATCGCGACGACCACGCCCACCGTGCCGTCCACCTCGGCCAGCAGCCGCCGCGCCTCCTCGCGCACCGAGGCGGCCAGATCACCGTCCCGTACGGTCTCGAAGCGCGGCTTCACGCCCGTGGAACGGACCGCGGCCGGTGACTCCATCCCGGGCATCGCGAGCGCCAGGACCTTCGAGGCCAGCTCGGCGATCTCCGCCGGGTTGCGGTAGTTGACCGTGAGGGTGAAGCGGCGGCGCGGCCGGTTGCCGAGCGCCTCGTCGCGTGCCCGGGCGGCCTCGTCCGGATCGGACCAGGAGGACTGCGCCGGGTCTCCGACGATCGTCCAGGTGGCGTGCCGGCCGCGGCGGCCGACCATGCGCCACTGCATGGGCGTGAGGTCCTGCGCCTCGTCGACGATGACGTGCGCGTACTCCGTACGCTCCGCGGCCAGCCGCTCGGCCCGCTCACGCTGGGTCTCCTCGCGCTGCGGCATGAGCTCCTCCAGACCGGAGAGCTGGTCCAGCGGGTCGAGTTCGCGCTTCTTCTTCGGCCGGTACGGGGTGCCGAGCAGCGTCTGCAGCTCGTCGAGGATCGCCACGTCGTGCACGGAGAGCGGCCCGTTCCCTTCTCTGTCGAGCCGCTTCAGGGAGCGGGCGAGGCGGCGCACCTCGCCCTGGTTGAGGACCCGGCGCGCCCAGCGGCCGAGCCGCTTCTCGTCGGCCATCGCGGCGAGCACCCCGCGGGGGGTGAGTTCGGGCCACCAGGCGTTCAGGAAGTCGAGGAAGGGGGCCTCGGTGGACACGTCCTCGTCGAAGGAGGAGCGCAGCTCGGCGGCCAGTTCGGGGTCGGTGTAGCGGCCCCGGCCGGAGGACTTGTTCCACAGGGCGTCCAGGAGCATTCTGCGGGCGCGCGGGCGCAGCAGGTTGACCGGGGCGGTGCCGCCCAGGACGGACTGCCGGATGCGGTGCAGTTCGTCGGCGTGCAGCTCGACCCGGGCCCCGAAGGCGACGACCCGCAGGCGGGTGGGGGTGGCCGGGGGCTCACCGGCTCGGCCGGTTGCGCCGGACACATCGGGTACACCGGTTGCGCCGGATTCTTCGACTGCGTCGCCGAAGGACAGCTGGCCGTCCCGGTTCGCCGCCCTGCGGGGAGTACCGGGCTGTTCCAGTGCGCCGCGTGCCGCCTTGCGCAGGACCTGGAGCATCCGGGAGGAGCCCTTGATCCGGGCGACGGCCGGTTCGTCGTAAGTGGTGGCGCCCTCGACACCCGCCGCCTCGTCGGAGAGCGAGCCGACCGCGCGGATCGCGACCTGCCCCTCCTCGCCCAGCGACGGCAGCACGCCTTCGGTGTACGCGACAAGGAGCGGGGTCGGTGAGACGACGAGGATGCCGCCCGCGTAACGCCGCCGGTCCTGGTAGATGAGGTACGCGGCCCGGTGCAGGGCGACGGCGGTCTTGCCGGTGCCGGGGCCGCCGGAGACCTCGGTGACGGACGCGGCGGGAGCCCTGATCACCAGGTCCTGTTCGGCCTGGATGGAGGAGACGATGTCCCGCATGGTGTGGCTGCGGGCCTGCCCGAGCGCCGCCATCAGGGCGCCGTCGCCGATGACGGGGAGCTTGCCGCCACCCAGGTACGCGGTCAGCTCGGGGCGCATCAGGTCGTCCTCGACGCCGAGGACCTTGCGGCCCTTGGAGCGGATGACCCGGCGGCGGACCACCCGGCCCGGCTCCTTCGGCGTCGACCGGTAGAACGGTGCGGCGGCCGGTGCGCGCCAGTCGATGACCAGTGGCGCGTAATCGGAGTCGAGGACCCCGATCCGGCCGATGTGCAGCGTCTCCGCGATATCGGCCGAGTTGTCTTCGCGTACGGCGTCGTCGGCCGCTTCGACGGAGGTGTACGCGCCGTCCGGGCCGCGTTCGCCGTCCTTGCCGAGCAGCAGATCGATCCTTCCGAAGAGAAAGTCCTCGAACTCGCTGTTCAGCCGATTGAGGTGGATCCCGGCCCGGAACACCTGGGCGTCGCGCTCGGCGAGCGCTCCGGGGGTACCGACCTGGCCGCGCTTGACGGCGTCGTTCATGAGAAATTCCGCCTCGTGGATCTTCTCTTCGAGGCGGTGATAAACACGGTCGAGATGTTCCTGCTCGACACCGATTTCCCGGTCCCGCAACGAATCGACAGCGGCATCCTGCGCGGCCACCGAGGCCCCCTTCTGACGTGCATTTGGGCAGCCGTCAACTTTATGCGAAAGGGGGCCCGCCGCGCACCTGCCACACGATCAGGCCTCGGTCCGGCCGCGCCGCCGTGCCCGGTGATCGGCGCCGCTGCCGCCGCCACCGGATACCTGGAGCGGCGCCTGCGCCCGGCCCGCTTGCGGGCCACGTCCTCGACCGGCCGCTCGAACATCCGGGGCACTCGCCCCGGCGACCGCGTCCACAGCCGCGTCCACGGCCGCCACGGCCGCCGCCCTGCGCCGGTGCCGGGCCACCCGCTCGCGGTTGCCGCACACCTCGCTGGAGCACCAGCGGCGTCGGCGGCCGCGCGAGGTGTCCAGGTAGAGGCGGCGGCAGTTGTCGGCCTCGCAGCGGCGCAGTCCGGCGCGCGCCTCGGGGTCGGTCAGGAGCTCGACGGCGTCGCGGGCGACGGCGGCCAGCAGCGCCCCGCATTCGGGATCGGCGCTCAGTGTCCGTACCAGCGTGCCGCTCCTGCCGCGCACGGCCCTCAGTCCCGGGGGTGCGGCCGCGGCGAGCGCATTGACCCGTTCCAGGGCGCTCTCGGCTCTGCGGCCGCCGAGTTCGGCGGTCAGCAGACGGTCGACGCCGCTCCGCAACTGCCGGAAGCGCACCACCCAGGTGTCGTCCACCGCGTCGAGGCGGGTACCGCTCGGTACGAGTCCGGCGGCGACCAGCCACTGCGCGAGGCGCTCGGCGCCGTCGAGCAGTTCGCAGGCGCCGGAGGTACCGGCTCCCGTAGCCACCAGGTCCAGGCAGGGGCGGCCGGAGTCGAACCGCCAGTCGTACGAGTGCTTGCCCGCCGCCATGAGTGAGTCACCGCCTCGGGGTGTCCGGTCGAGGTCTCCCCCAGAGTGCCCCTCAGGTGCCCGGCCCGGAACCCCTGCCGCCGCGCGGTTCGGTACGGACGGGGCCGTACGGTGTCCTGATGACCGACGATCTCCGCACCGCCACGCTGGTGGCCGGGTCCCTGCTGCTCCGGCCTTGGCTGCCCGACGACATACCGGCCGTGATCGAGGCGTACCGCGATCCCGCGATGCGCGCCATGCTGCTCATGCAGGTCACGGACGAGGCGGAGGCGCGGCACTGGCTGCGGGTGCAGCAGGAGGGCCGGGAATCCGGCAGCCGCTTCGGTTTCGCGGTGGTCGATCGCGATCGCGACGACGAACTGGTCGGCAATGTGGTGCTCAAATTCCCGGCACCGGGCTCGGGCAGCGCGGAGGTCGGCTACTGGACGGTGGCGTCGGCGCGCGGCCGCGGGGTCGCTCCGAGGGCGCTCGGGGCGCTCACCGACTGGGCGTTCGAGACATTCGCCGGGGACGGGCTCGTGCGGCTGGACCTGCTGCATCAGGTGAACAACGACGCGTCCTGCCGGGCCGCGGAGAAGAGCGGTTACCGCTTCGCGGAGGTTCTTCCGGCGCGGCCGCCGTGGCCGCTGGACGGACACCGTCATGTGCGCGTGCGTACCGACGGCGTCCGATAGCCGTTCCGGCCCTTACGCCGGCAGCGACGAACCGTCGTACAGGATCCGCTGGAACAGCCGGTGGTCGCGCCAGTCGCCGTTGATGTGCAGATAGCGCGGGGCCACGCCGTACTGCTCGAAGCCGCACTTGGCGAGCACCCGCTGCGACGCGACGTTGTCCAGCACCGTCCCCGCCTCGACCCGGTGCAGGCGCAGCCCGTCCCTGGCCACCTCGCAGACCCGCTGCACGGCGGCCGTGGCCAGACCACGGCCCGCGTGCTCGACATCGACCCAGTAGCCGAGAGTCGCACTGCGGAACGGCCCGAGCACGATGCCGTTGAGGTTGAACCCGCCCACCACGCGGTCCTGTTCATCGGCGAGGACCCAGGCCATCGCCCGCCCCGCGTCACGGTCCGCGAGCAGACCGGCCAGCCGTTCCCGCTGCCCCTGCCCGGTGTAGAAGGCGTCGGGCCGCACGGGCTCCCAGGGTTGCATGTACGCGCGGCTGCGGGTCAGCGATACGGCGAAAGAGGCGGCGTCGGCCGGGGTCGGGGGACGGAGTCGTATCTCCGCGTCGATCCGGTGGATGTCGTTCATCATCCCGTCACGCTACCCGGGCCTGGCCGGGCCTCTTTCTCGGCGTACGTGCTGTCCGGTGCCGGGTCCAGCGCCCGGGTTCCTCGATCAGGCGGACGTCAGCATGAGCGACGCATCGATCTCGGGCAGCCAGCTTCCGGCGGGCCGCACCATCCAGCCCTCCTCGGACCCCAGTTGCGCCGCGGCTTCACGCAGGGCGTCGAGGCCGGGGTGACGGAGCCCCTTGCGCCAGACCAGCAGGAGCGGGGAGAGCGGTACGGGCCGGACCAGCGGTCGCATCACGGTGCCGGGCATCGGGGCGAACTCGACCATGCACAGGATCGGGTAGCGCGGCGACTTGGCCATGACCCGTTGAAACTCGGCCACGCCGATCGCGAGTGGGACGGGTGGCGCC
Source organism: Streptomyces sp. NPDC111516 (assembly GCF_055635345.1). Lineage (NCBI taxonomy): Bacteria > Bacillati > Actinomycetota > Actinomycetes > Kitasatosporales > Streptomycetaceae > Streptomyces > Streptomyces sp. NPDC111516. The sequence continues at coordinate 44,921 of NZ_JBVKBV010000014.1, read as the reverse complement.
AGCGCGATGCCCCATTCGGCGAAGAGCAGCCGGGCGAGGTCCGTCCACTCCGGGGTGCGGGGGTTTCCGGCGCCCGCGTAGACGGTCTCGCCCGCCAGATCGTCCAGCGCGACGGTCTCGTGCGCGGCAAGGGGATGATCGGCGGGGAACAGCACGGCCATCGGCTCGTACCGCACCGGCTGTACCTCGAGCCGCGCCAGTACCGCGGGATCGAGTCCGGCGGCCCGGCCGAACGAGACATCGAGCCGCCCGGCCAGGATCTCCCCCGCCGCCCAGGTGAGCCCGCTCTCGAAGCGCGCCATCAGCTCGCACGCCGGGGCCAGCTCCCGTGCTCGGGCGAGTACGCGGGCGGCGGTCATGCCATCGGTGTTGAGGTCGACGAAGAGTGGTCTGACCGCGGGATCGGCGAAGGCGGCGGCGAGATCGTCGTGCGCCTCCAGCACCCGTCGCGCGTACGGGAGGAGCCGGTCACCGTCCGGGGTGAGGGAGACCTGCCGGGTGGTCCGTACGAACAGCTCGGCGCCCAGTTCGCGCTCCAGCCTGCGGATGTCCCGGCTCAGCGCCTGCTGGGCGATGTAGAGCCCGGCCGCGGCACGGGTGAAGTGCAGTTCCTCGGCGACGGCGACGAAGGCCCGGAGCAGCCGGGGGTCGGTATGGGTATGCGTCTGGGTGCCGGTATCGGCAGCGGAGGAGGCCACCTCCAAAATTTACAACACAAATGCGTTAATCGGTACGGAGAAGGTGTTGGACCCCGTGGGCCGTGCGCCCCGAGGGTGGATCCATGCCGTACGAGAGAACGCCGCCCACCGCCCCCCTGCTCACCGTCTCCGGGGACCTGCTGGTCATCGCCCCGCGCGCCGCCGCCCCCGCCCGCCCGGCGCCCACCAACCCGTACCGCCGACTGCTCGCCACCCCGGGCGCCCGCGCATTCACCGCGGGCAATCTCCTCGCCAGGCTCCCCATGGGAATGTTCAGCGTCAGCGCGGTGATCATGATCGCCGGATCGCGCGGCTCGTACGCCCTGGCAGGCGCCGTCACCGCGACCGGCCTCGCCGCGACGGCAGTGGTCGCGCCCTGGACCGCCCGGCTCGTCGACCGGTACGGACAGGCCCGGGTCGCCGTGCCCGCCACCGCTGTCGCCGCGCTCGGATCACTCGCGCTGCTGCTCTGTGTGCACTACGGTGCCCCGGCCTGGACCCTCTTCGCCTCCTACGCCGCGACCGCCACCACCCCCAACACCGGCGGGATGTCCCGGGCCCGCTGGGCCCATCTGCACCGGGGCGATCCGGCCGCCCTGCACACCGCGAACTCCTTCGAACAGGCCGTCGACGAACTCTGCTTCATGCTCGGCCCGGCCCTCGCCGCCCTGCTGTGCGCGGCGCTCTTCCCGGAGGCCGGAACGCTCGTCGGGGCGATCCTGCTGATGACCGGCGTACTGCTCTTCGCCGCCCAGCGCGCCACCGAACCACCGGTGGCACCCCGCACCACCCGCTCCGGCTCACCGCTCCGCGCCCCCGGCATGCCGGCCCTGCTCGCCGTCTTCCTCGCCACCGGGGCGGTCTTCGGCGCGATGGAGGTCGTCACGATCGCCCAGGCCGGGGGCGCGATCCTGGCCCTCCAGGCGGCTGGATCGTGTGTGGCGGGGCTGCTGTACGGATCCCTGCGCCCGGCCGGGGACATCCGGCGCCGGCTGCTGGGCTGCCTGGCGGGAATGACGGCGCTGATGTCCCTGCCACTGCTCGCCACCGCCTCCGCCGACTCGCTCCTCGCCCTCGCGGGCGCACTGCTGCTGGCGGGCGCGGCGACGGCCCCGACGATGGTCACCGGCATGACGCTGGTGCAACGCCTCACCCCCGAGGGCCAGTTGAACGAGGGCATGACCCTGGCCGTGACCGCGCTGCTGGGCGGGATCGCCGCGGGTTCGGCGACCGGAGGCTGGCTGGTGGAGCACCCGGGCCAGGTGTCGGGCTATGTCGCACCGATATGCGCGGCGGGGTTGGCGCTGGCCGTCGCCGCGGCCGGGGTCCGGCGGAGGTAGGGCCTCTCGATCGGATCACGCCGGGCACGCTCCGGACGGCGGGCACAAGCCGGACGGCGGGCACAAGAACGAGGACCCCGTTGCCGGTGGGCAACGGGGTCCTCGTTCACATGGGAATTGTGGAGATGGCGGGAATCGAACCCGCGTCCAACGGTGCAGAATCAGGGCTTCTCCGTGTGCAGTTCGCTGCGATTTTCTCGGCCCCGGAGATCACGCGAACAAGTCTCCGACGGGCTCAGCCACTGTTTGATTTCCTTCCAGGCCCCGTGACCGGGTCTAGAAGTTTAGATCCCTTGATGATGCCAGGATCCGGGTCGGGATCACCCCCGGGCTGACACTTCGCAAGTCGCTACTTAGGCAGCGAGGGCGAAGGAATCGCGCTTGGAGTTGGCGATTATTGGTTGCGACATATGGTTTACGAGATCATTGCCGCTTCCTCGACACGCTTCCCCTGCTTCGACATCCGCTGTCGAAACCGATCATCCCCATGTTGTTTTTTCAATGGTGCACCCGCTGTGAGGTGCAGTGCCATCGTACGTGACCAACGCACGACGATGCCAGCCTATTCCTGCGGGTGCCTGCCGGCCCCGCCCGTACGCTCCCGGCTACGCGCTGCGCTGGCGCCGGCGCGCTGCCGAGATCGCACGGTTCGTCTCCCGCAGGTCCTGCTTCTCGCGCAGGGTCTGCCGCTTGTCGTACTCCTTCTTGCCCTTGGCGAGCGCGATCTCGACCTTCACCCGGCTGTCCTTGAAGTACAGCGCGAGCGGCACGATCGTGTGACCCGTCTCGCCGGACTTCGACTCCAGCTTGTCGATCTCCGCCCGGTGCATCAGCAGCTTGCGCTTCCGCTTGGCCGAGTGGTTGGTCCAGGTCCCCTGCACGTACTCCGGGACGTGGATGTTGTGCAGCCATGCCTCGCCGCCGTCGATCTGGACGAAGCCGTCCACGAGCGAGGCCCGGCCCAGCCGCAGCGATTTGACCTCGGTCCCCATGAGTACGAGACCGCACTCGTAGGTGTCGAGGATGTGGTAGTCGTGCCGCGCCTTCTTGTTCTGCGCGATGAGCTTGCGCCCCGTGTCCTTTTCCTTAGCCATAGTGCGGCCATTTTCGCACTACGACCCACCCCCGAGGCCACTCAATACTGTTTCGGCCTGCCGCTCGGCCCGGGACGTGACCGCGAGGTCCGGGGTTATGCCGCGCCCGTCGACACCGCGGCCCGCCGGAGTGCGGTAGTGGCCGACGGTCAGCTCGGCCACCGAACCGCCCGGGAGCTTGCTGGGCATCTGGACCGAACCCTTGCCGAAGGTGCGCGAGCCGACCGTGACAGCGCGGCCCCGGTCCTGGAGCGCGCCGGTGAGGAGCTCGGCGGCGCTCATCGTGCCGCCGTCGATGAGGACGACGAGGGGGCGGACGGTGTCGCCGCCCGGCTGCGCGTAGAGGGCGCGCTGCTCTCCGTGCACGTCGTACGTGGCGACCAGGCCGCCGTCCAGGAAGGCGGAGGCGGCGGTGACGGCCTCGGTGACCAGGCCGCCGGAGTTGCCGCGGAGGTCGAGGAGCACCCCGGCACCCGCCGGTGCGTCCCGGACCGCGTCGCGGACCCTGTCGCCCGAGCCCCTGGTGAACGAGTCCACCTCGATCAGTACAGCCGCGGAGGGATCGGAACGGTCCGGTCCGATGCGCCGGACGGTGACGGCCTCGGTGGTGAGCATGGCCCGGCGCAGCGTCTCGGTCCGGAGCACCGCGCCCCGCTGCACGCCCAGCACGACGGTGCTGCCTGCGGACGCCTCCGTACGGTCTCCGCGCAGCAGGGCGACGACCTCGGCGACGGGCCGTTCGTCGACCCGGTGACCGTCGACCGTACGGAGCAGATCGCCCGGCTCGATGCCCGCGCGGTCGGCGGGGCCGCCGGGCTGGACCCTGGCCACCTCGACCCGTCCCTCGGCGGAGCGCCTGGCGGCGATCCCGACGCCGGTGTACGAGCCGTCGAGGGCCTGCTCGAACTCCTCGTACTGCCGCTCGTCGTACACCGCGCCCCAGCGGTCGCCGCTGCGGCTGACGACCTCCTCGGCCGCCTCCTTGCCGGACTTGCCGTCGGCCACGGCCCGGGCGGCGGCGTCGGCCACCTCGTCACCGTCGACGGTGGAGGCGACGTAACGGGTCGCGATGTCCGAGGATTTCGCCGCGCCGCGCGGCAGCGAGCCGGTGGCCGCCGCGGTGGCCAGCACGGTCGCGAAAACCAATGTCAGGACCGCCCCGCGGCGCACGCCGCGGGGCCCGAAACACTGCGTGGGACCCGACATGGCGATGAGTGTAGGACAACGCCCTTGTGGCGCACGGCCGGTTGGTCGTGCGCCACAAGGGCGCTTGTCACACCTTCAGGTACTTGCGCAGCGCGAAGAGAGCGGCAACGGCGGGCATCAGCAGGCCGATCGCCAGGACCAGGGGCAGCTTGGTGAGGACCGCGTCCCAGCCGATGAAGTCGATCAGGTTCAGCTTGCTCTGCAGTGCCAGACCGCCGTCGATCAGGAAGTACCGGCCGGCCAGCAGCATCACGCAGGCGAGCACGCCACCGATGAGACCGGCGAAGGCGGCCTCCATGATGAACGGCATCTGGATGTAGAACCCGGAGGCGCCGACGAGCCGCATGATGCCCGTTTCTCGTCGGCGGCTGAACGCGGACACCCGGACGGTGTTCACGATCAGCATCAGCGCGATGACCAGCATCAGCGCCATCACGAAGAGGGCGGCCACGTTCATGCCGTTCATCAGCTGGAAGAGGTTGTCCAGGATGCTCCGCTGGTCCTGAACGGACTGCACCCCGTCACGGCCGGCGAAGGCGGTGGCGACGACCTTGTACTTCTTCGGGTCGTGGAGCTTGACCCGGAACGACTCCTGCATCTGGTCCGGCGTGATGTTGCTCGCCATGGGCGAGTCGCCGAACTGCTCCTGGTAGTGCTTGAAGGCCTCGTCGGCCGTCTCGTGCGTGACCGTGTCGACGACGTCCATCTTCTTGAGGTCGCCCTCGATCTGATCCCGCTGCTCCTTGGTGACGGCGCCCTTGGCGCACTTGGGCGTCGAGGTCACATCGCTCTTGCTGCACAGGAAGATCGAGACGTTGACCTTGTCGTACCAGTAGTCCTTCATCGTGCTGACCTGCTCGCGCATGAGCAGCGCGCCGCCGAACAGGGCGAGCGAGAGGGCGACGGAGACGACGACGGCGAAGGTCATCGTGAGGTTGCGACGGAGGCCGACGCCGATCTCCGACAGGACGAACTGGGCGCGCATGGCGTCCTTTCAGTGCTCGATGCTCAGTGCTGGTAGCCGTAGACGCCGCGGGCCTGGTCGCGTACGAGACGGCCCTGCTCCAGCTCGATGACGCGCTTGCGCATCTGGTCGACGATGTTCTGGTCGTGGGTCGCCATGATCACGGTGGTGCCGGTCCGGTTGATCCGGTCCAGCAGCTTCATGATGCCGACGGAGGTCTGCGGGTCGAGGTTGCCTGTCGGCTCGTCCGCGATCAGCAGCATGGGACGGTTCACGAACGCCCGCGCGATCGCCACGCGCTGCTGCTCACCACCGGAGAGCTCACCGGGCATCCGGTCCTCCTTGCCACCGAGGCCGACCAGGTCGAGGACCTGCGGCACCGCCTTGCGGATCTCGCCGCGCGGCTTGCCGATGACCTCCTGCGCGAACGCCACGTTCTCCGCAACGGTCTTGTTGGGGAGAAGTCTGAAGTCCTGGAAAACCGTGCCCAGCTGGCGGCGCATGTGCGGCACCTTCCAGTTGGACAGGCGTGCGAGGTCCTTGCCCAGGACGTGGACCATGCCCTGACTGGCGCGCTCTTCTCGGAGGATGAGTCGCATGAAGGTGGACTTGCCGGAGCCGGAGGAGCCCACCAGGAAGACGAACTCGCCCTTCTCGATATCGAGAGACACATCCCGTAGAGCAGGACGGCTCTGCTTCGGGTAGGTCTTGGAGACGTTGTCGAATCGGATCACGGATGCACCACGGTCGGCCGGGAGTAGGTGTGCGTGACCATACGCGAACCGGCCTGACGCGTGCAGGCGCGCGTCCCGGGATGGGTGATTTATGGCGGAACGACGCAGGCCGGAAGCGGGCCGAAGCGCTACGGAACGGGTGATGTCCGGCGGGCCGCGCCGAAATCCGCGCGAGCTGGCACAGTGGTAGGGGGAACGGTTGCGTCCCCATGAGCGTTGTGCGGAGACAAGGCGTATGCGGCTCCGCCGCGCGGGAGGAGGAAAGCGCATGACCTATGACCGATTGGTGTGCGCAAACTGCGCGGCGCCCGTGAATGAGGGCCGTTGCCCCGTGTGCCGGGCAAGCCGCGAGCGGCTGCAGCACGAACAGGGGCAGGGAATCTTCGCGGGGCTGAGCCCCGCGACACTGCTGGCCCTGCTGGTGGTGCTGCTGGGCGCGCTGGCGCTGCTGGCGCACCAGACCGCGTAGCCGCGGGAGAGCCCGTCCGTCCGCCTGCGAGAGCGTGTACGTGTACGCGGAGGGGCCCGGGATGCCGATACAGGCGCCCCGGGCCCCTCTGTGCGTCACATGTGCCGCTTGCGGGCCCTTAGGCGACCGTACGGCCGTTCATGAGGCGCGGCAGGATCCGGAAGCCGATGCCTCCGGCAATCATCGTCGCGGCGCCGACCAGCAGGAACGTGGTCTCGGCGGCACCGGTCTCGGCGAGCTCGTCCTTGCCCTTGCCCTGCTCGACCGGCTGGTTGCCGGCCGAGTCGGGGGTGGTGTTGTCCGCGCACTTCGCGCCGTCGAGGTCGACGGTGCAGTTGTCGGCGTCCCCGCCACCGGTCACGGAGCCCGCGGAGGCGTTACCGGCGGTACCACCGTTGCCGGAGGTGCCGGAGGAACCGTTGCCGCCGTTACCGTTGCCGCCGTTGTTGCCGTTGCCGCCGTTGTTGCCGTTGCCGCCGGACTGGTGGCCACCGTTGCCGTTGCCACCGTTGTTGCCATTGCCGCCGTTACCGTGGCCCGGGTCGGTCGGGTCCGTGGGCGGGTCCGTCGGCTCGGTGGTCGGCGGGTCCGTCGGCTCGGTGGTCGGCGGGTCCGTCGGCTCGGTGGTCGGCGGGTCCGTCGGCTCCGTGGTCGGCGGGTCCGTCGGCTCCGTGGTCGGCGGGGTCGTCGGCTCGCATCGCGGGTCGAGCGGGCTGCACGGGTCGCCGTCCGCCGTCTGGACGCCAACCTGAACACCCGCGACGTTGACACCGATGCCGGCGGCAGACGCCACACCGGCAGCGGTGAGCGAGGCACCCGCGGCGATCACCGCACCTGCGGCTATCCGCGCGACGCGTACTCGCGTCTTCTTCGTCATCTGCTGCTACCCCCAGTAGCTGTTCTCGTCAGTGGAGCAGCCATATGCGGGTCCCGGCTCTGCGGGGTTTGCTCCGAACGACGCCACATGGAGCCGTGGTCATGCCGTCCGCCCCCGTTCACACCCGTCCCGGACATACGCATGCTGCCCTAGCACCCTGTCCAGAGTTAAGGATCACGTCAAGGCCGTTCCGCGCAATCTGCGCCGATTTGATGGGAGTTGATCTCCATTCGGAATCACGACTGTGACGCACTCACCACGCCGTCTCCCCAACTCGCCCCCCAACTCCCTTTTGCGTGCCGCCTCGTACGCTCCGCGACGAAAACGGTGGTGCCGGAACCCCGTGGGGATTCCGGCACCACCGTTCAAAGGACAGGGAATCAGGCCGCGTCGGCCCGCCCGCCTACTTCTCCCGCTGCTTGCGCCAGCGGATGCCCGCCTCCAGGAAGCCGTCGATCTCGCCGTTGAAGACCGCTTCCGGGTTGCCCATCTCGAACTCCGTACGCAGGTCCTTGACCATCTGGTACGGGTGCAGGACGTACGACCGCATCTGGTTGCCCCAGGAGTTGCCGCCGTCGCCCTTGAGGGCGTCCATCTTCGCCTGCTCCTCCTGGCGGCGGCGCTCAAGGAGCTTCGCCTGGAGGACGTTCATCGCGGACGCCTTGTTCTGGATCTGCGAGCGCTCGTTCTGGCAGGAGACGACGATGCCGGTCGGGAGGTGGGTCAGGCGCACCGCGGAGTCCGTGGTGTTGACGCCCTGGCCGCCGGGGCCCGACGAGCGGTACACGTCGACGCGCAGCTCGGACTCGTCGATCTCGATGTGGTCCGTCTGCTCGACCACGGGCAGCACCTCGACACCCGCGAAGGACGTCTGGCGGCGGCCCTGGTTGTCGAAGGGCGAGATCCGGACGAGCCGGTGGGTGCCCTGCTCGACGGAGAGCGTGCCGTAGGCGTACGGCACCTGGACGGCGAAGGTGGTCGACTTGATGCCGGCCTCTTCCGCGTACGACGTCTCGTAGACCTCGGTCTTGTAGCCGTGCCGCTCGGCCCAGCGGATGTACATGCGCTGGAGCTTCTCGGCGAAGTCGGCGGCGTCCACGCCACCGGCCTCGGCGCGGATGTTGACCAGCGCCTCACGGGAGTCGTACTCGCCGGAGAGGAGCGTACGGACCTCCATCTCGTCCAGCGCCTTCCTGACCGACTCCAGCTCGGACTCGGCCTCGGCGAGGGCGTCGGCGTCGCCCTCGTCCTGGGCGAGCTCGAAGAGGATTTCGAGGTCGTCGATCCGGGCGCGGAGCGCCTCGGTCTTGCGGACCTCGGCCTGGAGGTGCGAAAGCTTGCTGGTGATCTTCTGCGCCGCCTCCGGGTCGTCCCAGAGGGAAGGCGCTGCCGCCTGCTCCTCGAGCGCGGCGATGTCCGCCCTCAGCGCATCCAGGTCCAGGACGGCCTCGATCGACCCCATGGTCGAGGAGAGGGACTTCAGCTCTTCGGAAATATCGACGACTGCCACGGGTCCAGCGTAACGGCTGTCGGCACGGACGTTCCTCGGGCCGCATGATCACGACTCGGTGGCCGGGTGTGCGGCGCCTCCCCGGGCCGTACGGCGACCAGGGGCACCGAGGGTTCCGTCGGGGCCGGAAGCCGCCGGGAACCGTGTCCGGGCCCGGCTCGGAGCCGGGCGCCCGACAGGCTCTCAGGGCGTTCCCGGCGCCGAGTTCTTCGTGTCCTGCGTGGGCACGTCCGTGCCGTCGCCGCCCAGCGCCAGCCAGCAGCCCACTCCGAGGCCCACCACCAGCACCAGCGCCGCGGCGCCCAGCGTCAGGCGGCGCTTGCGGACGGCCGCGGACTTGTTGCGGGCCGAGCCGGGGCGGGGCCGGCCCGGGGAGCGGGGGGCCCTGGCCGTGCCCCGGGGGCCGCCGGACAGCTCGTCGGGAGCCGGGACGCGCATGCTCGTGTGGGTGTCGCGGTTGGAATCGGTGGACGAGCCGGGGACCAGAGGGACCGCGCCACGTCGGCGGGGCTCCTCGGGCACGGGGGTGTACTGCTGCTCGTCGTACGTCTGGGGTTCCGGTTCGGTGTCCGGTTCGTCCACGTCCAGCGGCGGGATGCCGGCCAGCTGCGGTAGCTGCTCGCGCAGCCGGGCCGCGAGCTCGGAGGCACGCAGCCGGGAGGCCGGGGCTTTGGCCAGGCACTGGACGAGGAGCTGCCAGAGCTCCTCGGGGATGCCCGGGAGCGGGACGACGGTCTCCGTGACGTGGCGGCGCAGGACCGCGCCGGGGTGTCCGCCGCCGAAGGGCGTGAAGCCTGCGAGGAGCTCGTACAGGACCGTGGCGAGCGCGTAGATGTCGACGGCGGCGCGAGGCGGGAGGCCCTCGACTATCTCGGGGGCGAGGTAGTCCGGCGTACCGATGATCTTGCTGGCCTTGGTGCGGCGCGGGGTGTCGATCAGCTTGGCCACGCCGAAGTCGGTGAGCAGCGCCGGGTGCGAGCCGCCCGGGCCGAGCGGACCCTCCATGTCGAGCAGGATGTTCTCCGGCTTGACGTCGCGGTGGACCACTCCGGCGGCGTGCGCGGCGGCCAGGCCGTCGGCGACGTCCGCGATGATCGCGACGGCGGCCTCGGGCGCGAGCCGGCGTTCGCGGTCGAGGCGGGTGCGCAGGTCCGTACCGCGTACCAGGTTCATGACCAGCGCCAGGTCGTTGCCGTCGACCACGAGGTCGCGGACGGCGACCACACGCGGGTGGTCCAGACCGAGCAGGGCGGTGCGCTCCTGGACGAAGCGGCCCACGAGCTCCTGGTCGGACGCGAGGTCCTCGCGGAGCAGCTTGATGGCCACCGGGCCCTCGGGCCCCTCGCCGAGCCACACCGTGCCGGCGCTGCCGCGCCCCAGGATCTGGTGGGCGGTGTACCGGCTGCCGATATTCCGTGCCAAGACTGCTCCCTCAGCGGCTGGCGATGGACCGTCGCTCATGACCCCCGGTCGACAAAGTTACGCGTCGATCGGGGTGTTGAGTGCCCGGGATGGCGCCAACCTTCACTTCTGCGGGTGATATGCGTGGAAACTGGCCCGCAGAAGTCGATATAGCTACAGAGTTGATGAGGCGTCGGCCGCTCAGGGACCGCTGCTTCCACCCAGTTTCGAGACCCAGTCGGTCACGCTGGAGACGGCGTCGCTGATGGCCTGCCAGTAGCTCTTGCCCTGGCCGATCCAGTCCTGCAACGGGGTCAGTTCCCAGATCAGCCAGCCCGCGACGAACAGCAGGACCAGGGTGAACAGACAGCCCTTGAGGCAGCCGAGGCCGGGAATCTTCATCGGGTTGGCGCTGCGCTGCCGCGGCTCGCGGGGCTGTCGCGGGGCCGGCTGCTGGGGCGGCGGCTGCTGCGGCGGCGCGTACTGCTGGCGCTGGTACTGCTGTTGGGGCTGGTGCTGCGGTTGCGGCTGGTACTGCTGCTGCCGGGGCTGGGGGTACTGCTGATGCTGCGGCGGCTGCTGGCGTCGCTGGGGCTGCTGCGGTTGCTGCTGCGGCTGGGGCCGCTGGGGGCGACGGCGCAGCGGGTCCTGGCCGGGGTCGAGGTACTGGACCTGCGTCTGCTCGTTGCGGTCCCGGGCCGCCTGGAGCTGGGACTGCCAAGGGTGCGGCCCGTCGGGCTGCGGAGGGCCGTCCGGGTGCGGCGGTACGGGCGGCATGACGGAGGTCGGGTCGGCGTGCCCGCCCGCGCCCTGGCCGGGGCCGGGGGCGTGCTGCATGACGCTGGTCGCGGCGTTCGGATCGTAGGATCCCGCGTCGCTCGGCAGCACCTGCGTCGGGTCGGCCGCGCCGGGGGCCTGCGGCACGGCCGCGGGCGCCGGGTCGGGTGCGAGCAGGGCACCCACGCCGTCGGCCGCCGCGATCTGGGCGGCGTTGGCGTGCACGCCGATGCCGGCCGCGACGGTGCGCAGTCCGCGGGCCAGGTTCTCGGCGCTGGGCCGCTGGTCCGGGTCCTTGCTCAGGCAGCGCTCTATCACCGTCCACAGCGGCGCCGGGACAGTGGTGGGGCGGCGGGGCTCCTCACTGAGGTGCCGGTGCAGGACTTCGAGGGCGGTGCCGCCGGAGAACGGCGGGCGGCCGGTGACCAGCTCGTACAGCAGGATGCCCGCGCCGTAGATGTCGACGGCGGAGGTCTGCGGGCGGCCCTCGGCGGACTCGGGCGCCACGTAGGCGGGCGTGCCGACGAACTCGTGGGTCCGGGTGAGCCCCGGGGAGTCGGCCAGGCGCGCGATGCCGAAGTCGGTGAGCATCGGGTGCATCTGACCGTCGCGCTCGTCGAGCAGGACGTTGGCGGGCTTGAGGTCGCGGTGGACGACGCCGTCGGCGTGGCTGGCGGCGAGCGCGTCCGCGATCTGCGCGGTGAGCAGCGCGGCGGCGACCGGGGTGAGCGGGCCGTTCTCGCGGAGGTAGCGGTGCAGGTCGGGGCCGTCGATCAGGTCCATGACGAGGGCGAGGAGATCGCCCTCGACGACCAGGTCGCGGGTGCGCACGATGTTCTCGTGGGTGAGCCGGAGCAGCACCGAGCGCTCACGCAGGAACCGCATCACGACATCGGCGTCGTTGGCGAGCTCCTCCTTCAGGACCTTGATCGCCACGGTCTCGCCGGGCTGGCCGGCGACGGCCGCCTCGGAGCCTGCGGTCTCCCGCTGGCGGGCACGCCAGACGGTGCCCGTGGCGCCGCGTCCCAGCGGCTCCTCGAGCAGGTACTTGCTGCCTACCGGCCGCACGTCATGTGCTCCCTGCGATCGTGGTGTCTGCGGTGCTCCCGGATCCGCCCGGGAGTTCCGGCCCACTCTAGTGGGGTGACCGGCGAGGTCGGGGCGCTCGCCTTCGTCGCCCTCGTCCGCCGTGGCCGGTGCCTCCCGGGGAGGTGAGAGCCGGTTGCGGAACAAGACGCTCACACCGGGCGGATGGTTGCCGCACGCACGTGCGACGAATCATGCCGGATGACCTCCCGGAACGGTTCCGGAGTTACGGAAAGCGTCCAGGCAGGCACGGGAGAACCTTCCAGGCGGGCACGGGAAAACCTTCCAAGCGGGCACGTATGGGCGCACAGCCGACGTTTCAAGATCACTTAGCGGTGGCCCGCGGGCGCGTTGTCAGTGGCAGGTGCGAGGATGCCTCCAGCACGGACTGTGGGGTAGGGAGCCCTGCGGTACGTGACGAACCTGTACCGGACGACGCGTCCGTGTCGGGTGGGGGGAATCACAGGCCGTTTCCCCTGCCCCGCACCCCGCGCAGAAGGGACCGCTGAGGCGATGCAGATCCGGCTGACCGTCCTTGCGCCGCGCAGCGGCCAGACCCCGGCGCGCGCCTGCGACGTGCTGGTCACCGCCCCGTCGGGGACGGCGCTCGCCACCGTGGCGTCCCCGCTGGCCGCGGCCGTCTCCGGGCCCGACGGCTCACTCGGCAGCGGCGCGGTGGTGCTGTTCGCCGGGCGTGAGCGGCTCGACGCGCAGCGGTGCGCGCTGGGTGAGCCCCCGCTGGTCGACGGAGCGGTGCTCTCGCTCCAGGTCCCGGGCGAGGACGAGGCGGCGGACGACGCCGTCCCTGCGCAGCTGCACGTGGTCGCGGGGCCCGACGCGGGCGGGGTCCACCTGCTGCACGGCGGCCGGGTCCGGATCGGCCGCTCCGCCGACGCGGACGTCCCGCTCGACGACCCCGATGTGTCCCGGCTGCACTGCGCGGTGACGGTCTCCGCGGACGGCTTGGTCTCGGTGGCGGACCTGGGCTCCACCAACGGCACCTTGCTCGACGGCGCCGAGGTCCGCGACCGCCCGGTCCGCCTGCAGCCCGGTGCGCTGCTGCGGCTCGGCGAATCGACGCTCCGGCTGACCTCCGGGGCGCGTACGCCGACCCTCTCGACGGCCCCCGACGGCGAAGGGCATCTGCGGGTGTCCGGTACAGCGGGCGCGTCCGCCGCCGACGGCGGTTTCGCCGAGGAGCACGGCTCCGGTCCCGCCCCGCACGAAGGGCCCGGCGACTCTGACCCGTACGGCGGTGACGACGGGCCCGTCGACAGCCGCCGCCACTCCGCCGCCGGGCGCCCGGCCCCCCTCCCGGGCGACGAGACACCCCGGCGCGGCGGGATAGGCGGCTGGGCGCGCAGACTCGCGGGCAACAAGGGCGAGCCGGTCCATGAGGCGACGCCCGACGAGACGGGCGCTGCCGGGCCGCCCTTCCCGGCCACCGCCCCGGTGACGCCCGCGGGGGCCGCCGCGGGGGGCGCCTGGCCCGACCCCGCGGCCGTGCTGCTGACCGCGCTCGGCCCCGGTCCCCGGCTCTGGGAGCGCGACGCCGCGCACCCGGAGGCGCTCGTGGTGCGCCTGGGGACGACGGACCGGGCCGAGCTGCCCGCCGTGCCGGTGACCGTGGGGCTGCGGGAGGCCGGTTCCCTCGGGCTCGCCGGGCCGCGGACCCGGCTGGCCGGACTCGCCCGCTCGACGGTCGCGCAGCTCGCCGCGCTGCACTCCCCCGCCGATCTGGAGATCGTGCTGATCAGCACGGACCGCGCCCGCGGCGCGGACGAGCGCAGACGCGAGTGGGCCTGGCTCGGCTGGCTGCCGCACGTGGTCCCTATGCACGGCCAGGACTGCCGGCTGCTCCTGGCGTACGACCGTGAGCAGGCCCTCGCCCGTACGACGGAGCTGGTGCGCCGGCTTGACGAGGGGCCGCTCGGGCCCGGCTGGGCGAGTCTGGACCGGGACACGGTCGCCGAGGCCGCCGGTCGGTACGCGGGCCCGTACACCGTGCTGGTCGTCGACGGCGACCCCGGCTCGGCGGTGCTGCGCGAGAACACCGCCCGGCTGGCCGCCGCGGGGGCCGCCGCCGGGATCCATCTGATCTGTCTGGCCGAGACCCCGGCCGCCACACCCACGTCACCGGTCGCGGCGACCTACGAGGCCGCCTGCCACGCCTCGATCGCGTTCCGGGAGTGCGGGGCGGTGGCGATGCTGAGCGGCGATGTGGCGACGGCCCTGCGACTGCTGCGCACGGCGGACGGCCGGGCCGCGGGCCGGGGCACGGTCGCGACCGTGGACGCGGTGTCGGCGCACTGGGCCGAGCGGTTCGGACGGGCGCTGGCCCCGCTGCGCACGGAGGGTTCGGTGACGGCCCACGGCCGGCCGGTGTCGGCCGCGCTCCCGACGACGGCCCGGCTGCTGGACGAGCTGGGCCTGGCCCGTGCCACCCCCGCCTCGCTGATGGCCCGCTGGGCGTCCACGGCCGATGACCAGCCCGGCGCCACCGTCCGCGGTTCGGGCCGCTGGGCGGGCGGGCCGGGGGGTGGCGGTACGGAGGTGGCCGACGCGGCGACCCGCGGTTCGGGCCGTACGGAGTACCCGCGCGGTGCGGGCCCCCGCGTGGGCGCCCAGCGCACGGGCGGCGGCCCGGGTGGATACGCCCCGGGGTCGGGTCGCACCCCGTACCCCGGCAGCGAGACCGCCACGCACGTCGGCACGGCGGGCTACGGCCTCGTGCGTGACGAGGACCGCGACACCCGTGGCTCCGGGCGCACCCCGTACCCCGGCAGCGCCGCACCCCGCGTCAGTGGCGGGCGCTACGGCGCCTCGCCCGGGGACACCCCGAGCTCCCGCACCGTTTCCGGGTCCGGTTCCTGGGGCGGTGACGATGTCCAGGACGCCGGCGGTCTCCGTTCAGCCGGGTCGGGTCGGACCTCGAACCGGGTGAGCGGGCCGCGCGGCACCGACACGCCCCGGATCGCGGCGCCCGCCGCCATGGACGCGAACACAGGCACGGCCACAAGCACCGGCACACCCGCACCCGCCGCGTCCGCCCCCGCCGAAGGCACCGCCGTCGTGGCCGCCGGGCGGCCCGTCGTGGTGCTCGGGGCCGGGCCCCGGGGCGCGGTCAGTGTGGATCTGTCGGCGGAGGGCCCCCATCTCCTCATCGAGGGTCCGGCCGGCAGCGGACGTACGGAGCTGCTGCGGGCCGTCGCCGCCTCGCTGGCCGCCGCCGCCCGGCCCGACCGGCTGGGCATCCTCCTGGTCGACGGCGCCGGTGGCGAGCGCGGTGAGAGCCTGCACCCGTGCACCGAACTCCCGCACGCGTTCACGCACCTCGCGGCCTCCGATCCGGTACGGATGCGGGAGTTCGCGCAGGCACTGGGCGGCGAGCTGAAGCGGCGCGCCGAGCTGCTCGACCCGTACGACTTCACCGAGTGGCACCACCGGCACGAGGTGGCGCAGCGGATGGTCGGCCAGCGCCCGCCGACCGCCGCGGAACAGCGCGGTGACGTGGACTCCCTGCTGAGCGGGACGCTCCGCCTGCGCCCCGCCGCCGCGCGGTCCACGGACCCCGGCCCGTCCCCGCTGCCCCGGCTCGTCGTCCTCGTCGACGACTTCGACGCGCTGGTCGCCCCGGCGCTCGGCAGTCCCGGCCGGCCCGCCGCCGGTTCGGTCGTACGGGCCCTGGAGGCCGTGGCCAGGGAGGGCGGCCGGCTCGGCGTCCACCTGGTCGCGACATCCGCCCGCCCGGACCGTACGGAGGACACGGATCTGGCCCACGGGGCCCGGCTGCGCATCGTGCTCGACGCACCGGTCGTCCCGCGGTCGCCTGCGGATCCGGCGCCCGGACGCGGCAGGCTGGGGCATCCGGACGGGCGGGTGACCCCGTTCCAGGGCGGCCGGGTGACGGGACGCATTCCGCGTACGGCGACGCTGCGCCCCACCGTCGTACCGCTGGAGTGGGAGCGGATGGGCGATCCGCCGACCCGGCGCCCGGTCCGCGAACTGGGCAACGGTCCGACGGACCTGGCGCTGCTGGCCAGTGCGCTGGAGCGGGCGGCCCGGTCGGTGAACGCCGAGCCGATAGCCCCGTTCGGGTCCGTCCACTCCTGATGGCCGAACCGATACTTCTACTGATCGCACGTCACGAGCCCATCACGATCGACGAGTTGACACCTAAAGCGGTATTGCGGCGCCCGTACACCCAGCGTAGGACTGTGCGCACACGACGATGTGAGAGACGGGGCAGCGATGCGCACAACCCTTCGGATCAGCAGGGCCGCCATGGTGTTCACCGCCATCGGCGCACTGGCTCTGACCGGTTGCGGTGACGACGGCGACAGCGGAAAAACAAAGCCGGAAAAGAACTCCGGGGGCGGCAAGGGGAGTTCGTCGAGCGTCGTCCTACCGAAACTGGACGGCGAGAATCTCTCGGTCGCGGCGGTCTGGACCGGAGCCGAGCAGGCCAACTTCGTCAAGGTCCTCAAGGAGTTCGAGACCCGCACGGGGGCGAAGGTCACCTTCGTCCCGGCGCAGGACCCGATCGTCAACTTCCTCGGTACGAAGATCGCGGGCGGGCAGCCGCCGGACGTCGCGATGATCCCGCAGGTCGGCGCGATCCGGCAGGCCGCCGAGAAGAAGTGGGCCAAGCCGGTCGGTGCCGAGGCCAAGGCCCAGCTGGCCAAGAACTACGGGAAGGTCTGGCAGGACCTCGGTACGGTCGACGGCACCCAGTACGGGGTCTACTTCAAGGCCGCCAACAAGTCGTTGATCTGGTACAACGCCAAGGCGTTCGAGAACGCGGGCGCGGCCGAGCCGAAGACCTGGAAGGAGTTCCTGGCGACGGCCGAGACGGTGTCCACCTCCGGCGTCACCCCGGTCTCGGTCGGCGGTGCGGACGGCTGGACGCTGACCGACTGGTTCGAGAACATCTATCTCTCCCAGGCGGGCCCGGAGAAGTACGACCAGCTGGCCCAGCACAAGATCAAGTGGACGGACCCGTCCGTCAAGGACGCGCTGACCACGCTCGCGGAGCTCTTCGGCAAGCCGTCGCTGATCGCGGGCGGCGCGGACGGCGCGCTGCAGACGGAGTTCCCGGCCTCGGTCACCCAGACCTTCACCGGCGGTGACCAGCCGAAGGCCGCGATGGTCTACGAGGGCGACTTCGTGGCCGTCAACATCGCGCAGACGAAGGCGAAGATCGGGACGGACGCCAAGGTGTTCCCGTTCCCGGCGGTCGGCGCCGAGTCCCCCGTCGTGACGGGTGGCGACGCGGCGGTGGCCCTGAAGGACGGCAAGGGCGCCCAGGCCCTGCTGACCTGGCTGGGCTCGACCGACGCGGCGAAGATCATGGCCCAACAGGGCGGGTTCATCTCGCCGAACAAGGCCCTGGACGTCGCCGCGTATCCGAACGAGGTGCAGCGCACGATGGCGAAGGCGCTGATCGCGGCGGGTGACGCCGTCCGGTTCGACATGTCCGACCAGGCCCCGCAGTCGTTCGGCGGGACGCCCGGGAAGGGCGAGTGGAAGACTCTCCAGGACTTCCTGAAGAACCCGAAGGACATCGCGGGGACCCAAGCGAAGCTGGAGTCCGACGCGGCCAAGGCATACAAGAGCTGACGCGATGACGACAGCCGCAGCGGGGGGCGCCGACGCGGTGCCCCCCGCCGACAAGCATCCGTCCGGCGGGCCGTCGGTACCCGCGCCCAGGAAGTCGTCCGACGGTCCGGCCGACGGCCCGGGACGCAGTCGCCGGAGTGTGACCGGCACCCGCCGGGTCATCGCGGCGCTCTTCCTGGCTCCCGCGCTGGTGCTGCTGGGCGCGCTCGTGGTCTATCCGATCGGGTACTCCGTCTACCGGTCGTTCTTCGACCAGGCGGGTACGGGCTTCGCCGGACTCGACAACTACAAGGCGCTGTTCACGGACGACACCATCCGTACGGCGATCAAGAACAACGCGATCTGGGTCGTGTTCGCGCCGACGGTCTCCACGGCCCTCGGGCTGATCTTCGCGGTGCTGACCGAGCGGATCCGCTGGGGCACGGCGTTCAAGCTGATCGTCTTCATGCCGATGGCGATCTCCATGCTCGCCGCCGGCATTATCTTCCGCCTGGTGTACGACGCGGCCCCGGAGCGCGGGGTCGCCAACGCCGTATGGGTGGGTGTGCACGACACGTTCACCGATTCCGCGAGCTACCCGAAGGCGCATCCGCTGCCCGTCCACCCGCTCAAGGCGGGCGGCGGCGGCTCGTTCGTCACCAAGGCGCCGGTACGGGCCGGACAGCCGGTACAGCTGCCACTGGTCGGTGTGGCGCCGGCGAACATGCCGAAGGACGCCAAGCCCGCGAAGGCCGCTGCGGCGGGATCCGGGAAGATCACCGGTACCGCGTGGCTGGACTTCACCAAGGGCGGCGGCGGCAGACCCAATGTCATCGACGTCAAGGAGCTGGGGCTCAAGGGCCTCGAGGTAGAGGCGGTCAAGGACGGCAAGGTGGTCGCCTCGGCAACGGCGGGCGCGGACGGTACGTTCACCCTGCCCGCCTCGGCCGACGGCGCCGAACTCCGGCTCCCCGCCTCGAACTTCAGGGAGCCGTACAACGGGGTCGAGTGGCTCGGCCCGACCCTCGTCACACCGGGAATCATCGGCTCCTACGTCTGGATGTGGGCCGGGTTCGCGATGGTGCTGATCGCCGCCGGCCTGGCCGGCCTGCCGCGTGAGCTCCTCGAAGCGGCCCGGGTGGACGGCGCGAACGAGTGGCAGGTGTTCCGCCGGATCACGGTGCCGATGCTCGCGCCCGTCCTTTCCGTGGTGCTGGTCACGTTGATGATCAACGTTCTGAAGGTCTTCGACCTGGTCTTCATCATCTCGCCGGGGTCCTCGCTGGCCGACGCGAACGTGCTGGCACTCCAGCTCTACCGCTCCTCGTTCGGCACGGACGCCGACCTCGGGATCGGCAGCGCCATCGCCGTACTCCTGCTGTTGCTGGTACTCCCGGTGATGTTCTTCAACATCCGCCGGATCCGGAAGGAGGGGCGCCGATGACGACACCGTCGACCATGAACGCGGCCACGGCCGCGGGCACGGACACAACAGCCGGAACCGATGCGATGAAGGCCCAGCGGTCCCTCGCCGCACGCATCGCCGCCCGTACCGGCGGCGGGGTGATGCGGGTCTTCCTCATCCTGGTGGGCCTGTTCTGGCTGATGCCGACCATCGGGCTGCTGCTCTCCTCGCTGCGCAGCGCCGACAACATCGCGTCGAGCGGCTGGTGGAAGGTCTTCACGGCGCCGTCCCAGCTCACCTTCGACAACTACTCCCGGTTGCTGGACAATTCGACCATCACCCACTCCCTCCTCAGCACGGTGATGATCACCGTTCCCGCGACCGTCCTGGTCGTCGTGATCGGTTCACTGGCCGGATACGCCTTCGCCTGGATGGAGTTCCCCGGCCGCGACTGGTGGTTCCTGGTGGTCGTGGGGCTGTTGGTGGTGCCGGTGCAGGTTGCCCTGGTACCGGTCTCCAAGCTCTTCGGCGCGGTCGGGATCTTCGAGACGACCTTCGGCGTGATCATCTTCCACACCGCGTTCGGTCTGCCCTTCGCGATCTTCCTGCTGCGGAACTTCTTCGCGGAGATCCCGAGGGAGCTGCTGGAGGCGGCCAGGCTCGACGGCGCGGGCGAGATCCGGCTCTTCACCCGGGTCGTGATGCCGCTGGGCGGACCGGCGATCGCCTCGCTCGGGATCTTCCAGTTCCTCTGGGTGTGGAACGACATGCTGGTCGCCCTGATCTTCGCGGACTCCGACTCCCCGCCGATCACGGTGGCCCTGCAGCAACAGGTACGGCAGTTCGGCAACAACATCGACGTGTTGGCGCCCGGCGCCTTCGTGTCGATGGTGATTCCGCTGGCGGTCTTCTTCGCCTTCCAACGCCAGTTCGTCTCCGGCGTGATGGCGGGCGCGGTGAAGTAGTACGCACGGCGGTACGTCGATGGGCACGGCCGTACGTCAACAGGGGGTGGTCCTGTTCATCGCAACAGGACCACTCCACCTGCCGATTCACGGATTGACCACATTTTGATGTAACTCTGTCACTCCATCGGACGTTTGCGAACCGCCCACACGCGCTGCGAACGCCCCCTGGATGTGATGCCGGGCCCGCGCCCACTGCGCCCGCTACCGCACGCCGGGCGCCCCCGTCCGGCGCCGCGCCCGGCTGCGCCACGGCCTGATCCGGCTGGGCGCGCATCGCACGTACCGTGCGCTGTGGACCACGCAGTCGCTGCTCGGCCGCCTGCGGAAGGCCGGTGGCGCCGTCCGCCGGGCGCTGCGGGCCGCCGCCCTCCAGGCGTACTACCGCGTCCAGTTGCGGCTGCCCGTCCAGGCGGACCGGGCCGTGTTCGCCGCGTACTGGCACCGCGGCTACGCCTGCAACCCGGCGGCGATCAAGGCGATGGTCCGGTTCTGCGAGGCGCTCGGCCCGGACACCGTGGTGCTGGTCCGCGCCCACTACTTCTACGAGGGTGCCGGGCTGCCGGAGCACCCTTCGCTCCTCGACGTCTGCGACCATCCGCGGATCGAGGAGCTGTGCCTGGCGGCGGACGCGCTGGTGACGGACTACTCGTCGGTGATGTTCGACTACGCCCATCTGGACCGCCCGATCGTGGTGCACGCCCCCGACTGGGAGACGTACCGCACGGTCCGCGGGGTCTGCTTCGACCTGCTGTCCGGGAAGCCCGGCGACACCCCCGGCGCGGTCTCCACCGATACGGACGAGCTGGCCCGGATCTTTCTCGACGGCAGTTGGGAGAGCCCGGCGAACGAGGCGCTGCGGGCCGCGTTCCGGGCCCGGTTCTGTCCGTACGGCGACGGGCGGGCCGCAGAGCGGGTGGTGCGAAGGGTGCTCCTGGGGGAGAGTACGGTGCCCGGCCCGTCCGGCGGGGTGTCCTCGATCGCCGGACGGGCTTGACTCTTCTCAGCGTTGCTGGCCGGCCATCACCGTGACGAGGCCGACGACCACGAGCAGCGAGCCGCCCCAGGTCCACATCGAGGTCCGCTCGTGCAGCACGGTCGCCCCGGCCAGCACGATCAGCAGATACCCGAGGGCGTTGAACGGGTAGGCGATGGACAGCGGCACCGTGGCCAGGGTGGTCATCCAGGCGAGGGCGGACACCGCGAAGACCACCAGGCCGAGGACGACCCACGGGCTGGTCGCGGCGCGCAGGGCGACGGACCCGCCGCCCTGCGCTGCGGCGGCCGCGGCGCCCTTCATCCCGTGCTTGAGCATGATCTGCCCGCCCGCCGACGAGAACACGGCGAACAGCAGCAGCATCAGACTGGGAAGGGTCACGGCCTTGCTCCTGACTCCGGCGACCGGGGTTTCGGACGCCGGGACGGGGGTGGGACGGGGGACGGCGGCCTCAGACGCCGACCCGGTCGGCAGGGGCGTGCTGTCGGTCGAGGATGTCCTGTACATCGACGTGCTCTCCAGCGGTGATCGTCTCGGCCGCATGCGGGGTGAGCAGGGCGACGTGTTGATAGCCGAACAGCGTCGGCCGGATCCGGGTGAGCAGCTTCGACATCCCGCCGAGGACCGCGGGGAGCGGTCCGCCGCCGAGGAGCGCCCAGAACGGGGCCCCGGTGGAGACGATGTGGAGGACGTCGTAGCCGGCGTTCCTGACCGTGCGGCGCAGGCTGGCCCGGGTGAAGAAGCGCAGATGCGTTTCGTCGAGGATGCCGCGCCGGTCGTAGTCGAAGACTCCGAGCGCGACCCGCAGCCTGGAGTACCAGTGACTGAAGTTCG
The DNA here is from genome assembly GCF_055635345.1 of Streptomyces sp. NPDC111516. Lineage (NCBI taxonomy): Bacteria > Bacillati > Actinomycetota > Actinomycetes > Kitasatosporales > Streptomycetaceae > Streptomyces > Streptomyces sp. NPDC111516. The sequence continues at coordinate 22,966 of NZ_JBVKBV010000014.1, read as the reverse complement.
GTACGGAAAGCAGCACATGGCCGCCGGGCCGCAGCACGGTGGCGACCTCGGCGAGCACCCGCTCGGGGTGGGAGAGGTGCTCGATGACATCGCCCGCGACCACGTAGTCGTAGTCGGTGCCGATCTCCAGGGGCAGCCCCTTCTCCAGATCGGCGAGGTGGAAGCGGGTGCATTTCTCGCGAACGCCGGGGACTTCGACGTAGTCCACGCCCGTCACCTCGTGGCCGAGGGCTTCGAGGCGCTGTGCGAACAGGCCGCCGGAGCAGCCGAGATCGAGGACCCGGCCGGGTGGGAGGCCGCGCATCTTCTCCAGGATGACGGCGTGCGAGGAGCCGTCGCCCTCCTTGAACGCGTACTCGACGGGTTTGGGGATCCAGGCGCAGGTACCGAATCCCTTGACGGCGAGTCGGTATTCGAGAACGTCCTTGACGACGTCCTTCGCGTACTTCATGCCGTTGACGTAGCAGATCTCGTCGCCGTAGTAGGTGGGGACGGGGATCTCCTTGATCCGCATTCCTTCGTTGAGCAGTTGGACGATGATCTGGGTGTCGAAGTCGAACGCGTCGGTGTTGCGGTGGATCGGCAGCTTCTTGAGTGCGGCGACGCTGTAGGCGCGATACCCGGAGTGGAATTCGGTGAGCCGCGAGCCGAGCAGGGTGTTCTCCAGGCGGGTGAGAATGCGGTTGCCGAGCCATTTGTACATCGGCATGCCGCCCTTGAGGGCGGATCCGGATTTCATCATCCGTGATCCGAACACGGCCTCGCATTCGCCGCGTTCGATCGGTGCGACCATGTCGGGCAGGAATTCGGGGGCGTACTGCCCGTCGCCGTGCAGCAGCACGATGATGTCGAGTCCGTGTTCGGCGGCCAGCGCGTATCCGGCCTTCTGGTTTCCGCCGTAGCCGAGGTTCTTGGTGTGCCGCATCACCACCGTTCGCGGCATACCCTCCGTCTGCGACCAGCGGCAGCCCGCGGTGAAGGTCGCGTCGTGGCTCGCGTCGTCGAGAATGAGGACCTCGGCGACCTTGGACCGGAAGTCTTCCGGAATACGGTCGAGGGTCCTCTCCAGTGTCGTCTCGGCGTTGTACGCGACCACCAGGATGCCGATCCTGGGGCTCGGGCTTTCCTTCACGGGGCGTTCTCCAGTTGTGCTCGGTGCTCGGTGTTCGGCGGATCTGGGCTCGGGAGGGGCGGTCAGTGGACGGCGGAACCGGTGGGGCGCGCGGTGCGGGGGGCCTTGACCAGAGGCCGCTCGGCGCAGGATTGCGGGGGTACGGCTGCCGGCGCGGCGAGGATCTTGCGGATTCCGCTGAGGAGACCGGCGGCGAGGACGAACCAGCCGGCCTCGCCGAAGTGCAGCACCGTTTCGCTCCAGCGCACCGCCGAGCGCCCGTGGTAGCCGAGGACCGCCGTCAGGCCGAGCAGGCAGCTGTACGCGGCGCCTTCCCAGAACCCGATGACGAACAGCCCGGCGGCCGCCCAGGTGAGGTACTGCAGGGCGGACGCGGTGGAGAGCAGCAGCAGGAGGCCCATCGTGACGCCGACGACACCGGGCAGTTGTGCGGGCCGCAGCCAGGCGAGCCAGACCCCGGCCGCCACGCAGGCCAGCACGAAGAGGAAGTGGCCCTCGCCCTGGACGAAGGTGATGAAGGACTGCGGCAGGCCGAGCGCGTCGGCGAACCGGACGATGCCCCAGAGGCGGTAGCTGCCGCCCGCGTATTCCAGGACGTTCTCCGTGAGGTTCTGCGGCACGGTCACCAGGACCGGGCCCCAGACGAGGGCGATCAGGGCGGTGAACCCCGCGGCGAAACGGAGGAGTGCGGGCCGGCCGGCCCGCAGCGCGACGACGAACAGCGCCGGGATCACCACCACCGGGATGAACTTGACGCTGATCGAGAGCGCCGCGCTCACCCCGGCGGCCAGTGGCGACCTCCGGTCGACGAGCAGATGGGCGGCGGCCAGGGCGAACGTGATGGCGACCGCGTCGGTGTTGCCGTGGTAGCCGGAGGTGGCGATCAGTACGGGGCTGAAGGCCACGCCCACACCGCAGGCCACCGCCGTGCCGAGGGAACCGCGCCGCCGCACGATTTCGAACACGATGAGCGCGCAGCAGAAGTCGGCGATCGAGGCGGGCGATCTGATCAGCGTTCCGAATGGAATTCCGAGTTCGGAGAGGTCGTTCAGGCCGAGGAGCATCCAGCCGGCCAGTGGCGGATGGTTGTAGACGGGAAGTCCCGGCAGCGGCTGTTCGTAAATGCGGATGGGGCCGTAACGCACGATGGCCCGGGCGAAACCGTGAAAGATCCGCACATCGGCCGGGCCCGGCATATTCGCCGCGATCAGCATTCGAGTCAGGAGCCCGATGGCCGCGGCGACGAGCACCACCGCTCTCGCCCGTCGCACGTCCCAGATTTCGCATCGCATTCGGATACCCATGAAAGCAGAACGTAGCAACCCGAGGACGTTGAGTGACGCACCGTCGGCCGCACGTACGGGGGTTCACGAATTCGCTGCCCTGCGAACGTGCGCAGACGTCCGAATCCCTGCATCACTCGAACGGTTCAGCCGGCGCCTGCTGTCCCGGGCCGTCCGGCGCCGGTCAGGGCCGGGCGAGGTCCTGGAGCATCCGGTCGACCACTGCCGCCGCCGCGTGTCCGTCGCCCAGGTCGCAGAAGTCCCGGCGAAATGCCTCGTACGCCTGCGCGTGTCCCCGGGTCGCCCGCTCCGGGTCGCGCAGCGCCTCGATCAGTCCGGCGGAGCCCGGGATCAGCGGGCCGGGGGCGCAGGCCTCGAAGTCGAAGCAGAAGCCGCGCAGTGTGTCGCGGTAGTGCGCCAGGTCGTGGGTGTGGAAAAGCATGGGGCGGCCGGTCCGGGCGAAGTCGAACATCAGTGAGGAGTAGTCGGTGACCAGCGCGTCGCTGATCAGCATCAGTTCGCCGACGTCCCCGTAGCGCGAGACGTCACGGACGAAGCCGCTGCCGCTGTCCGCCAGGCGGTCGGTGACCAGATAGTGGCGGCGCACCAACAGGACGGTGTCCTCGCCGAGTTCGCGTTCGGCGACGGTCAGGTCGAGTTGCAGGTCGAGGGCGTAGCGGCCGCCGCCCTGCGGCCGGTCCTCGCGCCAGGTCGGCGCGTACAGCACGACCCGCTTGGCCCCGGGGATGCCGAGCCTTTCCCGGACCGACGCGGCGACCTTGGCCCGGTCGGGGGCGTGGAACAGGTCGTTGCGGGGATAGCCGCACTCCAGGACCTCGCCCCGGTAGCCGAACGAGCGTCGCAGGACTGGGGTGGAGAAGCGGTTCGGGGAGACGAGAACACTCCACTGCCGGGCGCGCTGCTCGATGGTGGCGAGGTAGGCGGCGTTGGCGTGGGCGGTGCCCGCGAGGTCGAGGCCGATGCGTTTGAGGGGGGTGCCGTGCCAGGTCTGGACGACGCACTGGCCGTCGCGCCGCTCGAACCACTCCGGCAGCTGGGTGTTGGTGACGAGGTGGCGGCTGGTGGCCAGCGCCTCGTGCCAGGCGGTGGAGCCGTGTTCGACGGCCGTGGCACCCGCCGGGATCCGGGCCTGCTGGTCGCTCACCACCCACAGGTGTTCCGACTCGATGCCCCTGCGGACCATTTCCTCATGGATGGCGCGCGGTGAGTCGGAGTACTGGCGGCCGTCGAAGCTGCTGTACAGGACGGTGTCGCGCAGCGGCGCGATACGTCGTCGGCTCCGGTACACCTCGCGCAGCAGCCGCTTGCCGCGTGCGCCGCGTTCCGCGGGGGTGAGCACCGAGGCGCAGTTGATCAGCAACTGGTCATGGAAGCGCCGTTCGATGAGGTACTTCCGGCCGGTGAGGGTGCGGGCGGCGGGCAGGGTGCGGTGGGCGGCGGCCGGGATGCGCAGCGGGGCGTCGTACGCGTCGTCCAGGGCACCCTTCTCACGGAGGAAGAGGTACCAGTGGCCCTGGCCCAGCGGCAGTTTCCCGCCCGGGCCCTCGACGGCGTCCGGCCGGATCGCGGCCCTGAACCGACGCGCTCCGGCCGCGCCGGAGAAGGCCGGCGGGAAGGCCGCCTCCTCGCCGTGTCCGCTGTGCCGGGCCACCAGCTCGACGGGGCGGGCCGGGTCGTCGGGGAAGGTGCCCTCCAGGAGGAGTTGTCCGTCCTCCGTCCAGGTCGCCAGGTCCACGACGGGCTGCACGGCACGGTCGCTGATCAGCAGATTGCCGCGTGAGCTCGCGGTGAGACCGAGTTCGCGCCGCCGGTCGCCCGCCGCGTCCAGCGGGTAGCGGCCCGGCAGTACGGGCCCCGGCACGTCGATCGGCGTCCTGCGCCCGTCCGGGCCGACGAGATGCAGGCTGTACGGGAGTTGCGCGGGCGCCGTCCCCTCCCCCGCGCCCTCGCGGGCGTCGGCGAAGGCGCCGAGCGGCACGTCGGCAGTGAAGCGCCGCCATCCCGCCGCCGACGGCACGGCCCCCTCCTGGACGGTCACCGGGCAGTCGAAGGAGGTGCCGGAGGCCCGGTGGGTGAGCGCGAGACGCAGCGGGCCCTTGCCGAGGCGGTCGCGGATCATGCCGTCGATGACCACGGTCCCGGCGCCGTCGCCCGTGCCGCCCGCGCGGTGCGTCTCGAAGCGGGCGTCGATCCGCTCGGCGTGCAGCACGAGCCTGCCGTCGTCGAAGGCGGGCACGATCCGGTGGTCGCCGTCGGGGCGGTGCACGGGTGGCGGTGCGGCCGCCTCGTTGGTCGAGACGCCGGAGCGGCGCAGCATGCCGTGCCCGGCGATGCCGATCTCCAGGCGCCAGGTGAGCCGTTCGGGGCTGCCGTCGGCGTCGATGCGGAGCCTGGCCGGATCGATGACGGTCTCGAAGCCGGAGCGGTCGTAGTCGTGCAGGCTCTGCCGGGACCGGGCGGTGGCCTCGGGCTCGGCGACCGTACGCAGCCGGAGCGGCACCACGTGCCGGCGCCCCGCCCGCAGCCACCCGGCCCGGAACTCGCTGCCGCGCGAGGTGGCGGGCAGGTTCCGGATGTAGGCGTACCCCTTGAGGTGCAGCCTGCCGCCCTGCCAGCGGGCGTCCCGCAGCCGGGCGGTGAGCGGAAGGTCCCGGTCGGTGACCCGCAGCACCGGGGGTGGCACAGGCCGGGTGAGGGCCGGGAAGACGGCGCTGCGGCGCCGCAGGCCCCGTACCTCGAAGGCTCCCGGCTCGGCCTTGTCGAACGCGAGCAGCGCCAGCAGTTCGTCGGCCCGCCGTTCGCGCACGAGGTGCCACATCAGCCGCAGCCGCAGCGGGAGCGCGTCCAGGACCGCGGGGTCGACCTGGTCGGTGAACTCGTTGGCGTACGTGAGGAAGGCGCGCCGGTACTCCTCGTCGCCGTCGGGCAGCGCCTCCATGAAGTACCGGAGGTCATGGGCGAGTACATGGGCCTCGTAGCGCCGTTTGTCGGTGGCGCCGCGGTGCTCGTCGAGGAAGGTGGCGACACCCAGCACGTGCGAGGCCCGGTCCTGGATGCCGCGGACGACGGTGCGACGCGCGGTGATCGAGCCCGGGCGGTCTCGCCAGTGGTAGACGGCGTCCTTGAGCACGTCGACGGAGCGGGCCAGGAAGTGGGCGGGCAGGACGACCGGGATGTCCTCGTAGAGGGCGCCGACCGGGAAGGCGAAGGCGTGCTCGTCCCAGAAGGACCGGCGGAAGACCTTGTTGCAGGCGATCCGGTCGGCGGCGAGGTCCCAGTCGCGGGAGATGTGGGTGCGCAGCCGGGTCGTCGCCATCGGCTTGCGGAAGTTGGGCGACTGCTGGAGCTTGCCGGAGGACCGCAGCCGCAGCACATTGCCGGACGCGAGGTCGGAGCCCGTCTCGTCCAGGGCGCCGAGAAGGAGTTCGTACGCGCGGGGCGGGAGCACGTCGTCGCTGTCGACGAAGGCGAGATGGCGGGCGCCCGGGTCGCAGTGGCCGACCCCGGTGTTGCGGGCGTGCCCGAGCCCGCCGTTCTCCTGGCTCACCAGCCGGAACCGGCCGTCCTGTGCGGCGAACCCGGCGGCCAGGGCCGCGCTGTCGTCGGTGGACCCGTCGTCGACCATGACCACCTCCAGGTCGGTCATGGTCTGCTCCGCGAGGGACTTCAGGCAGTCCGTCAGATAGAGCTCGACGTTGTGGACGGGTACGACGACACTGAGCCGTGGCGGCATGTTGAGCACGTCCGTTCATCCGGGGCCTGGTTGTCCGTATGGCTCAACCCCGTGACGGGCCGGGGGTCACCGGTTGCGGTCTCTCCCGAACGGGTGACATCGGCCGCTCCCGGCTTACGACCTCCCCCAGAAAAGGGAACGGGCTCCCTGCCGTGGGGGAGGTCGTTACTCGCCGCCGCTGAGGAACAGCCGCCGCACCACGCGCTCGGCCGCGTGCCCGTCGTCGTACGGGCAGAAGCGCTCCCGGAACGCCGCCCGCAGCTCCGCCGTCCGCGCCGAGCGCCACTCGCCCGTCCTGAACAGTTCCAGCAGTTCGTCGTCGATGGTGGCGACCGCGCCCGGGGTCTCGCCGGGGCGTCCGGAGAGCAGGTCGAAGTAGGTGCCGCGCGAGGCCCGGTAGGCGGCCCAGTCCGGGGCGTGGCTGATGATCGGGCGGTCCAGGCAGGCGTAGTCGAACATCAGCGACGAGTAGTCGGTGATCAACGCGTCGGAGACCAGGCAGAGTTCCTCGACGGACGGATGTCCCGTCACGTCCACCACCCGGGCGCTGTCCGGCGTCGCCGAGCGGCCGTAGAAGTAGTGCGCGCGGACCAGCACCACGTACCGCGGCCCGAGTTCGCGGGTCAGCCGGCCCAGGTCGAGGTGGGGGACGAAGCCCTTGCGGTAGTCGCGGCGAGGTTCGGGTCCAGGGGGCGCAGCAGGTCGGCGCGGTAGGCGGCGCGCGTGAGGCGGGCCCGGAGCGTCTTCTTGCGGCGGCGCAGCGCGGCCCGGGTGCGGGTGCGGCAGGTGCGGGCGGCCTCCTGGGCACGGTGGGCGGCGTAGCTGCCGGGGAGGTCCGCGGCGCGGTGGAAGGCGGCTCGGTCCTCGGGGGCGATCCGGCCGGGGTCGGCGAGGACGGTCCGCAGATGGCGGGTGCGGGCCGCCCGGATCCGCAGGTCGTGGCCGGTCGCGGCGAGCAGCAGTTCGTACGCGTCGAGGATCGCGAAGTGGTGGCGTCCCGGAGTGGTGGCGAAGGTGCCGGTGCGGCGGACGCGGTGGCGGACGCAGATCCGGTCGAGGGTGTCGAGCGTGCCGGCGTCGGAGGCGAGAAGGGTGGCGCTCAGGACGGGGAGGACGTCCTCGTAGGGGCCGTCGGTGAAGCGGAGGCCGTGCGCGCTCCAGAAGGCGCGGCGGAAGAGGCGCGGGGTGACGGTGGAGAAGCCGTCGGGGACGGCTTCTGGGGGTGCGACGGTGCCCCACCAGTCGATCCGGTCGTGGCCGAGGAGGAGCACGTCCGGTTCGCTCCCGGCCAGCCGGTCGGTGATCGCGTCCAGGGCGCCCGGCCGCAGCAGGTCGTCGCCGTCGAGGAAGAGCAGATACCGGCCGCGCGCCTCGGCCGCCCCGGCGTTGCGGGCCGGACCCGCGCCGCGGTGCTCGGGAAGGGTGAGCACCCCGGCCCTCGGGTCGCGCGCCGCGAACTCCGCGGCGATCTCGGCGCTGCCGTCCCGCGAGCCGTCGTCGACGACGAGCAGCTCCAGCTCACCGGAGCCCCCGCCGAGAACGGACTCCAGCGTCGCCCTGAGGTATCCCTGAGCGCGGTGGACGGGCACGACAACACTGAGGAGCATGGCAGCCGAGCGTAATCGCGCACCCACCGCGCACCGAATCGCGTGTTCACCCGTTCGGGGCAGTGCCGGTGACCCGGGGCGTCCGCCCCGGTTGACCGGGCATGAAGCCGCGCCTCAGTGTCGTCGTCCCGGTCCACAACGTCGAGGACCATCTGGAGGACTGTCTGCGCTCGGTGGCCGAACAGGCGGTCGCCGACATCGAGGCGATCCTCGTCGACGACGGTTCGACGGACGGCAGCACGGCCATCGCCCGGGAGTTCGCCGCCCGCGACCGCCGCTTCCGCTATGTCCGCCGGCCCAACGGGGGGCTGAGCGCGGCCCGTAACACCGGCGTGCGGCACACCACGGAGGGGGTGCCGTATCTGGCGTTCGTCGACAGCGACGACATCGTCGTCCACGACGCCTACAAGCGGATGCTGGCCTCGCTGGAGTCGACCGGCTCCGACCTCGCGACCGGCAATGTGTGGCGGCTGAACGAGCAGGGGCGGCAGCAGGCCTGGCAGTACCGCTGGCTGACCGCCACCCGGGCGCGCACCCACATCAGCCGCGATCCGCGGCTGCTCGCCGACCGGGTCGCCTGGAACAAGGTGTTCCGGCGCTCCTTCTGGGACCGGCACGCCTTCGCCTTCCCGGAGGGGAAGCTCTACGAGGACACCCCGGTGGTGATCCCGGCCCACTTCCTCGCCGGCTCGGTCGACGTCCTGCACGAGCACGTCTACTACTGGCGGGTGCGCGAGGGGTCGATCACCCGGCGGCGTACGGATGTGCAGGGCGTACGGGACCGGATCGCGGCGTGCGAGCAGGTCAGCGCGTTCCTGGCGGGCCGGGGCGGGGTCGGACACGGCGGTGCGCGGCGCCGCTACGACCTCTCGTGCCTGCGCGACGACTTCGTGTACTTCCTGGAGGGGCTCGCCATGGGCGGTCCCGGGTACCGGGACGCGTTCATGGCGGACGCGGGGGCGTTCCTGGACCGGATGGAGCGGATGGACGGGGCGGCCAGGTCGGACCGGGCCGTGGCGCACGAACTGCCGGTGGAGCTGGGGATCAAGTGGCGGCTGGTGAAGGAGCGCAGGCTCGCGGAGCTGCTCGCCGTGCTCGCCTTCGAACGGGCCAACGGCGCCGGAACGTTCCTGGTCGGCGGTGTGACGGGGCGGCGGCAGGCCGGATTCCCCGGCATTCCGGACGCTCCCCGCCTCGCCCGTACCGATCTCCCGGCCGTGGCACGACTGTTGGAGGCACAGTGGGGCGACGACGGAAGGCTGCGGCTGCGCGGTTACGCGTACATCCGCAATCTGCCGGCCGCGTCGCCGCGCCACTCGCTGAAGGTGGGCATGGTGCGCGCGACCCGTGGCCAGCAGCTGCGAACGGTGCCGGTACGGAACGTTCCCGCACCCGAGGCGACCATCAACTCCGGTCAGCAACTGCACAGTTACGACCACTCGGGCTTCGAGCTGACGCTCGACCCGCGTCGACTGCGGCCCGGCGGGTGGCTGGTGGGCATGATGGTGGCCGCTCATGGCACGGTCCGCCGGGTGGCCGTGCGCGCCGTGGACGCGGGGGCGGTCCAGCCGCACGTCCGGGACCTGGGCGACGGACGGCGGGCCGTGCTCGACTACCTGGGCGGGCGGCTGCGGCTGACCCTGACGCAGCTGCCGGCCCGGTGCGAGGACCGTCGCATCGGCGAGGAGCTGGCGTTGACCGGCCGGCTGTATGGGGGCGCCCGGCCGAAAGCCCTGGTGCTGACCTGCGACGGGGTGGCGGACCAGGAGTTCGGCCACCCCGTCGAGTGCCGGGCGGACGGCCGTTTCACGGTACGGATTCCGCTGGCCGACCTCGCCGGGATGGCGGCCGCGCCTCCGGCACCGCACCGGGCGCCGCGCGAGGTCGAGCCGGAGCCCGGCGGGCGGTGGCGGGCACGGCTGGTGCTGGCGGACGGGTCGCGGGTGCCGCTGGCCGCGGCCCCGGAGGTGGCGCCGCCGGTCGTGGCCGACGCGGCGGGCGAGCTGGTGCTGGACCTGAGCGGGCAGCCGTTCGTGGACGGGGCCGCGTGGACGTCGGACGGGGCGCTGCGGGTGGAGGGCGTGACCGGCGCCGGGACGGGCGTACGGCAGGACGAAGGACCGGCCCACCTCGTACTGCGGCACGAGGCGCTGCGCGAGACGGCTTCGGTCCCCGTCACCCACCACGAGGAACGGCGCGCGGGGGCGTACGAGGGACGCCGTTTCACCGCGTTCCTCGCGCCCTCGGTGGCCGCCGGGCTGCCCGAGGGCCGCTGGGACGCGTATCTGGGCGGCCGGCCGGTCCGGGTGCTGACCGCGCTCGCCGCCCGGCTGCCGCTCCGCCGCACGGGGGCGGACGCCAACACCCCCGCGGCCGGCCGGGAGTTCGCCCTGGACCGCCGGCTCGGCGACCGATTGACCGTACTGGCCGGGCCGGCCCTCGCGGTCTCCGAGCGGGGCGCGTACCGCCGGGCCGAACTGCGCCGCACGCACTACCCGGCCCGGCGCACGCTGCCGCTGCGGGACACCGTCCTCTACACGGGCGGCGACTCACCCCGCGCCGTCCACGCCGAACTGGTGCGCCGGGGGGTGGAGCCGGAGCAGCTCTGGGTCACCGACGGGCTCCACGGCCACGTCCCGCCCACCGCCGTCCCGGTCATCGAGCACAGTGCCGCCTGGTACGAGGCGCTGGCGCGGTCCCGCCGGATCGTCACCGCCGACCAGTTGCCCGAGTGGTTCGAGCGGCGGCCCGGCCAGATCGTCGTGCAGACCTGGCACGGCACCCCGCTCGGCCGCTTCGGCATGGATCTGGACGGCACTCTGTACGCGGACCACCACGAACTCGCCTCGCTGCCGCGCCGGGCGGCCCAGTGGTCCGTCCTGGTCTCCCCCAGCCGCCACTCCACCCCGCTGCTGCGCCGCGCACTCGGCTACGCGGGCGAGGTCCTGGAGGCGGGGTCCCCGGCCAACGACCTGCTCTTCTCGGCCGACCGGGCCAAGACGGCCGAGCGGGTCCGGCACCGCCTCGGCATCCCGGACGGCCGCCGGGTCGTGCTGTACGCGCCGACCTACCGTGAACAGCTGGCCCACCCGCCCGGCGCCGACGGCGAGCGGCCCCGCTACCGCTGGGATCCGGCGCTCGACCTGGCCGCCCTGGCCCGGTCCCTCGGCGACGGCCACACCCTCCTGGTGCGGCGCCATCCGCGGGTGACCGGGAGCGTGCCCGAGGGGTACGGGGTACGCGACGTGTCGGCGCACCCGGACACCGCTCAGCTGCTGCTCATCGCGGATGTGCTGGTGACGGACTACGCGGGGCTGATGTTCGACTACGCGCACACGGGCCGTCCGATGCTCTTCCACACCTACGACCTGGAGCACTACCGCGACACGGTGCGCGGTTTCTGCCTGGACTTCGAGACCCGGGCGCCGGGGCCGCTGCTCGTCGGCACGGACGAGATCGCCGGGACCCTGCGCGATGCCGGCGCCCTGAGCGCGTCGGCGGCCCGGCACGCGGCGGCGTACGAGAGTTTCCGCCGGGACTTCTGCGACCTGGACGACGGCGGGGCGGCGGCCCGGATCGCGGACCGACTGCTGGCCGAACGGTAACGAGGACGATCCTCCGCCCTGCGATGCACCGCACCGGACGCCCCGGGCTGATCCACGAAGATCGACAGGACAGGACCTAGCTAGCCGGCTCGGTTCTTGAGCGCGGCGACGGCCGACCCGGCCAGGTCGTCGAGGTAGCCCTTGGGCAGCGGCGAACGGACGACGGCGAGCCGCCAGTAGAGCGGCCCGACGATCAGGTCCAGGGCGCGGTCCGGGTCGCTGTCCTCGGGCAGTTCGCCGCGCGCCACGGCGTCCCGCACGACGACGGCGGCGATGCCCTGCTGCGGGTCCAGCAGGGCGGCCTTGATCGTGTCGGAGATCTCCGGACTGCGGGCCGCCTCGACCAGCAGGTCCGGGATGACCTGAGAGGCGACGGGGTGGCGCAGGGCGTAGGAGGCGAGTTCCAGTACGGCGCGGACGTCCCCGTACAGCGAACCCGTCGCCGGAGCCGGCATGCCCTGGACCGCGACGGCCGAGACCAGGTCGAGGACCAGGGCCAGCTTGGACTTCCAGCGGCGGTACACGGCCGTCTTGCCGACGCCCGCCCGCCTTGCGATGCCCTCGATCGACATCCGGGCGAAGCCCACCGCGGCCAGTTCCTCGAAGACGGCGCTGCGAATCGCATCGGTGACGTCCTCGCGCAGCACAGCGGCTCCGGCGGGGACACGGCGGCGGGTTCCCGGGTCGGTGGTCATGGCCGAATCATAGTCCGTCACGACGAAACGGTTGCGTTGCGACGTGGCGCGCCCTACCCTCGGCGTTGCGACGATACGGTTCCGTCCCGTCGGTCGTCGTGTTCCCGCCCTCCCGTCGAAAGCGATCGTGGTGAGCCAGACAACAACCCCAGCGGCCCCGGCCGACACCCCCGCCGGCACGCTGGCCGACACCACCGCCGGCACGCTCTCCCCGGTGTACGCGCCGGGCGAGCTGGCCGCGCTCGCCGCCCGCCACGGACTGACGATGAGCGGGGCCCGGCCCTCGCTGATCGTGTACATCCGGCAGCTGTGGGGGCGGCGGCATTTCATCACGGCGTTCGCCACCGCCAAGCTGACCGCGCAGTACAGCCAGGCGAAGCTCGGCCAGATCTGGCAGATCATGACCCCGCTGCTGAACGCGACGGTCTACTACTTCATCTTCGGCGTCCTGATGAACACGAAGCGCAACGTCGAGGACTTCGTGCCCTTCCTCGTCACCGGCGTGTTCATCTGGACCTTCACCGCCAGTTCGATCACCGCGGGCACCCGTGCGATCAGCGGCAACCTGGGCCTCGTCCGGGCCCTGCACTTCCCGCGCGCCTCGCTGCCGATCGCCCTGGCCCTGCAGCAGCTCCAGCAGCTGCTGTTCTCGCTGGGTGCGCTGGTGCTGATCCTGATGGGGTTCGGGCAGTTCCCCAAGCCGTCCTGGCTGCTGGCGGTCCCGGCGCTGTTCCTCCAGGCCATGTTCAACACCGGTGTCTCCATGGTGGTGGCGCGGCTCGCCGCCCGGACCCCGGACATCGCGCAGCTGATGCCGTTCATCCTGCGAACCTGGATGTACGCCTCGGGCGTCATGTGGAGCGTCGACACGATGCTCAAGGGGGACCGGGTCCCGCACTACGTGATGGTGATGCTGGAGTGCAATCCGGCCGCCGTCTTCATCGACCTGATGCGGTTCGCGCTCATCGACAGCTTCGGCGCGTCCCATCTGCCGCCGCATGTGTGGGCGATCGCCGCGGGCTGGGCGCTCGTGTGCGGGGTGGGCGGCTTCGTGTACTTCTGGCAGGCGGAGGAGCGGTACGGACGTGGCTGACAACCTGGCAGGCAACCCGGCCGGCATCGACGAGCGGGTGCCGACCGTCGTCGTGGACGACGTGCACATCACGTACAAGGTCAACGGCGCCCGTACCGGAAAGGGCAGCGCCACCTCGGCGCTCAGCCGGATCGTCTCGCGCCGGCAGACCCCCGGGGTGCGCGAGGTGCATGCCGTGAAGGGGGTGAGCTTCGCCGCATACAAGGGCGAGGCCATCGGCCTGATCGGTTCCAACGGCTCGGGCAAGTCGACGCTGCTGAAGGCGATCGCCGGTCTGCTGCCCGCGACGAAGGGCCGGGTGCACACCCAGGGCCAGCCCTCCCTGCTCGGGGTGAACGCGGCGCTGATGAGCGATCTGACCGGCGAGCGCAACGTCGTGCTCGGCGGCCTCGCGATGGGGATGACGCGGGCCGAGATCCGCGAGCGCTACCAGGGGATCGTCGACTTCTCCGGCATCAACGAGAAGGGCGACTTCATCACCCTGCCGATGCGGACGTACTCCTCGGGCATGGGCGCCCGGCTGCGCTTCTCGATCGCGGCCGCCAAGAGCCATGACGTCCTCCTGATCGACGAGGCGCTGTCCACCGGCGACGCCAGGTTCCAGGGGCGCAGCAAGGAACGGATCAGCCAGCTGCGCAAGGAGGCCGGCACGGTCTTCCTGGTCAGCCACAGCAACACGTCGATCACCGAGACCTGCGACCGGGCGATCTGGCTGGAGGCGGGAACCCTGCGGATGGACGGTCCGGCCGACGAGGTCGTGGCCGCGTACGAGAAGTTCACCGGCAAGAAGTAGCGGCGCGGGCGGCGGGCCGGGCAGCTGCCCCAGCCGCCGACGGGCCCGGTGACGGCACCCGCATACCCGCCGAACGCGCTCCACCCGCGTCGAGCCCGCCCGGCATGAAGGCGGGGCGACCGCCGGGCACCCCCGGCGACCGCCCCGCCCCACCACTCGCTACGCGTGCGTACGCAGCAACGTCCGCATCGTCCGCATGGCCACCGACAGGTTCGCCAGGTCGAACGAGTCCGAACCCTGGATCTCGTCGAGCGTGGAGCGCGACCGCGTGAGGATCGCCGCGTTCTTCTCCTCCCACGCCTGGAACCGCTCCTCCGGGGTCGAGGTCCCGTTGCCCACGTACAGCACATCCGCGGTGAGCGCGGCGTGCGCGGCGTACAGGTCCTCGCGGATGGAGGCCCGAGCCATGGACTGCCAGCGGTCGGCCCGCGGCAGCTCGATGATCCGGTCCATCAGCTGGGTGACGCCCAGCCGGTCCGCGAGGTCGTAGTACACCTCGGCGACGGAGAGCGGGTCCTTGCCCATGCGGTCCGCGATCGCCACGATGTCCAGCGTCGGGAAGGCGGAGGAGAATCCGGCGACCCGCTGGGCCAGCTCGTCCGGGACACCCGCCTCGGTGAGCTCGTCCAGGATCGACTGGTACCAGTCCCGGTCGGCGCCCATCAGCATCTTGGGCAGCTCGGCCCAGACCTGCTCGACGCCCGCCTTGAAGAAGTCGATCGTCCCGGCGATCTCCAGCGGCTGCGGCCGGTTGCCGAGCAGCCAGCGCGAACCGCGCTCGACGAGCCGGCGCGAGTGCAGCCGGATCCGGGTCTGCACATCGGCGGCGACCTTGTTGTCGAGCGCCTCGACGGCGTCCCACACCTGGCCGAGACCGAAGATCTCGCGGGCCGCGAACTGTGCCCGCACGATCTCCTCGATCGAGGCTCCGGTCTCTTCCCGCAGCCGGTGCAGGAAGGTCGAACCACCGCTGTTCACGGTGTCGTTGACCAGGACCGTGGTGATGATCTCGCGACGCAGCGCGTGCCCGTCGACCGCCTCGGGGAACTGCTCGCGCAGCTGCTGCGGGAAGTAGGCGTGCAGCAGCTTCTGCAGGTGCGGGTCGTCCGGCAGGCTGGTCCGGATCAGCTCCCGGGCCGCCGTGATCTTCGTGTACGCCATCAGCACGGCCAGTTCGGGCTGGCTGAGCCCCTTGCCGCCGTTGAGCAGTTCGCGGATCTGCCGGTCGGTGGGCAGGAATTCCAGCCCGCGGTCGAGGTCCCCGTCGCGGCCCAGCCGGCGCATGAAGCGCTGGTGGGCGTGGAGCAGGGAGGGCGCCTGGGCCGTGGCGTTGGCGAGTGCCACGTTCTGCGCGTAGTTGTTGCGCAGCACCAGACGGCCGATCTCGTCGGTCATCTCGGCGAGCAGCTTGTTGCGCTGCTTGACGGTCATGTCGCCGTCCCGGACCAGACCGTTGAGCAGGATCTTGATGTTCACCTCGTGGTCGGAGGTGTCCACGCCGGCGCTGTTGTCGATCGCGTCGGTGTTGATCCGGCCGCCGGTGCGGGCGAACTCGATCCGGCCGAGCTGAGTGGCACCGAGGTTGCCGCCCTCGCCGACGACCTTGGCCCGCAGGTCCTGGCCGTTGACGCGGATCGCGTCGTTGGCCTTGTCGCCGACGTCCGCGTTCGACTCGGCGGAGGACTTGATGTACGTCCCGATGCCGCCGTTCCACAGCAGGTCGACGCGGGCCTTGAGGATGGTCTGCATCAGCTCGGCGGGCGTCATCTTCGTGACCCGCGACTCGATACCGAGCGCCTCGCGGATGTGCGCGTTGACCGGGATGGACTTGGCGCTGCGCGGGTGGATGCCACCGCCCGCGGAGAGCAGTTCCTTGTTGTAGTCGGCCCAGGAGCTGCGCGGCAGGCCGAAGAGGCGGCGCCGCTCGGCGTACGAGGTGGCGGCGTCCGGGGTGGGGTCGATGAAGATGTGCCGGTGATCGAAGGCGGCGACGAGCCGGATGTGCTCGGAGAGCAGCATGCCGTTACCGAACACGTCACCCGACATGTCACCGACACCGACGACGGTGAAGTCCTCGGTCTGGGTGTCGTGGCCGAGCTCGCGGAAGTGCCGCTTGACGGATTCCCAGGCGCCGCGGGCGGTGATGCCCATGCCCTTGTGGTCGTATCCGGCGGAGCCGCCGGAGGCGAACGCGTCGCCGAGCCAGAAGCCGTACGAGACGGCGACCTCGTTGGCGATGTCGGAGAACTTCGCGGTGCCCTTGTCCGCGGCGACGACCAGGTAGGTGTCGTCCTCGTCGTGCCGGACGACGTCCTTGGGCGGCACGACCTCGCCGGCCACCATGTTGTCCGTGATGTCGAGCAGCGCCGAGATGAAGGTGCGGTAGGAGGCGATGCCCTCGGCCATCCAGGCGTCACGGTCGACGGCCGGGTCCGGGAGCTGCTTGGCGACGAAGCCGCCCTTGGCGCCGACCGGCACGATGACGGTGTTCTTCACCATCTGCGCCTTGACCAGGCCGAGGATCTCCGTACGGAAGTCCTCCCGCCGGTCCGACCAGCGCAGACCGCCTCGGGCGACCTTGCCGAAGCGCAGGTGCACACCCTCCACGCGCGGCGAGTACACCCAGATCTCGAACGCCGGGCGGGGCGCCGGGAGATCCGGAATGGACTGCGGGTCGAACTTCATCGAGACGTAACCGTGCGGCTCGCCGTCGTCCGCCGTCTGGAAGAAGTTGGTGCGCAGGGTGGCCTTGATGACAGTGAGGAAGGACCGCAGGATCCGGTCCTCGTCGAGCGAGGCGACCTGGTCCAGGGCCCCGTCCAGCTCTTCGAGGAGCCCGTCGGTCAGCTCGGTGCCGGCGGCCTGCCGCTCCGGGGACATCCGCGCCTCGAAGAGCGAGACCAGCAGCCGGGTGGTGTGGACGTTGTTACGGAGAGTGCTCTCCATGTAGTCCTGGCTGAAGGTCGAACCGGCCTGCCGCAGGTACTTCGCGTAGGCACGCAGCACCATCGCCTGCCGCCAGTTCAGGCCGGCGCCCAGCACGAGGGAGTTGAAGCCGTCGTTCTCGGCGGCGCCGGTCCACACGGCCGCGAAGGCGTCCTGGAAGCGGTCGCGGGCGTCATCGGCGAGGTAGTTGCCGCTGCCGTTGGTCTGCGGCAACCGCAGACCGAAGTCGTAGATCCAGGCGTGCGTACGGTCCGCGCAGCGCAGCTCGTACGGACGCTCGTCGACGACCTCGACACCGAGCCGCTGGAGCGCCGGGAGGACGGCCGAGAGGGAGACCTGCTCGCCGGTGCGGTAGATCTTGAAACGACGCTCGCCGGGGCCGGCGCCGACCGGCTCGTACAGGCTGAGGGAGAAGTCCTTCTCGTCGTTCTTGAGCGCTTCGAGGTGGATCATGTCGGACACGGCGGAGCGCGGCGTGTGGTCGGCCTTGTAGCCCTCGGGGAACGAGTGGCCGTACTGGCGCAGCAGCTCGGCGGCGCGCTCCTCGCCGCACTCGGCGTTGAGTGCCTCCTGGAAGCCGTCGGCCCAGGAGCGAGCGGCTTCGACGAGCCGCGCCTCGATGCGGTCGGCCTCGGCGTCGGTGAGGTCGGGCAGCTCGGTGCCGGGGGCGACCCGGACGACGAAGTGCAGCCGGGAGAGGATCGACTCCGTGTTCCAGGCGGTGAAGTCGACGCTGATGCCGCCCAGTTCCTCCTTGAGGATGTCGATCAGACGCAGCCGTACACCGGTGGTGTAGCGGTCGCGCGGGAGGTAGACGATCGCGGAGTAGTAGCGCCCGTACTCGTCCTGGCGCAGGTAGAGCCGCAGCCGACGGCGCTCCTGGAGGTACAGCACGGAGGTGACGACGGAGCGCAGCTGGTCGACGGGCGCCTGGAACAGCTCGTCGCGCGGGTACGTCTCCAGGATCTGCAGCAGGTCACGGCCGTCGTGGCTGCTGGGCGAGAAGCCGGCGCCCTCCAGCACCTCGGCGACCTTGCGGCGGATGACGGGCACCCGGCGCACGGACTCGGTGTAGGCGGCGGACGAGAACAGTCCGAGGAAGCGGCGCTCACCGACGACGTTGCCGTTGGCGTCGAACTTCTTCACGCCGACGTAGTCGAGGTAGCTGGGGCGGTGGACGGTCGCCCGGCTGTTGGCCTTGGTGAGGACGAGGAGCTTGTGCTCGCGGGCCTTGGCCCGGGCGTCGGCGGGCAGCCGGTCGAAGGACGGGCTGACGGGGTGCGCCTCGTCGACGGAGTGGTGCGGGTCGGAGCGCAGGATGCCGAGGCCGGTGCCGGGTACGGCGGCCAGCGCGTCGGTGTCCTTGAGCTCGTACTCGCGGTAGCCGAGGAAGGTGAAGTGATCGGCGGCGAGCCAGCGCAGCAGCTCCCTGGCCTCGTTCACCTCTTCGTCGGCGAGTTCGTCGAGCGGCTCGGCGGGCAGGTCGTCGGCGATGCGCAGCGCGGCGTCGCGCATCTTCTCCCAGTCCTCGACGGCCTCGCGTGCGTCGGACAGCACGCGGAGCAGATCGGTGGCGATCTGCTGGAGGTCGGAGCGGTCGGTCTCGCGGTCGATCTCGACGTGGATCCAGGACTCGACGAGCGCGTCGTGCGGCAGCTCGGTCGTGCCGCTCTTCTTGCCACCCTTGGCGCCCTTGGCGTTCTTGGCGTTCTTGCGGGCCTGCGGGCTCGCCGAGACGCCGTTGCCCTCGGCGAGGACCTCGATGAGCTTGCCGGTGACGTCACGGCGTACGACGACCTGCGGGTGGATCACGACATGGATGCCGCGGCCTTGCCGGGACAGCTCATTGGTGACGGAGTCGACCAGGAACGGCATGTCGTCGGTGACGACCTCGACGACGGTGTGGCTGCACGTCCAGCCGTTCTCCTCGACGGTCGGGGTGTGCACCCGGACGTTCGCCTTGCCCTGCGGGCGGACCTCCGCGAGCCGGTAGTGGGAGGAGGCGGCACCGAAGACGTCGACGGGGTCGCGGCCCGCGATGTCCTCGGGTGCGGTGTGCAGGTAGTAGCGCTGGAGGTAGGCGAGGAGTACGTCCTGTCCGGGACGCTCCTGCTCGGCCCCGGCGCCGCCGGTGGCCGCGACACGTACCGGGGGGGTACCGCCCGGGCCGCCGACACCACCGCCCGGGCTGTTGTCAGCTACCTTGGCGGCCCGTGCGAGCAGCTCGGCCTTGGCTTCGTCCAGCTTGGTCTGCATGTCCTCTGGCTCCTGTCGCGCGCCGTTGCGTGACGTAGGTGAAAAAGACGACGTACCGCCACGACACGGGGTTTCCGGTCTGAGTCGACGCTATGCCGCTATGAGAGACGTCCGGGACCATATTGGCCATTTTTGGCAGTCGGTCCGGGCTGTGAGGATCAGTGATGGCCCGGGTGCTGTGGCACTCCGGGCGCAGGCCGGGGGCTCCGCTGCCCCCGAGGCGTATCGCGCTGATCACGGGGTCCAGGCTATCTCGCCCGCCGCGGTAGCCGTCACGAGCCGTATGTGTACAAAAGATGGTCCGAAGTTTGACACTCTGGACAGCGCGCCGGCCCGTCTTGCCGCACTCTGGTAGACGGAACAGGCCGACGAACCGTGGGAGCCCCGCCATGGCACCGAAAATCCTGATCGTCACCGGCGACGCCGCCGAGTCCCTGGAAGTCCTCTATCCGTACCAGCGGCTGCGCGAGGAGGGGTACGACGTCCATATCGCGGCCCCCGCCCGCAAGACGCTCCGCTTCGTGGTCCACGACTTCCAGCCGGGCTTCGACACGTACACCGAGAAGCCCGGCTACACCTGGCCCGCCGACCTGGCCTTCTCCGAGGTGGACGCCGGGGACTACGTGGCCCTGGTCGTCCCGGGCGGCCGGGCCCCCGAGTATCTGCGCAATGACGCCGAGCTGCGCAAGATCCTCAAGGCGTTCTTCGACTCGGACCGGCCGGTGGCCCAGATCTGCCACGGCCCGCTGATGACGGCGGCGGTCGGCGCCCTGGCAGGTCGGCACGTCACCGCGTACCCGGCGCTGGAGCTCGACATGCAGGCGGCGGGCGCCACCTTCGAGGACCACGAGGCAGTGGTCGACGGCACGCTGATCTCGTCCCGCGCGTGGCCGGACCACTCGGCGTGGATGCGCGAATTCCTGAAGGTGCTCCGCACCAAGGCCCCGGTGACCACCTGACGGCGCTTGCGGAGCGCGCCTCGCCTCTCCCCCGGGCCTCCGGCTCATCCAGCCATGCGCCCGGCAAGGTCCGCGGCCTCGGCCAGGCTGTCCACCACCGGCACTCCGGCGGCCTCCAGGCTGGCTCTGCTGTGCGAGCCGCCGGTGTAGAGCACGGCCTTCGCGCCGACGTGGGCGGCGGCCACGGCGTCGTCCACGGCATCACCGACGATCACGGTGTACTCCGGGGATATCCCGTCGAGCGCGGCGATGTGGCGCTCCATGTGCCTCGCCTTGCTGCCGCCGGACGGCCCGGTGCGCCCGTCGATCCGCAGGAAGTGCCGTTCGATGCCGTACCCCCGCACCACGGGGACCAGCTGATCGTGACCGTACATGCTCAGCAGGGACTGGCTGCCCCCGTCCAGCTGCCACTGGGAGAGAAGCTCCTCGGCCCCTTCGGTGAGCCCACAGGCGGCCCGCTGCTCGGTGTAGTACCGGTGGAATATCACATCCATCCGCTCCCACTCGGCCTCTGTGGGCAAGCGGCCCATCAGCCGTTCGTAGAAGCGCGGGATGGGAACGCAGTACATCTCGCGGTACTGCTCCAGCGTGATCGGCTCCAGGCCGACCTCACCGAATGCGGCGTTCGTCGCGCCGACGACCGCGGCGTTGTCGTCGAGCAGTGTGCCGTTCCAGTCCCAGACCAGATGCGTGCGGTGCTTCCTATGCGTCCCCATGCTCAAGAAAGTACCCGCCGGGTACGACAACGCGTCCGGCAACGGCAAGAAGGGCAGGTCGGACGCAGAGACCCACACCTCAGCCGATCAGATTCGGAATCTCCTGGATGCCGAACCACAGCAGCTCGTGGTCCTCGGCTCCGTCCACGGTGAACTGCGCGTCGTCGTCACCGAGGTCCGCCGCGCCCAGAGCGGCAGCGGCGGCCGTGACGTCCTTCTCGGCGTCGTCGGCGTCGACATGCACGGCGGCGGCCGCGGTCAGCGGTACGGGGGACGAGATCCGCACCTCGCCCAGCGACGACGAGTCGAGGCTGCGGTCCGGGTCGGCCACGGCAGCACCGTCCGGCACGTCGACGGCGACGACGACGCGCCGACGGGCCACGTCGGGGTTACCGGCGATCAGGCGCAGCGAGGCGGAGGCGGCTCGGTTGAGCGCCGCGTACTCCAGCTCCTCGATGTCGTCGGAGACGTACCACTCGCGCAGTCCGGGAGTCACCGCGTAGGCGGTCAGCGGACCGGGGCCGATCTCGCCCGCCTGGTGCGCCGCTGCGAGACCGGGGAGCGTCAGAGGGACGTACACGCGCATGGCTGGCCGCTTTCGTAGTCGGAAACGCCCTCAGGATACGTGCGACGTCCCCCTTTGGGGTTACGTGCGCCACGGCCGCGCCGTCCACCCGGCACCCGTCTCTCACCCTCTCCGCGCCTGCCTCACGCCCCGCACAGCACCCGCCGCATCACCCGGATAGGTGATTCTCCTGAACGGTTCCGGCGCCCAGCCGGCGCTTGCGAGGACCTCCGCCGTCGCCGTAGAAGATCCACAGCAGAAGTTACTGCCCGGTATTCGACCGGGCCTCTGAAGCACGGGGGCGATGAGCGATGAGCACGAACAGGACCCGGCCCACCGGACGGCACGACGGGCGCAGGCCCGAGGCCGTACCACCGCAGCGCACAAGGACTCCCCGAAGGGTCCGCCCCCACCACTGGTTCGCCGAGCGCCTCCTTGCGGTCCTCAGCGGCCAGCGCCCGGTGCATTGGATGCTCGGGCACACCATCGGCGATGCCTACGACCAACTGGCCGAACTGGCCCCCCGTACTCCCCTCAGGGCCCGCGGCGCCCGCCCCGTGATCCGCATGTGCCACGGCGCCCAGCCGGCCCCGGGAGTGGTGGAGGCCTTCGCCAGCATCGCGGCGGGCGAACAGGTGCGGGCCATGGCCTTCCGCCTGGAACAGGGCACAGACCTCCGCTGGCGCTGCGCAGCAGTAGAACTGGGCGACGAACGCCTGCAGACGACACCCCGACAGACCCCGACGGGCCCTGCACGGCCCTCCCGGAAAGCCAAGGACAGAACCCACCCGGGACAGCACTCCTCGGCCCCCTCCAGGCCCTGCTCCTCCACCCCCACCGGCACTGGAGGAGCAGGGCCCGGAACAAGCCCGGCATGCCCACCCCACAACCACAGCACCCACC
Organism: Streptomyces sp. NPDC111516; assembly: GCF_055635345.1. NCBI lineage: Bacteria > Bacillati > Actinomycetota > Actinomycetes > Kitasatosporales > Streptomycetaceae > Streptomyces > Streptomyces sp. NPDC111516. Next base: position 659 of record NZ_JBVKBV010000014.1, on the reverse strand, counting down.
CAGCTCCCCACCCCAGCCACCCCGACCCAGCCCACCCCACCCCGCTCCCCATCCACCAGCTCCTCCCACCCAACCGACCCCTTCGCCCCCCGCTCCCACCCACCTGCCTCTGCGCCCCTCCCAGCGCCCCCTAGCCCCAATGCCGTTCGGTTAGCCGTCTGGCGGGCTTGGCAAGGGGTTGTGCTCGATCTGGATGGTGGTCCTGTGGGTTCGGTGGTCGGTGTCGCGGCCGACGGCGCGGTACTTGGAGTTGATCGCTCGCTTCTTCACGCGGGGCCGGGTTCGGTTCCGGCGGGCGGGCAGGAGGCTGTGGAGTATCGCGGTGCCGATCCGGCCGACGAGGTCGACGCGGGTGTGGGGGACGATGCCGGCGGCGCGGATGATCTGGTCACGTGCCGTGTTCAGCGCGATGGTGAATGCGGCACGGTCGGGGTCGATGTCGGGCCGGTGCAGGACAGCGTCGCTCATCGCGGTGCGTAGGGCCTGGTAGGCGACCAGGAGAGCCCAGGTCTCCTGGGTGACGGCCGCCGGGTGGCGGCCGCGCAGGACTCTCCCGCCGAGGACGGTCGATTTGAGCTCGCAGTAGCTGGTCTCGATCTCCCAGCGTTCGTGATAGAGCCTGACCAGGCCGGTCGCGGATGCCTCATCGGGGTCGAGCA